>JANNYE010000150.1:0-20197 GCA_031409935.1 Burkholderiales bacterium | reverse complement strand
AAGCTTCGTGGCCGTTGTCAACGCGACCTGCGGCAGCGCCAACACGGTCGCTGTGGCGGTGGCACCCTCGGCCAATCTGTGCGCCGACGCCAGCACGCCTGCGGTCACCACCACCCCGAGCCAATTCACGTGGACGTGTAGTGGAGCCAACGGCGGCACCAATTCCAGTTGCGCAGCACCTAGAACCTACACCGTCACAGCCAGCGTCTCCGGTGGCAACGGCACAGCCACCGGCGGTGGCGCGGTCGTTAGTGGCAGCAGCGGCAGCGTCACGATCACAGCCAATGCAGGGTTCTTTACGCTGACGCCCGTCGGTGGCACCTGCGGCGGCAGCCTGTCGGGGACTGCGTTTGCGACGTCCCCGATTGCGGCGGATTGCACGGTCATCGCAAGCTTCACCTCTGCGATCACGCCCAGCGTGTCGGTATCGACTGCACTCGGTGGGGCGGTGAGCTGCACGCCGCAGACAGCCATTGGCGGTCGGTCGACCTGCACTGTCGCGCTTAATGCGGGCTACCGATTGGCGTCAATCAGCGGCTGCGGCGGCATCGCGTCAACCGCGCTGACGTACGTCACAGGGGCAATCAATGCGCCGTGCCTCGTCACAGCGGAATTTATTCAGGACATCCCAACGGTTGTTCCTGTGTCGGGTGGATTGTGGCTGTGGTTGCTCGCCGCACTAATGGCGATTGCATCGGGGGTCGTACTCACACGTAGCGGTCGCGCATCACGTTGAGCGGCATTCCATACAGGTAAGGGCACGGCTAGGGAAACACGGATTTATGCACGCTTTCGTCTTTCCGCCCCGGTCTTCGCTGGGGTGACGAATAAATATGCGTTTGCCTACCAGTCACGAAATGCGAGCGCGAACTTCCTATTGACTTTTTTGGTCATGTGCCAACGCTGTTCACGCCCATTTTTGATCGATGACGTGCAGACGACATACTTCGTGCTCGATTCATTCCAGCAACTGTGCGCCGACGCTGCGCCGGATTTTGCGCCGCTGTACGAGGCGTTGCGGGCGGAATCAGGGCAATTGCCGGGGGAGTAGATGTAGGGCAGAACGCTTGCGGTTCTGCCGGATGCGAACGCACGGCAATCGGCGCGAACGAATGGCCAACGGCGACGTGATGAGCCGGAACCGCAAGCGTTCCGATCTACGCGAGCTATTTTTCGTAGGGTGGACAGCCCCTGCCCCCTGCCCCCTGTCCTGTTGCTTGAAGACTTTGGTTCGCAGGTGATCGCTTGGTGGGCACGGGGTGCCCACCCTACCCGGCTCGAAAAGCGAATGCAACGAGATGAAATGATGAGAAATCCGTGAAAAACTGACCCGATCAAAAACTCAAAAAAATGGAGCGCCTGTTGCTTGCGGTAGCGCGGCTTTGTTCAGCGTTTCCTTAGCGTGTCCCCTATCTCCCCCCCATTAGCCTGTGAAAACCCCGCTGTAGATCTCCTATAACGTCTCGTCTGTCTCGTCTGTGGTATTCGACTCTCCATTTATTCTCTGCTTCCACTTGCGCATAATGTTCTCTGTCTGCGGCCGCCTCCTCTTCCTCGGCCTTCCTCACGACTTCCTGTGCGGCGAATTGCTGGCGTAAGACTGCACCTCTGGCTTTTTGTTCGTCGGTGGCAGGCGTCCACGAATCGATGAGGAACTGCGCCAGCTTCTTTCCTGCCTCGCCCTCGCTGAGCAGCTCGTTGACGAGGTCTCGCCTTTCGGGAGTGAAGCAGGCGACGATGGAATTCTGCTTCCTTTGGGCTGCTGTCGTCTCATCCACATCGCCGCTTCCGCCGAGAAGATCGGAGCCTGCAATTGCACTTGTGCCACTCGGATCCACGAACGTCATCGGATTCGCGCCCACGTAGGCATAGGTGTTGAGCCCGCCTGCGAGGCCAATGGGGTCGCTTTGCAGATAGCGGCCGAGGTTCGGCACATAGTCGCGGGCGCCGTTGTGATAAAGCCCCGTCTCGGCGTCAGCAATCTGGCCCGGCAGGCGCAGGTTCTGGACGGGAGGGCCGGCGTTGTTGCTGCCGATCTGGCCGAAGGGTTGATAGTCCCGCTGCCATCGTGAGCTCAGGCCGAAGTCGGTCATCAGTTGCGGCGCGTCCCGGCGATCGACATGCAGGAAGTACATGGCACCCACAGCCGTCGGGACGAAGGAGGCCACCGGGCGTCCGTCATCCAGATAAATATAGTCGGCAGAGGCGGTAGTCCCCTGGCTGCTGCTTTCTTCGAGCAGACGACCGCCCGGACCGTATACGTAGCGGGTCGTTGTCGCAGAGCCCGGCTGGGTTTTGACCGCCCGCTGCCCGAACGCGTTGTAGGTGTACTGCGCCACGGTCTGCGCGCCGGCCACGCTCGAGGCGAGGCGCCCCGCCTGGTTGTAGGTGAAGCCGGTGATTGCGCCCAATCCGTCGAACGCGGGCGCCGCGCTCGGCGTCGGTGGCGTTTCGGTGAGGCGATTGCCGAGCTTGTCATAGCTGTAGGTGAGCGCACCATAGCCGCCTGACGCGCTGACCAGACGGTCGAGCGCGTCGTACGCCGTTGCCTGGGTCTTCGCGCTGTCAGTGCCGTCGGTGACCGCCTTGACGTTGTTCGCCGCGTCGTAGCCGTAAGTCAGGCTCAGCCGCGGCCCTGGGTCGTTCACCGCAATGCTGGTCAGGCGATAGTCGAGGTCATAAGTGCGCGTTTCGGTGAGGCCATTGCCATAGGTCAGCGAGCGCATCGGTCCGAATGGCAGGTACGTCATCGCCGAAACGACCGAGAAGGTATTCCCACCCGGCGGCGTGGCAGTGATCGCCGTGTTGCGACCCATCGGGTCACGCACGTAGCTGATGAGCCAGCCCGAGGGATAGGTGATGCTGTCGATGCGGCCGGCGTCGTCGTACGCATACTGGGTCGAGTTGGTGGTGGTGCTCTGGCGAGTTTCGACGACGATATTGCCGCGCTGGTCGTAATAGCGATTCAACGTGCCGGCGGCATCCAGCACCGTGGCCAGCTGGCCGATGCCGAAACTGAAGTTCCTGTCATAGGTGAAGCTGACGTTCTCGGCGCTGTTGCCAGGATACGTGGTGGTGAGCCGTCGGTCGAGCGAGTCGTAGGTGAAGTTGGCGATCGCGCCGCGCGCGTCGACACGCTGCGTCAAATTGCCGGAAACATCGTAGCGATAGACCTTGGTCCCAGACGCCGGACTGACTTCGCTAATGAGTCGGCCAAAGCCGTCGTAGATGTAGGCGGTGGTTTTGGCATTGGGGTCGGTGACAGTGGCAAGCCGGTCCTGTGCATCGTAGGCGAGGGCCGTCACGCCCCCGGCGGGATCGGTGCCCTGCACCGGGCGATCCAGCGCGTCGTAGGCTGCCTGCGTGATGCGCACCAGCGGGTCGGCCACGGCAAGCGCGTTGCCATTCGCGTCATAGGTCACGGAGGTGTTCTGACCGACGCCGCCGATGTTCTGCAGAACCCGGTTCAGTGAGTCAAGGGTGCGGGTCACCTGGAAGACCGTGGTCGATGCACCATTCTTCACCGTGGATTGCGTCACGCCGCCTGCTGCGTTCAGCGTGTAGGCGATCTTCTGGCCGAACAGATCGGTGTGGCCGGTCAGCCGGTTGGCCGTATCGTAGGTGTTGGTGATGGTCGATCCGTCGGGCAGCCTGACCGAAACGACGTTACCGGCCGCGTCGTAGGCGTAGGTCGAGGTCAGATCTATCGCGGCACCGGTGGTGATGACGACTGTGCTGGTCAGCAGGCGCTGGCGGGCGTCGTAAGTGAACTGCCGCGTGACGCCATTCGGATCAACGACGGTTTGCGGCAGCCCGCCCGGCAGATGCTGGGTGACGGTGGTGGTCTGATTCAGCGCATTGGTAATTTGCGTGAGCGCGCCACTTGCGTCGTAACTCATCGAGGTGAGCGCGTTCACATCAGTACGCGGGCCTTTGACCGAGGCGAGCAGGAAGTTAGCGCCCCAGGTCAGGGTGGTCGTTTTGCTGACGCCATTGGTTGAATACGGCACCGACCTGGTGGTCGTGTCGGTGGCGGTGCGGGTGAGCATGTTGCCGTTGGCGTCATAGGTGAAGCTCACGGTTATCCCCGGCGCGACGAGTGTCTTCGGCAGGTGAGCGAAGGTGCTGTCGTAGGTCATGGTGGCGGTGCGCGCCAGCGGCGTACCGGGCGCGCGGGTGATGCTCAGCGGCTGGCCACGGGCGTTGTTGACGAAGGTGGTGAGCTTGCCTTTCCAGTCGGTCTGGCTGGCGGCGAATCCGTTGGCGTCAAAGGTGAACAGGCGGGTTGCGGCGGCGACGCTGCCGTTGGCGACCCGGTCGACGCGCACCAGCTTGGCCACCCCTTGCAGCTTGGCAAAGCGATAAATCTCCGGCTGCCCGAGCGCATTGGTGACCGTGCGGCTGCCGTCAGTGTCGTTGTACGCGACGGTCATTTTGTCGATGTTGGAGCCTAGAGTGCCCACCCCGCCGCGCTCGTTGCTGAGCGCACGGCCCTTGGCGTCATACGTCCAGCGGCTCGTGTTCTGGCCGATTTCGTTAGCGATGCGCGTTAGCGCGTTTGGCCGCGCCGCACTCTCGTAGAAATAGGCGATGCCGGTGTTCGGGCTGGTCGAGTAAAGGACCTGATTGAGCCTTGCGTTCTGGAAGGTGTAGGTCAACACCAGCCCGTCGGGCGTGGTGAGCGTGTTGAGCAGTTGGGCGAACGGTGCGGTGCCGCCGGTGCTGTAGGTCATCAGCAGCTTGCGGTTGTACGAGTCGACCACCTGCAGCAGGTTGAAGCTCGCGTCGTAGCTCAATGTCTGCGTGTAGCCGTTGCGCTTTTTGATCGTGGTCAGGCTCGCCACTGGGGTATTCGGGACCTGGACGTAAGTTTCGGTGGTTTCGCCGCCGTCGGTGAAGGTCCACGTGTTGCCAGCTTGAGTGAGCGTGGCATCGATGTCGCTGTCCGGCGTCCACTTGCCCGCAATCAGGCGGAAATCGACCTGGCGACCGTCCGGGCGCTCATTGGTCATGGTGGTTGCGGTTTTGATGCGCAGGTAGCGGTCGTAGTTGGAGCGCCAGTTGCGCCCGAGCATGGTGGCCAGTGTGGCCTCGTTGGTAAGGCTGTTGTAGCTGCGCACGAAGGCGAGCTGGTTGCTGCCAACCGTGCTGTAGTCGAGGGTCTGCTCGAACACCGAGCCGGTGCCGAGGTTGATCGGGTCGCCGCAGGCGCAGCCGCCTGGCTGCGTGAGCGGGTTGCCGGAGGCCTTCGCTGAATTGGTCGGATTTGCGGCGCCGAAGGTCAGGCTGTCGTAGGCCATAGCACCGCCTTCGAATAGGACGTTGTTGGTGATTACTACCGAGAGCGCTGTCCCCGCGAAGCTGGTGCCGGCTGGCGTCCAGTCGCACTTGGGATATGGACAGTCCGAGTTGGGCGCGTAGTCCAGATTAAAGGTCGCCAGCAGCGACCCTGTACCGTTCAATCCGGACCAAATACCTACCGTCTGCGCATTGAACTTGATGTAGTACAGGGCGAAGCCATCCCTGAATCCACCGGCAACGTTGACTACTCGGACCCTTTCCGCTGCATTGGTGCCTGACGGCATATTTTTCCCATACGAGGAAAAGGGGCACAGCGCTGGAAAGTTTTCGGTGTCGTTAATCACCTGCGTATCCCCGGGGGCGAGAAAGGTAACGCCGTAGTCCGGACCGGGGCCGCTGCCTAGGCTACCGGTGCCACCCGCGTAGTAGTTCAGGACCAGCTCCTGACAGCCCAGCGTGTCGAAGTCGATGACGACGGGGTTGGCGGCGGTGATGACCGGCGGGACGGCGTGCGCCAGGGGCAGCAGTGCTACCAGCGCGAGTAAACCAGTGAAGAGTTGCGCCAGCAGGCGATTGCGGAGGATGATTGCCATGTGCTTGATGTTCATAATTGGCGTCAATGGCTACGGCAGCAAAAGTTGGAGGTAAGTCTCGACATCCGGCGCGGTGGCGCGGCTGCCCGCCTGATCGGCAGCCCCCCTGACCAGCGTCGCTCCGCGCAGCCCCAGCAGGTAGCGCAAGATCAGCAGGCCATCGGTGGCCGGATCGACCACGCCATTGCCATCGATATCGAGCGCCGGGCGCAGGGCATCGAGATAGTTCTTGATGACGGTCGGATCGGTGCGCGTTGCCGTGGAGCCCAGCGCGCGTGCGGTCAGCGCCGAACCGGTCACCTGATTCAGGTAGCGCAGGATCAGCAGGCCGTCGGTGAGCGCATCGTATTTCAATGATGCGGTGCTGGCGTCTACATTCAGAGAGCTATTGGGCCCGGTCACCGTGCCCAGCTTGCGCGAGATGACGTTGCCGGCTGCGTCGTATCCGTACTGAATCTGCGTCTGCGAGCCGTCGCCATAGGTGACGATGCGCAGGCGGGAGAGGCTGTCGTAGTAATAGGTGTTCACAGCCAGACACGAGCCAGCCCACGCGAACAGCAGGCTGCCGAGTAGGAGTTGAAGGTATGAACGCATTGACCGCCGCGAGTCGGGCGAGGGCGGGTCGTTGTCATGCTGGCCGAGGCACAATGTGCCCAGTGAGTGAACTGCCGCCATGTTTGACCCCTCGAATGTTTAGCGTGAGCCTACGGGGCAGGTCGGTGGATGTCAAGGCGTCCTTTGGGAAGCGCGCGCGACAAGTCGAGAAAGCGAAACAACATTCGGCGCGCGATGGCGACGCGCCCCGTCATCCGCTGCAAATTTGCGGGAAAGCCTCAGGATCAGCGAGTTTTTTCGCCAGAACTCGACTTTGTCGTTTTTGACGCTTCAGCCCCAGTGAACTCATCGTTTGCGGCCAAAGCCGCTGGCAGATCTTTCAACGCGGCAAGCCACGGGTCGCGAGCAACGCCGCCGAACGCTTTAGTCAAAAAGTCAATGAACACACGAGTTCGCGCCGGGACGTGCAGGCGGGTCGGCATGGCCGCATAAATCGACAGCGTGAGCACGCGCCAATCGGGCATCACCCGCTCCAGACGACCATTGCGCAGGCCTTCTTCCGCTACGAACGAGGGCACCGCTGCGATGCCCATGCCTGCGAGTGCTGCGTGGTAGAGGGTGTCCAGATGCATCGTAGACAGCGCCATGGGTGGCTGGTCAAGTGTGACTGTCTTTGGCGTTTTTGCGGCCTTGGTGCGCGGGTCAGCGCTACCGCAATCGCCCCCCGGACAGTATTCAAAGGTGGTGGGGTGATTGCCGTCGGGTGAATACGGCAATAGCCATTCGTGCTCGCCCAGTTGATCCAGCCGGGTGGGGCGTCCGTGTGCGTTGAGATAGCCCGGTGTGGCGCAGGCAATCATCTCGGAATGGGCGAGCAGGCGCGCGATGAAATTGCCGGTTTCCAGCGGGCGTTTCAGCGTAAGTATCGAGATGTCGTGACCGTCGTCAACCACCTCAACGCTATTCTGAATGGTCAGCTCAATGGTGAGCTTAGGGTATTGCGCGCGAAGCGAAGGCAGGTGTTTGGTGAGCTGATGCACGGCGATGGCCGGTGAGGCCAGCACCCGCACCACGCCGCGCGGCTCGGCAGTCTCCAAGTTCGCCACCGTCTCGGCGTCTTCCACATCGATCAAGATGCGCTGCACCCGCTCCAGATAACGCTCACCGGCCTGCGTCAGCGCAAGGCTGCGCGTCGTGCGGTTCAAAAGACGCACGCCGAGGTGCTGCTCCAACTCGGCGATCAGCCGCGTCACCACGGCGGGTGCCAAGTCAAGTTTGTCGGCCGCCTTGGTGAAGCTGCCAACGTCCACCACCTTTGCGTAAACGCGCATCGCGCGGAGCTGATCCATGGTCTTTCTTTCGTGAAACTTGCGGTGAACGCTGACCCTGCTGCTTAGAGATTTTTCAAGGCCTCAATTATTGCTAAATTATAAATAAACAATTAATCGACGTGCTATTTATTTGCGATATGGCAATGCCTAACATTCAATCCATCGACACAACAACCGCCGCCTGTTTACACCGCTCTTCCAAGTGAACGCTGAAAAGAACAGTGTGAACAGGCCCCGGTTGCTGCGCCGATGCGACGTGTAAGGCCACTGCCATCCCGGCAGCCGTAACGTCGCAATTCATCACAAAACAAGGAAATCAATCATGAACGTTAAATCCCTCCTCCTCGCCGCCGTAGTTGCCTCTGTTGGTTCGTCGGCGTTTGCCAACAACTTTTTTGACACCGACTACGAAACGCAATTGGCGCAAGCGCCGCGCATGAGCACCAGCGCCCGCGTTGCGACCGATGCGGGCTACCTGTCGCGCAGCGACATCCCAACCTCAGCCAAAGCCGAGGCCACCAGCCGCACCCGTGCTGATGTTCGTGTTGAAACCATCAGTGCTCGCAACAGCGCTGAAGCTCGCGCAGCACGCGACTTGTACGTCGGCGGCGCGCAGTAATTCGTCACTCGTTCCGAAAAAACGCGCCCTCGGGCGCGTTTTTTTGTGCCGCGCACGTCGTGTTTCACGGCAGTAAGGCCGTGACCTCAATCTCGATCTTCATGCGCGGATCGGCCAAACTGGCTGCAATCATCATGGCAGCGGGCCGTACGTCGCCGAAGTATTTGCGCAGCACCGGCCAGCAGGCCGGAAATTCATCCGCGTCGGGCAACACGTAGGTCACCCGAACCACATCATTCAGGCCGCAGCCTGCCTGCTGTAGCGCCGCTTCGATGTTTTTAAAGCATTGCTCAGTTTGCTCAACGATGCCCTCAGAAATGGTCATCGCGTTATAGTCAAAGCCGGTGGTGCCCGAGACGAACACCCAGCCGCCCGCCACCACGGCGCGCGAGTAGGCCATGTGTTGCTCGAAAGTCGAACCGGAGCTGATCAGTGTTCGGGTCATGGCGGGTGCTTCTAATGGTTGCGATGGGGCAATTAGTCTATCGACGCAGAGCGCGTCGGCACGGCACAACAAAGCACGCGCAACAGCGTGCAACTTGCCTCCTGCGCCTTTCATTTCTTGCGTCTTCATGGCAGCATCCAGCCTTCAGGCGACGCGACCATGACAAGCTGACCGCCTCAGGAACCTTTCACGATGCCCACGCTTGCCCGACTTTTCACTAAAACACTTGCCCTATCCTCGTTTGTCGCACTGGGGGCTGCAGGTGTGCCCGTCCTTGCGAGTGACAATTTAGCCTCGCTGTTGGTGCCCATCGCCGTTACGGTAACGCCCCCGACGGGAAGCGCCCCGGTGGTGACCGGAGATTTTGTCTTCACCGTGGCCTGCGCGCTCACCACCGAACCGCGTTTTGCGTTTTTCACCCCCGCGATTACCTTGACGGCCAACGGGTTGCCCACCCCTTTTGCGTCGCCGCTGACAGGTGTCGTCACGTCAAGCAATGCAGGCAACAGCACCACCGGATGTATCGTGAGCCAAAGCGAGGAACCGACCCCGCCCGCAGGGTTCTTCTGGGGGCGTCGACCGCTGGATGTCATCACCGGGCCGGTCTACGTCGTTGCCGACGGTCGCGCGGTCACCGCAGCAACCTCGTTGTTCGAAAACACGCTGGTGGCGGGCCTTCCCATCAGCTTCGAGATTGTGCCGCCTGGGGGCGGCACGGTGGTGTGTGATCTAAATCCGGTGGAGCCCGGCACCTCGTCGCGCTGCAATGTGACCCCGGCTCCGGGCTTCCGGCTGCAAAGTTCGGAGACGGCTGTCAGCGGCTGTGACGGCACGTTTCAGGGCTCCTACTACACCGAGGCGCTGTTTCACCCGTGCACCATCACCGCCAAATTCACCCAGTTTCAGTTTGTCGTCACCGCCGCTGCCGCGCCGACTTTTGGCGGCGAGGTGATCTGCACCGTGCCGGCGAACTTGAAGGCCACCAGCACCTGCACCGTGAACACCCAGCCTGGCTACACGTTGAGGCGGATCAGTGGCTGCGGCGGCGCGAGTAGCACCAGCACCACTTTTGTGACCGCTCCGGTCACGGCCAATTGCAACGTCACTGCCGAATTTTCAGCCAATCCGGTGCCGACGCTCGCCGAGTGGATGCAGCGTTTGCTCGCGCTGATGTTGGCGGTGGTGGCAGGCGTTTTCTTGCGGCGGCGGGTGACGTAGCGCGCGCCATCACGCACTGACATGCTGAGCCTTTCTGATCGCAGCCACAGGCTCATCGCCGAGGCGGCGGAAAAGACGCATTTTTAAGTCGCATCAAGGACGCAACACTACATTAGTGACATACAGCTTTTAGCTGTAACGACTTATTTATAAGGTCTAATCGATGCTTTTGCTATTTATCGACTTTAACGGCTAATCTAGTCTAGACCAATTAAAACGGCAATGTACGCTGAAAGCTGTTACCAAAATCTGCTGCCGCGTAGACTTCTTTTATGTTTTTGGCCAGTGACACAAACGCCCCCCTCGCCCTGCTCGGCGGCACTTTTGACCCGGTGCATTGGGGGCATTTGCGCATTGCTAGCGAGACCGCCGTCGCGCTGAGATTGCCCGAGCTGCGGTTGATTCCGTCGAAGGCACCGGTGCATCGCGCCAGACCGGGGGCAACGGGTGAACAGCGACTGGCGATGCTGCGCTTGGCGGTGGCGGACGCACCGGGCCTTGCGCTCGATGATCGAGAGCTCAAGCGCGAAACGCCGAGCTACACCGTGCTGACATTGGCGTCGCTGCGCGCTGAGTTTCCGCGGCGTCCGTTGATCTGGCTCATTGGTGTGGATGCGTTTTTGCACATCAAGCACTGGTACGACTGGCCAAGGCTGTTTGATCTCGCGCACTTTGTGCTGCTCAACCGGCCCGGATTTGCGGTGTCGCAGGCGTTGTCAGCCGCGCTTGCCGAGGTGTGGCAAGATCGTTTGGTGCGCTCGCCCGAAGCGCTCACCAGCACCACCCACGGCTCGATTTATCTGCATACGGTGACCCCGCAAGCCGTCTCAGCCACCATGATTCGCAACAGTATTTCCGCTGGCGCGGGTGACGAGCTTCTGCTGCCCTTCCTTCCGCAGCCCGTATTGGCCTATATTCGTGCGCATCAACTGTACCGACCCGCACCCTAGGGAAAACAAGAAATTGCGCAATACCAAAATCGAAAAAGCCGCCGTCGCCGCCCTTGAAGACATCAAGGCACGCGACATTACCGTCCTCGACACCCGTCCGCTGACGGCGATGTACGACTCCATCATTGTCGCCACCGCCGAGAGCGCGCGCCAAACCAAAGCGCTGGCCCGCCACGTGCGCGACAAAGTGCGCGAAGCCGGTGGTCAGGTGATGTCGATTGAGGGCGAGGAGACCGGCGAATGGGTGCTGGTTGATTGCACCGAGATGATCGTGCACATCATGCTGCCGACCACGCGCGCGCTATACAACTTGGAAGAGCTGTGGACCGCGCCGATGTCGATGAAGCGGGCCAAACCTGCGGCTCCCGTTGCGCTAACCGTTGCGCCCATCGCCGCCGTGAAAGCACCACGAGGCAAGGCTGCCCCGATCACCAAAACGGCCGAGCGCAAGGCGGCTAAGGCCACCAAGGCCACCAAGGCGGCAGCGGTTGCGATTGTTGAAGCGCCCGCAGCCAAAGCACCGGCGGTGAAAAAACCGGTGACTAAAACTGCCACCAAAGTCGCAGCTAAACCTATTGCAAAGGTCGCGCCTATTGTGCAAAAAGCGGCCGCAAAAGTGGCTGCCAAAGGGGCTGCCAAAGTGGCTGTCAAAGCGGTGGTAAAAGCACCCGCAACTAAAGCAACCGCAGCGAAAAAGCCAGCGGCGAAAGCGCCCGCCGCCAAGAAGCCCGCTGCCAAGCCAGCGGCAAAGGCCCCGGCAGCAAAAATGAAGCCGATCAAGCGGCCCGCAGCCAAAGCAAAGGCGAGATAGCGTACGAGAGAGTCTTCGAGCGCGCACGTTTTGAAGCTTAAGCTCATTGCGCTCGGGGCCAACCAGCCCGCCTGGGTCGCCGACGGCGTGCAGGAATACGCGAAACGATTCGCCGCCGACTGGCCGTTCGAGTTGGTCGAAATCAAGCCGGAAAAGCGCGCCACCAACCGCAGCGTTGAGATCGTGCTAGCGGCAGAGGCGGAGCGCATCCGTGTGCAAATTCCGCGACAAGCGCTCAGCATCGTGCTCGACGAGCGTGGCGACCAGCTCACCACGCGGGAGCTATCGACGCACCTGACCGCGTGGGCGCGTGAGGCACCGTCAGCGGCGTTCGTCATCGGCAGTGCCGACGGGCTGGATGCCGAGCTTAAGAGCATGGCGCATTTTCGGCTGGGTCTGTCGCGGCTAACGCTGCCGCATGGTTTGGCTAGGATATTTCTGGTTGAGCAGCTCTATCGTGCGCTAAGCTTGCAATCTAATCATCCGTATCATCGCGACTAAGCTTGTACCGCTGCCGCCAACTGGAAACCGACCCCGCATGAACGAAATTTATCTCGCCTCACGAAGCCCTCGTCGCCTTGAGTTGCTGCAGCAGATGGGTATTGCTTGCAAGACTGTGTTGCTGCGCGAAGAGGCCACGCGCGCGCGCGATGTCGACGAGACGCCGCTGGCTGGCGAAAATCCGTTCATTTACGTTGAGCGCATGGCCAAAATGAAAGCGCAAATTGGTGTACTGCGCGCGCGCCAACGCGCGCTACCGTCGATGCCGATGCTCGGTGCTGACACTATTGTGGTGTTCAACGGCACCATTTTCGGCAAACCCGCCGATGACGCTGATGCCAAGCGCATGTTGAAGCTGCTCTCGGGCACCCAGCATGAAGTGCTCACCGCGGTGGCGGTGACCGACGGCACGCGCATGCTGCACGATACTTCCATTTCGCGGGTGCGCTTTCGCGACCTCACTGAGGCTGAAATTGCTAGCTACATTGAGTGCGGCGAACCCACTGGCAAGGCAGGGGCGTACGCGATTCAAGGCATCGGGGCGGTGTTTATCGAACGGCTGGAGGGCAGCTATTCCGGCGTGATGGGTTTGCCGATATTTGAGACTTCGATGCTACTCTCGCAGTTTGGGATAAAGCCGCTATAGCAGCCTGTCGGACTTGAAAGGCATCGGCTGCAAATCCGCCGGCTCGGTTCATATTTCGCCTGTTTTTTGGGCAATATCTCGATATTGCCACTGCAAAACAGCCAAAATCTGCCCTCGGGCGGGCGAATTTTCGCTACGATGTTTCAAGTCCGACAGGCTGCTAGGCTTGGTTACCGTAGGAGCGGCGAAAGGAACTCCTGAGCACAGTCGAAGGGCAGCGATGGGTTTACAGCAGAGGATCGCGGCTCTCGCGGCCGCTACCAATCGACTGCAAAGTTTCTGATGATTTCGCCGCTAGGCAGGCATGGTGCGCAGCGGTGAACACAATAGAAATTTAAGCGAAAGCCGTCCCTATGGCTGAAGAGATTCTGATCAACGTCACGCCGCGAGAGACGCGGGTGGCCGTCCTTGATCATGGCGTGATTGAAGAATTGCACATCGAGCGCGCAACCCATCGTGGTCTGGTTGGCAACATCTACCTCGGTCGTATTGCCCGAGTATTGCCCGGCATGCAAAGCGCGTTTATCGAAATCGGGCTGGAGCGGGCCGCGTTTTTGCACGTTGCCGACATCTGGGAATTCCGGCAAGCGCAACACTCGCCTGAGGTCACGCCAAAGCCCATCGAAAAGATTTTGCACGAAGGGCAATCGCTCATCGTGCAGGTGATCAAAGACCCAATTGGAACCAAGGGCGCGCGGCTGTCAACGCAGATTTCGCTCGCGGGACGATTGCTCGTGCATCTGCCGCAAGATTCGCACATCGGCATCTCGCAACGCATCGAAGACGAGGCCGAGCGCACGCTGCTGAAAGACACGCTGACCAAGCTGTTGCCGCCGAACGTGCCCAACGTGCCAAATGGCACTGGCAACTCTGCGCCGACTGGGGCGGGCAACCCGGTGCCGCATGGCGGCTTCATCATTCGTACTGTCGCCGAGAAGGCAACTGAGCGCGATCTGGCGCGCGACGTTGAATACCTGACAATGCTCTGGGCCGACGTGCAAGCCCGCTCCAAATCAACAAAATCGGGCACGCTGATTCATCAAGATTTGACCCTCGCCGAGCGCGTGTTGCGCGACTTCGCCAGCGAAGACACGCAACGCATTTTCGTCGATGCAGCCGGTGCCTGCGCGGCGATGACCACGTTCGCCGAACGCTACGCCCCCGCGCTCACCGATCGTGTGCGATTGCATCAGGCCGCGCGCCCGCTGTTCGACATGTACGGCGTGGAGCAAGAGATCGAACGCGCGCTGCATCGGCGGGTGGACTTAAAAAGCGGCGGCTACGTCATCGTCGATCAAACCGAAGCACTCACCACCATCGATGTCAACACCGGCGGCTACGTTGGCGTGCGCTCGTTCGACGACACGATTTTCAAGACCAATCTAGAGGCCGCGCAAACCATCGCGCGGCAACTGCGTCTTAGAAATTTAGGCGGCATCATCATCATCGACTTCATCGACATGGACCTGCCTGAGCATCGCGCAGCCGTGCTTGAAGCGTTAAATCTTGCCATCTCCACCGACCGCACGCGCCTCACCGTGAACGGCTTCACGCACCTGGGTTTGGTCGAGATGACGCGCAAACGCACGCGCGAGTCACTAGGCCACGTGCTCTGCGAAACCTGCCCAACCTGTCAGGGCCGAGGCGAAATAAAAACCGCTCAAACCGTCTGCTACGAAATCCTGCGCGAGATCATGCGGGAGGCGAAACAATTCAATCCACGGGAGTTCAGAATCCTCGCCTCACAAGCTGTCATTGACTTGTTTCTGGACGACGAATCGGCAACGCTGGCGCAGTTGTCAGTAGAGATTGGCAAGCCGGTTTCGTTGCTGGTGGAGACCGGCTACGCACAGGAGAAATACGATATCGTGTTGCTGTAGGGTGGGTTTCAACCCACCTCAAATTGATACCAACCAAGATCGTTCTTCGGAGGCTTGGTCAATGGCTTCGTCGTGAATCTTGGACTAGGACGGGCGATGCGCCACCTCTGAGGTGGCGCATGGCTTTTTGGGCTAGCCGACTAGCCTAGCTGCGCCAGCATGTTCTCGGCATACGAGCAGTTCGCTGGGCCGACGCCCTCGACGTTGACCTGCTTGACCACGCCGTTTTCAACCAGCAGGGAGAAGCGCTGGCAGCGCACGCCCATGCCTTTGGCGGTGAGGTCGAGTTCAAGCCCAAGCGCCTTGGTGAACGCGGCCGAGCCGTCGCCCATCATCCGCACTTTGCCCTCGACCTGTTGCGTCTGGCCCCAGGCTCCCATCACGAAGCCGTCGTTGACCGCCATGCAGATGATCTCATCCACGCCTTTGCCTTTGAGCGCGTCGTAATGTTTGACGTAACCGGGCACATGCTGCGCCGAGCAGGTAGGCGTGAACGCACCGGGCAGGCCGAAGATCACGATTTTTTTACCCGCAGCGAGCGCTGCAATGTCCACTGGTGCCGGTGGCATCGGGCAGTTTTTAGCCTCGTCCTGACCGGCTGATTCGGTGAGCGTTGCGGCGGGGAGGCTGTCGCCAATTTTGATGGTCATGGGGTGTTTCCTTTGTGAAAAGCGATTGTGGGAGCGGTTTTACCGCGATTGATTTGCCTGACATGGAGGCCTGTCGCGGTGGAACCGCTCCCACAGGGTCAGTGAATCAGCGAAAATTATCGTCGATATGCATGACTTTTCTCTTTACAGTGCCTTTGCGGCGCATCTGACCGACCTTGCGCGGCCGATTGCGCAACGCTATTTCCGCTCCGATCTCAAAGTAATCGACAAGCCCGACGCTACGCCGGTGACGCTGGCCGACATGGAGATTGAGACGCGCATTCGCGAAGAGATTGCGTGCGTTTATCCAACGCACGGCGTGCTTGGCGAAGAGCATGACGACACGAATTTAGACGCCGAATGGGTGTGGGTGATCGACCCGATTGATGGCACCAAAGCCTTCACCTGCGGCAAGCCCCAGTTCGGCACGCTGATCGCATTGACGCATCGTGGCGATCCGGTGATTGGGGTGATTGATCAGCCGATTATCGACGAGCGCTGGATTGGCGTAAAGGGGTTGGGTGCCACGTTCAATGGTCGCGTGGCACGCGTTCGCGGCACGCAAAAGTCGTTGGCCGAAACGATTGTGCTCACCACCTCGCCGGACATTTTTCGCGGAGCCGAAGCAACGTTCGCTCGCTTGCAGGCGGCGTGCAAAGGGGTGTACTACGGCGGCGATTGTTACAACTATGCGCTGCTCGCGTCCGGTCATGTTGATGTCGTCGTCGAGATGGCTTTGAAGACGGTGGACTTTGCCGCTGTGGTCAATCCGATTGTTGAGGCGGGCGGCGTGGCCTGCGACTGGTCGGGGCGGGCGCTGACCATTGCTAGCGACGGCACGATTGTGGCGGCGGCGAATCAGGCGCTGGCGGATGAAGTGTTGGCGGTTTTGGGTCGCGAATGATTAACCCACTTTTCCGCGCGCTATTCGAGCGCGAAATCAAAAATCGTTTTCTCGGTGGCGCGCTGTCGCCCGTTTGGTGGTTGGCGCAGCCGTTGTTGTCACTCGGCGTGTACGCATTGGTGTTCGGCCTGTTCATGCGGGCGGCAGTACCAGCGCAATATGGCGACAGTTTTGTGGCCTTCTTGGCGGTGGGTTTGTGGCCGTGGTTGGCGTTTGCCGAAAGCGTGTCGCGCGGTGCCACCAGCCTGCTTGCGCAGGCATCGCTCATCACCAAAACAGCGCTGCCGCGCGCCTATGTGCCGCTGTCTACCGTGATCGTCACCTTTGCACTGAACTGGTTGGCGTTGACGGTCATCGTAGTTTTGTTCAAGGCGCTTGGCTACTCATTGTTTTTAAGCGGGATCGTGTTCTCACTGCCTGCATGGATTGCATTTTTTCTCGCCGCACTAGGCCTTGCGTGGATCGTGTCCACCGCGCAGATTCTGGTGCGCGACATTGAGGGCATGCTGGGCCCGATCTTCATGCTGCTGTCGTTTGTGTGCGGCATTCAATATGGCCTCGATTCGATCCCCGAGGCGTATCGCGACGCCGTGCTCGCCAACCCGTTTACGCAAGTCATCTCGCGCATGCACGACACCTACCTCGCGGGCGCAGGCTTCGTGTTGATGGATGTGTATTTGCTTGCAGGCGGCGCGCTGATCGCCGTGCTCGGCTACTTATTTTTCAAGCGTGTTGCACCGCACGTGGATGATTATTTATGAGCACGTTGTCGCCCCTATTTCGTCGCCCCAGCGAAGGCTGGGGCCTAGTGACTATCAAGTGCAACCCAAGCCGCTGGGTACCTGCCTGCGCAGGAACGACGACGCCATGAGCGAAATCCTGCTCACTATCAACCACGTCAGCAAAACGTTTCCCAAAATCGGCCGTCACGGCGCGGGGCTTGCCGCGCTGCTGCGAGTGGCCTTTGCGCGACCGCAGACGGAGGGTTTTAAGGCGCTGAAAGACATCGATTTTCACGTGCGCCGAGGCGAATCATTTTCGCTAGTCGGCGAGAACGGTGCAGGTAAGTCGACGCTGTTAAAAATCATCGCGGGCGTGTTGCAACCGAGTCAAGGCAATGTCACCCGCGTCGGCACGGTCGGCGCGCTGCTAGAGCTCGGTGCCGGTTTTCACCCTGAATACACGGGTCGCGAAAATCTCAAGCTCGCGGCGGCTTTGCAAGGATTAGCGGGGGCAGCGTTCGATGCCAAGCTTGGTGAAATCATTGCCTTCGCCGATATTGGCGAACACATCGATGCACCGATCAAAACGTATTCGTCGGGCATGATCGTGCGGCTAGGCTTTGCGCTGGTCACGGCATTGAATCCCGATTTGTTAATCACCGACGAGGTGCTCGCTGTCGGCGACGAATCTTTTCAGAACAAATGCATCGCCTGGATGGAGCGCTACCTCGCTGAGGGCGGCACGCTGCTGCTCGTTTCGCACTCGCTGTACCACGTCAAAAAGTTGACGCAACGCGCGGTGTGGCTCGACCACGGCGGCATGCGAATGGTGGGCAGCAGCAGCGATGTGGCGGTTGCGTATCAAGCATTTCATGAGGCCAAACAGGTCGGCGCGAAGCAAGCCCTGCTGGCGACCGACACCTCGGCTCTCGGCCAATATGCCGTGGTCAATCTGCGTATTGAACATTGCGACGCGCAGGGTATGTCGGTGCAGGGTCGGCTTAAAAGCCGCGACGGTCGCTGTCCGCAGGTCGCCATCGGCATCGTGCGCATGGACGGCAGCCCGGTGTATGGCACCACGTCTGAGATCGACCAGAGCGCGCCAACGAAATCTGACCACGATCATTTTGAGTTCGCGCTCACTTTCACCGACTGGCGTTTGCTGCCAGGCGCATACACGCTACGCGCTCATGCTCTCGACCCGGAAGGCATGCGCCTCTACGACACGGTAGAGCGCAATTTCATCGTGCCGGGCGACTCGCGTGAACTGGGGATGGTGCGCTTGCCACATAGCTGGAACGCGCCAAGTCGGATATGACTTTTAGGTGAAAGCCTTGTTTATGTTGGGCTCAAGCTCGAATTAGTTACAAGTCGACAATTAGTCAAAATACCGCTTAATACCTTTTAAATTCGAGCTTTCACACAAAAGCTGTTGGCAAGCACCATCTGACGACCTCATTTTTCTTGTATTTGTGCGTTGCAACATATCGCCGAGAATGACTATAATCATGGGCTTTGTTGGATTGGCATCACGCAATTGAGCCAGCTACAAGAAACTACATAAACCCGTGAGCGCTGGAAAATTAGCGCGCATCGTGATGGAAATCTCTTTTAGTTTGCGCCCATGTTGAGTGAAATCAGTCTGCAAAACCCGGCCATTGTCCGCATGCTGTATTGGCAGTTGGGCATCACTGCCGGGTTCGCTGTGATCGCAGGGTTCATCTCGGGGGAGCATGGAGCGGTTTCCGCCATTTTGGGCGGCTTGACCAACGTCTTCGCCTCGCTGATCTACGTGTTCGTGGCAAATTTTGGTTTGATCCACTCGACGGGTGCGGGCTTATGGCCGATTCTGCGGGCGGAGATCGTAAAGCTTGTGTTCATCGGGGTTCAGCTCGGTGTAATCATAAAGTTCTACGATGCGCTGGTTATCCCGGCGATGTTTACGACATTTTTGGTGACGTTATTGGCATGGCGAGCGGCTTTATTCGTTCGCGCTAACAGCGGCACGAAGCAAAACAACTGACGCACAAGACGTAATACGAGAACACTATGGCCGACGCAAGCGCTGGCGCGCAATCGCCCACCGAATACATCCAGCATCACCTGACCAATCTGGTGCAGCGCTTCCGTATTGGCGAAGACACGTGGACGTTGCACGTCGACACCGTTGTGACGTCAATGGTGCTCGGTCTGTTCGCGTTCGGCATGCTGTACATGATCTCGCGCAAAGTCGTAACGGGCGTGCCCGGCAAGGCACAGGCGTTTTTTGAATTGCTTTACGACTTCATTGATACGCAGGTTAAAGACATCTTCACCCACGGTGACCGCAAGTTTGTCGTCGGTCTGTCGCTCACGATTTTCGTGTGGGTTCTCATGATGAACGCGATGGACTTTTTGCCCATCGACTGGTTCGCGGCAGGCATGCATGCCATTGGATTCGACCATTGGAAGCCGGTGCCCACCAGCGACATGAACACCACCTTGGCGCTCTCGCTCACGGTCATCGGCTTGGTCATCTTTTTCAGCATCAAGGCCAAGGGCTTCGGTGGCTACGCGCACGAGTTGTTCTGCACGCCGTTTGCTACAAAAAATATTTTCGGCATGATCATCCTCGCGCCGTTTAACTTCTTGTTCCAGTTGATTGAGCTGGTCTCCAAGCCGCTCTCGCTCGCATTGCGGTTGTACGGGAATATGTATGCGGGCGAAATCATCTTTTTGCTGATTGCCATGCTCAGTTTCGTTGGCATCGGCGGGGCAATCGTCGGTGGTTTGCTGCACGCGGGCTGGGCGATCTTCCACATTCTGATCGTTGCATTGCAAGCGTTTATCTTCATGATGTTGACCGCCGTGTATCTTGCGATGGCGCACGAACATCACTAATATTTTTTGTCACCTTAGTTACTTCACTTTCGATACTGTCACTTTCTACATTTAGGAAAAATCATGGAAGCTCTCCAAAAAATCGCAATCCTGGCCTCTGTTCAGGGCTACACCGCCATCGCTATTGGCTTGATCGTTGGCCTCGGCGCTATCGGTGCCTGTATCGGTGTGGGCATCATGTGCTCGAAGTT
>JANNYE010000149.1:0-25047 GCA_031409935.1 Burkholderiales bacterium | reverse complement strand
CTCAAGCTGTATCCTCTTCTCTGGGGTGAAGAAAGCCATAAACACCGTCCTTTCGTCTTCAAGAAACTAAAGGGTAGCGCTTCGCTTCTCTTCATCCCTCCTAAAACCTAAGTGCGACTGTTCGTGGTTTAACTCAGCTTTATTTGTAAGTCGCTTTAACGTCATTTCGACGTTTAGCCCAAGTAGCCGCTGGCACACAAGGAAAAGCTGATTGGCAGGCGATGCCATTTTCTCGGTAGTCACTTACCAATCCAATGATGACAATTTGCGCTCAGAAATCGCGCGCAAATTTTGTAGGGGCGGCGCAAGGCTCTCCTGAGCACAGTCGAAGGGCCGCGAAAATGGTCGGGTAACCCAAATCATCGCGGCTTGCGCCGTTCCTACAACTTCATAAGTCCCGGAAAAAGGCAGCCCGCTTGCACTCAATATAGCCCGCGCTCTCTTGCCATCAATCGCGTCAATCCGAGCATCGCCTCGGTGTAGGGCGTTGCCACATTAACCCTCTGCCCAATCTCTACCACCGCCGACACCAGCGCGTCGAGCTCGATTCCTCTGCCCGCCTCCACGTCCTGCAACATGGAGGTTTTCATCGCACCGAGTTTGCGTGTGACTTCATGTCGCTGCTCCGGTGTTTGCTCAATCGGGATGCCGATCTGGTTGCCGATAGCCTGTGCCTCGCGCATCACGGCTGAGCAAAATTCGCGCGTCAAAGGGTCGTCGAGAATCTTGTCGGTTGTCGCACCAGTCAGCGCGGACACGGGGTTCATCGTCATGTTGCCCCACAGCTTGAACCACACATCGCGCTGAATGTCGGCGCTCGTTTCGGGCTCGAAACCGGCGGCGTCCAGCGTTTCGTGCAGTGCCTTTAGCCGCGCTGATTCACCGCCACCCGGCTCGCCGATGATCAGCCGCTGACCCATTTTGTGCCGAATCACACCGGGCGCATCGACACTGCATGCCGCATGCACCACACAACCGATCACTTTGCCCACTGGGATGCTCGCTGCGATTTCATCGGTCGGATCAATCGTCGCGAGCTTCGTACCTGCCAGCGGACGATTCGCACGATCAAAGAACCACCAGGGCACGCCGTTCATGGCGGTGAGCACGAGGGTGTTCGACCCGATCAGTGATTTGACGGAGAGCGCAGCGTCGCGCAGGCCAGGCGCTTTCACGGCGATGATGAGCAGGTCGGGTGTGTCGAGCTCGTTTGTTGTCGCTGCCGCTTTCACGGACACAGATAACGTCTCGCCACCCGCGATCAGTTGCAATCCGTTCTGAACAATCGCAGCAAGCGTCGCGCCACGTGCGAGCACGCTCACCGCGTGTCCCGCCTTCGCGAGCTTCACACCCATCCAGCCGCCGATGGCGCCTGCGCCTACTACACATACTTTCATTCAAACTCCTTCAGTAACGTAGGGTGGGTTAGTGGCACGTTTGCTCGGCACGTCGAGCAACGCCGATGCATGCGTGCCGCGTAACCCGCCGGCCGCTAAGGCTCGTGTGTCGCCTCACGAGTTGATGGGTATCGCTTCGCTCCACCCATCCTACGCACGCACGTGAGGGGAGCAGAACTCCAGCGTCACACAAACTGAAAATCAATAACACCCAACGTAGCACCGTAATCGACACTGAATTTGTCACCAACCACCGCCAACACCGGTCGCGTGAACGACCCCGCCAGCAGGATTTCACCAGCGACCAACGATTCACCATGCACGGACAATTTGTTCGCAAGCCACGCAATGCCAATCGCCGGATGCCCGAGCACACCCGCTGCTAGACCCGTTTCCTCGACGACACCATTCTTGCTCATGATCGCACCCGTCCAGCGCAAATCGAGCGCATCGGCCTTCACGCGATGCGCGCCGAGCACGATGCCTGCGTTCGCCGCGTTATCGGAGATCGTGTCGAACACGCGACGCATGATCTTGGTCGTGCGATCCTGCCGTTCGATGCGGGCGTCGATAATTTCTATCGCAGGCACCACGTATTCGGTCGCGCGCATCACCTCATCCATCGTGACGTTAGGCCCGCTCAAATCGCGGTTGAGCACAAAGGCCAGTTCGACCTCCGCCATCGGCGCTATGAAGCGCTGAAACGGAATGTCGCCGGGCGCAAACACCATGTCATCGAGCAGCGCGCCGAAGTCGGGCTCGGTGATTTGGGCTGCCATCTGCATCGCGCGCGACGTCAGTCCGATCTTGTGACCCACGATTTTTCGGCCCGCTACGCACTTGAGTGCGACCCACGCTTTTTGGATCGCGTAGCCGTCGTCCACTGTCATCTCGGGATAGCGGCGCGAGAAATGTTCGACCTGCGTTCGCGTCTGCTCGGCCTGGTCTAGTTCAACGGCCAGCGCTTTGACGGTTTGTTCGGACAACGCCATCATTCGCCCGCCTTCCTTGCGCTGGCCGCAGCACGATAGTTGTCCCTGAAATGCTGCGGCACGCGCTCATCAAACCCCCGCGCCACACGACGCACCTCCGGACTATCGGTCGGCAGGTGACCGACTCCAAGCGCGGCCGCGCGTGGCACAGGCCCGGCAACCACCCGACTCGCGAGACGACCCAGCCCGGTGATTTCCACTTCCACCAGATCACCCGCATCGACCGACCGCGAGTGACACGGTGTGCCCGTGAGCACCACGTCGCCCGGCATCAGCGTGATGTGTCGCGCAATGTCGGCCACCATGTAGTGCGGCCCCCAGATCATCTCGTCGCCGATGCGCGCTTCCTGCACCAGCAATCCGTTGCGATAGGTGCGCAACGTCTGCTCACAAATGTTGACGCCACTCACCAGCCCCGGCCCGATCGGCAACATGCCGTCCGCGCCCTTGACGCGCAGCATCGAGCCCTGATCGGTATCGCGAAAATCCTGCAAACCCATGTCGAGCGCGGGCGCAAATCCGGCCATGTAGTCCCAGGCTTCATCAGGCACCACATTGCGACAAACCTTGCCGATCACGACCGCAAATTCGCCTTCGTAATTGAGGTACTGGCAATCGGCGGGTTTCACTAGCTCGCCACCGTGACCGTTGAGCGCGGTCGGTGGTTTGGTGAAATAAGTCGGCGTCTCTGTCGGTTTGGCCTTGTTGCGCGTCTCGATGCCGCGCGAGCTGTAGCTCAGATGCACACAGATGATTTTTGTGGGTTCGCAGGGAGGAAGATGAACAACCTCTTCAACGTGGGCAGTGCGTCCATCATCAAGGCGCAGCGACCCGTCGTCCTGCACCGTCGTCCAGTACGCGCTGCCATGCCACAGCACGCGACGGCGCTCCACGCGCGGGCCGCACAGAATCGCGGGCAGTTCTTTGAACGGAAATTCGTAGATGCTCATAGGCTTTCGTTCACTTTTGTACTTGGGTCAGTTGCCAATCGTCGTCGTAGGCTAGGTTGAAAACCCAGCCACAGGACAACATTGATCGGGGGTGCTGGGTCCGGACCCAGCCTACACGTGACGCGCTACGTTTCTGTATCAGGAAGATCAAACCAGA
Organism: Burkholderiales bacterium; assembly: GCA_031409935.1. Classification (GTDB taxonomy): domain Bacteria; phylum Pseudomonadota; class Gammaproteobacteria; order Burkholderiales; family Casimicrobiaceae; genus Casimicrobium. Next base: position 21,551 of record JANNYE010000149.1, on the reverse strand, counting down.
GGTGAATGTTCCCGGTGCCCCGCGCGTTTTCGTAATCGGACATGCGGGTGGCCTTGGCCGTGCATTTCGCGCCGCCGAGTGCGCCGACCATTTGCAGGTAGTGACCTCCAAAACCTTCCCACGGCAACGGGCGATAGCGTGTGTCCCACTGCGCCAAAATGTCTGCGTGACGACCCTGCTCGAACAGCACAATCGCCTCTTTGTCTGCTGCGATATTGGCATCGCGCGAAACGTTTGTCTCGTGATAGATACGCGGATGCTTTTGCACCCAGTCAATCTCGTTGAACTTGTGTGACAGTGCGCCCGAAGCAAGCACTACGACGCGCTCATCGCTACGCGCGATAGCCTCACCAATCACGCTGCCCGATTCGAGATAGTGCTTCGGCTGGCAGTTCTGGCAGGTGCTGACCGTCACGACCTTCTCGTCATGACAGAGTTTTTTCACGACGTTGATCGTTGCGTAGTGGCGCGGCAGGGTGGGCTCAAAGATCGCTTTCGACGCCACGTCACGTTCAATCGCGACTTTCTCAATCAACTGCGCAAGCGCCGGATTGCCACGATACGAATATTTCTGCCCGTACAGATACCAGGGCATTTCATCCGAAATATAGTCACCGGAATACTGCTCGCCACCGTCGATCAGATGAAAGCCCGTGGTGAACCAGTGTGTGTCAAAAATCATCAGCGTGGTCGGCTTGACCTCGTCGATCTTTGCGCGCAAACGGTCGTAACCGGGAATCAAATCCGAGTCTGCGCCATCGCCCATCTTCACGCGAAATTCATCGCTCTGAAATAGACCGGGGTGATGCGACACGATGGCCGCGCCTACGATTTGACCCATACGTCTCTACCGATGAGCAAAGCTCGGAACGAAGGGCTTCTTCGGCACCACCACGTCCTTCACATCGCAGAAAAATTCAAAGCTCCAAACGCCCCCTTCGCGACCAATACCCGAACGCTTGCAGCCACCAAACGGCGCAGCGAGATCGCGAATTCCGAAACTGTTGACCCAGATAAAGCCCGTGCGCACCTGCTCCGCAACCGCCTTTGCGTGCTCCGCTTCGCCATAGCAAACGCCACCAAGGCCATAGTCCGTGCCATTAGCCATTGCGATCAATTCCTCATCGGACACAAATGTCTGCAACGTCAACACTGGCCCAAAGACCTCGTTCTGCACGATCTCTGAATCCTGCGCAACGTTGGCGAGCATCGTCGGCTGAAAGTACAGCTCACCTTGCGCGTGCCTCGCTCCGCCCCACAGTACCTCCGCTCCCGCCGCTTTGGCGCTTTCCACAAACCCTGCGACGCGCTCCACCTGTTTCGGATGAATGATCGGGCCAACCTCGGTCGCCGCGTCACGCGGATCACCTACGATCAAGCGCTCAACGATGGCACGCATCTTCGCAACAAACGCATCGCGCACCGATGCATGCACGAGAAAGCGCGTGCCCGCGAGGCACACCTGCGTGGCGTTGCGATACATCAGCGCACCACACGCGGCAGCCGCATCAAGGTCAGCGTCGGCCAATACGATGAACGGTGACTTGCCGCCAAGTTCAAGACTGCACGGCGTGAGATTCGCTGCAGCCGCAGCAGCGATCAGCTTTGCGGTCGGCACTGAGCCCGTGAACGAAATTCGCGACAGCCGCTTGTCAGCGACCAACGCCGCGCCGGTCACAGCACCTGTCCCCTGAACGATATTCACCACACCCGGTGGCAGACCGGCCGCATGTGCGCAATCGGCGAGCAACGAGCTGGTGAGCGGTGCCCACTCAGGCGGTTTGATAACCACCGTATTGCCGGAAGCGAGCGCGGGGCCAAGCTTCCACGTGGTGAGCATCAGCGGCGCATTCCATGGCGTGATGATCGCGCACACACCCGCTGGGTCGTGGCGCACATGATGTGTCGCCTGCTCGGTCTCAATGGTGCGATCCTGCAATGTCAACGCATGATCGGCGAAATACGTGAGATTCAACATCACACGCGGCACCACGCCATGCTGCATGCGCGACAAAAGCAAACCCGCATCGGTCGATTCAACCTCGCAGAACGCGTCCTTGCGTTTGCCGATTTCGACGGCGAAGGCAAGCAGGTAGTCGCGACGTGTCGCTGCGCTCAATGCTGACCATGCCGGAAACGCGTTTTGCGCCGCAGCTACTGCCGCATCAACATGTTCAGGCAGACCAAGGGCGACGTTGCCGAGTACGTGCCGGTCAATCGGGGAAAACACCTCGAACGACTCACTCGATGTGACGCGTGCGCCGTTGATGTAATGATGCGGCGAAACAACGTGCTTGCCCACATTTATTGATGCCTGAGAATTCAATTCACTTCCTCGTCACCACTGCGCGGTCTCGGGCCACGGTTTTATAGGGTGCGCTCCGCGCACCAACGGTAAATGCCCCTTCCGCGGGTGTGATGGTGCGCGGAGCGCACCCTATGTGATGTGGATCGCCAGTAAAACGCGCGTTACCGATAATCGGAACAGCCGCGATCACAATGGCAATCCCTTGCCCGGATTCATAATGCCTTGCGGATCGAGCGCTTTTTTTATGGCACCCAACATTGCTAGCTCCACCGGGGATTTAAACCGCGCCGCCTCTTCGCGGCGCAGCACGCCTAGGCCGTGTTCGGCAGACACGGAGCCGCCGAACGCATGCACCGCGTTGTGCGCCACGTGATTCACCGCCGCTTCAATCTCGGCAAAATTTTCGCCTAGCGTACCCTTGGGCGGCGACACGTTGTAGTGCAAATTCCCGTCGCCCAAATGGCCGAACACAATCATGCGCACGCCGGGAAACTGCTGGGTGATCTCAAAGTCGGTCTGCGCCACAAAATCAGCGATACGCGATATCGGGATTGAGATGTCGTGCTTAATATTTTTGCCTGCACGCTGCTGTGCCTCGGTCATGTGTTCGCGCAGGCTCCAAAATTCGCGTGACTGCGCGAGGTTCAAAGCAATCGCTGCGTCCGTCACCAGCCCCGATTCCAGCGCGCTTTCGAGCATGGCTTCAAGCGACGCGCGGCCTGCGGCTTCGCTATCAAGATCGGACAGCTCCAGCAACACGGCATGGGTGTTGCGCTCAGCAAGCGGCCAGCGCAGATGCGGCAATTGCTCGATCAGTATCTCGACGCAAGCCGGCGTTAAGAGCTCGAACGCGGTCAGCCGCGCGCCTAACTTCGCCTGCGCAAGTTGCAACAAATTCATCGCGTCATGGAGGCTTGCCACCGCCGTCCACGCCGTGATTTTCGCGACGGGCAACGGAAATAACTTGAGGGTTGCCGCAGTGATCACGCCCAACGTGCCCTCGGCACCAATGAACAAATCGCGCAGGTCGTAACCGGTGTTGTCCTTGCGCAAACCGCGCAGGCCGTTCCAAATTTCGCCCTGTGCGGTGACCACCTCCAGCCCCAAACACAGCTCGCGCGCATTGCCATAACGCAGCACGGCCACACCGCCTGCGTTGGTCGACAAATTGCCGCCAATCATGCATGAGCCCTCAGCCGCGAGCGACAGTGGAAACAGTCGTCCGTGGTCCTGCGCCACGCCTTGCAGCGTTTGCAAAATGCAGCCCGCCTCCACGGTCATGGTGTTGTTCAGCACGTCGACATTGCGTACACGATTGAGCTTTGATAGCGACAGCACGATGGCGTTGCCCGAGGTGTCCGGCACCGACGCGCCCGACATATCGGTGTTGCCTCCCTGCGGCACGACCGGTACGTTGTGCGCTGCGCACCAACGCACGACGGCGGCCACGTCTTCGGTCGTATCCGGTTGCGCCACGGCGAGGGCTTTGCCGTGCCAGCGATTGCGCCAGTCGACCACGAACGGCTGCATGTCGGCAACATCGGTGATGAGCCGACCGGCGAAGGTATTTTGCAGCGTATTGATGTTCATGTGAATCTACCCAGTCCGAGTGAAGCCTTGGACAGAAGCGTACGATAAGCGGTATTTTCTCGAGCTACGCGTCGGCGGTGAAGCCAATCGCCTTGACCAGCGGGCCCCAGCGGTCGGTATCAACCTTCAACATTGCGGCGAGTTCGGCGGGCGTTGACGACTGCGCATCAAGACCGAACGCGGCGAGACCATCGATCACCTCTTTCGACGCGATGGCCTCTCGGCACGCCGCGTTCATGCGCTGCACGATGTCGGCTGGCGTCTTTGCAACCGTATACAGACCGAACCATTCACTAAACGTCAGCTCCTTGAAGCCCTGCTCCGCGTAGGTTGCGATCATCGGCGCGAACTTGTTGCGGCTTGCGCCAGAGGTCGCCAGCAGACGGATTTTTCCGCCAATGACGTGTTGCGAAAACTCTCCCACAGGGCCAGACACAGCAGAGATATTGCCGCCCAGCATGTCAACGATTGCGGGTTGAGTGCCGCGATAGGGCGCGTGCTTGAGATCAACACCGGTCGCACGCGACAGAAGCGCGCCGACGAAATGCGGTACCGAGCCTGCGGCAGGTGAGCCGAAGTTGGCCCCGGACGGATTCGCCTTGCACCACGCGATGAACTGGTTAACGTTGGTCACGCTGGCAGGAACTGCCGGGCCGACCGCGAGCGCGAAATCAAACACGCAGGCCAGCGACACGGGCACCACATCGGCAACCGGATCGTAGGGCAATTTTTTGTAAATGTGCGGGTAGATGCCGAGCATCGACATCGGCGTTTGCATTAGTGTCGTGCCGTCGGGCGCGGCGGTCTTCAAGCTCTGAATCACAATCTGCCCGCCCGCACCGGTTCGGTTTTCAACCACCGTGTTTTTGGCGTAAGTGCCGCGCAGTTTTTCGCCAAGGCGACGACAGGTGGTGTCTGACGTTCCACCGGCAGCAAAGCCGGTAACGATCTTTAACGTGTCGATGGCCTGCGCCTCAGCGCGAGTCACGACGCCCAGCGCAGACAGCACGGCGAGCGCGCTGCCGCTCTGCATAAATTCACGACGATTGATTGCCACGGACAGCTCCTTGATTGATTCGCGGGTGGGTTGATTAAGTAAGTTTGACGAGGAGGTCACTTTGGTTAACATATTAACTATAGTGAAGAGTTCTGTCAAATTTTGCACGTCCGCGTTGCGAAGTCGTCGCCACCACCAAACCGGGAGATTTCCCTTGCCATCTGCTGTTACCGCAGCGCTAGCACCGCGCATCGTTAAGGAGCCGCGGTCATCTGACGCGCTGCGCACGCACCGCCGCCATCTGGCGCTTGAGCTGCTGGCGACACGCGAGCGCTTCATGCTGTACTTCAGACCGATTCTCGCCAACCACAACATTACCGAACAGCAGTGGCGCATCTTGCGCGCGCTAGCCGCTGCAGGTGAAATGGCACCGGGCGAAATTGCGCAGCGCTGTGTGATCCTGAAACCAAGCCTGACGGGGATACTGGCACGCATGGAAGAGCTGGATTGGATCGCTCGACTCAGTCACGCCGCCGATCAGCGTCGAAGCGTGGTGCGCCTCACCCGATCAGGCAAGACGCTACACAGGAGGATCAATCGTGAGGTTGAGGTTGCACACAACGACATCGTCGCCGCAATCGGCGCGAACGAGCTTGATGCGCTGCATTCGGCGCTGGATCGCTTTAATGCGGCGCTAGATCGGTTGGGGTAGCCACCGACCGCAAATTGTGCAGCCCACGCTCGCTTTACGCCAAAAAAATCGCCGCTACTGGCTCAGGCGATTGAGGTTAGCGCGACGGTAGCGTTGAAGTGACCCGTGCACGAATGGCGTCCTCGTCCAGTCGCACAAGGCGACCAGAGGCGAAGACCTGCGCGCCCATGCGGGCGTAGAAGCCGAGACCATTGTCATTGGAGGCATTGACGATCCAGTCGATGCGCGCGCAGCCATTTGTTAGCGCCTCACCACAGAGCGAGCTCAGGAGTGCTTCGCCAACGCCGATCTTTCGGTGTGCTGAATCGACGTACAGGTCGTCAAGCCAGATGCCGGGGCGCACGAGAAAGGAGGAGAAGATCGCGTGGTAGGTGGCCATGCCGACGACTGTGCCGTCACGCGTCGCGAGGAGTGCCTTGACGCGGGGATTCGCAGAAAACAGCTCCTGCTCCAGATTGCACAGATTCGCGCGCAACTTGTGCCGTGCGCCGTCGAAGTCTGCTTTAGCTTCGAGTAAGCGCAGCAGCTCAGGAAGTTGTGCGCGGGAGACGGGTGCAATGGTAATCATGAGTGATCGGGCGAAAGTTGTGCAGTCGCGATCTTGTTTCCACTCAATCGGTCAACGAGTAGCGCGACCTGTCGGCCAAGATGCGTCGCTGTCAGCAGATCCGATGTCAACAAGTCGTTATCAATGGTCTGACTGGCAACGCCAAGTTGCGTGCCCAGACGGTTGCGGCCCTGCGCGTCATGGCCGCAAGGGATGTCGAGATTGCACCAGATCATGCCGTGTTGTGCAGCGAGAATAGAGAAGTAGGCGAGTGTGTGGCCCTGGTCGCCGTTGGCGCAGGTGCCGGTTGTGAATCCGGCTGCGACCTTGTGCCGCCATCGCCCTTCTGACCAACGGTCGCTCGAAGCGTCGGCAAACGCCTTGAACTGAGCAGCAGGGCCGCCCATGTAAGTAGGGCTGCCGAACAAGATTGCGTCTGATTCGTCCAGCGACTGCAACATGACTTCGTTGCGAAATCTGCCTTCAATGATTTCGTGGCCGTGAATTCGGTGTAAGACCGGCTCAGCGAACTCGGCGGCACCTAAACAGACCGCGTCCGCGAGCTTCGCAGTGGCACCGATGGCTGAAAAGAAAACGACGGCAATGCGCGGCATTCGAAAGAATTGACAATAGAAACTTATCCGTAGTTCTAGCAGAGCAAGCGTTGACACTAGTGAAAAATGCGCATGCAAGCCTGCGTGACTTGCGCACTTGTAACATCAGGTCTAACTGCACACTTCTGTCATTGCCACCATGCCCACCTTCCCCGATCCCCGCGAAACACGTTCTCCCACCGACCGCGAGAGCGATCTTTTTTCGAAGCTAAGCAAGCAGATCGCGCACGCCAAAACGGCCACCACGGCCTTCGCAAAATCACTCGCGAGCGTTGACCCCGCAAACGTAACTTCTCGCGCCGCGCTCGCAAAGCTTCCCGTGATTCGCAAGGGCGAATTGCTTGAGCAGCAGCAGGCTTCGCGCGCGGCAAAGGGCGATCCGTTTGGCGGTTATTCGGCGCTGGGATTTGCCGGTTGGAATGCTCAGGCAGGCAAGGCAGCTCGCGTGTTCGCTTCCCCCGGCCCGATCTATGAGCCGGAGGGTCATGGTTCGGCGGCTTATGCGCGAACCGCTCGTGCGCTTTACGCGGCGGGCTTTCGCGCGGGGGATTTGGTACACAACACGTTCAGCTATCACATGACGCCGGGCGGTTGGATCATGGATGCGGGTGCCGTCGCACTGGGCTGCACGGTGTTTCCGGCAGGCGTAGGCAACACCGAGCAGCAGATTGCGGCGATGCTGGATTTGCAGCCGACGGCCTACACCGGCACGCCGTCGTTTTTGCGCATTTTGCTGGAAAAAGCAGACGAGCTGGGCACGCCGATCACGTCGTTGAAACGCGCGTCAGTGTCAGGCGAATATTTTCCGCCGCAATTGCGCGAAATGCTGAAAACGCGCGGCATCGTCGGCACGCAAACTTACGCAACAGCTGACCTCGGGCTCATCGCGTACGAAGCGCCGGACGCGGAGGGCAACGTGTCGGGTATGGTGATTGACGAGGACTTGATCGTGGAGATCGTGCGCCCCGGCACTGGCGAGCCTGTGCCTGACGGCGAAGTCGGGGAAATCGTGGTGACGACGTTCAATCCGGACTATCCGCTGATCCGTTTTGGTACCGGTGATTTGTCTGCCGTGCTGCCCGGCGCGTGCCCGACGGGCCGCACGAATATGCGCATCAAGGGCTGGATGGGCCGCGCCGATCAGACGGCGAAAGTGAAGGGCATGTTCGTGCATCCGTCGCAGGTGGATGCTGTGGCGAAGCGCTTTCCAGAATTGGGTCGCGTGCGGCTGGTGATCACCAACCCGGATCAAAAGGATGCGATGACGCTGCATGCGGAGCATGCCGAATTTGCATCGGTGAGCGACGAGCTCAAAGGCAAAATTGTGGCGGCGATGCGCGATGCGACGAAGCTCGGCGGCGATGTCGTTTTTGCTGCGATCGGATCGTTGGCCAATGACGGAAAAGTCATCGACGACGCGCGCAAATTTGATGTTTGAAAACGATACAGCTTTGAGTTGAAACCGCCATTTAGTATGGGCAGGCAGGCTAATTTACGAAATAATCGACTTTTGCTACAAATACGCGCTTAGCCCATATTAAATAAGGCTTTCGCAATAAAGCTGATTTGCGAAATGGAACCAAATGAGCACGTCCGCAACCGCAGCGCCTTGGCCCCCCGAAACCACGCTTGAGCGCAACGGCATTCGCCTGGAACCGCTCACGCTGGCCCACGTTGCGGGGGTACTCGCCGCCGCCGCCGACGGCGAGCTTTGGAACATACGCGTCACCTCAGTGCCAGAGCCTTCGCAAACATGCGCCTACATCGAAGCCGCGCTCGCCGCCCGCCGCGCTGGCGAGCGATTGCCGTTCGCCGTCATCGATGCAGCCAGCGGCACCCTGCTCGGTTGCACCAGCTATCACGACATCGTGCCCGGCATCAAGCGCGTAGAAATCGGCTGGACTTGGTATCGAAAGAGCGTGCAGCGCAGCCACGTCAACAGCACCTGCAAATTGATGCTCATGCAGCACGCGTTTGAGACCCTAGGCTGCCCCGTGGTGGGTTGGCGCACCAGTCACCTCAACTTCGCGTCACAACGCGCCATAGAACGTTTGGGCGCGAAACGTGATGGGGTGATTCGCCATCATGCGCCGCACCGCGATGGCACGGTACGGGACACCGTGATCTATTCGATGCTGGCGGCCGAATGGCCAGCGGCGAAGGAGAAGCTGGAAGCGCGACTGCTTGTTAGAGGCGATGCGCGAGCACCGGTTGCCACCAAGGTCACTTTAAACGCGATTACCGCGGATAGCGTGCGCGCCGTGGTGCGCCTGACTCCCGGTGCCATCGGCGAGCGCATGGTGGCCACCAACGCCGTGTCGCTTGTGCAGGCTGCCTACAGCGCGAACGCGGTGACGCGCGCGATCATGGTGGGCGACGTAGCGGTAGGCTTCATCATGTTGTACGACACAACGCTTGATCCTGCGCTCGCGAAAACAGACGATGTGCTGGCAGGCAGCGTGGCGATCTGGCGGCTAATGATCGATTTTCAGCAACAGGGCAAAGGCTATGGTAAAGCGGCGATCCTCGAAGCTGCGAGATATGCTGCAACGCGGCCCGGTGTGACCGAGCTGCGACTGTCGTACGTGCCTATTGAAAGCAACCCATCAACGTTCTACCAACAAATGGGCTTTGTAGAAACAGGTGAAAAGGATGGTGTCGAGATCATCATGGCGCAACCGTTGGCGGCGCTACTGGGCAGCTCGTAGGGCGGGCACCCTACGGTCTGTTCTGCCAAAATAAATCATGCTCTTAGACTTTTTCTACCACTTGCGCCATCGCGGACTCAAGCCGTCCACGCGGGAGTTTTTGACACTGCTCGAAGCGTTGAAGGCGGACGTGATTTCGCCGTCCATCGACGACTTCTACTTTCTGTCAAAAGCGTCTCTGGTCAAAGACGAAAGCAAATTCGACCGCTTCGATTTCGCGTTCGCGGAATACTTCAAGGGTGTCAGCGAACTGGTCGATTTGAAGACGGCTATTCCTGAAGAGTGGCTCAAGAAAATCCTTGAGAAAACGCTCACACCCGAAGAGCGTGAAAAGCTCAAGGCGATGGACTGGAATGAGCTCATGGAGACGCTCAAAAAGCGGCTCGAAGAGCAGAAAGAGCGGCATCAGGGCGGCAGCAAATGGATTGGCACCGGCGGCACCTCGCCGTTCGGCGCGTATGGCGAGAACCCGGCGGGCATCCGCATCGGGCAGGACAAGAGCAGGAGTCGCAGCGCGGTGAAAGTGTGGGACGAGCGGCAGTTTCGCGACTACGATGACAACGTTGATTTCAATACGCGCAATATCAAAGTTGCGCTTCGTCGATTGCGTCGCTTCGCGCGTGAGGGCGCGGTCGACGAACTGGACTTGCCGCACACGCTGGAGGAAACCGGCAAGAACGCGGGCATGCTGTCGATCCAGATGCGGCCCGAGCGGCGCAACGCAGTGAAGGTGCTGTTGCTGCTCGACATCGGTGGCTCGATGGATGATCACGTTGAGCAGGTGGAGGCGCTGTTCTCCGCGGCGAAAAGCGAGTTCAAGCGGCTGGAGCATTTTTACTTTCACAACTGTCTGTACGACTTTGTGTGGAAGAGCAACCGCCGCCGCACCACCGAGCGCACGCTGACGATGGATTTGCTGCACAAATACGGCCCCGACTATCGCGTGATCTTCGTCGGCGACGCCGCGATGAGCCCGTACGAAATCGAGATGGAAGGCGGCAGCGTGGAGTACACCAACAGCGAGACCGGCAAGGTGTGGCTGCAACGCATGACCAACCACTTCAAGCGCGTAGCCTGGCTAAACCCGATGCCACCGCGTTCGTGGGAGTACACCTACTCCACCGACATCATCAAGAAGATCATGAACGAGCGGATGTACCCGACGACGGTGCAGGGGCTTACGGATGCTATGAAGGCGCTGACGAAGTAGTAGCCTGACGCCAGTTGATTGCAAATTGTGCAATCAACCTTATAATCATATTCATGAACAACAAGCAGCGAAAGACGCTGGGAGCGGTATTCGCAGACCCCATCAACGGCAATCTCGAATGGAGCCTGATCGAATCGCTGCTCAAGGCAGTGGGCTGCCGTGTGATGGAGGGCAGCGGCTCGTCGGTGACGTTCGAGAAAGATGGCAAACGTGCCTACTTTCATCGTCCGCATCCTGAGCGACAGGCGCTGCGCTATCGAGTTCGTGATGCGCGCGAATTTTTGAGATTGATTGGAGTAACCCCGTGAGCAATGCAATGACGTACAAAGGCTTCAGCGCGCGCGTTGAATTTGATGCAGAGGATCGCATTTTCGTTGGCCGTATTGCCGGTATTCGCGATGTCGTTGGCTTCCATGCAGCGACGGTTGCGGGGTTGGAGAAAGCATTTCACGAAACGGTCAACGACTACGTGACAGCCTGCGCCGCGTTGGGGCAAACACCCAACAAACCGGTGAGTGGCAACCTGATGTTGCGTGTGCCGACCGACGTGCATGCGAGCGCGATTCAGGCAGCTGAATTGGCGGGCGTCAGTCTCAATCAATGGGCGGCGGATGCGTTGCGCACAGCAGCGCAGCATTGAATCACGGCCCCAAGAAGTCAGTTAACGGATGATCGACAGCAGCGCCTGATCGCAGATCACGCCATCGAGTTGCTCGTAGTTGCGCAGCACGCCTTCATGTTGCATGCCCAGCGCTTCGGCGAATTTGATGGAGCGCGTGTTTCGAGTGTCGGTAATCACTTGAATGCGCACAGCACCAATGTCGAATGCGAGTTGCACGCAGGCGGCAGCAGCCTCGCGAATTAGTCCGCGCCCCGAGGTTCGGCTGTCGGCCATGTATCCGATCTCGCAACGCGGTGCATCCGCATCCCAACTGTGCAAATCGATGCGACCCACATAGCCGTTCGTTGCTTTCTCAAACACGTTGTAGATGAGTTCTTCGCCCGCTTCAAACGAGCGTATTTCGCTATGCGCACTGCGCGTAGCCACTTCAACGTCCACGGACTTTCGCCAGCGAGCCACGAAATATAGCGTCGCGGCCGACGCTTTCGCCCACGCCATGCGCACGGGGATTTGATCGAGATCGGGAGCGCGCAAGACCGTGCGCAGCGTGTGAATTTCTCGCGGCGCTGCTTTGAGTTTTTCGGTGAGTTCGTTGTCGGTCATTTTTGTGGAATTCGTGGGTTCACCAATTGCTCCTACAACTCCGTCCGCACCTGCCAAAGCTCCGGAAACAGCACCACATCGAGCACCTTGCGCAGATAGTCGACGCCTGTGGTGCCGCCGGAGCCTATCTTGTGGCCGATCATGCGCTCGACGGTTACGACGTGATTGAAGCGCCAGCGGCGGAAGTTGTCTTCTACGTCGACGAGCTTCTCGGCGAGGTAGTACATGTCCCAATGCTTCGCGGTGTCGCGATACACGCTGACCCATGCGGCGAGCGCTGCGGCGTTCGGTTGCGGCATTTCGTCAAACTTGGTGCGCAACGCGCTCTTGGCGAGCAACCCGCGCTTGCATAAGGCCTGCAACGCCACGTCGTACAGCGACGGGCTTTCGATCAACGCAGCCAGCCGCGCATGATGTTCCGGCTGTTCGGCGAACGGTTTCAGCATGTAGCGTTGCCGGTTGCCAAGCAGAAATTCGATGGTGCGGTATTGCCAGCTTTGAAAGCCGCTGGCGCGACCGAATGCGTCGCGAAACTCAAGGTAATCGGCGGGCGTCATCGTTTTCAACACTTCCCACGCGCCGCTCATTTGCTCCTGCGCGCGCGATACGCGAGCGAGCATTTTCATGGCTGGCTCAAAGTTGCCGTCACCCATGTGGGCGATTGCGCCGGTGAGTTCTTTGATGATCAAACTCATCCACACTTCCTGCACGTGGTGGATGGTGATGAACAGCGATTCGTCGTGCGCCTGCGTGATCGGTGCCTGCGCGCCGAGCAGTTGTTCGATGCGCAGATAGCTCGAATAGCTAAAGCTGTCCTTGAACGACTGGTGCGCGTTTTCGGCGCCGGTTTCGGTGGCGGTGTCGCCACCGAATGGGCAGGATTGGGAGGTCGATTTCATCTGTTCAGATTCCACGTTCTTGTTCTACCCCCTCTCCCGTAGCGCGGGAGAGGGTTGGGGTGAGGGCGGTGGCATAGCAGTACCATCGTTACTCTGCTAGTCCAAGGCCCTCACCCTCCGCCCTCTCCCGCGCTGCAGGAGAGGGGATCAAACCGCCTGCGTTTACGTCACTTTGCTCCGCGCCCGAAACTCTGCCCGTTCATATTCACGGAGCTTCATGACGTCTCGCAAATGCGAAGCCGCACCAACCACATCGTCTTCCGTGACATACAACGGCGTAAATCCAAAACGCAAAATATCCGGCGCACGGAAGTCGCCAATCACGCCGCGTGCGATCAGCGCCTGCATGATGGCATAGCCTTCGACATGACGGAACGACACCTGCGAGCCGCGAATATTTGCGTCGCGCGGCGTGGCAAGCGTGAGGTCGAAGCCTGCACATTGCGATTCCACTTCCGCGATGAAGCGTTCGGTCAACTCAACTGAGGCTGCGCGCAACGCGTGCATGTCCACCGTCAGCCACATATCAAGCGCGGCTTCAAGCGCGGCGAATTGCAGAATCGGCGGCGTGCCGACCGTGAACCGTTCAATGCCGCGCGTAACCTTGAACAGCGGATCAAATGCGAACGGCGCTTCGTGCGCAAACCAGCCAGAAATCGGCGCGCTGGTGCCCGCTGCATCGAGTGTGTCGAGATGACGTTTCGCTGCGAAGACGAAGGCTGGTGCGCCCGGCCCGCCGTTCACGTATTTGTATGAGCAGCCGACAGCGAGATCGGCATTGCAGGCGTTGAGTTCGACCGGAAACGCACAGGTCGAATGCGCCAAATCCCACAGCATCAGCGCGCCTTTCGACTGCGCAAGCGTTGTCATCGCCTTCATGTCGTAGCGCTCGCCCGTACGGTAATCGACCTGCGTGAGCATCACGACTGCTGTGCGCGCGCCGAAAGTCGCGATCGTCGACTCCATCTCGGCACGTTTGACGAACTGGAGTTCAAGCTTGTGCGACGCGAGCAGATCACGCAGACCCTGCGCAATGTAGAGATCAGTCGGAAAATTGTCGATGTCGGAGATGATGACGTTGCGTTCAGGAGCCCTGGCTTGCAACGCCAGCGCCGTGAGCAACGCCTTGAACAAGTTCACCGAGGTCGAATCGCAGGCGATCACTTCGCCCGCGTTCGCTTCGATCAAACGAGCAATCTTGTCGCCGCAGCGGCGCGGCGCGTTCACCCAATCTGCGGCGTTCCACGAACGGATGAGGCCGTTGCCCCACTCTTGAACTACCGTCTTTTGCACCGCGTCAACCGCCGCCTTGGGCAGCACGCCCAGCGAGTTGCCGTCGAGGTAAATCACGCCGTCTGGAAGCACAAACTGCTTGCGATAATCCGCGAAATTACCCGCCAATGCGATTGCCATAATGCTTTAGGTTTAAAGTAAATATGCCGAGAATGTTACCCGTTCATGCCGCACGCCGCGAGCGCTGCGCACTGTCGGCATGCGATCAGCTTTGTGCTGAAACGCTTATTTCATTTGGGCTAAGCGTGCTTTTATGATTTAAGTCGATTAATTATCAAATCGTGACCTAAGCCCATATTGAATGGCGCTTTCAGAAGAAAGCTGATAGTCCAAATGAACGCCAACCAAGCTCATCTCGCTACTTCAGCAAGGGGGCAAACTTGACCGCGAAAATCTCTGCGGAAATCGGGCCCACATGTTTGGCGCGGATGATGCCTTCGCGGTCCACTAGGAACGTTTCTGGCGCGCCGTAAACACCCCAGTCGAGCGCCGCTTTGCCGTCAGGGTCGAACGCGGATAGCTCGAACGGATCGCCGGTTTTTTTCAGAACATCAAGGCCCAGTTCTGCCTTGTCCTTGTAGTTGAGCCCGATGATCGGCACGGTGCCTTTGCGCTTGAGTTCCAGCAGGTCGGGATGCTCGTCCTTGCAGTTCGGACACCAGCTTGCCCAGACGTTGAGCAGCCAAACTTTGCCCTTCATGTCAGCGGGCGAGAAGCTCTTTGACGGACTGCCGAGTTGCGCGAGTGAGAACGCGGGTGCAGGTTTGCCTACGAGTGGCGACGGCACTTCACGCGGGTCGCGATAGAGGCCGAAATAAAGCACCGCTGCTAGGGCGAAGAAGGCGATGGGGAGGAAGAGCTTTTTGTTCACAGCGAGTTACTGTTTCAACGTCTTGGTCGCCATGTCGCGCGCTTTCTGCGCGCGCTCTACTGCCGTTGCAGCCTCTGGTGGCATGTAATTTTCGTCATGCTTCGCGAGCACTTCTTTGGCACGGAATACGCCGTCTTCGCCAAGCGTGCCCTGTGCAACCACGCCTTTACCTTCCTTGAACAAATCGGGCAGGATGCCGGAATAAGTCACGGGCACAATCTGCGCCGTGTCGGTGACGCGGAAGCTCACGTTGATGCCGTCACGCTTGACGCTACCGGCTTCAACCATACCGCCAAGTCGAAAGGTGCGACCGGTGGGCGCTTCCTTTGATGTGATCTGTGAAGGCGTGAAAAAAAACACGAGGTTCTGGTTGAACGCCGTGAGCACCAACGCGACGGCAAAAGCGATGATGCTAAGGCCGCCGAGAATGAGCGCGAGGCGTTCTTGTTTTAAAGTCATAGCAAGTTCAGGTTCCACTCCCTCCCCCAGCGGGGGAGGGTTGGGGTGGGGGAAGGTGGGCTTCGGAACGCATTCACTTTGCGAAGTGCCCCCACCCTAGCCCTCCCCCGCTGGGGGAGGGGACAATTCGTTGAGTGCAGCCGTTCGAGCGCGCTTCAACGTGACAAGTTCCGCAACAACAGCAATGGCGAGCACACCGTAACTGCTCCAAACGAAAAATCCACGACCGCCCATGTCCCAGAACGCGCTCCACGATTCCCAAATCATTTGACCGCCTCTTTAAGCCACGCCGCGTTACGTTCTCGCTCGATGATGTCGGTGCGCAGTCGGTGCAATGCAGCAGCGATGCAATAGAACCAGAATGCGAAGGTCATGATCATCATTGCCGTCAACATGGTGCTCGCCATTGACGAGCCGCCAGGACGAACGCTTGCGCCCTGATGCAATGTGTTCCACCATTTCACGCTGAAATAAATGATCGGCACGTTGATCGCGCCGACCAGCGCGATCAGGGCGGACGCGCGGTCACCCTTTTTTTTGTCGTCGAACGATGCGGCCAGCGCCATGTAGCCAACGTATAGAAAAAACAGGATCAGTGTGGACGTCAGCCGCGCGTCCCACACCCAGTACGTGCCCCACGTCGGGCGTCCCCACAGCGCGCCGGTGACCAGCGCAACGACTGCCATGATCGCGCCGGTGGGTGCCAATGCGTGGCTCATCATGAATGACAAACGCGTACCGAGCACGAGGCCGGTTGCTGCCCAAAACGCCATCGCCATGTAGATAATCATGGTCATCCACGCGGCGGGAACATGGATGAAGATAACGCGGTAGACCTCGCCCTGTTGTGCGTCGGTGGGGGCTACGAAAAAGCCCATGTACAGGCCCACCACGGCGAGCATCGCAGCAAGCACCCAGCAGCCTTTTTCAAGCTTGCCTGCGAGCGGAAAGAACGCTGCGGGCGAGGCGTAGCGCCAGAACCAGCGGCCTGCGAATTTGTCGTTGGATTGTGATTCGGTGCGGGCCACGATGTTTACTGCTAGTCGGTACTGATCTTTAATGCAGCGGCGGCTGCGAGCGGACACAATGCTAGTGCAAGCAGCATGAAAGCGGCCTGAAGCGCCAGCTCGGCAGCGGGCGATTCGCCGTACAAAACCTTGAGCGCGGCACCCGCGCCGAAGATCAGCGTCGGGATGGTCAGCGGCAACACCAGCACCGCGGTGAGGATCGCACCACCGCGCGCCGATACCAGCAGCGCCGCAGCAATCGAGCCGACCAGCAGCAACGTCGGCACTGCCATCAACACGTTGAGCGCGAGCATGGCAGCCACGTCAAACGGCAATGCGTAAAACAAGGCAAACACCGGTGTGACCGCAGCGAGCGCAACGCCCAGCGCGAGCGATAGCGCGGCGACGCGGGCGAGGATCAACGCGGCGAGCGGTTCGGGCGACGTAAGCATCAGTTCCAGCGAGCCGTCGCGTGCATCTTCGTCAAATAGTCTCGGCAGCGAAAGCATCGCGGCGAGCAGCGCGCCGACGAAGATGACGCCGATGCCGATCAGCTTGAGCTTTTCCGACTCGCTGCCGACCGCGAACGGAAACAGCGAGCACACGATCAGGAAAAACATGAGCGGATTCACCCAGTCGCTTTTACGCCGTGCGAACAATTGCAGCTCACGACGGAAGACGGCGGTGGTTGCGCGCGCGAGGCTCACAGCGCAATCTCCTGCGTGTTTGCTGCTTCAATTTCCACCGCTTGATGCGATGTGTAGATCACCAGACCACCCGCTGCCAGTTCCGTGCTGATGAGGGCCGCGAGCTGCGCTTGCGTGTCTGTATCGAGCGCCACAAACGGCTCATCGAGCAGCCAAGCGCGACCGCGTGGTTGCGAATCCAGCAGCAGACGCGCCAGTGAGCAGCGTTTGCGTTGCCCTTGCGACAACGTGCCGAAGCGGCGATTGATCATTGACTTCACGCCGAATGCATCGAGTGCAGAGCCAATGTCTGACAACGATGCGTCGAGGCCCGCCAATGCCGCCGCATAGGTCAAATTTTCGCGAACAGTGAGCGCATCGTTGAACGCATTGGCGTGGCCCACAAAGCGCGCAGCCTCTGCCGACGACACTACATTATTTTCACGATGCCAGAGCGCACTGCCCTCTGCCGCCGCAGCCAGCCCCGCAAGAATTCGCAGCAACGTCGTTTTGCCCGCACCATTTGCACCGCTCACTCGCAGCAACGTACCCGCTTCAACCACAAACGAAAGGCCAGCGAACACCGCGCGATCGCCGCGTTCTGCCGCGAGCTTTTCGACGGCCAGTCTCATGACACCGCGCGCACCTTGAATGCGGCCCAGACGGAGATCACCGCGATCAAGCAGGACAGATAACCGACCGCTTCGTAGCCGACGATGTGACCGCTGGCGGTCGTCGTGAGCATCGCGCCGCCGATCAACGCAGCGAGTCCGGTAGCGAGGTTCTGCACCGCCGAATTAAACGACATCAATCGACCACGCAATTGCGGTGTACTTGCAGACGAGACGAGCGCGGTGGACGGTATGAAGCGACCGCTGACGAAAATGAAGAACAACGCCGACACCGCGAGCTGCAAAGGCAAGCTCACGCCCAGCGTGTGTGTGATCAACACCATCGGGATGATCGACAACAACACCAGCCAGTAGTAAACCTTCGCGCGCGAATACCGGTCCGACATGCTGCCGAACAGCGGACGCGTGAAGAGCGTCACCGCACCGCCCACCAGATAGAACAACGAAAGCTGCAATTCAGTCATGCCCTCGTTGGCCACGCGCGACGGCGCGATATAGGGGATCACCATCATGCCGGAGAGTGTGAGCAATGCCGTGGTCGCAAACGCCCACCAGTGATTTGGCACGCGAAACAGTTCCGCGTAACCCTGCCACAAAGTCACGGGCCCGGCCTCGCGAATGTGGCCGCGCATCGACGGCACGAAGCGTGCGGCGACCACCCACAGCACGCAGCATGAAGCGGCCAACGCAAAGAACGGGATGTGCCAACCGCCGTGGCTTGCCACGTAAATCGAGAGCGGTACGCCGAGCACGGCGGACAATGAAAAAGATAGCATGACCATGCCCATCGCGCGACCCCGGCGCTCGTCGGGCACCATGTCGCCAACGATGGAAAACGCAATCGATCCCTGCACGCCGCCGAAGAGTCCAGCGACCGTACGCGCCACGAGCAAGGCGGCATACGTGGGTGCAAGCGCGCAGCCAAGCGTGCCCACGATCAGGCCGGCATAGACAAATAGCAGCGCGCGTTTGCGATCAAATCGATCCGCGATGGAGGCCATCAATAACGATGATGCAGCGGCAGCAAACGCGTATGCAGACACAAGCAAACCGAACTCTGCCGTGCTGATGCCGAACTCGCGAATCAGATGCGGCGCCAGCGGCATCATGATCATGAAATCGAGAATATTGGTGAAGCTCATCAGCGTGAGCACGATGAGAATCTGGCGTTCGCGACTTGGCGAAAGCGCGGGCGGTGCGACGCGATTGTTGACCGGCGTCACGGCGCGCTCGCGGGGCAGGTGGTGGACGTTCGGCGCGGTAACAAACTATCAGCACGTGGCTTGGAAACGAAATACTTCACGAGGTGTTGAGTCGAGTGTTGTGGTTTGCGCTGCTGCATGCGGTTTGCACGGTTCACAAGCCGGGTCGAATCAGCGGGGATGAACGCCGAGCGACACACTCAAAATGAAGGGAAAACCAATCATAACGCTCCCGTTCCGTGAGGCAGGGTTCAGTAGCAACTTTTCAGCGAAAGCCTTATAAATCAGGGTGAAAGGCGTTATTTTTTACAAAGTCGACTTACATCAAATATTAGTGCTAGCCCAAACAAAATGAGCGCTGTGACTGAAAGCTGACTAGTACATCGTTGCATTAAAACCTAGACGAATGAAATCGATGGATTTCTTCGTCAGGCAAGGCGCACAGCCGCAGCCGTACTGAGGTACAGCAAGAATGTGCAACGCAGCATGGCGGAAAAAGACGCGATTTCATGTCGAGGTTTTATTGAAACGATGTACTAATCAGGTCATGGAACGATCTGCGGAGGCGTCGGCGCGCGCAACGCATCTATCAGGGCGATTACGCCGACTCAAAACCGGCAGCCGCTCGCAACGCAGCGTACCGTGCGGCCACTAGCGCACCCAGCAGTCGTGTCGCCTCGGTTACGTGGCGCGCTCGCTGAACAATCGCAGCTGAATACATCGTGGCGAGTTCAAATTCGCGCGGCAACGCGCCTGCCCAGCGCACACCCTCGGTATACAAAATCTCCGAACATTGCGTGACCCCCACGGCGTGAACGTCCCCCGCGTCGGCCATCGCCCGCATCGCCGTGGCACCGTTGGCAAACGTTGCAAAGCGTGCGCGATGCGATTCGGCCAAGCCCAACTCGACCAGCACTTTCATGAAGTGAATGCCTGCGGTGGCGCGCTCGGGGTCAGGAAAATAAACGCGTGTTGCGTTGCCGAGCAACTGTTTGAGCGCGACGACGGTGTCCACGCCTGCCAGCGGGGCTGCGTTCGGCACAGCGACCCCGGTGCGCACTTGGCCGAGCTTAACCGCACTCTGCGCATCCACAACACCCTTGACCACTAGCTCGGCAATCATCGTTTCGGTGAGCACAATGATGTCGCAGGCAGCGCCCTCGGCGAGCCGCTCGCGCATCGCGCCGACCGCACCGAATTCGCCGCTGAATTCAATGCCCTCAAGGGCAGCCAACGATGTAAGCAATCCCTTAGCGGCACCGGCACTGAGAATGTTCACACGCGCCGCCTACTCTTCGAACTTTGCGCCGGAAATTTTGACGACATTCGCCCACTTATCAATGTCTTCTTTCACATACTTCGCGAACGCGTCCGGCGTCATTTGCAAAGGCACCGCGCCCTGCTTGGCCCAGTCGGCCTTAACGTCGCTGCGGCTCACGGCTTTGGTGATTTCGGCATTGAGTTTGTTGACCACGGCGCGCGGCGTGTTGATTGGGGCCATGATGCCAAGCCAGATAACGGTCTCGTAGCCCGGCACGCCCGACTCATCAAGCGTCGGCACCTCCGGCATCACGGTTGAGCGCGTCTTGCCGGAGGTGGCTAGCGCCTTGACCTTGCCCGCTTTCACCTGTGCGGCCATCGTAGTGATCGCGTCGAACATGACGTTAACGTGGCCCGCGACGATGTCGGTGCGCGCGCCGCTGCTGCCTTTGTACGGCACATGCAACAAGTCAATGCCCGCCATCGCTTTCAACAATTCACCCGCCATGTGATACGGCGTGCCGGGGCCGCTGGAGGCGTAGGTCATTGCCTTCGGGCTTGCTTTGGCAGCAGCGATCAGTTCGCGTAGATTGTTGGCTGCAACGCTTGGATGCGCGACGAGCACCAGGTCAGAATAGTTGACAGGAGCGACCGGAACGAAGTCCCGCAACAGCGCGTACGGCTTGTTCGGAATCAGCGTTTCGTTGACCGTTTGCGCGTTCGACATCATGAGCAGTGTGTAGCCGTCCGCGGTCGCCTTCGCCGCTGCGTCAGTCCCAACCACCGCACCTCCGCCGGGCCGGTTATCCACGATGAACGACTGCCCGAGCGATTCCGTCAAGCGCTGCGCAACGGCGCGCGCGTATACGTCTGCGGGGCCGCCGGTGGCGAACGGCACGATGATCCGCACGGGTTTGATCGGGTAGTCCTGTGCGAACAGCACCCCCGCTAAAAATACACCACACAAAACGGTAAGTAAGCGTCGCATAGGAGTCTCCTGGATCACATTTGTTGGGTGCGGTTACAGCGCAATTACTTGCTGATCAATGCCTGTGTCAGCACTTTGCCTTCGCTCGCGCTGGGCACACGAATATTAAGAATTTGCGCGAGCGTCGGCGCAATGTCAACCGTCTCCGCATACTCACCGTAGCGCCCCGGTTTGATCCACTTTGAACCTTGAATCATCAGCGGAACGTTGGTGTCGTAGCTATAAGGCGTGCCGTGTGAGCACACCGCCTGCGGTGAATTCGACTTGGTCTGAAAGTAGTAGAACGGCTTTTGAATGACGACCAAATCGACCGCAAATTGCCGATGCCATGAGCGCTGCACCA
>JANNYE010000148.1:0-4004 GCA_031409935.1 Burkholderiales bacterium | reverse complement strand
TGCAACGTCTGCCACGCGCACACCATCTTGCGTTTGTATTGAGCATTCTGAGTACACGCGCCCGCGCTGCTTAAATTTGCCTTTCAACACAGCGGCTAGATCGGCCTGAATCGCACCATGTGCGTTTGAGGCAGGCGACATCAGGAGTTGACCGAGACGGTCAA
This sequence comes from Burkholderiales bacterium, assembly GCA_031409935.1. Taxonomy (GTDB): domain Bacteria; phylum Pseudomonadota; class Gammaproteobacteria; order Burkholderiales; family Casimicrobiaceae; genus Casimicrobium. Next base: position 3,840 of record JANNYE010000148.1, on the reverse strand, counting down.
GTTCTATTTTGAACGGTAAATTTTTGAGTGCCGGGTTGGTTAGCACTTGATGCCATTGCACGGCGTGTCTCCAAAAAGTCAAGTTGAAGTTTAGCGTAGGGTGTCGTTCCCGACGGGCGAAACGCAGCCAGGTTCGCGCTAACGGTGAGGCGGTTTGTAGGCGACGACGAGAGACTGTTATCATTCGGCGTCATCATTGCAAGGTGAATTCAGATGCGCACCATCGTAGACATACCAAACGACAGCCTTCAAAAACTTGACCATTGGGCGGCGGCTTGCAAGGTGAGCCGCGCCGAGGCGGTTCGCCGCGCGATAAGCGACTTTATTGAGCGTTCAGCCCTGCCTAAAGATGCAGGCTTTGGGTTGTGGACTAAAAATCAGCCGCGCGGCTACAAACTTCCGCCTGAGCGTGATGGTCTGCTCATGCAACAGTCGCTTCGCGAGGAATGGCCCGAGTGATTGCGGTTTTTGATTCAAACATTGTGATTGATTTTTTAAACGGAATTGAACCCGCTCGCGCGGAGCTTGCCAAGTATGAGCGCGCCTACATCAGCCCGATTACATGGGTTGACGCGCAAGTAAAAGCGCCCGAGGGCCTGGAGGCAGATACGCGAACCGCTGTCGATAGCCGTTTTGAAACGCTTAAGTTAGACGACAAAACTTTAGCCGAAGCCCTAGCCATTCGCCGCGAAATGCGGTTAAAACTGCCAGATGCCTTGATTTTGGCGAGCGCCCGTGTCAACGGCTGGTTGCTGGTGTCGCGCAATACCAAGGACTTTCCAGCAACTATGCCGGGTGTGAGAGTGCCTTACGTGCTTGCTTAGCGAGCGCTGGTTGCGCATCATCACCGCGCCAGAGCAGAAGAAGGCGAACGTGTACAAGCCAAACGGATGTTTATGTGTGGGATCAGAATAGAACCACGGGTCGGAAAAGTGGGGTACTTTCACTCGACGCCCGTACGACGGCGCGGATCAAGCGTCTTCGGTGTACTTCCGGACGATTTTGCACCACGCGACGTCGCTGGGGTACAGCCTTCGCAGGAACGACGAATTGAGGGATGTTCGCGAATGAACGATCTCGTACAAATGGGGCGCAAGAAACCGAGCGCGACCAAGTTCGCGTCTACGCTTTAGGCCGGTCTCCTGTAGGCGCGGGCTTGACCGCGCGCGTCCCAACGCCCGCGACGCCAAGTCGTCGCCTACGGTGGAACGGGACAGTCGTGGCTGCGGCGTCGGGTGTCGGCGCGACTCGCGGTCATAGACGACGACGGGGTGGAAGACCGATTGCTGGGTACGTTGGCAACGATCTGCGCTACTGGCTGTCCCTCTCCCCGGGGGACGGGGGTCAAAGTGAGCGGCTTTGGAGCATAGAGCCCCTGATATGAACCGAGAGCGCAGACATAGGTCGACACACTGTTCACCGTTATTGGGTGGTCGGGATTTGAGCGATTAATGCAGGTCGGGCGGCAACCAACCCACAGACGTGGCTTGGATCAGCGGCCAAGGGCAAGATTCTTGAAAGCTATCGAGGCCCGTTTCCTTGGCTGCCAGCTCGACAGCATCGCCCCACATGTCCTCTATCCACTCCGGGTCGGTGAGCATCGGTTTGAGCGAGGGCGTGCGGGTGAGTCGTTTGACGATTGCTGCGCGTTGGTACCTCATCGTTGTTTCCCAACTTTTGCTTCGCTTCGCCGGTTGGTGCTGCCACTTCAGCAAGTGCGCCAGCAGTACGGCCATGCGGTTTGCGAGCTCTCGTTGTTCGCTCTTGCCCACGTCTTCTATCTCCTCTGCGATGTGCTCAATGTCGAGCGCTGATAGTTGTCCGGAGCGCAGCAGCGCGGCCTGTTCGTGCGACCAAGCCACAACATCATTTTCGTAACTGCTTCTCATGGTCACCTCTCTGGATCACGCCGGTTTAGGGCTGAAAAAGATCGCTGGGTTTGTCACCAAATCGGACACAGTTCCCATCCAACCGACGCTGGCGAACGACACGTCAGGCGCTGCGGCGTTGCTCGGGTGCAATACCCACAAGCCATCTGCACCCTTGCGGAAGACGTCGACACCGCCTTTTTCTGGGTCAATCAGGACGTATTCTTCTAACGAATCGAGACGGCGATAGTCAGCAAATTTGTCGCCCCGGTCAAACGCGCTCGTGCTTGGTGAGAGCACTTCTACGACGAGCTTGGCGGCGGTGAGTGTGGTGATTTTTGGGTTACTGGTGTCGATGCTTGCGCAGGTGACTACTACGTCGGGGTAGTAGTAGCAATCTGCGGCGGCGATGTGCAAGCGCATGTCACCTATAAACACTTTGCAGGGGGTGCCTTGGAGGTGCTGGTGCAATTCACGTGCAACGCTGAACGCTGCGGCATTGTGCTCAGCCGTCCCGCCTGCCACGCTGAAAACTTCGCCGCGCACGAACATGTGGCGTTCTGCTTGTTCGCCTTCCCACGCGAGGTAGGCGAGGCCAGAAAATACGGAGATCGGTTGAGCGTTGCACATAGGGGATGTGGTGATTGGAGTCGTTAACAACATGCGAGGAACGTATCTCGCAACGAATAATAAACCGACACCACTCATATGCGGTAGTTTCACTCGACGCCGCTGCGACGGCACGGATAAAGCGTCGTTGGAGCACATCCGAACAATAATGCACAACGCGACGTCGCTGGGGTGCGGCCTTCGCAGAAACGACAAATTGAGGGATGTTCGCGAATGAACGATCTCGTACAAATGGGGCGCGAGTCACCGGGCGCGACCAAGTTCGCGTCTACGCTTTAGGCCGGTCTCCTGTAGGCGCGGGCTTGACCGCGCTGATCCCAACCCCTGCGACGCCAAGTCGTCGCCTACGGTGTAACGGGACAGTGGTGGTTGGGGTGTCGAGCGTCGGCACGATTCGCTGCCATACACGGCGACGATGGGGTGGACGAGCAATTGCCGGGTAATGTTGGCAGCCATCTGCGCTAACGGCTGTCCCTCTCCCCCGGGGACGGGGGCAACCTGAGCGGCTTTGGAGAATGGGGCCTCTGATACGAACCGAGAGCACAGACGTAGGTCGACACACTGTTCACTGTTGTTGGCTGGTCGGGATTTGAGTGATTAATGCAGGTCGGTCGGCAACCAACCCGCAGGCGTGGCTTGGATTAGCGGCCAGGGGCAAGATTCTTGAAAGCTATAGAGGCCCGTTTCCTTGACTGCCAGCTCGACAGCATTGCCCCACATGTCCTCTATTCACTCAGGGTCTGTGAGCATGGGCTTGAGTAAGGGGGTGCGGGTGAGTCGTTTGACGATGGCCGCGCGTTGATACCTCATTGTCGTCTCCCAACTTCGGCTGCGTACTGCCGGTTGTGCTGCCACTTCAGCAGGTGCGCCAGCAGGACGGCCATTCGATTCGCCAGCGCTCGTTGCTCGCTCTTGCCCACGTCCTCTATCTCCTCTGCGATGTGCTCAACGCTGGGCGCTGATAGATGTCCGTAGCGCAGCGGCGCCACAAGGCAAACCGACTGACGAGTTTGCTGCGGTCGGCTGGTTTGCCTGCGATGTAGAAAGTGAGGACGCGTTTGAGCGACACCACCCACACTTCGTGGGCACCTTGCCGGGTGTAGAGCTGAACTTTTTGTGCAATCGCAGCTTTACTGTTGCTAGGGCTCACAATCTCTATGCACAGCTCTGGTGCGGTTCGGAAGGGGGTGGCGTTGGCATACGCAGCGACAAACGTGTCTGACGCCCATGCAACGTCTGCCACGCGCACACCATCTTGCGTTTGTATTGAGCATTCTGAGTACACGCGCCCGCGCTGCTTAAATTTGCCTTTCAACACAGCGGCTAGATCGGCCTGAATCGC
>JANNYE010000147.1:0-21443 GCA_031409935.1 Burkholderiales bacterium | reverse complement strand
TGCAACGTCTGCCACGCGCACACCATCTTGCGTTTGTATTGAGCATTCTGAGTACACGCGCCCGCGCTGCTTAAATTTGCCTTTCAACACAGCGGCTAGATCGGCCTGAATCGCACCATGTGCGTTTGAGGCAGGCGACATGAGTAATTGACCGAGACGATCAAGTTCTATTTTGAACGGTAAATTTTTGAGTGCCGGGTTGGTCAGCACTTGATGCCATCGCATGGCGCGTCCTCCGTGCTTGGGGCGAGTTTAAAAGCTGTGACTGTAATTTTTAATTGAGACGAGTGGTTACTCCGTCCCATAATTACGTCGGCACTGGTTCGCTCAGCAAATAAAAGTTGGCGGGTGAAACGTCTATCTCTTCGTTCCACACGACGGTGCCGTGGACAATGCGCGCCGTGCGAAATAGTGTTTCGTTCTTTAGTGGGTGGTAGGCTGTGCATGCCATGTAGGGCTTGAGGTCAAAGCGGCGCAGCTCGCCATTGCTAAATTTCACCATCAGGACGAGTTGATCCAACGCCGTGACGGCAATTGGTTTGGGCAATTCTTTTGGCAGCATCATCGCAGCGGCTCAATTTTGTACGGCGTTTGCCCTGACACTGCCAGCGACCAGTCAGCCATCAATTCCTCGGCACAAATTTCAATCCACGCCAGCACGAGCTTAAGCTGCTTTCTAGGCAGTTGTCCGCCAAGCAATGCGCCATCAGCGATTGAAATCGCAGCCTCACACTCCGCGTACACAACGTGAATGTGCGGCAAATTGCGCTGCTTGTCATCAAGCAGATACATGCGCACCAAGATGCCGAAAAACATGCTGATTGTGGGCATAGCAAGCGCTACAGGCCTTCATTAATGACTTACGTACTTTATCCGACCGTGATTTACTTTGTGACTGGGACGCAACCAACCCATCAGCACGCCCTACTGTCGGACTTGAAAAGCATCGGCTGCAAATCTGCCAGCCCGGCGCATATTCCGCCTTTTTTTGGGCAATGTCTCGATATTGCCACTGCAAAACAGTCAGAATCTGCCCTCGGGCGGGCGAATTTTCGCCGTGATGTTTCAAGTCCAACAGGCTGCCAGTACATTCGCTTGATTGGGTCATCCTCTGGTTCATCAATTTGTCTGCTGTTTGTATGGGCTACGCACTTAAATCAGTTTCGTTTCCTCCCGTAACCGTGGCGGATTTTTTGCGCTTGATGCAGCGTCGCCGTTGAAACACGAGTTTGTCAACGGCGAGGTGTATGCGATGGCCGGGGCGAACGGACGGCACAACAAGATTGCCGGAAATTTATTTGTCAAATTGCACACGGCACCCAGACGAAGCGTGCGCCATCCGTTCATGGGCGATATGCGCTTGCGGCTGTCGCGCGGCACGACGTATTACTACCCCGACGTGATGCTAGTGTGCGACCCACTGGACGTGGATCCGTTGGTCAAAACGCAGCCGTGTCTGGTGGCAGAGGTCACCTCGCCTTCAACAGAGGCAACGGATCGCCGCGAAAAACTGGCGGCCTATCTGGCAATGCCATCGCCGCGCGAGTATTTGATCCTTTCGCATTTGGAAGCTCGTGTGGATTTGTATCAGCGCAGCGAGTCAAATGATGGACAGTGGCGCTATAGCTGCCTACGCGGCGACGATGTGCTTCCGCTCTCCTGCCTCGATCTCACCCGGAATGTGGCGGAGCTGTTTACCGGCGTGACGTTTGATCCGCTCGATGACGACGCTGCAGGGCAGCTCGACGCATAGGTTTCGGCAATGCGACGTCAAGGTGGGCAGGGGGTGCCCACCCTACCCACTATGCACCGCGACCATGACGCGTACTTCTCAACAACCGCAGTCGCCCCCTCGGCAAGCCCTTCGCGATGCACAACACCGTCGTCTCAAGCATGTATCTGGCCACAGCCCACCAGCTGTAGAAGATGCGTGACACGCCGTTTTCGCGAGGGTTCATTTGCACCTCGACTTCGGCGAAACTCATGCCTGCGTTTCTGAGTAGCAGTAACACGCCCATATCTTGATAGTCAATTAAAGTGGCCTCTTCGCCCGCCAAAAGCTTGCAGGCGCGAGCGTTGTACAGCCGAAAACCGGAAGTCAAGTCCTCCAGCGAAAAACCGGTGAGCTTTCTGAAAAAGGCCCAGGCGAACTTACGCGCGGGACTGCCCCTGCTGGGACAGGCGCCGATCACCACGTCGGCAAACCGCGCGGCTTGCAGCAGACGGTCAATTTCTTCTGGACGATGCTGTCCGTCCGCATCCAGCGTGATGACGCTGGTGAAGTTATGGCGCACGCCGTAGCGAATGCCCGTTTGCATCGCGCCCCAAGCCCCTTGCGGCAGCGGCGCGGCGAGCACCATAGCACCTGCGGCACGCGCGACGCGACCGGTGTCGTCGTCGCTGGCATCATCCACCACCAGCACATCGGCAAAGCCTTCGTTGAGCACGTTTTGCACGACTCTGGCGATGGTGGTGGCTTCGTTTTTTGCCGGGATCACTACCAATGGGCGGGCATGAGCCTCCGGGCGTGGCGCATCGGGGGCCAACGTCGAGTCAATGGCGCCTCGCAGTGTGGCCTGCACGGTATCAATGTTGAAGCTGCGATGCAACCGCTCGAACCCAGCCTCGCCCATCCGCCGCAACGCGTCGGGGTCAGCACGCATGGTGACAATCGCGTCACGCCACGCAAGGGGGTTGTCAATGGCCGCGAGTAAGCCTGTTTGCCGTTCAATCACCAGTGTCATCAGGCCACTGCCCGGCAAGTTCGACGCCAACACCGGCAGCCGGTGCGCCATCGCCTCTAGCGCCACTAGGCCGAACGCCTCCGTACGTTCACGGCTGGGCACACACATCACCTGCGCGGTTCGATAGCGGGCCAGACAGTCGATGTCTGTCAGCTCCCCTTCCAGAAACACCCGATCAGCCACGCCGCATTCGTGGATAAGCGCGCTAAGCACTGCCCGATCCGCGCCGTCGCCCACGATGCGCAGCTCGGTGTCCGGGCACAGCGCCACCGCTCGGATTAGTGTGTCAAAGCCCTTGTAGTAGGTCAACCGGCCAATGGCCAGAAGGCGAAAAGCACCAGGTCCCCACGCAACATCGGGTGTTGAAGTGACATCACTAACGGCCAGCCGTTGCAGGTTTAATCCGAGCGGCACCGCGACACACTTTTCTCGGTATGGGGCCAAAGGCTCGCTTGTTTCAAGATACGGCGTGGAGGTGCAAATCACCAACGCAGCGCGCTCCAGCAGCGCCTGCTCAAAGGGTCGGTAAAACGGGTAAAGCAGGCGCAGCATCAGACTGTGATCCGACGACACCACGTCGGAGTGCCAATGAATCACCCACGGCAGTGCCCGAGCGCTGCGCGAAAGCAGCACGGCGAGCGCGCTTAAATTGGGCAGATGCAGATGCAGCACCTCGGGCTGCCAATCGTTGATCGCGCGATTGAGTTCCGCCAAGTAGCGCGGGGCGATGGGCGCAAAGACAAGCTCGCGCCACACTGGCACCGTACGCAGCCATGAAGGGAGCGGGCTAGCAAGCTGACAGGCCCGCTCATGCACCAGCGCAAATGCAGCCTGGCCGGCCGCATGCTGAGCAACCATCAGGTCTTCGAGAAACCGCTCCATGCCGCCTTTGACGGGCGGAAAGTATTTCCCGAGGTGAAGAACGCGCATGAGAGAGGGACACGCCTGTTGGCTTGAGGGTGACCTTCGATTATCTGGCATTTTTTGCCCATCACCCGGCTAGCAGCCTGTCGGGCTTGAAACATCGTAGCGAAAATTCACCCGCCCGAGGGCAGATTTTGACTGTTTTGCAGCGGCAATATCGAGATATTGCCCAAAAAACAGGCGCAATATGAACCGGGCCGGTGAATTTGCAGCCGATGCCTTTCAAGTCCGACAGGCTGCTAGGCTTGGACACAGGCAATCTGCGAGACCGAGCGCGCAACCGGTGCAGCCCATAAAATCGAGTCAATTGCTCCATTGGATTTGCCATGATCGACTCGCCGCACATTTTTGACGCCAACATTGAAAACTTTGAAGCCGAGGTGATTGCCGCCTCGGACTCAACGCCTATCGTGATTGATTTTTGGGCGCCGTGGTGTGGGCCGTGCAAGACTTTAACCCCGATTCTCGAAAAATTGGCGATTGAATTCGACGGTCGATTTCGCCTAGCGAAAGTAAACGCCGACGAGCAGCAAGAAATTGGCAGCATGTTCGGCATCAAATCGCTGCCGACGGTGATTGCGCTCAAAAATCAGAAGCCGGTGACCGCGTTTCAGGGCGCGCAGACCGAAGCGGTGATTCGGCAATTTTTAGAAAAAGTGCTGCCGTCGGTCAGTGATGAAAAGATGGGCAAAGCGCAAGCTAAACTGGCCGCAGGTGACGTGCAGGGCGCAGTCGATGAGCTGACCTTGGCGCTGGCATTAAACAAGGCACTAGACCCTGCGCGCATCATGCTCGCCGATATCGCGATGCGCGACAACCGTATTGACGAGGCAAAGGCCTACCTTGAGGCCTGCAAGCCGCTCAGCCGCATGGATGAAGACTTTCAGCGGGTGGTGACGAAAATTGTGGCGGCTGAAGAAGCGGGCAATTCGCCGGAAGCAGCAGCACTAAAAGCGCGAATCGAAGCGGACGGTAGTGACCATGACGCCCGCTTTCAGCTGGCTGCGGTGTACGCTGCGCAAAGCCAATTTGAACCGGCCTTTCAGACGTTGCTGGAGTCAGTCGAGCTTGATCGCACCTGGAACGAGCAAGCAGCCAAAAAGCGGCTGGTCGAATATTTCTCACTAGCCAAAGAGCAGCCGGAACTGGTACGCCGCTACCGGCAGGCGCTGGCGGCGATGCTTTACTAATTTCGGCGAATCGTCGCGTTATCGGCCTTGTAGGAGCGGCGAGAGCCACGATTATTGGTTATCAGCGGATCTCGGCTTTCACCGTTCCTACGTGATTCAGCTTTTTCCTGAAAGTTCCATTTCATATGGGCTGATTGGCTATTTTGCTAATAGTCGATAAATAGCGTTTCATACGTCTTTGCCCATATGGGAAGGGACTTTCAGCGAAAAGCTGATTCTTTGTGCTCTCGCCCGGAAATTCCATTGCAAAATGCGCTGATGCAGCAGCCCTACTCCCCCACCCAATTGGTTCAGCGCGCCGCCAATGGCGATTCCGACGCGATGCGGGCGCTGTTTTCCAGCCTCTATCCCGACATCAAGCGACTTGCTCGCGGCAAGCTCGCGCAGGCGGGTGGCATCACCGGGCTCAATGCCACGGCGTTGGTGCATGAAGGCTTTATGCGCATGGCGGAACGCGAAGGCTTGCACGGGCAAACACGGCTGCAATTTTTTGCCTACATCGGCAAAGTGCTGCGCTCGATAGTGATTGATTTTGTGCGCGAACGCGATGCTGAGAAACGTGGCGCGGGCATGACCTTACTCACCATGTCGCACGCCGACGGCACGCTAGCCCCGTGGATGGATGTGTCTGACATGGTGGCGCTGGATCAAGCGCTGGATCAATTGCAAAAGCTCGACGTGCGGCTGTATCAGGTGATCGAATTGCATGTATTTTCTGGGCTGTCGTTGCAGGAAGTGGCGGGCGAATTGGGCGTGACGCTGCGCACCGTCAATCGTGATCTGCTCAAAGCGCGAGCGCTTCTGTCGCGCACGTTGGGACCAGAGGCCGGTGCTGCCATTTAGCGTGCGGCTTGCGCACCATTGGAGCGGTGTCACCGCGACTGCGGATGCTGGGCGATTCGCGACGACACCGCTCCCACGTTCGCAAACGTCCGTCACCCCATGACCGAACCGATGAAACTCTCCGAGCTCCCGCCCGAGCTGTGGCAGCGGGTATCAGATTTGTTTGACGAGGTCATCGAGCTCGACGAGAGCAAGCGGGTTGCCTATGTTCGCGCACTGTGGGCCACTGAGCCGGAGGTGGCCAGCGAACTAGTCTGTTTGCTTATGGCCGCCGCGAACTTGAATAAAACCGCGCCGCTGGTCGCGCAAACGCCGTTTAACGCGGTGCTCGGCGAGGCGCTGGCCACGCCGGATGTGGCCAACGAGGCCAGCTACAGCGCGGGCGCCAAATTTGGCGCGTGGCGGCTTGAATCGTGCATCGGTCGCGGTGGCATGGGTGAGGTGTGGCGCGCGGTGCGCAACGACGGCCTCTACAAAGCAGCCGTTGCCATCAAACTGCTGCGCGTTGACCTGCCGCACGACACGTTGACGCGCCGTTTCGCCCGCGAGCGTGTGGTGTTGGCGCGGCTCAATCACCCACACATTGCGCGCCTGCTCGACGCCGGGGTGGAAGGCGGGCAAGCGTTCATGGTGCTAGAGCTCATCAGTGGAACGCCGCTGCTTGACTACGTGGCCGCAAGCGCGCCAACGCTTGAATTGCGCCTGCGCCTAGTGCGCGACATTGCGCTGGCCGTAGAGCATGCACACAATCAACTGGTGTTGCATCGCGACTTAAAGCCGTCGAACGTACTGGTCACGCCGGACGGGCAGGTCAAACTGCTCGACTTTGGCATTGCCGGGGTGCTGGACGACGCCGACGGCGAGCCCATGACCAAGCTCACGCAGCTCACCGGGCGCGGGCTCACGCTCGAATACGCGTCGCCCGAGCAGGTCACGGGCGACGTCACTATGCCTGCCAGTGATGTGTATTCACTCGGCGTGCTGCTGTTTCATTTGTGTACGGGCAACCGGCCTTTTGCCGGCACCAGCACCCGGGCGGCGCTTGAATACGCGGTGTCGCACAGCGACCCGCCGCTGGCCTCCAGCACGCTGGGCGCAAAAGTCGCCGCAAAAGGCGGCAAGCCGAGCGCCGACCAGATCGCGCCACCGAAAGACGCGCATCGCCTGCGCGGTGATCTCGACGCCATCATCAGCCGCGCCATCCGCCTCGCGCCGGATGAACGCTACCCCACAGCCGCCGCATTTGCAGCCGACCTCGACGCATGGATGTCGCTGCACCCCACCTCACGCCACGCACGTGACCGCACGCACGCCTCGCGCCTCTGGTTCAAGCGGCACTGGAAGTTGACCAGTGTGGTTGCCACGTCCTTGATCAGTGTGATTGCCGCGTTAGGATTAGCGCTATGGCACCGTGACGTAGCGCTCACCACCGCCGAAGTGGCGATACGCCAACTCGACGCCGTGATGGCGCAATTACCCGCGTTGGCCAGCCCGGACGCAGAGGCCACGCTTTCGGCGCAACGGCAGCATGCCGAATTGTTGCTGCGCGTCGGGCGGCCCACCGACGCGCTAAAACGGCTCGACGACATGGCGCTGCTCACACTCGCCAAACACGGCAAAGACGGCGCCATGTACAGCAAACTGCAGGCCGCGCGGGCACGGGCGCTTACCGCGCTTGGACGTCACGCAGAGGCCGACGCGGCGCTGGCTGAGCGCAATGCGTCACCAAAATCAAAGTGAAACGGCGCAGCCGATCATGACCGCGCCGCTAACCGCCGCCATGTACAACGCCGCCGACGTTGAAGCCGACGCGATACGCGCCGTGTTCACAGAGCTCTACCCAGAGATCATGCGAGTCATCTCTGTCTCGTAAACTATTTGGCTCGCCTCACTACCGTTCAAGTTTCATGAAGCTATTTTCCGCACTGATCGTCGCTGCATTCTGCGCAAGCTCCACTGGGTGCGCCAACGGGCCTGAGGCCAACGAAAACGCGGCGCTGGTGAAAGAAGACCGCTGCGCAGTCAAGGGCAGCAATCTGCCGCGTCGCGATTGCCGCACTTTGGTTGATGTGGTTTCGGGCGACGCAATGGATCGACCCACGGCCGGCCCGACGTCGCGATCCAGCGGTACGCCGCGTTAGATTTTTTGGCACAGCCGCACCCGTTCCAGTCACTCGAATTTCATCGCTCGTCACGTTATAGCTTTATTCGGAAACCGCCATTACATATGGGCTGCGACGGTACTAATTTCAAAAGTCGCCTTTTTTCTCGACCTGAGGGGTGCTGCATGAGGGTCGGAATTCTCGGTTATGGCTCGGTGGGTAAGGCGGTCGGCCAACTGTCGCGCGTGTTTTCGATTGCCGTCTACGACCCCAACATCGCTGCCCACAGCTCGGCGGCAAAAAAGGCAGAAGCACTCACTGCCGATGTGGTGTTTTGCTGCGTACCCACCAACGCGAACGCAGATGGCAGTCTGAACACGCGCATTGTTGAGGCGTTGAAGCGCTGCGTCGTGCAACAGCAACGGCCTGTTTGTAATAAAGTCTATCGTTACACCCGGCACGACGCAGCGCTTGGCCACACGTTACAGCGTAAATCGACTCCTGATGTGCCCAGAATTTTTGTCACAGCGCACGGCTGACTCTGATTTCTGCAACCCAATTGACGTGGTAATTGGTGGCGCGCCGTCGGACGCTAGGTTGCTTCGCGCCTATCTGGATCGCTTCTATCAGTTCGGTGAAAATTCAACGCGTTACGCGCTGTGTTCTGCCACTGAGGCAGAGTTAGTGAAGTCAGCGCGCAACGCGTTTTATGCAACCAAAATTTCGTTCATGAATGAGCTCGCTCGCGTGTGTTCGCAGCTCGGCATTGACTACCCGTCGTTCAGGCAACACTTAACGATGCACGGCGAACACCCATGGCTTACGGGGCAGCATTCGATGGTGCCCGGACCCGACGGCCGGTTTGGCTTTGGCGGCAAATGTCTGGCGAAAGATGCCCGAGATTTGTTTGAGTTTTCGGTGGCGCTGGGCGTGCCGATGCGAATGATTCAGGCGTCGCTTGCCGTCAATGCGCAGCAGCGTCCGTTCGTTTCGGAGGCAGGCGAAACGCTGTGAATACGTGCCCTTCCGCAAAGTGAAACGAGCCGTGTAGGACTGCGGTATCTGCGCATCGTGCGATCTCGGCATCGAGAACTTTGGCTGATAGCACATTCGCTGATTCATCCAATGCGACCATGCGGACGCAGGAAAAATCAAAATAGTGTTTGACCAGCGGGTAGAGACACTTGAACGCAGCCTCCTTCGCTGAAAAGCAAAGCGTCAGAAGTTGCGTTTCAGACAGCGAGGGCGCACCCCTTACTAGCGCATCCATTTCGCCTTCGACGACACAGTACTGCCGCACCAAAATCTGCTGTTCGACGCCGAGCTCACATTCAACATCAATGCCCACTGAGCGAGCCGTTGACTCAGGCATCACCGCCACTGCGGCGAAACGCGCTGTATGAGTCATCGAGCCAATAAATCCCTGTGGCCATTGCGGTGCTCGATTAGGCCCCCGCAACACGCCCGTGTCTCCTGCTCCGTGAGCTTCAAGCAACTGCGCCGCTAACCGTAGCGTCGCTGCGTGCTGGTGGCACGTGGCGGCTGCCTGATCAGCTCCATCAAACCCATGCATCCTTGCACCGCGCGCCGGCTCACACACGCCGACTGCTCTCGGCTGATCCAGAGCGACAACACGTTGGCATTCGTGCGGCAGGCACGTAAATGGTGACCAGTGCATTACGAATGGATCAAAGCCGCAAGGTCTATCTTGCCATTGGGGCTGCGCGGCAAGGCAGCCAGCACAGTAATCTTTGACGGAATCTGATGTGATTCCATGAGTGGTGCGCAGGCCCGACGCAAATGTTTTTCGTCTAACTCCACGCCGCCATCCAGAACGACGAACGCGTGCACAGCGTGCCCAAGCACTGCATCGGGAACGCCAGTGACAGCAACCTCAAAAACACCAACGATTTTCATCATCGCGGCCTCCACCTCGTGCGGTGCGACCTTCTTGCCACGGTTCTTGAAAATGGAGTCGATCCGTGCCACAAGATACAGATATCCATCGTCGTCGAAGCGGCCTAAATCGCCCGTATGCAAAACCAATTCTCCCGGCAATGGGCCAGCACGCAAGCGTTGTGCGGTTGCCTCCGGCGCATCCCAGTAGCCACGCATGACGGTCGCACCGCGCACCACCAATTCGCCCACTTGATTTGGCCCGAGCCGCTGGTTATTTTCATCCACTACCCACAGCTCAGTGTTCGGGATGGCAATGCCTACGCTGCCCGGCTTTAGGTCAATCGCTTCGGGCGGCAAATAGCTGCAACGCTTGCACTCGGTGAGCCCATACATCGAATAAATTTCAGCGGTAGGAAATCGCTGTTGCATCCATTTAATTTGCGCCGCGGCTAGGTGTGCCCCGGACGCGGTGAGAAAGCGTACGGCGCTCAAATCGTATCGATCCAGCGCATCGAATTGCGACAGCAGCGCGAACACGGTCGGCACGGCGGGCAGCCCAGTGACCACTTCGCGACTGGCGCGTGCCAGCACTTGTGGCAGCAGCGCAAATGATCGCTCCAACACCAGCCGCCCGCCCGCCGCGAACGTCATGATCATTTGGTACAGCCCATAGTCAAACGACAGCGGCATGGCGTTGAGGATCACGTCGCGATCATCGAGTTTTAGATACTCCGAGATCGATGCCGCTGCGGCCAGCATATTGCGGTGCGTCAGCATCACGCCCTTGGGTGCGCCGGTGCTTCCGGAGGTGTAAACAATGGCCGCGAGGTCCACGTCAATATTGCGCTGAGCGGGCGGGCTGGATGGTGCGTCCGACGCTACGGCCTGCAAAAAACCTGTGATCGAAGGCATACTCGGATCGACGGTCGTCGGTTGGGCACCTGATACCACGACATTCACTAGAAACGTCGCCGCTGCGAAAACCGTTGCATGCTGCGCAAGCAGGTGATCAGCGGCGACAAGCGTAGTGGCTCGCGTGTCTTGCAGGTAGTGCGCCAATTTGTCTGCCGGCGTTTCGGGGTGAACTAGGCACACGACCGCACTCGCCTTGAGCGTCGCCCAGAATGCGAGCACTGCTTCAACACTGTTTTCAGCAAAAATGATGACCCGCTCACCACGACCGACACCTGCGTTCACAAGCCAATGCGCGAGCGCATCGGACTGTGCTTCGATCGCGGCATAGGACATGCGACGCGCGTTGCACACGAGTGCAATTTTGTCGGGATACTTGAGCGCCGACAGGGCAAGCAAATCCTGTAGTTGTCGAGGAAAAATTCGCATCATGCAAGCTTTTTTGTAAGCAACATTGGTACGCTACCATGAAGGCGTGAAAGCGCATCCGATATGAAAAATGCTTCGAAATCTTGGGCCGCCCAGAAGGCGGGCTGGAGTCTGCTCAAGGGCTTGCGAACGCGGGCGATTGATCTTGATCGGATTGCGTTGATTCGTGCGCAGACGCCTGATTTTTTGCAGCATGCAGGGCAGCTAGAGGAGTTTTTGCCCACGCTTGGGCTCAACGACGAAGGCGTGAGCGAGTTCCCGTCTGCGTTGCACCCGTTTTGCGGCACCGGTCTTCTGGTGTGGCAGTTTCCCTGTCAGTTCGCGCCCTACCTCGCACGGCTCGCCGCGCTCAGCGTCTCGTCCTACCTTGAGCTTGGCATCCGTCACGGTGGCTCGTTCGTCGCGACCGTTGAAGTGCTTGATCGATGTTCGCCGCTTGACTATGCGCTAGGTGTCGACATTATTCCCTGCGTCTCGATGCCAGCCTACACAGCACTTAATCCACGTGCCCGATTTGCATGCCTTAACACCCAAGGGCCAGCGTTCGCTGAACTTATGGGTGAGCTCGACGTCGTAGATTTGGTGTTCATCGATTCGCACCACGAAGCGGAGCAATGTCGGCATGAGTTTCAAACGCTGGCAGCGCATGCCAACATGATTGCGTTGCACGACATCTCAAATCGTGGCTGCCCCGGCATTGGTGAGGTGTGGCGTGAAATCGAGGCGAGTGGCCAATGGCACTGCGAGACTTTCACGCAACAGTACGATGACAGCGGCCCTTACATGGGCATCGGACTAGCAATAAAGCCGTCGCGACTGGTGCAATGCAACGACAGCGTGGACAACAAGACATGAACGAAACAATCACCACCATCAAAGCCATTCTCGGGAAGCTGAAGCGAGACGAGACAATGGCCACTCAACTCTCCGATGAAGCCGATCTGATCAACGAGGTGGGCCTCGATTCGCTAGAAATGCTTCAGTTCATGTTGGAAGCCGAAGAGCAACTCGGTTTGCAGATTGACTTTGAAGCGCTGGAGTTTGACTACTTGCACTCCATTCGCGCTCTCGCAGAATTCCTCGACACCATGCCGCGCAAACGAACAGAAAAAGCTTTGGGCCAATCGTGACCGTGACCGCTGCCACTGCAATGTCGACGCCGCCAATGACGATTTTGACGTCAGCCGTGGGCTTGGGCACCTACATTCCCGCGCTACTCATTGCACGCCAATTGCGGGCGGCAGATCGCGCGGTGAATGTGCAGGTGATCGAAGATTTCTACACCGCCGAAAAACAGCAGGCCCACAGCGCCCACCGCGACGCTCATCATCAGAGCTTTGCGCTCGCACAGATTGCCCACCGCATGGCGCGAAGCAGCGAAGGCAGCCTTGACGAAGCGCGTGTTGTGCGCCTGATTGAAACGTGGCGTGCGGCGTCGTGCAATCACTTCGTGGTGTGGTGCGGCTTTTGGTTGCCTGTGATTGAGCGCTACCGGGCGATGGTGCCGCAATGCATGATGCGAGTCGACCACTGTCGCATTGACGCTGTGGTGTCGGCCTCATTCAAAGTGCACGAAGCGCTGGATCGTCTCGGTCAAAACGTGTGGTTATGGCATGCCGAGTCGCAACGTTTGGTTCATGAGATTCCAGTGACCGGCGCGCCCATCATTGCGTTCGAGCATCGGCCGCGCCGACTGGTGGTGCACGGCGGCGGTTGGGGCATCGGCACGTATCAGCAGAGGTGCCCAGCATTGCGAGCGGCGCAGTGGCATCTCGACATAGTCGTGCATGCTGCTGACGAAGCGATGGACGCCACTGTTGACGATTGTCGCTTCATGCTCGATCCGGAATGGAGCCCGTGGCTGCGAGATGCGGCGGGTGCACTCAGCTTTCCGCCGATGATTCAGCTTTCCGGCACGCCCATTCCCGCGCTCGGATCAAACCGCGCGCGCCATCACGATCTGTTTGATGTCATAGCATCCGCGCGTGCCATCGTCAGCAAGCCAGGCGGCTGCACCTTGATTGATTCGCTGGCCTCCCACACACCGGTGATCCTGCTCGAAGCCTATGGTTACGCCGAGCGAAGCAATGCGGATGTGTGGATAGCGCTTGGCTACGGTATTACGTTTGAGGCGTGGCGGGACTCGGGTTTCAGCGCGGATGTATTGCAGCGGTTGCACGAAAATTTGCGCAATCGACCTTCCAATACGATCAACTATCCACAGTCGTTACTCAGCCCTGAACCGATACTTGCATGAAGCTTGCGCAGGCATTTCGGGCCCCGTCATGGGTCACCATTCAGCTACTCGAACAGTGCAATCTTCGCTGCCGCATGTGCTACGAGTGGGGCGAAACCGGCTCGTATCACCAGAACAGCGATCAGGCGATGCTTGATTTGCCGACCGTGCTGCGTATCGTGAACGAATGCTTGCCGACGAAACCGATGTTTGAATTTTTCGGCGGCGAACCGATGCTCTATCCCCACTTGTGGGAGGTCATTGCCGCCATCCGACAAGGTGGCTGCGAACTGGCATTTCCGACCAATGGCACCCTGCTCGAAGAAAATGCAGACCGCCTCGTTGACTCAGGCCCAACCCGGTTGTGGGTATCGGTAGATGGCCCCAAAAATATCAACGACCGGCAACGCGGCACGGGCGTATTCAAACGGGTGATGCGCGGCCTCGACGCGCTGCACGCAGCCAAGAAGCGCAAGGGCAGCCGCTACCCAGAGGTGGGCATAACCTGTGTCGTCACGCCGTCCAATTGCGACCATGTGGAAGAACTATTTCTGCAATGCCTTGACTTGGATCTCATCGCCTGCGTGAGCATCGAATTGCAGAGTTTCGCCACGCGCGACCAGGTCAAGCGATACGGCGAAGAATTAGCGACAAATTTCGGCGTTGTATCCACACCATGCGCACAGGCCTACGTGCGCGATCCCAATATTTTTGGCGGTATCGACACTGAAGATTTGACGAAGCAAATGCGGACCGTTGCTGCTGCCTGCGCCAAACGCGCGATCATTTTTCACAGTCAACCGCAAACGGTTGAAGCCAACAACATTCGCCACTACTTCGGCGGGCAATGGCATGCCATGATTGATCACAAAAATCGCTGTGGCGTGCCTTGGGTTGCAGCAGAAATTTCCGCGCGCGGTGAGGTGACCACCTGCCACACTTTCTACGACCTGCCGCTGGGCAATATCCATCAGGAGAGTCTGCTCGATATCTGGCGCGGTGAGCGGGTGGCGCAGTTGCGCAAGCGATTGCGCGAAGGGCTTTTTCCGATCTGCACGGCATGCTGTCGCTACTACGGCGGCGCAGGTGCATTGTCGACACCGGTACAGCAGCATGTCTGAGCCGCAAATCCTTCACTTCCTGCCACCGATGGATCGAATCGCCTTCGAAAAAATGCGACGGATTGCGCCGAATCTTCTAGAGCAACGACGACGCAGTCAATCGGGAGTCTGGCATGCGATGCCGTTGCCCGAGGAAATTGCATTCAAGCTCACCAACCGCTGTGACCTGCGTTGCAGCCATTGCTATCAATGGAAAGAGGACGGGTATCACCGACACTTGTCCGTCGCCGAAGTGAAGGGTGACCTTGATCTGGCCGTCATCGAGCGCGTATTTGCAGCGACCCATGCCAAGCGATCAAACGTCTATCTCTGGGGCGGCGAGCCGCTGGTGTATCAACACTGGGATGGCTTAATGGATTTGCTGGAACGCGACCCTCGCTGGACATCGATTTGTACCAACGGCACGATGCTTGAAAAGCGCCTGCCATCAATGCTTCGAGTGTCCGAAAATCTGGAGGTTTCTGTCTCGCTCGATGGCTTTGCGACGGAACACAATGCAGTTCGCGGCAAGCAGGCGTTTGAGCGCACCATGGCCGGTCTGCAGCTGCTGCTGGAGCGTAAACGCAGTGGCGATTTTCTCGGCGAGGTCACGGTGAATTTTGTGATCACACGACCGATGGTTGCACGGATTTTTGAGTTCGCGCGGTTCATTGAAGAGTTGGGCGTTGACACGCTGTACGTGAGCTACCCGTGGTATTTGTCGCACGAGGCGATGCAACGTATGGACGCATACTTTTCCACGCATTTCGACTGGGATCATGGCGTCGGGCGGGCCAGCTGGTACTCCTACAACTATGAGCTTGGATCGGACGTTTTGCCGGTACTGCAAAGCCAAATTGACCAACTGAATGCGGCGCACTGGCGACTGAAGCTGCGCTTTAATCCGGAGCTTGATGCCGACGATCTGCCCGTGTTTATTTCTGGGAGCGACATACCAGCGCAACAGAAAACACGGTGTCAATCGACCAGCACGCGGATGGATGTGTTTCCTGATGGGAGCGTTGTGTCCTGCAAATTTTTTCCCGAGTTTCAGGTTGGAAATCTCAACACGCAAACCGTTGACCAGGCATGGCGAAGTGAAAAATTTGACCAAGTACGCGAGACCGTATCCACCTGTGGGCTGATGCCGGTCTGCGCCAAATGCAATCTGCTGTATGCACGCGGGGCGTGAACGCATTGGCTAACGAGCGCCGCTCGCCGCTTACGGCAACGGCAGACGTGTTGGTGTCGGTCGTGATCCCGTGCCACAACTCGATGGCCCATCTTGAGCATACGGTGCGCAGTGTCCTTGCGCAGACGCTCGCCAACATTGAAATCGTGTTTGTCGACGACTGCAGCACCGATGACACCGTGAATCTCATCACGACACTGATCTCATCGGTCACGCGCATTCGTTGCCGTCTTCTGACGCAACCCCAATCGGGCGTGGCCGCTGCTCGCAACGCGGGTATTGCCGCGTCGACCGGTCGCTACATTCTGCCGCTCGATGCGGACGACCTGATTGAGCCGACGATGTTGGCAGCGTGCGTCAGTGCGCTGGAGCAGACACTCGATGCCTCAATCGCGTACACAGATCGGCGAGATTTTGGTGATTTTGAGCATGTCTGGTCTGCAGGCAGCTTTGACCTTGCACGTCTGAAATACTTTAATCAGCTGACCTACTGCGCCTTGTTTCGGCGCACGCTTTGGCAAGCGGTGGGCGGGTATCGCAGCAACGTCGACGGTTTCGACGACTGGGATTTCTGGATCGCATGCGCTGCAAAAAATACGCTCGCCGTACACCTGCCGCATCCCTATCTCCTGCATCGCAGGCGTCGCGACTCGCGGCTATGGACGCTGATCGATCATTACGAACGACTCTTCTCACAAATTATTTTGAATCATCCAGACGTTTACTCGGCGCGCGAAGTGCATGAGGCGCAATGCTTTTTGAGCGACGGCACCGTATCGAGTACCATCCGCTTGTCGCGCGTCATCTTTCGCGAGCGCTACTACGACCCCTACAAAACCAAGGTCGCGACCTAACCATGCACCTGCTCATCACAGGCTCAAGCGGCCAGATTGGCACCAATCTGGCGCTGCGATATCTGGCTCTGGGTCACACCGTCATTGGTGTGGACGTGCGGCAAAATCTGTGGAGCACCCGTATTCCCACGCTCATTCACGATCTCGCGTTGTCGCCACTTCCGGACGCATCATTCACGCGGCCTGATGTGGTCGTGCATCTCGCTGCACATGCCAAGGTGCACCAGTCGGTTGAGCAGCCTGCGCGCGCTCATGAAAATATCGTCATGACTCATCACGTGCTGGAATATTGCCGCAACGCGAATATTCCGCTGATCTACAGCAGCAGTCGTGAGGTGTACGGCGATACGCTGCGAACTACGACCTGCGAAACCGATGCTGATTTTCTGACGGCGGCGAGCCCTTATGCGGCCAGCAAAATTGCTTGTGAAGCGGCGATTTATGCGTACGCGCGCTGTTATCGCCTGCGCTACATTGTGTTCCGTTTGAGCAATGTTTATGGTCGATACGACAACGACGCAGCCCGCATGGAGCGCGTGATCCCGCTGGTCATTGATCGGCTTCGCAACGGTGAGCCGATCACGCTTTATGGGTCCGACAAAGTGCTCGACTTCACCCATATTGATGACTGCATTGACGGGCTGATGCAGGGCATTGATCGCCTGACCGGCGGATCACTGAATCACGAAACCATCAATCTCGCTGCCGGCTGTGGTCATAGTCTTGCCGAGATGGCAGCGCTCGCGGCGGCATCGTTGGGTGTCAATCCAACGATCCTGCAGGAGCCGATCCGGGTGGGCGAAATCACGCGATACGTCGCAAACATTGACAAAGCCCGCGCGCTGCTCAGTTTTTCTCCGCGAGTCCAACTGCCCGAAGGCATCGCACGCGCCGTGCAGTGGAACACGTCTTGTTCCAGCGATCCGCGTGCTGACCACTAGGCCCCTGCGTTCGCAGGGGCGACGATCGGAAATAGCGCGAATGAACAGTCGCGGCTTAACCGAAACTATTACGGGCTTTTATGATCGCGTAGAAAGCCATCAATGCCCGCAACAAGCTCGTTCTCGCGGCCCAAATAATGATGATCGGCACCGGCAATTTTTAGTTGCCTTGAGCCGTTAGCTTCTTTGAGTGCGAACTTGCGTCGCCCCACCGCGCCAAGCACCGGATTGATGTCGTTTTCGCCGTACACATCGAGAATCGGCATGGCGAATCGTCGCATCGTCCACGAATAACTGCCGGTCAGCCCCATCACGATCCACGCTTTGTAGGGCGTGGCCTCGTACGCCTGATCTAGGTACGCGTTGGCCATCCATGCGCCCATGCTGTGTGACAGCAACACGACGTTGCTGTGGCCCTTTGCGCGCAACCAATCGGCGGCCTGCACCATGCGGTCTGCGGCGCCTGGGAACAGCTTCGGGTAGTAGTCATCCACCGTTGCCTCCTTGCCCTGCACGGGCATCTGAATGGAGAGCGTGACGTAGCCTAAGTCCGCCAATTTAGCGCGCAGAGTGCCGATGATGCCGAAGTCTGGGTGGACACCGACCCCGTGTACGAGCACGATGGCTGGCAGCTTCGAATCGAGCTGGCTCGGCTCAGTGTAGAGCGCCAAAAATTCACGATTCGATACGGCCTTGATGCGAACCGCATCGCCCACCACGAGCCCGGGAATCAGCTCGTCAGACCAACGTTTTTCTCGCTCGAAATCTTGCGCGTGAACGTCGTGGCTTGTCGCCACGCACCACGTTGCAAGCAGTACGAAAAGCCCGACGCCAACACAATTTACGAACGGATTCATGGGGTGCTCATACCGACGATTGACGGCTGCATCTTACGCCTCAAGGCGATGGTCTGCGTTGATCGTTAAAAATGATACAGCTTTATGGTGAAAGCTTTATTTCATATGGGCTTAGACCGATATTTTTGCAAATGTCGATTTTTGCCTAAAACTACTGCTTAGACCTTATAGAACGGGCATTAGTGCATAAAGCTGTTATGTCATCCGCGCAAATGACAGGCCACCCAATGCCCGTCACTCGATTGTTTCAACGTCGGCGACTGCGTGTTGCACAGCGGCTTTTGCGCAATCGGGCAACGGGTGTGAAAGTGGCAACCGGACGGGGGGGTGATGGGGCTTGGCACATCGCCTTGCAGCATGATGCGTTTGCGTTTGATTGTGGGGTCGGGGATAGGCACCGCAGACAGCAGTGCTTCGGTGTACGGATGCAGCGGGTTGGTGTACAGATCGTGGCTGGTGGCGATCTCTACGATGCGGCCTAAGTACATCACGGCCACACGATCACTGATGTGTTCGACCACCGATAAATCGTGCGCGATGAAGAGATAGGTGAGATTGAATTTCTCCTGCAAATCTTCGAGCAGATTGATCACCTGCGCCTGAATCGACACGTCGAGCGCGGACACGGCCTCATCACACACGATGAGCTTGGGCGTGACCGCTAGCGCGCGCGCGATGCCGATGCGTTGCCGCTGACCACCGGAAAATTCATGCGGATAGCGACGCATGTGATCAGCGTTGAGGCCGACGGTTTCCAGCAGGTCGACGATACGATCTTCGTATTCACGCGCCGAATTGGTGAGCTTGTGAATGGTCAGCGCTTCACCGATGATTGCGCCGACGGTCATGCGCGGATTGAGCGATGCGTAGGGGTCCTGAAAGATGATTTGCATGTCGCGCGCCATCGCGCGCAGCTCGGTTTTTCCGAGGGCAGTGACGTTTTTTCCATCGAACCAGACCTCACCCGACGTGGGCTCGATCAGGCGCAAAATGCAGCGGCCAGTGGTACTTTTTCCGCAACCGGATTCGCCGACCACGCCTAGCGTTTCGCCTGCTGCAAGCTCGAAGCTGACGCCATCGACGGCGTGAACTTTTTCCGAAACGCGACCGAAAATTCTACCTTTGATTGGGAAGTGTTTGACGAGGTTGTTGACCTTGAGCAACGGCGCGTTCATGCGACCGCCACATCAATAATGCACGCCACTTTATGCCCCGGCGCAACCTCGCGCAGCGTAGGTGTAGCGGCAGTGCATGCAGCCATCGCAAACCTGCAACGTGGTGCGAACCGGCAGCCCTCCTTCGGCGCGATCAGCTTGGGCACCGTGCCCGAGATTGCTTCAAGCCGAACCTTGTGCGTGGCCGCCGTATCAATGCGCGGAATCGAGCGAATTAGCCCCTGCGTGTAAGGGTGGCGCGGGTTCGCGAACAAAGCTTCAACGGTGGCCTCTTCCACCACTTTGCCTGCATACATGACAACCACGCGCTGCGCGACCTCGGCCACCACGCCCATCGCGTGGGTGATGAGCATGATCGCCATGCCGAGTTCTGATTTAAGCTCGGCGAGCAGGTCGAGAATTTGCGCTTGAATGGTCACGTCGAGCGCAGTCGTGGGCTCATCCGCAATCAATAATTTCGGCTTACACGACAGCGCCATCGCGATCATCACGCGCTGCCGCATGCCACCTGAGAACTGATGCGGATAGTCATTCACGCGACGCTCGGGCGTGGGAATATGTACTAGTTTGAGCATTTCCACGGCTCGACTTAGGGCATCTTTTTTCGACAGCCCCTCATGCAGCACCAAACCCTCAGCGATCTGCTCGCCAACGGTATAAACCGGATTCAGCGAAGTCATCGGCTCCTGAAAAACAATGGCGATTTCTTGCATGCGAATCGCGCGCATCGCATCGTCATTCATTGGCACGATATCGCGCCCTTGCCACAGAATTTGGCCGTCCACGATGCGCCCCGGCGGCATCGGCAAGAGCTTCAGCACCGACATCGCGGTGACTGATTTGCCGCAACCAGACTCACCGACCACGCCCACCGTTTCGCCGCGATCAATGGCAATGTCTACTCCGTCGACCGCATGCAGCCAGCCGTCGTCGGTTTGAAAATGCGTCTTCAGGCCGCGAATGTCGAGCAAGCGTTGCGTGGCGATTGTCGCGCTCATCACATGACCTTACGCGGGTCGAGTGCGTCGCGCAAACCGTCACCGATGAAATTGATGGTGAGCACCGTCAAAAATATGGCAGTGCCGGGAAACAAAGCCCAGTACGCAGCGATGTCCAGAAAGTCTTTGCTGTCAAACAGCAGCCGCCCCCAGGTCGGAATGTCTGGCGGAAAACCTAAGCCTAGGAACGACAACGTCGACTCAGCAATGATCGCTGCGGCAACATCAATGGTGCCAGCAACGATCACCGGGCCGAGCGTGTTGGGCAGGATGTGCCGTACCACCTGGCGCGTGGTTGATGCACCGAGCGCGCGTGCGGCCTCAACGTATTCCTTCTCTCGCAGCGAGAAAAATTGCGCCCGCACCAACCGCGCCACCGGCATCCAGCGAAAGCCGCCGATCACCAGCACAATCATGATGAACACGCCAACCTCAGGGCCGAACGCCGACTTCAATGTGTCACGAAACAAATAGATCAAGAGCAGCAGTAACGGCAGTTGCGGCAGCGACAAAAACAGATCGGTGAGCCACATCAGCGCCGCGTCGACCGCGCCGCGCGACATGCCAGCGATGGCGCCGATGGTCACGCCCACGAGAATCGCCATCAACATCGCAGCCAAACCCACCGCCAGCGAAATACGCCCACCGTAGAGCATGCGCGCGAAAATGTCTTGGCCCAAATCATCAGTGCCGAACGGGTGCGCCCACGAGGGGCCTTTGAGTCTTGCTGTGAAGTCAATCTCGTTGATGGGCACCTGCCAAACCAGAGGCCCGAACACCACCAACAACACCATTGACAGCAAGATGACCAGACTCACCACGGCCATCTTGTGCCGACAAAAACGACGCCATGCCTCGCGGGCGGGGGAGATTTGTTTGCTGCGCGTAATGGGCAGGGTTACGCTAGCGGACATAGGGGCTCCCACAGCGCTGCGTTGCCGGGCCGTGACGTCCTGTAGGAGCGGCTTTCCGCCAACCGAAAGCTCATTTGTAGCGGCAAGACCCAACAAAAAAACCGCCGCGTTGAAACCAGCGCCCGCGCCAACC
>JANNYE010000146.1:0-19913 GCA_031409935.1 Burkholderiales bacterium | reverse complement strand
GGGCTACTCTTTCGCTTCCAGTTGCTCTCCACCCCGCTTCACAGCGACGCAGTTACTTTCAGCTACATCGGGGTAACCTCCCAATGGCGCGGACTTCCACCACGCAAACAAAGCGTCCTTGCGGACGCACGATACCCGCCTCCGGCGAGTATGACGGCAATTTGGATGGCTAATCTGAGGCACGTAACTAATCAGGAAAATCAAAGCCCGATTGAGCGTTTACCGCGCTAGCTACGCTAGCACTCCACCTGCGCCAACGCCAGCCCACCCTGCGACGTCTCTTTGTATTTCGATTGCATATCAGCTCCAGTCCGCCGCATGGTGTCGATGGCTTGATCGAGCGACACGCGGTGCGTACCGTCGCCGCGCATGGCTAGCGATGTCGCGCTTATTGCCTTAACTGCGCCCATCGCGTTGCGTTCGATGCAGGGAATTTGCACGAGTCCGCCGATGGGGTCACAGGTCATGCCGAGGTGATGTTCCAGCGCAATTTCGGCGGCGTTTTCGATCTGCTCGTTGCTCGCGCCGAGTGCAGCAGCCAAGCCTGCTGCGGCCATCGCGGCGGCAGATCCGACCTCTCCTTGACAGCCCACCTCAGCGCCCGAGATCGACGCATTCATTTTGCACAACGCGCCGATGGCAGCGGCAACGAGCAGAAAGTCATGCAGGCCTTCGTGACCCACGCCGCAAAAATCTCGCGCGTAACGCAAGACCGCTGGCACCACGCCCGCCGCCCCGTTAGTAGGCGCGGTCACCACACGCCCGCCGGCCGCGTTTTCTTCGTTCACCGCGATGGCGTACACGCTCACCCAATCCAAAATTTTGTGTGGCGCGGGGTTTCGCTGGCCCCGCTCCACCGTGAGTTGATGATGAATATCCGGCGCGCGTCGCTTCACATTTAAACCACCCGGCAACACGCCGCGCGTGGCAATACCGCGATCAATGCAGGTAAAAAGTGTGTCGATCACGCGGTCGAGAAATTGCAACGTTTCCGCTTCGCCGCGCAGGCTGTATTCGTTGGCGCGCAGTAACTCCGCCATCGACGCCTTTTGCGCAACGGTGCGCTGCAACAGCTCCACCATATGCGCGAACGGATGCGGCACAGAAACCTCGCCACCGCGCGGGGTGCCGACGAAGGCTTCGTCTTCGTCGACGATGAAACCACCGCCGATCGAATACAGCGTGCGCTCGGCGATCGGCGTAGACAAGTCATCCGCGTAGACGCGAAAGGTCATCGCATTTGAGTGCAGAGGCAACACGTCTTTCAGGTTGTAGCGAATGTCGAGCATCGGCTGAAAGCGGATGTTGCGCGTGCCGAGCAACGCGAGCGATTCGTTCTTCGCAATAGCCGCGATCATTTGTGGAATGGCAGCCGTGTCCACCACGTCCGGCAACTCGCCGCTGAAGCCAAGCTGCAACGCGACATCGGTGCCGTGACCTTGCCCGGTGTGAGCGAGCGATCCAAACAATTCAACGCGAACGCGTTTGATCTGATCCAGCGTGCCGACTGGCAAGTCCATCAAAAATCGCCGTGCGGCACGCATTGGCCCGACGGTGTGCGACGATGACGGGCCGATGCCGATTTTGAACAGGTCTGTGAGCGAGATGTACATAAAAGTCCGATCTGAAGTGGGCCTGTTGGTTGTGTCCCCTCTCCCCCGGCGAAGGCCGGGGGAGAGGAGGAGGCTTGGTGTGACGCGTAAGGTTTGCATCCTATGCCACCTTCCCCCTCTCCCCCAACCCCTCTCCCTCAAGCGGAGAGGGGAGCCGCGTGGGTCGGCGCGCTACTCTGGCTTCCCCGTTGTAAACCTTGACTCAGCTAAACCAGCGTAACCCGTGCAAACTTCCGCTTGCCCGCCTGAATCACGTAGCTGGCACCTTTGGCTAACGCGAGCTTACGATCTTCAATCAACACGCCGTCGACCTTCATGCCGCGTCCCTCAATCAATCGTCCCGCATCCGATGTGCTGGCTGCGAGGTCAGCCTGCTTGGCAATCTGCGTCACGAGCATCGAATCCTCAGCGCAATGAATCGTCACCTCCGGCATGCTTTCAGGCGCAGCACCAGTCTTTCTTGCCTCGAACGCAGCGAGCGCCGCATCCGCATCCGCCTGCGTGTGAAAGCGCGCCGCGATCTCCAGTGCCAGCGCCACTTTGGCGTCGCGCGGATTCATCGCTTTGGCGGCACATTGTGCTTTCAGCGCTGCAACATCGGCCATGGGTTTGAACGACAACAGCTCGTAATACGTCCACATCGATTCATCAGAAATCGACATCACTTTGCCGAAAATCTCAGACGCAGGTTCGGTCAACCCGATGTAGTTGTCCTTCGACTTGCTCATTTTCTCAACGCCGTCGAGCCCGACCAGCAGCGGCATGGTCAAGATGCATTGCTGCTCCTGCCCGTACTGCGATTGCAGCGTGCGGCCCATGAGCAAATTGAACTTTTGATCGGTGCCGCCAAGCTCAATGTCGGCATGCAACGCGACCGAATCGTAGCCCTGCATCAGCGGGTACAAAAATTCGTGAATCGCAATCGGCACGCCGTTCTTGAAGCGCTGCGTGAAGTCCTCGCGCTCCATCATGCGCGCCACCGTGTAGCGCGACGCCAGCTTGATCATGCCCGCAGCGCCGAGTGGATCGCTCCATTCGCTGTTGTAGCGAATCTCAGTTTTTTCGGGGTCGAGCACTTTGCTCGCCTGCGCGTGATAGGTCTTCGCGTTCTCAATGATCTGCTCGCGATCCAGCGGCGGACGCGTGTCATTGCGACCGGACGGGTCGCCAATTAGTGACGTGAAATCGCCGACCAGGAAGATCACCGTGTGGCCCAAATCCTGAAACTGCCGCAGCTTGTTCAGCACCACCGAATGACCAATGTGCAGATCGGGCCGCGTCGGGTCAAGGCCCAGCTTCGCGCGCAGCGGTTTGGCAGTCGCGATGCTCTTCTCAATCTTTTTGAGCATTTCGGCTTCAACGAGCAATTCGTCGGCACCGCGTTTCATGATTTCTAGTTGTTCGGGGGCGGTTAGGGGCATGATGAGTTGAGTGTGAAAGTGGCGCTAAAACAGCGATGGTGAAACAGGACGGATGCTAGACGGGCCAAACGCCGCTACAAAGCAGAGGGTGGCCACGCTCCGCGATTTTTTTCAAAGTTGTACCAGTCTTGTAGCGACTGGTCATAAGGGGAATATTCACCGCGCTGCGACTTCCATAGCAACGGCGGATTTTTCTCTCGCAATGCTTCAAGTTTTCTCTGCACGGTATTGGCCGTTGTTGCCTTGCCAAGGTGCGCTTTGTAGAAGGCCATCGCGGCCGCATCGTACGCGCGAAACTGCACGCCCTCGGACAGCAGTCGCCACAGCACCGCCTGCTCCAGTGGCTCAAGCTGCAAGTAGGTCGCCGCAAAACCTTCGCGGTCTGTTTGTCGCCGCAGCGCTGCAATCGCCAACACGTCTGCGCTGATGCGCTGCCCCCAGCCCTGCGTTGCTGCATCAAATTTACGATCTCGAATCGCATCTTTAAACGCAGTCATAAAAAATTGCGGTCGATGGCCAAATTCAGCAAACGCCCGATACAGCGTTGCGCGATCAAGCGGTTTCAGCGCCGACAGTTCCGCCTCCAGCAGGTCAGCACACCAGTCAACATAAGCGTCACCCAACGGCTCCAAAAGCTCCACACGTGAACCCCAGAACGGCGCAGCGGGCGTATTGGTCAACCGCATCAGTTTGTCTTGATGCGAACCCGACATCACCAGTAGTAGCGACGGTTCGGTGCCCGCGTTCATTTGATCGCGCGCCGATTTGAGCGCAATCATCGCCGCCTCGCCCGCCTCTGAGGTCAACGCATGCTGCGCCTCGTCAATGAGGAGCGCGATCTTCTTTTTGCTCCGCTGATGAAGCTCGTTCAACGCATCGGCGAGTGTTAGCGCAGCAAAGTCCAGCGTTTGCGCCAAATTGACCGATGCGCCGCCCATGCCGAATTTCTCGATCCCCATGCGTTTGGACGTCTTCGTCACCCACCCCAAATGCTCTTCAAACGCGGTCTCGATCACGTCCGAAATCAGCGAAGCCGGATCGCGCTTCGTGTCCTTCCACAAATCCACATAAAGCACGATCCACCCCTTCGCTTCGAGTGCGGGTTTCAGGTCGCGTTGCAAAAACCAGCTCTTGCCAGTGCGACGAGCCTGCGCGAGAAACAGTCCGTTGCGGGCATCGCTCAAGAGCGACGCGCCCACCAAATCGTCGGCAATTCGATGGGCAAGTTCAGGTCGTGGAAAGTGGAGATCAATCATTTATCGTCAATTATCGCTCTCACGGGCGGTTATCGCAATAATTCGGGATAAAAAACAGAAATCAACTATATTTGCTACTGTAGCAAAAATCGACGCTACTGAAAAAGGCAAAACTCTTTAAAGCCGAGGCGAACATGACTGCATGGTGGCAAATGATTGTGACGTGGTTTTCTGCCGCGCCACCCAGCGTAATGGTCGCGCTGCTGCTCCTCGCGGAAGTCGCCTTCGTGTTCACACTGCTCTGCATTGCGATGCGTCGCGGTCAGCGGGTGTCGCTGGGCGGCACGAAAGGATTCGTGTTTGAGGCATTGCCGTCCACCGAAGCTGTGACCAAGAAAGGCAAAAAATGAATACCCCATCGAAAAACTTTGTGCGTTGTAGCCCAACGGAAGCGCGCGAAATATTCATCACCTTTCCCGAAAAAGCACAACGAAGCATCCCCGGTCACGCGATCAACGTGCTCATCAGTTTGCTAGCAAGCGACGGCACAGCCAACCTAGAACAAACCCTCGCGCAGTTGTTCCCCGACGAACCGTTCGAAAAAGCCCGCCGTCGCCTGACCACTGAAATCGCAAATCGTGTCTATGTGGATACGACCGGCACCACGCCACTCAAAATCGTGCAAACGAGAAAAGGCGCAGAGCCCGCGCTGGTGTGGCTGGAGCGGGTGAATGTCACCGACACGCGCGGCCT
The DNA here is from genome assembly GCA_031409935.1 of Burkholderiales bacterium. Lineage (GTDB taxonomy): Bacteria > Pseudomonadota > Gammaproteobacteria > Burkholderiales > Casimicrobiaceae > Casimicrobium. The sequence continues at coordinate 14,930 of JANNYE010000146.1, read as the reverse complement.
CACCGAGGGCAATGACCGGTACGCCGCAGACACGTTTGTATCGGCCGAAGCCGAGCAAAAAACGAGCGATGAAATCGTCGCCGACATTGCGGCGACGGCGCTTGCGGCCGCGAAAAAAATGCCCAGCCCCACCGACGAAACCGCGCCGCCTCACGTCGCGCTGACGCCCGTCTCGCCTCACTACGCCGCAGCACGTAATCACACAATCACGAATTTGGTCAAGCCAACAAACGCGGCCAATGACTCATTGCGCGGCTCGAACATGTCCGCGGACGAGTTCACGGATACCGAGGCTACGCAGGCCACTGGATTCAGCGCGTTCGCCGGATCGCCCCAAGCCGAGCCACAGAAAACCGTTAACGCGCTTGAGGCCATGCTTGGTTGGGCGGCGGATTCACGCGCAACAGCTCCCAAACTACTCGCTCTCTTGGGCGACTACGGCACCGGAAAAACCAGCCACGCGCTTCAGTTCTCGCGGGTGCTCAATGGTGATGTGGAGCACCCCAAACGCCCCGCCGCAACGTTATCTGCGCTGCATATTGATCTCGCCTACCTGCGCGGCGCACCGGGCCTCGCGCAGCTCAACGTCACGCAAATTATTGGCTTGGTGATCGAGGCGCGTGGACTGAATAAAGTGCTCAATCCCGACATCGCCGTTCGGGAAGTGCGTGAAGGTCGTCGCATCCTTGTGTACGACGGCCTCGACGAACTGATGCAAACCGATCATGCGCAATTGCATTCGGTGTTTCGTCAACTCTTGCAAGTGCTGGAGCCCGATCCGGTTACGCGGGAAACGTCCCGAGCGCGACTGATCGTAAGCTGCCGCACGCATTACTTCCGCGATCTGACCGAACAGCACGAATTCTTCAACACTCGACTTCGTCACAACATCACGCGTAAAGACTATCTCTGCCTGTATCTTTTGCCTTGGAAAGCAGCAACAGTCCGCGAATATCTGAATCGCCGCTTGACCGCTGCTGAAGCAACCGCGTTATCAGACACGATTGCCAACACCTACAACCTCGAAGAACTCGCCAGCCGTCCGGTGCTATTGGCGATGATGTGCGAACAGGTGGGAGAAGTGCTGCGTCTGCGCGATGCGGGCGGCGGCGCAGTGACGGCGAGTACGCTCTACGCACAAACAGTTGCCATGTGGGTGCGGCGCGACGATGAAAAGCATGTGCTACAAGCGACGCACAAACCGGTGCTGATGGGCGCGCTGGCTTGCGCGATGTGGAATGACGAAAAAGAATTTTGGAGTGGTGATCGACTAGATCTGTGGCTACGAAAAACCGTCGATGCCCTTTTCCCTGGCCACTACTCATCTGAGCAAACCCAAGCGATTCAGGACGATCTGCGCACCGCAACGTTCATCGTCCGGCCAGGGCAAGACGGATTCACGTTTGCGCACCGCTCCTTCATGGATTTTTTTCTTGCACGGCATCTAGTGACCTTAATGGATTGGGAGAATTTGCCGGAGTACGACGAACGAACGCTGCTTCCGACTCGCGCTTTAAATTTCGAGGCATTGAATTTTCTACGGGAATTGCTTTCGACGAATGCGGCGCTGCTGGAGCGGCGCACTGCACTACTCTGGAATTTGTTGGGCCGCAAAGGCGCGTTCGGGGATCCTTTTGAAGTTTCACCGAGAGAGGTGTTCGCTCCAAACTGTCACGCCGTCATCTTTCGTGTTGCTTGTGCCCTTCAACTGTCTGCTCCAGAAGATGCGCCGGAGGCGAATCTCGTCGCGGCTTCGCTTCGAAGCGTTGAGCCCGTCAACATGCGATTTCCGCCACTCAATTTGAGGGGAGCTGACCTCACTCTTGCTCGTTTCGCCAACTGCGCTCTTCCGTCATTGATAGCGTCTTTTTCTCGACTCCGCAGCGCAACATTTTCCGACTGTGCAATTGGCTATTTCGAGAGAACGAAAGCTTTGGAAAGCGGGCTACTTGTCAGGCAGCGGAAGGATCGACCGAAATCAAAGCGAACGCTGGACGGGCCATGGCAAAGACCCTCCCGCAAAACCCACGAATCGCTTGAATTTGTTGAACTTGGTACAAGTGAACGCTTGTACGCCGATGACAAAACGATGCTTCTACTTGTGGAGGCTACGTTGCTGCTGTGTTGGAACGCGGAAACAGGAACAAAACGCTGGAGCCGTCGTGCCGTGTCCCCGTCTTCGGCCTTAAGGGGGGTGTGGATTCCTGACGCAGACGATATGAGTATCACCCATACATACAACGAGGATTCGGAGCGGTATGACCTGCAGAACGGAAAATGCCGTGCAGTCAGTGTCTTGCCTTCACGTCCATCCAACGCGCTATCGCCGGTTCAACGCGCCATTGACGATGGCCTCATGCGCGAATTGATGCAGGAGCAAATTCAATCCTACAAATTCAAATCCGGCCCCCTAGCAGGCTGCACCCGCTACTTCGTCCACGGCCAGCGCCCCTCCACCGCCTGCTTCGACGCCGAAGGCCGCTTGGTTGATTACGACGAAGAGGCCGCCGACACTTGGCTCCGCTATCTGGGCAACGGATATCCGCAACCAGTTGAGGCAGCGTGGCTTGAGTTAGATGAGTTTGGGCGGGCGTTAGGGCCGAAAAAGGTGGTTTCATAACGCCGGGTGCGTGCGTTCCTTCCCTTCCATTGAAGCGGAGGGAGTAGTGGCACCACTACTTCATGGGCAATCAACCTTGGGTCGGTAGCATTGGTTTTTTGGAACGATTCCGGGCCGCCTTTTATGCTCTTAAACGACCGTTATATCGGCCTGATGTCCGGCACATCCGTGGACGGCGTTGATGCCGTCATCGCCGACTTCAGTGATTACAAAGTTCGCACCATCGGCCATGTTCACGCGCCTTTCGCGCCTGCGCTGCGCGCGCAGTTACAGGCGCTGATGCAGTCGGGTGCAGACGAGATTGAACGTGCGGGAGATGCGTCGGTGGCGCTGGCGCATGCGTATGCGGATGCGGTCGCGCAACTGCTTGAAAAGACCAATCTCGCAGCGAAAGACATCGCTGCGATTGGCGCGCATGGCCAGACCATTCGCCATCGGCCCGAGCGCGGTTTTACTACGCAACTCAACGCCCCGGCGCACCTGACAGAACTGACAGGTATCGCCGTAGTGGCAGATTTCCGTTCGCGGGATGTGGCGGCGGGCGGGCAGGGCGCGCCGCTGGTGCCGGCCTTTCATGCGGCAGTGTTTCAGGGCGACAAGCCGCGTGCAGTGGTGAACATTGGCGGCATTGCTAACGTGACTTTGTTGCCTGCTAAGGGCTCGCATGGGGCGGTGCGCGGCTTTGATACGGGGCCGGGGAATACGTTGCTGGATGCTTGGTGCGAGCGGCATACCGGACAGCCGTTTGATGCCAGCGGCGCGTGGGCGGCGGCGGGTCGTGTCGATGCGCTCTTGCTCACGAGCTTACTGGCCGATCCCTATTTCGCGCAACTGGCACCTAAGAGCACAGGGCGCGAGCGCTTTAACTTAGCGTGGCTCGATACGGCGCTGGCCGTCCAAGGGCGCACGTTGGCTGCGGTAGACGTGCAGGCCACACTGGCTTCGCTCACGGCGATGACGATCAACAATGCGCTGCTGGCGCACGGTGTTGAAAGCTGCTTTGTGTGTGGCGGCGGGGTGTTCAACAGGACGTTGTTGCGCGCGTTGTTGGGCGCGCAGTCAACATCGGCGCTGGGTGTCGATCCGATGCAGGTTGAGGCGCTGGCCTTCGCCTGGCTCGCCCGCCAATGTTTCGCCAGCGCGTCGGGCAATCTGCCGCTGGTCACTGGCGCAAAAGGCCCGCGAATTCTCGGTGCGGTGTATCCCGCATAACCTCTGGCTACTTTGCTTTCAGCCACGCGTTAAGCGCCCGCAAACGAATTTCTCCGCCTTCGGTGAAGCCGGTCACGCCGAGTGACTTGAGGATCACCTCGCCCGCCGGACTTTCGTCATAGCCGGTCAATAGCTTGGCCAGCACGGCGCGATCCGCTGCAGGCAGGCCCACGCCCGCCACGACGGGCATTGCCGGTTGCGGGCGGCCTTCGTAGAGCACTTTGATGCCCTTCGCGGCCAGCGTGTCGCGGGCTTTGGCGATGGACGGAATGCAACCTATCGTCGACAAATTATTTTCAACAGCGTAAACCACGGCGCTGTATTCGGTGTTGAAGCGAGCGGTGTATTGACGCCCGATAAAGTCGCGCAGCTCAGCGGCGCAAACCTGCCCGTACATGCTCTCGGCGCGTGGCATCGAGATGGCGAAGCCGCTGAGGCTTTTCAGGTTTTCCACAGGCGGGCCTTTGCCAACGAACAGCACATTGATGTCGGGACGGCCTGACGCGATGAAGTTAAAACCCAAGCCGGTGAGTGCGCGCGCCGCCAGATCGCTGGCGTTGGTCATGAACACATCGCCCTGATTGCGCTCCATCCAGTCGAGGAAGCGCACTCGGTCGCGGGTGAGGGAGATGTCAACGGGTCGCCCGAGCGCGGCTTCTAGCGACTTTCTGAGTAAGTTGTATTTCGAGATCGGTGGCAGCGGGTCGCCTTCAGCGCCACTTTCTTCGTGGATCACCAGTTTCAGCGGCGCTGCATGGGCGACGCTGCTGAATGCCCCAAGCAGCGGGATGAGCGCGATCACAATCGCATAAAACAGCGCAACGCAGGTTCGTGTCATTGGCTTTTCCTAGGCTCTTTGGATTCAGCACGCGAGCCGACGCCCGAACACTGCCTAAGCATATTCTGATCCACACGCCTTGACAACTTTTACGTGAAATCTTTATTTAATGGGGCATAAAGCCACATATTGCGATAAGTCGATTATGCATAAAATACGTCGCTACGCCCCCATAAATAAACAACTTGAGCCGAAAGTTGATGGTGGCATAGGCAATAAAAAACGGCACCCGAAGGCGCCGTTTTTGCGTGGACTGAACGCTGATTAAGCGCTGAACGAGTTCCCACAGCCGCAGGTCGATGTCGCATTCGGGTTTTTGATGACGAATTGCGCACCTTCTAGGCCGTCGCTGTAATCGATTTCAGCGCCGACGAGATATTGGTAGCTCATTGCGTCGATCAGCAGCGTGACGTCGTTTTTGAGCATCTGGGTGTCGTCTTCGTTGACTTCTTCGTCAAACGTGAAGCCGTACTGAAAGCCCGAGCAGCCGCCGCCCGTAACGAACACGCGCAGTTTGAGATTTGGGTTTTGCTCGTCGATGATCAGGTCTTTCACCTTGTTGGCCGCAGCGTCGGTGAAGTTGATGGGGACGGGTAGTTCGGTCATAGCGTTCATGAAAATACTCCAGGCGCGAATTTTTTGAATGAATCGAGCGACGCGCCAATACCTTGATTATCGGGGCGAAGTGCGGTTTTTTCAACCGTGTCTCGGGTAGGGTTAAAACGCACGGCAGCGCATTAACCGAGTCGGCGTTCTACGCAGCGCCCGAGCCCAATCGTTTGAGCTCGACCACGTCGGCGGTTTCCTGGTGCATGTGCAGCAGACGCCCGTCCACGACAGCGCCAACCTGCATCTCCAGTGTGCGATAGCTCACGTCCCCAGTTATTCTCGCGTTGGGCAACAGCTCAAGATATTCGGTGGCGTATACCGGCCCGTTGACGGTGCCGTCAACCACCACATGCGACACCCTGATCTCGCCATCGACAGTCGCTTTTTCGCTGATCACCAGCGTTGACGGCCCGGCGTTTGACGAATGAATATGGCCCTTCACCCGACCGTCCACGCGTAGGCCACCCACAAAATCGATATCGCCTTCAATGGTGGTGGATGCGCCGATCAGGCTATCTATTTGCTTTTGCGGTACGTGCTGTTTTTTGCGTCCGAACATGAAGTCTCCTTGGGGCAATGCTGGAATAATTTTTGACTAAAGCTGAATCGACTGCTGTGCTTTCGGGGTGTTGCTTCCCGCTGGGAGCACCCGCACTTGCAGCACTTTGAGTTGCGAATTGGGTGGCACCTTGAACACGCCTTGTACTCGTTGATACGCTTTGAAGTCAAGCGCCATTGACGGTAGCAGATCGGGCTGCTCTTCGGGCAGGTTTATGTTCATGCGTTTGCCGTCCTTATCCATCACGATAGTGGCAGTCAGCGACAGGCGACCTTTGAACGACGACTCGTTGCTGCCTTGCACAACGAGCGCCCGAAAGCGGTAGGTGTTCGTGGTGTCGCGCTCGGCCTGCAAGCGCTGCACGGCCAAACCGTTTTTGGCACCAGTGGCGTTACCCATCAGCTTCTCAAAAAACGCGGCCTCTTCTTTTAGCTGCGTGTTTTCTTGCTGTAGGGTGACGATTTGCTTCGACAGCACATCCTTGGCACCTAGGGCCATTTGCGAGTTGTTGGTCAGCTCGATGGCGTCACGCTTTAACTGCTCGTTTTCGGAGCGCACGGTGGCCAGCTCCGAGGTGAGCCGCTGCTGCTCTTCCTGCACTTTGCCAACGTTAAAACCGGCAAAAATCCGTCCCGCATCGAAGCCGCCGTAGAACAGCCCGGCCAGCACCAGTGCTGCCACGCCAATGATAGTGCCCTTGACCTTCCACGACCAATGGGTGCGTACCGAGAGCTTTGGCGCAGAAATACCAAAGCGGCGGCGCAGCTCGGAGACGATGCGGTCAGAACGGAGGATGGCCATGCAGCGTTTTTGAGCCGACTAAGGTGGCTAGGGGGAAAGCGGCAAGGTCAACAACCCCGCCGTTTCCGGCACGCTGAACATCAGGTTCATGCATTGCAGGGCTTGCCCTGCAGCGCCTTTGACTAGGTTGTCCTGCACTACCAACACCACCAACATGTCGCCATTTTGCGGGCGATGTAACGCGATGCGCAATGTGTTGCTGCCGCGCGTTGAGCGGGTGTCGGGCATCGAGCCAAACGGCATCACGTCGACGAACGCTTCACCCTTGTATGCATCGACGAACAGCGCTTGCAATTGTTCGTTGCTCAACACCAAACCCTTCGCGTTCAAGCGTGAGTACAACGTCGAATGCATGCCGCGAATCATCGGCACCAGGTGCGGCGTGAACAACAAGCGAACTTTGTCTCCGGTCATCGTTTGCAGCCGCGCTTCGGTCTCAGGATGATGACGATGACCGGATACGCCGTAAGCCTTGAAATTGTCGCTGGTTTCGGTGAGTAGGTAATCCACCTCTGCTTTTTTGCCCGCACCCGACACGCCCGAAGCGCAGGCCGCAATCAGGTTAGACGCGTCGATAATTCCTGCCTTCAGCAGCGGATAAAAACCCAATTGCATCGTGGTCGGATAGCAGCCCGGATTGCCCACGATGCGCGCGTTTTTGATCGCATCGCGATTGAGTTCGACGAGACCGTACGCGGACTCAGCGGCGAGCGCTGGACACGAGTGTGGCATCTTGTACCACTGCTCGAACACGGTCACATCCTTGAAACGAAAGTCAGCGGCAAGATCAATAATCTTGACGCCCGCCGCCACCATTTTCGGCGCATCGGCCATCGCCACACCGTGCGGTGTCGCGTAAAACACCACGTCGCACTGCGTCAAATCAGCAGTCGCGGTATCGCTGAAAACCAAATCACAACGACCGCGCAAACTCGGAAACATTGCGTCAAGTCGAGTGCCCGCTTCCTTGCGCGACGTGATCATGGTCACCTTCGCATTTGGGTGCAGCGTGAGCATACGAAGCAGTTCAACACCGGTGTATCCAGTGCCGCCGACAATGCCTACTTTGATCTGTTTGTCCGTGTTCACGGTCGAAGTCCTTCTTTTCTTGTCTCAGGTTAGCAACAAAAAATCGAATTCTATAAAGCACAAAGGCCACGGGGGTTGCCCGCAGCCTTTGCTCGAATCGCTAGAGCGATCCTCCCATTGGGAGTGTACGTCCGCGTTAGCGTTTCGAGAATTGCTTACGACGGCGTGCCTTGCGCAGACCGACTTTCTTACGCTCAACTTCACGCGCATCACGCGTCACTAGGCCCGCTTTTTTCAGTTCTGGTTTGTAGCTGATGTCGTATTCCATCAGCGCACGGGTAATGCCGTGACGCACGGCACCGGCTTGACCCGATTCGCCGCCGCCCTGCACGCTCACCATGATGTCGAGGTTATCGAGATTGTTGGTGATGACGAGCGGTTGACGCACGATCATGCGGCCCGTTTCACGAGCGAAAAACACGTCAACCGGCTTGCCGTTGACGACAATCGCGCCCGTGCCAGCCTTGATGAATACACGAGCAACAGCGCTTTTGCGACGACCCGTACCGTAGTGGAAATTACCGATCATTTTGATGATTCCTTGGGGGCTTGGGGGCGATTAAAGCGTGACAGCTTTGGGTTGTTGAGCAGCGTGCGGATGGGCGTCGCCGACGTAGCACTTGAGCTTCTTGAGCATGGCGTAGCCGAGCGGGCCTTTTGGCAGCATGCCTTTGACCGCGTGTTTCAACACACGGTCAGGGTATTTGTCTTGCAGCTTTTCAAAGTTGGTGGACGACACGCCGCCGGGGTAACCGGAGTGGCTGTAGTACGTTTTTTGAAAGGCTTTTTTGCCGGTAACGCGGAGTTTTTCCACGTTGGTCACGATCACGAAGTCACCCGTGTCCATGTGCGGCGTGAAGATCGCTTTGTGTTTGCCGCGCAGGCGGATTGCGATTTGGCTGGCAAGACGACCGAGGATTTTGTCGGTGCCGTCTACCAGCAACCAGTCCTGTTTAATATCGGACGGTTTAGCGGAAAAAGTTTTCATTACTTTAGACTCGTTTAGTGTTTTGCGAAGGGCGGTGAGTCGTGGCAGCGCATTGGTTTGCGTCGCTTGGGCTCTGTCGTCCAGCGCGTTATGAGTTTTTCTGGCTACGGTTTTTTAGCAATGAGGCTTTATAGAACCACAGCTAGCCCACTAGTATAGCGGTAAAGTGCTGATTTAGTTATGAAAAGTGCGGCGGGCGGTGAAAACTGGCGGCACGGATGCACAAAAGAAAACGGCAAGCCCGAAGGCTTGCCGTTAATGGTGCCTTACCAAAGGAGGAGGAAGGACAGACACCAGTCGCCTGCTAAGGAGGAGGAAGCAGGCGATGGATGAATTTAAGCATGCTGCACTGCACAAGTCAACCGCCTTCGCTGCGTTGCGGCACGAATTGCCTAGACAAGTTACTCTAGCTATGGAACAACGGAAGAAAGTCCCTATGAAATCGACAATAAAGTGGATAGACAATGTCCAATTCGTGGCAGAAACCGGCTCCGGTCATGCAATTGTTATAGACGGAGCACCGGAGTACGGAGGGCGAAACACAGGCTCGCGACCAATGGAGTTAGTGCTTGCTGGCGCTGCTAGCTGTACAGCGTTTGATGTGGTGCTGATGTTGAACAAATCTCGGCAGAAATTCACCAGTTTGCATGTCGATGCTGACGCTGAACGCGCGGAAGCGGATCCAAAAGTGTTCACCACGATCAAATTGACCTTCAAAATCGCCGGCAAAGGGTTGGATCCGGGGGCGGTGGAGCGTGCCGTAAAGTTGTCGAAAGAAAAATATTGCTCTGCAACAGCGATGCTCGGAATGACCGCCAAAATTAGCACCGAAATCGTGCTGTCCGAGGCCTGATTCGCGGACTACCCGACGGGCAATTTTGCCGCCTTAAAGCGCGCTTCCAGCTCTTGGCGCAGCGTTTTTCGCAGTGCGGCGCCCTGCTGGCGCTGCTTCTCGTCTAGCGAGAAGGGGCGCAGCGGCGGCACGGCGATAGGCTTGCGCGCGTCGTCGACGGCAACCATCGTGAAATAGCAGCTATTGACGTGGCGAACTTCCTGCGTGCGAATGTTCTCCGACACCACCTTGATGCCGACCTCCATCGATGAGGTACCGGTGTGATTGATGCTGGCGAGAAAGCTCACCAGCTCGCCCACATGAATCGGCTGCCGAAAAATCACCTGGTCGACCGAAAGTGTGACCACATAGCTTGACGCATAGCGACTAGCGCAAGCGTACGCCACTTGATCAAGAAATTTGAGAATAGTGCCGCCGTGAACGTTACCTGCAAAGTTCGCCATGTCGGGCGTCATCAAAACGGTCATGGTAAGTTGGTGCGACGGGAGGTTCATGGTTTTACTTGTACAGAGGCAGTAGCCGTAGACGGTAGCGCAGTTAGCTTTCGGGTTACCCGGTCAAACGTTTGACTGCGAACCCACTTATGCAACGTGTGACAAAAAACAATCCACCTGTGTCGTAGTCGAGCCCAAACTCGGTTACCCTTCCTCCCAACCCTACTTTTTCAACGATTCCTCATGGCCTATCTTCTCGACGCTCTCTATGCACAAGCCGACGAATTCGTAGCGATTCGCCGTGATATTCACAGCCAGCCGGAGCTGGCATTTGCAGAGTTTCGCACTGCGGACTTGGTGGCGGCACGGCTTGAAAGTTACGGCTATTCGGTTGAGCGTGGCATCGGTGGCACCGGTGTGGTCGGGCAGTTGCGGCGCGGCACCGGTGGCAAATCGGTGGGCCTGCGCGCCGACATGGACGCGCTGCCGATTGTTGAGACCAACACCTTCGGCTACGCGAGCCAAAGGACGGGCGTGATGCACGCCTGCGGTCACGATGGTCACACTGCGATGCTGCTCGCTGCCGCCAAATACATTGCCGCGAAAGGCAATTTTTCAGGCACCTTGAATCTGATTTTTCAACCCGCTGAAGAAGGTCAGGGCGGCGCCAAACGCATGATGGACGAGGGGCTGTTCGCCAAATATCCGTGTGACGCAATTTTCGCCATGCACAACGCGCCGGGCGAAACTGCGGGCCACTTGCTGGTGCGCGACGGGTCGACGATGGCCTCCGCCGACAACGTCACCATCACGCTGCACGGCTACGGCGGCCACGGTGCGTTTCCGCACAAGGCCTCCGATCCACTGGTTGCGGCGGCGAGTCTGGTGATGGCGTTGCAGACGATTGTGTCGCGCAATGTGGATCCGCTGTTGAACGCGGTGGTCACCGTGGGCGCGTTGAACGCGGGCATCGCCAACAACGTTATTCCGCAAACGGCGACCATGAAATTGTCGGTGCGCGCGCTTGATCGCGATGTGCGCAAGCTGCTTGAAAAACGCATTTGCGAAATCGCCAAAGCGCAGGCGGAGAGCTTTGGCGTGCGCGCAGAAATTGACTACCAGAGGAACTATCCAGTGCTGGTGAACACCACGACCGAGAGTGAATTTGCGCTCAAAGTCGCCCGTGAATTGTTGGGCGAAGACAAGGTGCAATGGAACATGGCTCCACTCATGGCCAGCGAAGATTTCGCTTTCATGCTGGAAAAATTGCCGGGCTGCTATCTCTACATCGGCAATGGTGACGGCGACAGCGCGGGGGCCTGCATGGTTCACAATCCCGGCTACAACTTTAACGACGAAAACATTGGCGTCGGCTCAGCGTACTGGGCGTTGTTGACGGAGCGCTTTCTCGTGTAATTCGTAGGGTGCGCATCAGAATGCGCACCACACTTGACGAACCGACCATGATTTCGTGTGGCATGTTGGTGAGCGCTTTGGCGCACACCGTACGCGAAATGGTCGCCGTACATTCCCCTGAAACCTTTGTGGAAAAAGGGTCGTGTGCTGAGCCGCTACACTCTCACGCACCACATAAAAATTCATTCACGCCCATGTTCGACCGCATTCGCGAAGACATCAGCGCCATTCGTGCGAAAGACCCGGCCGCTCGCTCGGCGCTTGACGTCTGGCTGTCGTACCCTGGTTTTCACGCGATCCGTTTTCATCGTGTTGCCAATGCATTTTGGCGCGCTGGACTTAAAAGCACCGCACGTTGGGTGTCGCATTGCGCACGTTTTTTCACCGGTATTGAGATTCATCCGGGCGCGTTCATCGGGCGGCGCGTGTTCATCGATCACGGCATGGGCATCGTCATTGGCGAGACGGCCGAAGTGCATGACGACTGCACCATTTATCAAGGTGTCACGCTCGGTGGCACCTCGTTGGAGCGCGGTGCCAAGCGGCATCCTACGATCGCGCGGGGCGCGACCGTGAGCGCGGGCGCAAAGGTGCTCGGCAGCTTCACTGTCGGCGAGGGCGCGACCGTCGGGTCGAATTCGGTGGTGCTCAAAGCGGTGCCACCAGGAGCCACTGCGGTGGGTATTCCCGCACGAATCATCACTGCCGAAACCAAAGAAAATCGCGAGTCGACCGCGAAGAAAATTGGCTTTTCAGCATACGGAATTTCAGCAGATCTCGACGATCCGCTGGTCCAAGCCATCCACAAACTGCTCGACCACAGCGCCGCGCAAGACGCGCGCCTGAACGCGATTTGCGCGGCGCTTGCCAAGCAGGGCGTGGACTGTGCAAGCCTCGGCGGCACGCCCGTGGACGCCAAGTCGATTGAAAAATTGATGGATGCTGATTGAATGATCGCCGCGTGCTGCGACTTGGCGCGAAGGCCGTGCACGACATCGCCTCGATTGGGTTCGGTGGCGCACTGGCGGCATGTCTCGTCATCAACCTGACGGCAAACCCTGCGTCGTCGGTCGACTTCGCTGCCTCGCGACAGATGTTTTCGGCAATCGCGCAATATGTGCTGATCCCGTCAATGGCCGTCGTGGTGGTGAGTGGGTTGATTGCGATGATGGCCACGCGTGGCCATCAAGACGCCGGTTGGGCGTGGGTCAAAGCGGTGCTTGGCATCAGCGTGTTCGTAGCCACGGTTCGGCTGGTGGGTGCAAGCAGTAAGCAGGACGAGCTCGCCGCTGCCGTCACCGATCCCGGCATGCTCGACGCGATGCTGCGAAGCGAGCGTAATATGCTGTGGCTGCTCATTGCGCTCTGCGTGGTGAACGTCGTGCTTGCCGTGTGGCGACCCAAGATGATGATTAAGGTTCGCTGAACGGCGTGACGAGCCGATAATGCATGACTCGGTGCTGTGGGTGAACACGGCACCAGCAGCACAAAACGAGGAGCTCACATGACCAACGCGACCGCATCCATCCCCGCAGCAAAACTGATGCTCGATTACGTCTACGAGCACGAGGCGGCGCGCCCGGATCACCTGTGGCTGACGCAGCCGATCGGCGGCGGGCAGGTGGTGGACTACACCTGGCGGCAGACGCTCGATCAGGCGCGACGCATGGCGACCCATCTGAAAAGCCAGGGCTTTGCGCCGGGCTTTCGCGCTGCGATTCTGTCGAAAAACTGCGCGCACTTTTTCATGTGCGACCTCGCGATCTGGATGGCCGGTGGCACCACGGTGGCAATCTTTCCGACCGAGACGGCCGATACGGTCGGCTTTGTGCTGCGTCACAGCGACGCGAGCCTGCTGTTTGTGGGCAAGCTCGACACCTGGGAGCGTCAGGTCAGTGCGCTGCCCGCTGGGATGCCTTGCATCGCTTTTCCGCTGGCACCCGCTTCAGCGTTGGCTGCGTTTGAGCACTGGGACGCCATCACCGCACGCACTGAGCCCATCAGCGGGCAGCCTGCCCGTGCTGCGGACGACATCGCGATGCTGATGTACACCTCCGGCTCGACCGGGCAGCCCAAGGGCGTGATGCACCGTTTTGATCGCATCACACGCGCGGCCGAGGGCATCATGACCAACATTCGCACCGCCATCGGCCCGACCGAGGAAATCCGCATCCTGTCCTATCTGCCGCTGGCGCACGTGGTCGAGCGGGCGTGGATCGAATGCGCGGGCATGGTTGATGGTCGCGGCCATTTCTTTTTTGCCGAAACGCTCGATACCTTCCTCAAGGATTTGCAACGTGCCCGACCGACCGTATTTGTGTCGGTGCCGCGGCTGTGGCTCAAGTTTCAGCAGGGCGTTTTCACCAAGATGCCGCCGAAGAAGTTGAATCTGCTGTTGCGCATTCCCATCATCGGCAAAATCGTTGGCCGCAAGGTGCTCACCGGCCTGGGTCTCGATCATGTGCGCCACGCGGGCAGCGGCTCAGCCCCCATTCCGCCGAACCTGATCGACTGGTATCGTCGCCTCGGGTTGAATCTCGTGGAAGGCTACGGAATGACCGAAGATTTTGGCTATTCGTGCGCATCCTCGATTGCGCTCCACGCCAAAGGTTATGTCGGCTCGCCGCTGCCCGGCGTGCAGGTGCGCATCAGCGATGACCATGAGGTGCTGATCAAATCACCGGGGCAACTGGTCGGCTATTTCAAACAGCCGGAGCTGGATGCCGAAAGCTTTACGGAGGATGGTTTTTTTCGCACCGGTGATCTCGGTGAAATTCGTGCTGATGGCCTGCTCAAACTGACTGGTCGCAAAAAAGAATTGTTCAAAACCGCGAAGGGCAAATACGTCGCACCCGCACCGATTGAGAATTCGATCAATGCCTGCCCGCTGATCGAACTCAGTATGGTGTCGGGCGTGGGGCAGTCGGCAGCGTACGCGATGGTGGTGCTGGCCGAAGCGCTGCGCCCGCAGGTCACCGATCCGGCGGTGCGCGAACGGGTGACCGCTGAACTTGCGGAATTGCTCACCTCGGTTAACGCCGATCTGCCGGACTATGAGCGCTTGCGCATGATCGTCATTGCGCGCGAGCCGTGGGGCGTCGACAACGGCTTTCTAACGCCAACACTGAAGATCAAGAGAAATCGCATCGAGGCCGCGGTGGCCGCACAGTTTGAGCAGTGGTACTCCCAGCCGGGGCCGGTGATTTGGGCCTGACGCAGCGCGACGTAGGCCATGCGTCGCAACCGTAAGCGTTCCGAGCTACGCTGAGCGCGGACGGCGTAGGTGCCGCACCAGAGTGCGCACCTCGCTTGCAAATCGATGTGTGGAGGCGTCGCAATGAGGGTGCGCATTTTGATGCGCACCCTACGACACTAAACAAAACAAGCTTGGTAGTAGGGAGTATTTTTATGACGACAGGCACAGTAAAGTGGTTTAACGACGCCAAAGGTTTTGGTTTCATCAAACCAGACGATGGCACGGATGATGTGTTCGCACATTTTTCCGCAATTG
>JANNYE010000145.1:0-15547 GCA_031409935.1 Burkholderiales bacterium | reverse complement strand
CACCCCGCCGTGGACGGCGCAACCCACGTGCCGTGAAACGCAAGATGAGTTCATTCCCGGTGCGGGATCGCTATGCCGATTCTTTGCCTGCTATTGATATCAATGGCGCTCTACGAATCGTTAAGTGAAGAGTATTGCCCTAAGCCCAAGTGAAACAAGGCTTTCCGTTAAAAGCTGAAATCAAAAAAACATCGCGAATCGCGCCGTTCCCCGCCGCGAACTACCCCAGTCGGGTAGGATGGGCAACTTGTTGCCCACCCGTCAAATAAGTTTGACGGAAGCGCTTCCCGCCCCATAACGCGGTCATCTTCGTGCAATCCGTGTAGTTCCGATCGAGATGGAAATCCGCGTGGGCAACAAGTTGCCCACCCTACGATTCCTAACGCATCTGCAACATCATGGTTTGCACGCTGCTTACCAAGCTTGCCTCAGGCATGCCAGCGTTGCGCATGGCGGATTGCATTGAAGCCGCCGACGTCATGTTGGCTACTTGCACTTTAAGCGTTCCGTCTGGCTGAATGATGGCCATCGCAACCGACGTCGGATTTTCGGCCACGATCGTCGGGATGATGCGTGAAAAGGCGAACGCGGCGAAGTTCCCGCCGCGACTCATCGCGCTTGACATCGCGTTAGTCGCGCAGGCAAGCTGTTGCGAGGCGGAGGTGCCCGGCGTATTGCAGTGAACACCGAAACTGCTATCGGGTGTGTCAGGCGCTCTCTTGGCTGTCATTGTCAGCCGCGCCAGTTGTTTCACCATGTTGGCTTGCTTGCCAAGCAATACGGGATCCGAACCGCTGTTTTTAAGGTCGATCACCGGTCTCACGCCGAGATCGATTGCGGTCAAATTTGAAAGCAATGTTTGCACGCCCCCGGTCGCGGCGCTTATTGCGAGGGCGTCAAGGCCCGTGCTGTTAGAAACGCTAGAAAACAAAGCTAGGCTAGCTGCCATTTCGCTGAATGGAGTGACGTAGGTAAACGTCGCTGTTGAAACTGCGGGCACCACTGAGCGCATCAACATGTCGTATTGAATGTCCACGCCGGTGGTTTCGTCCAGCATCGTGCTGGTAGCGCTGGTGACAACTTTGACCAGCGCGGGCCCGGTGAAGCCGTCTTTCAAAGCAACAGCGAACGAGCCGTCAAATGAAGTCGTACCGGTGGCACACGTTGCATCCGCCTCCGCCGCGCCGTTAACGACTCGGCAAACCAGCACATTCGCCCGCTTCACGATGCCCTTCGCCGCTGTTCCGCTCACCATGGTGGGCGTAATAGCAGGCGGAACTACCACCGGATCCTCACCGCCTCCGCAACCGGCCAGCGCGATTAACGCTGAGATTGACACGGCAGCACCGAGATGCGCGTTGATTCTTGCTTTCACTTTTTGCTCCTTGATTGCCGACTCACCCGCAACAGCGGGCGCTGTGTCAGAGCAACCGGGTAGCAGCTCAGTTCGACTGAGCCAATGTTTTCCAAATTGCAGTCCGTCGTCTGTGCGCCAGCGCACGGTCAACGGAGCTACGAACGCGAGCGGGAGCGTGACCGGTTTCAACGCATCGTTGCGATCAATCTGTGGCGTACAAGCAGCACGTTGATCGCAACCAACGCAGACTTTTGCTCCACTCGTGCGTGCTTTTCGTTGCGGAACGTTTTAGCAGCACGACAATCACTCCACTTAACTTCTTCACCTTGTAACAATCCCGCACGACAATCAGTTGATCGCAACGTACTTTGCGTCGCAATGTTGTTTTCTTTCGGGATTCGCATGAAATGCTGGCGTGCCGCACATAGCTTGGTGGTTAGTTTTTGTTTGGCTTTGTCGGCTACGGCTAAAGACATTGTGGTGGCGCAGACGCTGGATTTGTCTGGGCTTTCTAACTTGGGCAAGGATTTTTCTAACGGCGTTCGCACGTACTTTGATGCGGTGAACGCGCGCGGTGGAGTGCGCGGTCGGCGCATTTCGTTTGTGCAGCTTGATGATTCCGGGCGGGCGGCGGATGCAGCGGCGAACGTGGAAAAGTTGCTGCTTGAAAACGACGTGGACGCGATGATCGCGACCACCAGCGAGGAGACGTTGCTCGCTGCGGCGAACTCGCCGCGCTTGCGGGCGTCCGCGCTGCTGCTGGTGGGCGCGCCGACCGGCACCGATCTTGAGCGCGCGCGTATCACCGCTCGCGTATTGCCAGTGCGGGCGAGCTATCGCGATGAAGCGCGCGTGTTGCTTGACTATTTGAAGACGTTCAGCGAGGGTGGCGTGGCGCTGGTGCGTGGTGATGGGCCGGACGCGGAGGCGTGTGCCCTGGCGCTGCGCGAGGAGGCTCGATCGCGCAACCTGCTGTTCGCTTTCGACGACACCGCACAAAAATGGCTGCAACGCGCGCCGTCAAAACCAGCGCTCGGTGCCGTGATCATCGCGGGCGATGCGTTGGGTGTGGCACCGGCGCTGCAGCACGCTCGGAAGACCGCTCCGATGGCGACGCTGCTCGGCTTTTCGACCGTGGATCACCGCACGTTGATTGAGATCGCGGGCGCGTCGGCGAAGGGCATGTTGATCACGCAAACGGTGCCGCCACCGGGCAAGACGATTCATCCGTTTCAACGCGAACACCGCGCGATGATGAAGCAGTATCGCGACGAGCTGCCGACGCAGCACACATTGGAAGGCTACGTCGTGGCGCGACTGTTGGTCAGCGCGCTGGAGCGGGTCGACGGCGAGCCTACAGCGGCCAAGGTCAGCGCCGCCTTGCGCGAGGTGCCCGCCATTGAGCTGGGGCCGATGCGCGTGGCGGGCCGCAGCGTCGGCGCGGTCAATCGCTACGTGGACATGACGGCGATTTCGAGCAAGGGCGGATTGGTGGAGTAGCTGGAACTACCCAAGCGACCACAGCGTCACCCGCATGTCACACGGCTGCAATATTATTGTTTCTTTGCAGCGCAGAGCGTTCCCGTGACATCACAAAGACCGTCAGGCAATCCCACCTCGATACCCTTGGCAGCAGTGGACCTCGGCTCCAACAGTTTTCGCTTGTTGATTGCCAAAGATGAGGGCGGCCAGATTGTGCCGATCAGCACCCACCGTGAAGGCGTGCGGCTGGCAGGCGGTCTCAACGGCGACAACGAGCTGTCAGAGGAGAAAATCGTTGAGGCCTGCGATGCCCTAGGGCGCTTTCGCGAGCGCTTGGCTTCCATCGCCGCCGAACGGGTGCGCGCGGTGGCAACCAGCACCTATCGCGTGGCCAAAAATGCGGATGAGCTGCTGCGTCGCTCCGAGGACGCACTGGGGCTGCCGATTGACATCATCTCCGGGCCGGAAGAAGCACGGCTGATCTATCTCGGCTGTGCGCACACGCTGCCGTGGAGCGAGCAGGAGCGGTTGATCGTCGACATCGGAGGCGGCTCCACCGAGTTCATTGTGGGCCGTCGTTATGAGCCTGAATTGACGGAGTCATTTCAGCTCGGCGCGGTGACGCTGTCGCAACAAATTTTCCCCGGCGGCACGATTACCGCCAGCGCATTTCGCAAAGCCGAGGTGTTCGTGCGCTCGCGGCTGGAGGTACTCCAGAAGCGTTACAAACAAGGCTGGGACGTCGCGTACGGCTCGTCGGGCACCATCCGCGCGATCTACGAGATCGTCACGGAGAATGGTTTCGGCAGCGCCATAACCGTGGACGCGATGCTCAAGCTGAAAGGCGCGCTGATCGACGCCGGACAGATGAACCGCATTGAGCTGGTCGCGCTCAAATCAAGCCGCGCGCCGGTGCTGCCCGGTGGGCTCGCGATTTTGCTGGCGCTAATGCAAGAGCTGAATGTGGCGACCATGGAACCGTCTGAGGGCGCGCTGCGACTAGGCGTCGTGCATGACATGTTGCATCGGACTGAGACGCCGTCGAGTGCCGATCCGAGAGCCATCACGGTAACGCGTTTGCAGCGTCGTTATGGCGCAGATCTGGAGCAGTCGCGGCGGGTAGAAGCGCTCGCGCAATCGTTCTGGAAACGCATCGAATCAACAAGCCCAGACGCGCTGTTGTCATGGGCGGCTGCGCTACACGAAATCGGCATGGCGATTGCGCATGTGGACTATCACAGGCATTCGGCTTATGTGATTGAGCACTCCGATATTTATGGATTCTCCGAGCAGGAGCGCGCGGCGCTCGCGCTGCTGGTGTTAGGGCACACCGGATCGCTCAAAAAAATTGATCGAGATGCACTGCCGCGCAAGCTGCTGTCGCGATTGATGTGTCTGCGCCTAGCCGCGCTGTTCTGTCACGGTCGCGTCGACGAAGCACCGGGCGCAACGCTCGCCATGAGCGGCGACGCGTTCGCACTTCAACTCAGCGCAAACTGGCTCGCAGAACATCCGCTGACCGCGTTGCTGATGGATGAAGAGATGATGCGTTGGACGAAGTATGGTGTTTCGTTGACGTTGAAGACGCGCTGAAGTCGCGGAGTTGTAGGAGCGCCCCCGGGGCGCGAAAGCCTTCAGCTATGTAAAGTGGGGATCGCGGCCAAGGCCGCTCCCACATCGAATCGCGCAAGACAAAGAAAGACCTGCAAAGCAGGTCTAGCGGGGGACTTGTAAAAGGTGGCTTGCAAACATGTTCAGCGCTGTTGCCGAGCATGCCTGCTCCATCGGGAGGATGATGGCGGCCCACCGTGCACTGCCGCCTGCAACTATCTTGTGCAGACAGACTTTGAACGGGCCGTGAAACCACACTTGCATTGTTTTGCGTCAACGTGACAAAGTGATGACGGTGCGCGCCTATTTGCGAAGCGTTGCTGCGGTTGGCTGTCGACTGTCATATGGGTGTCTCCTTCCAGTCACGTAAATGTCACGCGACACTTCTACATTGGACAGCGTCATCCTCTGGAGTCGTACGCATGCAACTGACTGCCTCTACGCCTGCTGTAACCACACCTAGCCCACTCAACCCCGCCACGAGTGCCGTTGACACGCATCTGACGGTGCGTCTCGCGTCGAACGGGTCCGACGTGATCGCCGCGCAACGCTTGCGCTACAAAGTATTTTGCGAAGAAATGGGCGCGGATTTGCATCGCCACGACGGACGCGATGTCGATCAGTTTGATGCGGTGTGCGAACACTTGATCGTGGTCGATGAAGTACTCGACAAAGTGGTCGGCACCTATCGCATCCTTGCGCCGTGGGGAGCGCGCTCGGTCAAGCGGATGTATGCCGAAGGCGAATTTCGCATCGACAGTTTGAAGCCCATCGCGCACGAGATTTTCGAGGTGGGCCGCGCCTGCATACATCCGGCGTATCGCAACAGCGGCGCGCTGGCGCGGCTGTGGACCGGACTCGGCGCGTACGTACGGGACCACGAAGTGAAGTACCTCGCCGGTTGCGCGAGCGTGCCGCTGGATAGCGGTTCGTTGAATCTCGGCGCATTGCGCGCGGAACTGATGTCGAAGCATCTGGCTCCGGTGGATTTTCGCGTTGAGCCTATTCGTGGTTTGCAATCTTTGGGTGACCCCACCGGATCGCGTCCCGTTGCGCCACCGCTGCTCAAAGGTTACCTGCGCCTAGGCGCGTGGGTGTGTGGCGAGCCCGCGTGGGATCCTGATTTTGATAGCGCAGACTTTTTTGTGCTGCTGCCCATCGAGCGCATGGCGCCGCGTTATGCCCAGCATTTTCTTGGCACGCGCGTCGTCCAGTAACAACCGCTAAGAACAAATTTTCGCTGCGCGTTGCGAGACGAATTTACCGTCACGACCCCGTGCTTTATTACTACTGATGTGAGAGTGCTATGAAAAAACTAAACGACCCAGCGTCACCCGGTGTTGACTTCAACGACGACAACTCAAACGTGAGCGCGAACCCAACGTTCGACTCGATATTCGCGGCGCGTATGAGCCGCCGCAATTTGCTGCGTGGCAGTATGGGTCTGGCTGCGACTGTGGCGATACCGACACTCGGCCTTGCTGGTTGTGGCAGCGACAGCGATCCTGTGGTTGCTCCACCTGCGGCCGAAAAGTTGCTCGGCTTTACGCCTGTCGCAAAAAGCCTCGCAGACGTGGTTTCAGTGCCTGTGGGCTATTCGGTGAGCGTGCTTTACGCACTCGGTGACCCGCTGTTTGCGACTACTACCGCGTTCAAAAACGACGGTACCGATGCAGATTACGACAACCGTGGTGGTGACCATCACGATGGCATGGAGTGGTTCGGCTTGTCGTCGACGGGCACGCCTTCGACTTCTGCCAATGATCGCGGCGTATTGGCGATCAACCATGAAGCGACCACCGACGAGGCGCTGAGCTCCTTCTTCTTGCATGCCAACGGCGGCAAAACCACATTGCCACGCCCCGCTGACGAGGTTGACAAAGAAGTGTCGATTCACGGCGTTGCTATTGTCGAAACGCGCAAGACCGGTAGCAAGTGGGAGTATGTGCAGGGCTCGGCGTTCAACCGTCGCATCACGCCACTCACCGAGATCGAAATCAGTGGCCCGGCGCGTGGCAATGCATTGCTGGTGACCAAATATTCCACCAACGGCACCAAGACTCGTGGCACGCTGAACAACTGCGGCACCGGCAAAACGCCTTGGGGGACGGCGCTCACCGGCGAGGAAAACTGGTTTGGCTACTTTGCGCGCGGTGCTAGCGACAATGCGGCCCGAGCCACCGACAAGAGCGTCGCGTCGCTAAATCGCTATGGCCGCACGCAGGGTGCGGCGAGCCGCCATGGCTGGGAGACTGCGGGCGCGGCGGACAAATACGCACGCTGGAACAACAGCAAGCTCGGCACGACGGTTGATGGCAGCGACGACTACCGCAACGAAATGAATGGTATGGGTTATGTTGTCGAGATCGACCCGTACGACAAAACCAAAGCGATCAAGAAGCGCTCTGCGCTGGGGCGTTTTGCGCATGAGAGCGCCGCGTTCAGCAAACTGGTGGCCGGCCAACCGCTCGCCATTTACATGGGCGACGACTCGCGCAATGAGTACATCTACAAATTCGTATCCAACGCCAATTGGGATGCCGCTGATGCCAGCCCCGCAGACCGCATGGCCACCGGCGACAAGTACATGGACGCGGGCAAGCTGTTCGTTGCCAAGTTCAGCGCGGACGGCACGGGCAGCTGGGTGGAACTGTCGCTCACCAACCCGCTGATTTCAGGGTACGCCGCGTACAGGTTTGCCGATCAAGCGGACATCGTCATCAACGCACGGCTAGCCGCAGACGCGGTCGGAGCTACGAAGATGGATCGCCCGGAGTGGAACGGCGTCAATCCAGCCAACGGCGAGGTGTATTTCACCCTCACCAACAACAGCAATCGTCGTGCGGAGCCGACCGGTTCGCAGACAGCCCCTGACGCCGCGAACCCTCGTACCTACACCGATCTGAAAGGGACCGCGAGCCAACTCGGTAACGTCAACGGCCACATTGTGCGACTCAAAGATGCAAGCAACGCGGGCACGGTGTTTACCTGGGACGTGTATCTGTTTGGCGCTGAAGCTTCAGCCGATGCCGCGAAGGTGAATCTATCGAGCCTCACCAGCGATCAGGATTTCTCAAGCCCTGACGGCCTGTGGTTCAGCCCATACACGGGCATCTGCTGGATTCAAACCGATGACGGCGCCTACACCGATGTCAGCAACTGCATGATGTTGGCAGGCATGCCCGGCACAGTGGGTGATGGCAGCGTCAAATCAATCACTTACCCGCGCGCGACTGGCGGAGATTTGGTGGTGAACGCGCGCGTTGGCAAAGCGCCGACCGCGGACACGCTGAAGCGCTTCCTAGTGGGCCCGGCAGGCGCTGAAATTACCGGCGCGACCGAAACGCCTGATGGCAAAACCATGTTCATCAACATTCAGCATCCGGGTGAAGGCACGGCTCAGGCAAACCTTGCTGATCCGACCAAATACCAAAGCCAATGGCCGGCCAACGCGGGCTACGGCGTAGGCAAGCGGCCACGCTCGGCAACCATTGTGATCACCAAAAACGACGGTGGTCGCATCGGTTCGTAGCGTTCGCCACAACAGTTCGTTTGCTCATTTCAAGGCACTTTCGGGTGCCTTTTTTGTTGCCCATTGCTTTTCAAATAAACAGTAATACAATATTACTGTTTAAATCATTCTGAATAATCACTCATGACAACCGAAAAAGCAGTCGCAAAGCCTGTGGCTAAACCGTCGACAAAGACCGCAGTCAAGGCCCCGGTGAAAGCTATCGCTAGCAAGCCAGCAGCCAAAACAGTTGCTGCGAAAAAGCCGGTAAGCGTTGCCGCTGCCGTGAGGCCTGCAGCACCTGTCGCTGCCGTTGCGGCACCGAAAGTAGCCGCCAAAGTGACATCAAAGCCAGCGGTCAAATCTGCACCTAGCCAAAAGCGCACCGCACCAAAAAGCGCAGCGAAGGCCGTCAGCCCCATCGTGCGTGACAGCTTCACGATGACCACCGCCGATCAGGAATTGCTCAAAAAATGCAAGCGTGATGCGGTCACATCCGGTCGCGATAGCACCAAGAAAAGCGAGATCGTCCGCGCGGCGTTGCGTCACTTTGCGTCACTGGCCGCATCGACGCAACTCATGGAACTCAATGGCCTTGACCCCGTAAAAACCGGACGTCCGAAAAAGAAGTAAGGTACTACGCCAACCCTGTAGGAGCGGCCTTGGCCGCGAAACACGATTCGCGGTGGCGAGTGTGATCGCGGCCAAGGCCACCCCTACAAAAGCAGCACAACTGCGGTGACGCCGCTACTCGAACACCTTATCGTCATAGGCTTCCGAGTACGTCTTCCACTCGCTGCCAATTGTGTCCGCGCATGTCGCGCTGGTCTTGCGCAATACTTTCTGCCACGAATCGTCACTGCCGAAGGCGATCAACTGATCGGCAATCGCTGAGCCTTGATGACCACTGCCGCGTAAATGTGACCAGGCGGTGCATTGGCCGATGGCGAGCATCAGCTCGTTCAGATGGCTTTCCTTATTGTCCTTTTCCGCGAACGACACGCGATCAGCAGAGGGCTGCAAATCACGCAGCACGTAGTCGTGTCCGTTCATCTGCACCGCATGCAGAAAGGCGACAGGCACGGCCTGCGCGCGGCGCGTTAGCGTGACCACACGCTCGCCCTCGCTCGCCCACGTGGGTTGCTTGAGCGTGAGCGCGGGGGCGAGCGCGGACGGCACGGCCTGCTTCAAGTCCAGCAAATAGTTGTTGTCCGGGTTGCCCTTGCCGCGCACCAACACGACGAATCGATCCACACCGAGGCTGCCATTGCCTGCGATGCGGCGAGCAACGTCGAGCACTTCATAAAACTCCGGATCGTGCTGCGTTTTGGCGAACTTTTCCATGAACTCGCCCACCTGTCCGTGCTGGTCTTCGCTCGCGGCGAGCGCCTTCTTTCCGTCGAGCAGCAGCTTGCGTTTTTTGCCACGCTTGACACTTCGGGAATCGAGAAAATCTTCGCGTTTGCGCTCGTTAACCGTTGTCAGAAGGTCTTGAACTGGCCCGGTCGCCGTGTCTCGCTCCAACCATCGCGCCGTGCCGCGCTGTAGGTGCTTGAAGTAGGAAGCAAGCAACACGTCCATGAGTTCGCGAACCCGATCCGCATTGAATTCAAGCTCCGCGCAAGCAAGGCGCACGCTGGTCAACAGCCGCACGATGTCCCAGCTTGCAGGAATCAACGCAGACTCGTCAAAATCATTGATGTCGAAATAGGTGAGCCGGTTGTCGCCCTTGTAGCTGCCAAAATTTTCCAGATGCAGATCGCCGCACGACCAGACGGCGGGTGCTTTCGCCAAAGCCTTAATCTCAGGTATTTGCCCCGGAAACAAGTGGCAAGTGGCGCGCAAATAAACAAACGCGCTGCTGCGCATATTGCGATACTTCATCGCAAGACGCTCGGGTTCGCGCCGTGAGTTGAATTGCTGAATTCGCTTGATCAACTTGCTCATCTTAAATCTTGCAATTGTTTGACTGGTGTCAGGTTATGAATGCAGCGCTTACATCAACTCGGGCGTGATCACCGCGCGCACGATCACCTCGAATGAGGAGGCGTCGCGCGCCCGCGATTGCAGCCACCAGACGGCACCCTTGCGCACCGCCATCGGTGCCATTGCATCCATCAACAACCAATGAATACACTCGCCCATCCACGGTTGATGGCCGATGATGACAATCGGCTCGATCTGCGTGCCCCAACCCACGGCGGCGAGTACATCCGGCGGTTTTGCCTCAGGATTGAGCTCAGCAAGCGTTTTGTGTTTGCGTGGCAATGAACGTGCGGTTTGCTGCGCACGCTTGGCCTCGCTGACAAACACTTTGCAATGCTGCGGCAGATTACGATCTAGCCAGAACGCGACGCGTTCGGCCTGACGCTGGCCCTTGACGGTGAGCTTGCGCGACAGGTCATCTTGATCGGCATCCGCGTCATGCGCTTCCGCATGTCGCCAAAAGATGATCTCGCTCATTCGGTGGCACTGCTGTCGAGATGCAAGCCCAACTTTTCTGCTAGCTCATGCTGGGCTACAAACGGCTTTTGTCTCGGTTGCGGCTTTGACAAACGATACGCGCCGCTGCGTTCAAGCTGCCAGGCTTGCGAGTTATCGCGCAGCGTGATGAACAGGCCTTCGTCGATGACCCGAGCGCGCAATGCACCGTCGAGAATGGGTGTGGCCACTTCAACGCGACGATCCAGATTGCGGCTCATCCAGTCAGCGCTGGATATGTACACATTGGGCTGGCCGCCGTTTTCGAAGTAATAGATGCGACTGTGTTCGAGGAAGCGCCCGACGATGGAGCGCACCCGAATGTTTTTGGTCGTGTCATCGACATCGGGGCGCAGGCAACACGCACCGCGCACGATCAGCTCAATGCGAACGCCCGCCTTCGATGCTTCGCACAGTGCGGCCATCACCGTTTCATCGGTGAGCGCGTTGATCTTCGCCATGACTAGCGCGGGCTTGCCTGCTTTGGCAAACTTAATTTCCGCGCGGATCGCCGCGAGGATGTTGTTCTTCATGGTGTGCGGTGCCCACCATAAATGTTTGAGCTTTGGTGGTTGCGACAAACTCGTCAAATGGTGAAAGATCGCGGCGACATCTTTGCCAATTTCTTGATTCGCCGTGAGCAGACCGAAGTCGGTGTAGAAGCGCGCAGTCGACGGGTTGTAATTGCCGGTGCCGACGTGCGCATAAGTGCGTATGACGTTGCCTGATCTAGCGCCTGCGCCGTTGCTCTCGCGGCGCAACACCAGCGCCATCTTGGCGTGCGTCTTCAGTCCGACGAGGCCATACACGACGTGCGCACCGGCCTGCTCAAATTTGTCGGCCCAGTTGATATTGGTTTCTTCATCAAAGCGCGCTTTGAGTTCGAGCACCACGGTGACCTCTTTGCCGCGACGCACGGCGTCAAGCAGCAATTCCATGAGCACCGATTTTGAGCCGGTACGGTAGATCGTTTGCTTGATCGCGATGACGTTCGGATCTTCCACCGCGCAGCGCAAAAATTGGATCACCGGATCGAACGATTGATACGGATGATGCAGCAGGATGTCGCGCTGCTTGAGTTCCGCAAACAGCCGTTCATCGACCACTTCCGGCAGCGACGGCCCCGGCGTGAATGGCTTAAAGCGCAGCTCAGGATGATCAACGGCTTCCGCCAATGCCAGCAGTCGCGCGAGGTTCACCGGGCCATCCACGCGATACACCTCGTGCGGCTCCAGCTTGAAATGTTTGCTCAACAGTTCGGTGATGGAGTCGCTGCAATCGGCGTTGATTTCTAGCCGTACCGCGCGAGCGAATGGTCGGCGTCGCAATTCGCCCGCAAGCGCGTGACGCAGGTTGGTCATCTCTTGTTCATCGACCCACAAGTCACTGTCGCGTGTAACGCGAAACTGCGAATCGCTGACTACGTCACGGCCCGGAAACAGCGAGGCGAGTTCGGTTTCAATCAGCGTCGTCAGCAAAATAAACGAGTGCTGACCGTGCCCGGTTTTGTCTTGAATTTCAAACAGGCGCGGCAGACTGCGCGGCACTTTAACAATCGCAATGCTCGACTTGCCGCCGCCGCGTTTGCTCTTGAGTTCGGCGATGAAATGCAACCCTTTATTGGCCACTGCTGGGAACGGATGCGCGGGGTCAAGCCCGATGGGCGTAAGCACAGGCGCGATCTCGCGAGCGAAGGTGGCCTTCACCCAACGCCGCTGCGCGGGCGTCAAGTCGGCACCGCTCACCAAATGAATACCAGCTGCACGTAGCGTCGGCAGAATTTGTTTGTTCAGCAATTCGTACTTGCGCGTGACTAACGCACGCGCATGCATGGCGACGTCCTCTAGCGCCGCCTTCAGCGCCGGGGCTTCCGGGTCGTGCCGCGTGGTCAGCGTTTTTAAGCGCTCTTTTTGTTCCGCAATCCGAACCTCGAAAAACTCGTCGAGGTTGGAGCTGACAATGGTCAAGTAACGCAAACGCTCAAGCGTCGGCACCCACGGCAATTCGCATTGCGCGAGCACGCGTTCGTTGAAGGCGAGCATCGAAAGCTCGCGGTTGATTGTCGGCATCATGCGCAGCAACTCACAGCAAAATTTTTTCGAGTGTGCTAGTTGCGCGTTACAGCGGTGTGACAGGCGAGCGACACTTGTTCGCTTGCTGATGGCGGCGCGCCTGCCCGAACAGGTTTACACGGTCAAAACACCGCGACGAATTTGATCGAGCTCGATAGATTCAAACAGCGCCTTGAAATTGCCTTCGCCGAAACCCTGATTGCCTTTGCGCTGGATGATTTCAAAGAAGATCGGACCGATCAGATTTTGCGTAAAGATTTGCAGCAACATGCCGGAGTCTTCGGGTGCGCCATCGACCAGAATGTTCAACGCCCGCAGCTTGGCAATGTCTTCGCCGTGATCGGGAATACGCGTTGGCAATTGCTCGTA
Source organism: Burkholderiales bacterium (assembly GCA_031409935.1). Taxonomy (GTDB): domain Bacteria; phylum Pseudomonadota; class Gammaproteobacteria; order Burkholderiales; family Casimicrobiaceae; genus Casimicrobium. The sequence goes on along the minus strand of JANNYE010000145.1, from coordinate 2,664 downwards.
GTACGTGGCGGGCGTGGTCTGGAAAGGCACTGCTTTTTTCGCGAGCGATTCGACCGTGCCGTAGATGTCCGCCGCGCCGAATGCCACGTGTTGAATGCCTTCGCCGTGATAGGCATGCAGGTATTCTTGAATCTGCGATTTGTCGTCGCTGGACTCATTGATCGGGATGCGAATCTTGCCGCAAGGGCTGGTCATGGCCTTGCTCTTGAGGCCGGTCAGTTTGCCTTCGATGTCGAAGTAGCGCACCTCCTTGAAGTTAAACAGCCGCTCGTAAAAGCCCGCCCATTCGTCCATGCGGCCACGATGCACGTTGTGTGTGAGGTGGTCGAGATAGGTGAGGCCGGCACCTTCAGGCACACGAGGTGCGCCCGCAATTGGCACGAAGTCGATATCGTAAATGGTGACGTCGTTGCCGCCATGCGCGCTGTTGCCCGCGTAACGATCCACGAAATACAGCAGCGAGTCGCCGATGCCTTTGATTGCCGGAATATTCAGCTCCATCGGGCCCGGATGCATGTCGACGCCCCACGCGCCCTGCTTCACCGCCCGCTTGTACGCGAATGCCGCGTCTCTTACGCGAAAGGCAATTGCGCAGATTGATGGGCCATGCACACGCGCAAAGCTTTGCGCGAACGAGCCGGGCTCAGCATTCAGGATGAAATTGATGTCGCCCTGCTTGTACAGCAACACGTTCTTGGATCGATGTTTGGCGACCGCGACAAAGCCCATTTGCTCGAACAACCCGCCCATCGCCACCGGATCGGGTGCGGCAAATTCGATGAACTCGAAGCCGTCGGTACCCATCGGATTGTCCCAAGTCTGAAAGGCTGATGCCATGCTGCTGCGCTCCAAAAAATGCGTTTATTTAATTAACCTGAATTTTGTCTGATTTTTTGCGCAATGATGACGCAAACATGGCCGCGAATTGGCTTTATTGGGGCTTATAATTGCGCTAATAAAGTTTCCTACAGGCATACAAGTGATGGATCGCACCGATTTGCGCATTTTGGAGACGTTGCAGACCGATGGCCGCCTTTCCAACATCGAACTCGCCGAAAAAGTATCGCTGTCCGCCTCGCCCTGCCTGCGCCGAGTTCGTGCGCTGGAAGAAGACGGCATCATCTCAAGTTACGCCGCGCTGCTCAACCCCGAAAAGCTCGGCCTTGACCTCACGATCCACCTCGACGTCGCGCTCGACAAGCGCGATGCCAAAGCGCGCGACCGGCTCAAGGCTGCGGTGCTGACGTGGTCGGAGGTGACGTGGTGCCACTCGCTATCGGGCGAAATGGACTACACCATGCAAGTGGTGATGCCCGATCTGAAGCACTACACCTCGTTTTTGATGGATCGGGTGTTGACCCTACCGGGCGTGATCAACGTCAAGTCGAGCTTTGTGCTGGAGAAAGTAAAAGAAACCACGGTGCTGCCGCTGACTTATATGGCGTGATGTGCGTGGCGTAACGAGTCGCGTCCAGGTTCAGAGCATAGCCATGATTTCATCGCGTCGCGCCTTAACCGGATCGCGCGCAATCCACGCGCGCACATCGTCGTCGTAGGTTGGATGCAAGGCTAGCAAGCGCTCACCGCCAACTTTCATTAGCGCTTGGGTTGCGTCGGAAAACGACACGCCGCCCTCGTGCGCCACGTAGGCGTTCGGGCACAACACGTTGCGAAAACCTGCGGCTGCGGCGCGCATGCAAAAGTCGTTTTCTTCGCCGTAACCACGCGGAAAATTTTCTATGTCGAACGGGCCCACTAGGGCACGACACGCCGCAGAGATTAGCATGCAAAATCCCACGCCGGTGGGCAGGTCAATCGGCTCGTCAGGCGTGGCGGCAAGGGCTGTGGCGATACGTTCGCGCTCAGCCTGTGCGGGCACCGGCCACGCCCGCGAAAAATCGGGCAACGAGCAAATGGTGGCGTTATTAGAAAACGGCGTCACCGTGCCGATGCGCGCGTCGTTGTCAACGCAGGCGAGCATCTGATCGAGCCAGCCGGGTGTCACCAACGCGTCTGAATTGAGCAGGCAAATGGGTTCGTCGGCGCATGCTGCGGTAAACGCCTGATTGACATTCCATGTGAATCCGCGATTCTCGGCGTTGTGCCGCACTTGCCAGTTTTCGTGGGCTAGCGCGTGGTTGTTGACCAGCGGCGCAATGCGGGCGTCGGCGGAGGCATCGTTTATCAGCAGCACCCTAAACGCAGCGTGAACCGGCGAACTTGCGAGCGCAAATAAGCAGCGTGTCACGCTGTCGAAACCGTTATAAACGGGCACACATACGAGCACGCTCATGATGACAGCATCAGATCAAATCCCCCTATTTGTATGGACACAGCGCTCACATTAGTGATTATCGACTCCTGACTAGCAAGGTGCCTCAGCAGAGCCATTCAAAGTGACGTCATACTCGCCGAAGGCGGGTATCCAGAAGGCGGATCAGCAGGACGGCATTCATGGCCACCAAAGGTCGCAAACGTTCTGATAGGGGTAGAGAAGGGCTCTCGCCCTCCCCTCCCTCCGAGCCGTACGTGCAGTTTTCCCGCATACGGCTCTCCAGTCGGTGGTTTCCATCATCGGGAGTGTCTCGCTTGAGTCCAGGCCGTGTGCATGGCGAACAGACCTGCTTTCGCGAAGAAGGCATTAGTCCAGCGTTTATGGTCCGC
>JANNYE010000144.1:0-142835 GCA_031409935.1 Burkholderiales bacterium | reverse complement strand
ACCTCGACGTAGCGCGCCGCGAGCGATTCCATGCTGCTGTTGAGCGCGATGCGACCGTCGTTGATGAACACGACGTCAGTCAGGATGTGCTCAATCTCTACGGCGTGAAGCGTGGTGATCACGATGGTTCGGTCACCGTCGTAGTAATCATTGATCAGCGTGTCGTAGAACTGCTTGCGGAACAGAATGTCGAGGCCAAGCGTCGGCTCATCAAGCACCAGCAGCTTCGCCTCAATCGCCATCACCAGCGCGAGGTGCAATTGCGTGACCATGCCTTTCGACAACGCGCCCACTTTACTGTCGCGCTTGATCACCGTCTGCGCAAGGAAGCGCTCGGCGCGGGCACGATCAAAACGCGGATGCACGCCTGCCACGTAGTCGAGCGCCTGACTCACGCGCAACCAGCGCGGCAGCACAGCCACATCCGCGATGAAACAAACGTCCTGCATCAGCAGATCACGCTCGGCCCACGGGTCGCGGCCCATCACCTTGAGATCACCCTGAAATGGCGTCAACCCCAGCATCGCCTTGAGAGCAGTCGTCTTGCCCGCGCCGTTGGGGCCAATCAGTCCGACGATGCGCCCGCGCTCGACGGTCAGGTCGATCCCCTTCACTGCCACGTGCTTGCCGTAAGCTTTGGTCAGACCCCGTGCTTCGATGCATGCCATTGCTAGCGTCTCCTGGATGTGTTGTCGTCGCCCTTGCCGGGCGCGCGCTCGCTGAGCAAGTCGTCCGCCGACAAGCCAAGCCGTTCAATCGTGGCACGAACACGCGGCCATTCTTCGCGCAGGAATCGTTCGCGCTCGCCGTCCGCGAGCAGCGCCCTGGCACCTGCGTTGACATACATGCCGAGTCCGCGACGCGACTCGACGATGCCCGCATCAGCCAGTTGTTGATACGCCTTGAGCACGGTGAGCGGATTGACGCGCGTCTCGGCTGCGACGGTGCGCACCGACGGCAACGGGTCGCCCTCGTTAAGGCCGCCGTCAAGAATCATCGCGATCACGCGATCCTGCAATTGCCGATAGATCGGCTGGCCGTCATTCCAGTCCTCAGCCACGGCTATCGGCTCCCGGCCAGACGTGAGCTACAACGCTGTGAGTTTGCCTTTGACGCGAAAGATGGGAGCACGATTGCCTTGTTGTGATCCGGCAAACCGGATTGATATAGTGTTGTAGTTAACTATATCACCACTTCACAACAATGCAAATCATCGCCACTCGAAAAGATATGGCTTGCCGCGGCGACGATTACCGCTTGATCATCGCCATCACGTCACCCATGTTCACGCTGCGCGCTTTTTCCTGAATTTGCGGCAGGTACTTCGTTTGTAACTCTTTCGCAGGAGCCATCAGCTGGCCGAACGTTTGCTTCAAGGTATCGGTCGACATCGTGCGACCGCCGCCGTAATAGCGTTTCGCCAACTGCGCCAATGCGTACGTCGAAGCGAACGAAAACGCCACGCCGGTCGCACCACGCGCCAGCCCGCCGACCAGCCCGCCTGCGAGCTTGCCGAATAAACCGCCGAGCAATTTGCGGCCCGCCTGCTCCAGATATTGCGACGCCAGCCCTACGCCGACCGTCGCCAGAAACTCCTTGATATGCCCACTGTCCAGCTCGTAACCGTAGCGCTGGCCGATGCGATACACCAGCCGCGTCTGCAACGGAATGATCGCCATCGTCGCCCAAGACTGCGGCAACAGTTCCAGCGCGCCATTCAGGATCGACGCATTGAGAATCGATTTGTCCATCTCTGCTTCGTCAGTCGCCGACAACTGCGTTGCTGCAACTACGCCGGACGAGGCCGTCGTAGCGGTTGTCGCTAAGGCAGTCGCAGGAATCGCGGCAGCCGCAGCGAGCGCATCGGCATCGCGCGAGATTGCGGCTGCATCGGCTTCCGTCAGTCCGAGCTTGCCGCGCAACGTATTCAGAAACGCGCGCTCGGATTCGGTCTGGCTGCCATCCGAATCGATCACATGCACGGCCATTTCGTACGCCAACCGCTGTGACTCGGGATCGGTCAAGGTTGCGGCCAGCGCATCAATCGAAGCCCGCCCAAAGATCACATCCTGATACATCTGCTGCACGTTAAACGCGTCAGGATTGCCCGACTCCGCTGTGAGCCGAGCAGCAATCCGCTCCAGCGCCTCACGTTCACGCGCGTCCTTGCCGCCATCGGATAACGCGGCCATCAGGCACAGAGTTAACACTGCTTTTTGCTGTTCGGTATTCATGGTTTGAGGTGGGGAGAAAGTTGGCGAAGTGTCGCTAGGTGGGGCAGTTTTTGGGTTGCGCAAGAGTATTTTCACGTAAGCAATCATGCAAATTAGCGTAACGTATCCGTCAACTCCACATGTCACGCTCGCCACCAAGATTCGCGTGACACGCGTGCCTATCCAAACGAGATGAACCGGAAGAAATCAGTCTTTGGTCTCAAACCGAAAGGTCGGGCAACGTCGCAAATACATCAACCAAAAATGCGCTTTGGAAAGTAATATTCGCGCATGGCAATGAAAAATGTTGAGCTTGTAGCGCTATGTTGAAAGACATAAAACCGCTCATGCCAGCTGACAAGTACGATACCGCGAGAGCTCAAGAACTTGTTTCACTTGGCTATCCCACAATAGCCGAGGCGCTTCCTTCGTTAATGGAATGGATACAAGACCTCAACTGGCCAGTAGCTCGTGTTCTGCGCCCTTTTCTCGCAAAAATCGGCGTGCCGCTAGCCCCCCACGTTCTAACCGTTCTCAAGACAGATGATGAAACTTGGAAGTGGTCTGTTCTCTGCGGCGTCGTAGCCCACTCCCGGGAACTCGCGGAGTCGATACGCTCCGAGCTAGAACGATTGGCTGAAGCTCCGACGCCGAGCGAAGTTAACGAGGAACTTAACGACGTGGCGCGGCAAATTGTCGAGGATCTGCATCGTTGAATAGTGCCTCCTCTTTCTCCATCGACCGGCCCCGTCTCCGCGTCTCGCTTAAGACAAGCCTTAGACACTCAACCCATCTTCCACCAGGAGCCCCCATGTTCGACCACCTAGGTTTCGGTGTCACCGATTACGCCGCCAGCAAATCGTTTTTCCTGAAAGCATTGGAACCACTCGGTGGGGCCATCGTCATGGAAGGCGAGCACGGCCTTGGCATTGGATCGAAGGGCAAGCCGTCGCTTTGGCTGTTCCAGACGTCCGACAAGCCGCTGTCGATGCACCTCGCGTTCACGGCGGAGACGCGTCAGCAGGTTGATGACTTTTATCGCGCCGCTCTTGCAGCGGGCGGCAAGGACAACGGCGCGCCGGGGATCCGGGCGCACTATCACCCTAATTATTACGGCGCGTTCGTGATCGGGCCGGACGGTCACAACGTCGAGGCCGTCTGTCATCGCCCAGCGGCTAAGTAGCACCGATCTGACGCGCCTCCGCCGATGGTGATTCTGACTACCGAACGCCTCGTGCTGCGTCATCTGGAGCCGGATGATCTGGAGCCGCTGTACGCGCTTTATCGCGACCCGGAGATGCGCGAGTTCTACCCGGATGGCACAAGGACGCTTGCGGAAACGAAAGAAGAACTCGACTGGTTTCTCAATGGTCATCCGCGCGATCCGGCGCTCGGATTGTGGGCAACGATTGAACGTTCATCCGGTGCGTTTCTCGGACGCTGCGGACTGCTACCGTGGCAGATTGATGGCACGCATGAGGTCGAACTGGCCTTCATGATCGACAAGCGTCGCTGGCGCGAACGGCTGGCGACCGAAGCGGCGCGAGGCATCATTGCCTACGCGCAAGATGAGCTGAAATTGCAGCGCCTCATCTGCCTTGTCATGCCGGGGAATGTTGCTTCGGCGGGTGTTGCGATGAAGGTGGGTATGCGCTTTGAGCGTGAGTACAGCGACGAGTTTGGCCTGTGTCACATTTATTCGTTGCGCCTGCACACGCCCGCGGCGTAAGCTCTCGACCCAGACGTAACGTGTCAGAAAACAACCGAGGAGACGATGATGGAACTGGGTGCTTTCTCTGTGAGTTTGGCGGTCAAGGATATTGAAGCTTCGAGGCTTTTCTACGAGAAACTAGGCTTCACCATTTTCGGTGGCGATCAATCGCAGAACTGGTTGATCATGAAAAATGGCGACCATGTGATCGGGCTGTTTCAAGGTATGTTCGAGAACAACCTGCTTACCTTCAACCCCGGCTGGACACAAGACGCGCAGCCGATCGCCGGGTTCACCGACATTCGCGAGTTGCAACGCCGACTCAAAGGCGAAGGCGTGAGCATGATTTCAGAGGCGGATGAGGCGACCACAGGCCCAGCAAGCTTCATGACCGCCGATCCTGACGGCAATACGATTTTGGTGGATCAACACGTGTGAGCGTGGTGCGCCGCGTGTTTATTCCAGCTTGATGCCGGTCTCTTTCACCAATGCAATCCACTTCGCGGTTTCTGCCTTCAGGAACTCGCCAAACTGCGAGGACGTCATCGGGCGCGGGTCGGCCCCCTGCGAGGTAAGGCGCTCGCGGATTTCAGGAATGGCCAGCGTCTTGATGACCTCGGCGTTGAGCTTGGCAACGATATCGGGCGGGGTGTTAGCGGCGGCGACCAGGCCTTGCCACGAGCCCGTGATGAAGCCGGGGTAGCCGGATTCGGCGACCGTGGGTACGTCGGGCAGCGTGGGCCAGCGTTTGTCGCTGGAGACCGCGAGCAGGCGCAGTTGATTGCCCTTCACCGCGGGCAGGGTGGCGAGCATGCCGTTGAACAGCACCTGTGAATGTCCAGCAATCACATCGGTAATTGCTTGCGCGCCGCCTTTGTACGGGATGAACACCCAGTCGACGCCTGCACGTTTGGCAAACAGGGCGGCGGCCAGATGCGGCGCGCTGCCGGCGCCCGAGGTCGCGGCGCTGAAGCCACCGGCCTTGCCCTTCGACGCGGCGACCAGCTCGGCTAGCGTCTTCACAGGCACGCCGTTGGTCACGACCACCAGATGCGGCGAATACGCGATCATGGTGATCGGCGCGAAGTCCTTTTGCGAGTCGAATGGGTATTTTGCGCCAAGGGCGGGGCCGGTGGTCAGGCCGCCCATATCGGAGAGCAGCAGCGTCAAACCATCGGGCGCTGATTTGGCAACCAGATCGCTACCAAGCACGCCATTCGCACCCGGCTTATTGTCAACGACCACGGTGGTGCCAAGGCCTTCGCCCAGTTTGTTGGCCAACGCACGCGCGAGGATGTCGGAGGTGCCGCCAGGCGCGAAAGGCACGATGATGCGCACGGTTTTGCCGCTAAAACTCTGGGCGTGTGCATTACCCGCCGTGAAAAGAGCGGCGGCGGCAACGCCGAGCAAGGTGCTCCGAAAAAATCGAGGAAATTGACGCATGAAGGCTCCTTGGGATGTTTGCACCATAGTACGTGAAGCGCCTCGTCAATGCCGGGATTTTTTGCTTTCGCTTAAACCCGCCCCGCCAGACGCTGCCTCATGGCCTCGCCCAGTGCCTGCACCCCTGTGGCGGGGCGCACCATCACCTCGAATTCGACGATTTTTCCCGTGTCATCAAAGCGAATCATGTCGATACCTTTGAGCGACTTGTCGCCCACATCAGCGCTGAACTCCAGCACCACCGATTGACCGTCGTCGCTGACAAATTCGCGGTGATACGCAAAGTTCGAAAAAACCTGCTCGGCCGTCTGCAGAATGACTGCAACCACAGGCGCACCCTGATAGGGGGTGTTGGCCACCGGTGAGCGAAACACCGCGTTCGAGTGGAGCAACGCGGGTAACCCACGGGTGTCGCGCGAGACAATCATCGCGTGCCACGCAGCGAGCGTTGCCTGCGCGGCCGTATCCAGTGTTTGCGGTGTTTGCGGTGTTTGCACGGCGTTTACGCGGCTTTTGCCAAACCTTCGGCGACCAACGCTGCCTGCACCGCTGGGCGAGCGCGCACGCGCTCCATGAAGGCGCTCAAGTTTTTGTAGCCCGACAAATCAAGCCCAACAAAACCGGCCCAGTTGGTGACCGTAAACAGGTAAGCATCGGCCACACTGAACTGCTCGCCCATGGTGTAGTTTTTGCCCGCCAGCCAGCCGTCCACCATGCCGTACTTTTTCAGCAAACCGTCTTTGCTGATGATCTTGTATTCCTCGGGTGTGGTCGGGCGAAACAGTGGCGCGTAGCCCTTGTGCAGCTCGCTGGTAATAAAGTTAAGCCACTCTTGCAGACGGTAACGCGGCAGCGTGCCGTTGGCCGGGGCTAGATGTTTGTCTGGCACCTGATCGGCGATGTATTGCACGATGGCGGGGCCTTCCGTCAAGCGCTCGCCGCTGTCCAGCTCGAGCACGGGCACGGAGCCTTTTTGATTGATGCTGTAGAAGTCGGTGCCGTCATCGAGTTGATGGGTTTTGGTGCTAGCGCGCACTAGATCAAACGCCAGACCCGACTCACGCAGCGCGATATGAGGGGCGAGTGAACAGGCACCGTTGCTGAAATATAGTTTCAAAATTACCTCCGAAGAATGAAGTGGAACCGGCGTCGACACCATGCAGAACCCGTAAACCGATAGGGTGAATTTTGCGCCATTGCGTGGCTATTCAAGCGCCCAGTGTGCCGAATAAAAGTGACGTTGTGGGAGCGGTTCTACCGCGATGACTCTGCTGCGCAACTCCGTTCGCGGTGGAACCGCTCCCACAGAACCACCATGATGCAATAAATTACATTCCTGACATGAATCCAGAACTCCCCCTCCAAACCCGCTACTTCGACACCGCAGACGGTATTCGCCTGCATGCCAAGGTGTGCGGGCCCGACCACGCACCCACGTTGCTGTTTGTGCATGGCTTCCCGGAGTTTTGGTATGCGTGGCGTGCGCAGCTGCCGGAGTTTTCGCGTGACTATCGTTGCGTTGCCATCGATCTGCGCGGCTTCAATTTGTCATCCCAGCCGACTGAGGTTGCCGCCTACAAACCGGCACTACTGGTGGCGGATTTGTGTGCCGTGATTGCCGAGCTTGGCGCACCGGCACATGCCGTCATCGCGCATGACTGGGGCGGTGCGGTGGCATGGAGTCTGGCCGCTCAGCATCCTGAGCTTATGAAAAGATTGGTCGTACTCAATTCACCGCATGCGATGACCTTTGCCCACGCGCTGGCAACCGACGCTGCGCAGCAGGCTGCGAGTCAATACATGAACTGGCTGCGCCGCCCCGGCTCGGAAGGCGCGCTGGCGCTCGATGATTTCAGTCGCATGGTGGACATGTTGCGCACCCATGGCACACCCAGTGACGCGGAACTGGCGGCCTACCGCGACTGTTGGCGGCACGGCCTGACCGGAGGCATCAACTACTACCGCGTCTCGCCACTGCATCCGGACACCCCTGACAGCCCCGGCAAGGCCACCTTGGTGGCCGCTGCGCTCAAGCCCGAGCAATTCCACGTTCGCGTGCCAACGCAGCTCATCTGGGGCACGGGTGACGCCGCACTGCTTCCGATTTTGCTTGATGGCCTTGAGCAGCACGTGAGCGAGCTGCGCCTGCATCGCATTGAGGGCGCGGGGCATTGGCTGGCGCGGGAAAATTCAGTTGAGGTGAATCAGGTAACTCGGGCGTTTTTGGCGCTTTGATTTATTAACAACTTTTCCGCTTTCCCTTTCTTTTGCATGGGCTACATCGGTATTTTTGAGAAAGTCGACTATTGATTAAAAGCGCTACTATCCCATACAAATAAAGGCTTAATCATAAAAGCTGATATCAAAAATTGAACACAACGAGACGACAACGCTGTTGCTGACTAAACTTCGCGCATGAAAGTAAAAATTGCTCTCTCAGCCCTACCCACGTGGCTGGGCCTCGAAGTTGCGGTGTCAGACTGGGTCAGCATCACCCAAGAACGAATCAATCAGTTCGCCGAGGCCACTGGGGATCATCAGTGGATTCACGTTGACCCGATTCGCGCCGAAAAGGAGTCGCCTTTTCGCCAACCCGCTGGCAGTGCCGTCGGCAGCACCATCGCCCACGGCTTTCTGACGCTGGCGCTGGTGCCCTACCTCAAGGGTGAATGCATCGAATTCACCGGCGTAAAGATGGGGGTGAATTACGGCACCAACCGCGTGCGCTTCATGGCTCCAGTGAACGTGAACTCAAAGCTGCGTGGTCGCTTCAAGCTTACGTCTCTCGAAGAAATCAAAGGCGGCATGCAGATGGTGTGGGAATGCACGCTAGAGATCGAAGCTCAGGCCAAGCCTGCGTGTGTGGCGGAATTGGTGACGCGCGCTTACAGCTAGCACATCGTTTCACTAAAACCTCGACACGAAATCGCGTCTTTTTCCGCCATGCTGCGTTGCACATCCTTGCCGTACCTCAGTACGGCTGCGGCTGTGCGCCTTGCCTGACGAAAAAATCCATCGATTTCATTCGTCTAGGTTTTAATGAAACGATGTACTAGCGTCGTGTCACGGGTTTCGCCACCGCTACAACACCGGCTTTTTGAGCAACGCCAGATCATCCGCGCTCAACCACCGCCACTGCCCTTCTGGCAAATTCGCATCCAGCACCAGCCCACCCATTTGTGCGCGATGCAGCGCCTCCACTCGATTGCCCACCGCTGCCAGCATGCGTTTGACCTGATGGTATTTGCCTTCGGTCAAGGTGAGGTGAATCACGCAGTCGCCGACCCGTGCACATGCTGCTGCCATGACCGCCTCAGGATCATCATTTAATACGACACCCGCGAGCAGCGAGCTGATCGCGGTGTCCGCGACCGGATGTTTGGTCGTCACCACATAGCGTTTTTGCACATGATGCTTGGGCGAAGCCATGCGATGTATGAATTGCCCATCGTCAGAAAGGATCAGCAAACCGGTGGTGTCCTGGTCCAGCCGACCCACCGCCTGCACGCCATCCACCGCACTTTTACTCGGACGCGAACGCAGCGGTAGCGGCAGCAACTCATAAACGCTCGGCCACACTTTGGGCTTGTGTGAACACTCAAAACCGGCGGGCTTATTGAGCATCAGATAAGCTGGCTGGTGGTACTGCCACACCCTTTTATCGACACTAAAGACGAGACCGTCAACCGGCACGTCTTCCTCCGGATTCAGCCGCGCGAGCTCGTCGATGGTCACGGCACCTCCCGCGATGAGCGCCGTACATTCACGACGGGTACCAAAGCCTTGGCTAAATAAGATTTGCTGGAGTTTCAAGTGCGATGGCGGCAGAGGTGTTAAGTGGTCGCATGAGTCTGCCACGAAAACGGCTGCGTGACATTTTCAGTGGCAACCTCGCAGCCGCGTCGCAATGCTCTCGTGTAACGCATCAAATATGATTGCATCAATGAACCGAGATTTTCCATCAAGCTTTTTTTTACTCGTCGCCCCTGCGAAGGCAGGGGCCTAGCGTCTTTCGAGCTAGTCAAAAGCGCCACGAGACCTCTAAAGTCGCTGGGTTCCTGCCTACGCAGGAACGACGAGGTACCTAAATTTTTTCATTGAATAATCTCGGATGAAAGATCTGTCAGTACAGCCGGCACGCAAACGCTATAGCGGATTTGACGCGCTGCGACTGATCGCCGCGCTGGGCGTGCTGTGGTCGCACTCGTACGCCATGCGCGGGGTGCCATTGTCCGAGCCCATCTTCAAAGCAACCGACGGCATGTTAAACGGCGGCATGCTGTCAGTCAGTGCCTTTTTCGCGATCAGCGGCTATCTGGTGACGCAGAGTTTTGCGGCACGCGCTGATGGCACACAGGGTTGGCTATGGTTCCTACGTGCGCGGGCATTGCGGATCATGCCAGGGCTGCTCGCCTGCCTCCTGGTCACCGTCGTTGTGTGCGCATTCGTCACCACGCTCGACGCAGCAAGCTACTGGATCTCGCCCATCACATGGCGCTTCCTGTGGTCTAACGCCACGCTCGTTCATTTCAATTCCTTGCCGGGCACCTTTTCGAGCAACATCGCTGGCGATGGCGTCAACGGCTCAATCTGGACACTACGACTCGAGGTCGGAATGTATGCGGCTACGTTTTTGTTTGGCGTGCTGGGCGTCTGGAAGTCACGGCCTTTGACGCTCGTGGTCTCGCTGCTGCTGATTTTGTGGTGCGCGCTGATGCCGACGACGTTTATTTTCTATCTGCACTCCGTGTCATGGGTGCTATTTAGCGTACTTTGCTATGTTGTCGGCGCGGCGATATACGTATTGCGCCTTTCTCAACGAACACTTTATGCTGCCTTGATCGCTGTGCTTATCGCATTTTGCGCTGCCATACTGGCTGAATTTGACGTCCGCGTACCCCGCGTATTAGCTGCAATTGCGCTTACGCTAGGCGCGATCTGGATTGGCCGAATGGACAGCGTCGTTTTGCGGTCAACCACGCATTGGGGGGATCTGTCGTATGGCGTATTTCTGTATTCGGCTCCCATTCAACAGTTGCTGGTGTGGGCCAATCCTTCGCCAAGCTCAGCGTTCGTTTTGCTCGGGAGCGCCGTGATAAGCCTGCTGATGGCGATGGTTTCGTGGCGATTTGTCGAGCGCCCCATGCTGAATTTGAAGCAGGCACACACGCCCACGCAACCCCAAGTTGTAGCGGGTGGACGTTAAAGCCGCGCAACAACCGCTATGACCGAAGTCGCCACTGAACGCGCTCGCTTGACCGGTATTTCGCTCGTGGCATTGCTGGCTGTGGGCATTGCCTTTCGAAACCTCGCCGGTGCCTCGTTTACTGGAGACGATTGGCATTTTCTAGCGCTGCTTCGGCACATTGATTCACCTTGGGATATTTTCACCTCCAACATCGCCGCGTCATACTTTCACCGCCCGGTTGCATTGAGCTTGTTCTGGCTCACGGTCGACATGCTTGGCACCAACGCAATGACGCACTACGCCGTCAATCTCGCGCTTCACGGCTGGGTGGCGATCGAAGTCTGTGCGTTTGCAACCCTGCTTTCGGCAAACCGGCGCACATCAATGTGGATTGCAGCGGTGTTCCTCGTGTACCCGGCCACAGCGGCGACACCCCTTTGGATATCCGATCGCTTTGATTTGCTGGCGACGGCATTGATGCTCTGCTCATTGCGGTTTATGGCGCAGTTTTTGTTGCAAACCGCAGCGCGACGCGGTCGCTGGTTGCTTTCGATCACGGCGGCGACACTGGCGTTGGGCAGCAAAGAGATCGCGTTTGCGCTGATTCCTTCGCTGTTGCTACTTTTGACGCTTTGCAAGAAAAAGCCAGCACGCCAGCGTCTCATGCTCGCGGGAACGATCCTGCTAGTCGCAGCACTGATGTTGTTAAACCGAAGGTTCGCGCTGGGCCAATGGGCGGGTCACACAACCGATGGCATAAAAGTGGCAACAGTGGTTGGGGGCGTGGCGCTGTGGTTGGTGCGGCTGCCTGAGGTGCTGCAAACACACGGAGGGCTAAAAGCGCTGGCAGTCGTTGCGGCGGGAGGGCTGCTGGGCTGGCTGGTTACGCGTTTCGCACCGAAACGGACGTTTGTCGCTGCGCCGAACGCCCCCCACACCGTCCTGATTCTGTTAGCACTAGCGCTGCTCGCTGCGGGCGTCATCGCGAGCCAAAGCCCGGTTGTTGTTGATGTCCTGTCTGCCAAGAATGTCTCGCTGGTGACCGTCTCGCTGCGCTTCTTCTACGCGCCGCTAGCGATTGCTTTCATTGTGCTTGCCGTTGCACTCGCGTCCATCGATGCAAACATCACAGCACGCGTGATGGTGCATAACGCAAGTACTTTTTGGCCGCAGCAGATCTATTTGTGGCTGTGGCAATTCAGTTTGCTGAGTGCTGTGCTCGTTGGCGCATCAGGCAGCGCGCAGCAAACCCATTTGTGGGCAGACCACACACGCTCTGAAAAAAGTCAGGCTGCTGCAGCGCTTGACGAATACGCGCGCGCCGCCAATAGCCAGATGGGCAACCGCCCGTGCCTAGTTACGCTTCAGGCCACCGCGTCGGCATTGACCGACCTTGATCTACGCTTCAAAGCAAACCTACCTACATCCGATCCGCGAATCAACTGCTCGCTGCTCACGCAACCGCCGCAAGTGCAGACGCTCACCCGCATTGACGACTGCCGAGCCCACACCATGCTTCCGGCAAGCTCAAGCGTTGTAGCGCTAGAACCTTTGCGGCGCTCCGGCACCTGCACTTATTTTTTCTTGACACGACACTAGTGCCTCGGGTCACTTCGGTGCCATACGTATCGCACCGTCGAGTCGAATCACCTCACCATTCAACATCACGTTTTCAAAGATATGCATGGCCAGTGACGCATATTCCGGCGGCCGCCCCAAGCGCGGCGGAAACGGCACCATCTGCCCCAAGCTGGCCTGCACCTCGGGCGGCAGGCTGTCCATCATCGGCGTCTCAAAAATACCCGGCGCAATGGTCATCACGCGAATGCCGCTCTTCGCCAGTTCGCGCGCGATCGGCAGCGTCATGCCGACGATGCCTGCCTTGGATGCGCTGTAAGCAGCTTGCCCAATCTGCCCGTCGAATGCAGCCACAGAAGCCGTGTTAATCATTACCCCACGCTCGCCGTCAGCCGTGGCCGCTTGCGCCTGCATCGCGGCTGCGACCTGATTAATCATGTTGTAGGTGCCCACCAGATTGATCTGCACCGTTAGGGCAAATTTTTTGATACCACTCGCGCCTTCACGACCGACGACTTTTTCGCCAGCGGCGATACCAGCGCAGCTCACCAGGCCACGCAATTCGCCCATCGTCAGCGCAGCCGTCACCACAGCTTTCGCGTCGGCTTCACTGGTGACGTCGCACTTAACAAATTGGCCTCCCAACTCGCGCGCCAGAGCCTCGCCGTCCGCGTCGCGAATGTCTGCAATAAGCACCTTTGCGCCCTTGGCCGCAGCAGCCCGAGCGGTTGCAGCGCCAAGGCCCGATGCGCCGCCAGTGACGATGATGACTTTGCCTGCTAGGTCCATTTTCTTTCGCTCCCATGTCAGTAATTGTCCTGCCCCGGATTATCGGTCAACACCGCAGATGGCAAAAACGCTACAGTTACCGAAAATCACCTACCGGACACGCTCATGGCCAACTCCTACCTCGTTGCAAAAACCACCGATACCAATGCCGACGTTAATCTGCTGCCAAAACTTGCCAATCGCCACGGCTTGATCACGGGCGCGACGGGCACCGGAAAGACGGTGAGCTTGCAAGTGTTGGCCGAAGGGTTTTCGCGGCTCGGTGTGCCGTGCTTTATGGCGGACGTGAAGGGAGATCTCACCGGGTTGTCGCAAACCGGCGGCGGCAATCAGCGGGTGACAGATCGCGTAGCGATGTTGAAACTTTCCAGTTTTTCCAACGAGCAATTTCCGGTGACCTGCTGGGACGTGTTTGGCGAACAGGGACATCCGCTGCGCGCGACGGTGGCTGAAATGGGGCCGCTGCTGCTGTCGCGAATTTTGAATTTGAATGACACGCAAAGTGGTGTGCTAACCGCCGTGTTCAAGATCGCTGATGACAAGGGCTTGCTGCTGCTTGACCTCAAGGATTTGCGCGCGTTGCTCGTACATTCGGGCGAGAACGCAAAGGAATATCAACTCGCCTACGGCAATATTTCTGGCGCGAGCATCGGCTCGATTCAGCGCGGCATCTTGACGCTGGAGTCCCAAGGCGGCGAGAAGTTTTTTGGCGAACCCGCATTGAATCTTGCCGACTTGATGCAGACGGTGGATGGCAAGGGGGTGGTCAATATTTTGGCAGCGGACAAACTGCTGTCGAACCCGCGAATTTATGCGACATTTTTGCTGTGGCTGCTCTCCGAGTTATTCGAATCGCTGCCCGAAGTGGGCGATCCGGACGTTCCCAAATTAGTGTTCTTTTTTGATGAGGCGCACCTGCTGTTCAACGAAGCACCGCCAGAGCTCAAAGCGCGCATTGAGCAGGTGGTGCGGCTGGTACGCTCCAAGGGGGTTGGCGTGTACTTCGTCACGCAAAATCCAGCCGACATTCCCGATGTGGTGCTTGGCCAATTGGGTAATCGCATTCAACATGCCTTGCGTGCTTACACGCCGCGCGATGCAGAGGCGGTGCGCGTGGCAGCCGCCACTTTCCGGCCTAATCCGAAAATCAACACCGAGCAAGTGATCACCGAGCTTGCTACTGGCGAGGCGTTGGTGTCGTTTCTCGATGAAAAAGGACGCCCCAATCCGGTGGAGCGCTGCTGGATGATTCCACCCTCGTCGCGCATCGGGCCGGTGAGCCCTGCTGAGCGGGCAGCGCTGCTCAAAACGTCCATTGTTTCTGGCATTTATGACACGCTGGAGGATCGCGAAAGCGCCTACGAAAGACTCACTGGGCGAGTTGAAACACGTCTCGATAAGGCTGCCGATGTTGCGTCGACGACGCCAATTTCCGCAGGCACCACGTCTGCGGAACCAGCCGCCCAAGAGCCCGGATTTTTCAGCAGAATGGGCGGCATGATTGGCGATGTGCTCAGCACAAAAAATACACCGCACAGTCGTCAAACTGTGGGCGAGGCAGCTATGAAATCAGCGGCGCGCGCGGTCGGATCAGAGGTCGGTCGCCGCGTGATTCGCGGCGTGTTGGGCTCTATTTTTGGCGGGAAGCGGTAGCGTGCTGTGGGACGGCGTTGATCATCCGCAACGCCACCGCCTCCGCCACACGTATTCCATCGATACCCGCCGACATGATGCCACCGGCGTAGCCTGCGCCCTCTCCCGCTGGGAACAGCCCACGCACGTTCACACTCTGCAAATCAGCATCATTGCGCTTGATGCGGATGGGTGAGCTGGTGCGCGTCTCGACCGCGGTCAACACCGCGTCAGCCATAAAAAAGCCGGGTATCTGCTTGTCGAATGCGGGCAGCGCCTCACGAATCGCGGTGATCGCGTAATCCGGCAACGCCGATGCTAAATCGGTCAGATGCACGCCGGGCGTGTAGCTCGGCTGCACGCTGCCGAATTCGGTTGACGCCTTGCCAGCGACGAAGTCGCCCACCAATTGCGCTGGAGCGCTGTAGGTGCTGCCGCCAAGCTCGTACGCCTTGCTCTCCCAATGGCGCTGAAAGTCGATGCCCGCGAGCGCATGACCCGGATAATCTTCCGGCGTGATGCCAACCACGATGCCCGCGTTGGCGTTGCGCTCGTTGCGCGAATATTGGCTCATCCCGTTGGTCACCACGCGCCCAGGCTCTGAGCTTGCTGCCACCACCGTGCCGCCCGGACACATGCAAAAACTGTACACCGCGCGACCGTTCGTGGCGTGATGCACGAGCTTGTAATCGGCAGCGCCCAGCACCGGATTGCCCGCGCTCGGCCCGAACCGCGCGCGGTCAATCAGCCCCTGCGGATGCTCGATGCGGAAACCAATGGAGAACGGTTTTGCTTCAATATAAACACCGCGATCAAACAACATCTGAAAGGTGTCGCGCGCGCTGTGACCGATAGCGAGAATCACGTTATCAGCGCGGATTGTTTCGCCATTTTCGAGCACGATGCCGCGAATTTTTTTAACCGCGACTGAGGTCGCCTCCGCTTCAAGTTCGAGATCAACCACCCTGTGCTGAAAGCGAAATTCGCCCCCGAGCGATTCAATGGTTCCACGAATGTGCTCGACCATTTTTACGAGGCGAAACGTGCCCACATGCGGCTTGCTGGAATACAGGATTTCGTCCGGCGCGCCCGCCTTCACAAACTCCTCCAGCACCTTTCGCCCATAGTGCTTCGGGTCTTTCACTTGCGACCACAATTTGCCATCAGAAAACGTACCTGCGCCTCCCTCGCCAAACTGCACGTTTGACTCAGGATCAAGCTCGCCTTTGCGCCAGAATGCCCACGTATCTTTGGTCCGTTCACGCACGATTTTGCCGCGCTCAAGGATGATCGGTCTCAGCCCCATTTGCGCAAGGATCAACGCGGCGAGCATGCCACACGGTCCGAGGCCGATGACGACGGGACGCAGCGTTTTTTCCGTGAACGCTTCTGGCCTCGCCACAAATTTGTACGACGTATCCGGCGTCACACTGACGTGCAAATCTTTGCGGAATTTTTTGAGCAGATACGCCTCGTGCGCCGGCGCGACTTCCGCGTCGAGGGTGTAGACCAACTGCACGTCTGCCTTCTTGCGCGAGTCATAGCCACGACGGAAAACGATGAGTTTCAGGAGCGCTTCTGGCTTGATTTCCAGCCGCGTGACCAGTGCCTCGGCAAGGTCAGCTTCAACGTGGTTGATAGGAAGCTTAAGCTCAGTGATTCGCAACATGATGGCACCTTTGGCGGAGATTTATTCCGCATGAATCCCGATGTTAGCGATCTCTGCTGAGCACCAGATCGCGTCGTCAACGCCAGTAGAGGCGTTGCGCGTTGAACGCAATTGCGTTGGGCCAGTCGCTCGCGCGTGGTAGCCACGCGCGCATCGCATCAAGCAGCGCAGGGTAATTCGCTTGCGACTCAAAGTTTGTGCACGGCCAATCGCTGCCCCAAAGCAATTGATCGGCACCTAGTTCGCCCAACCAAAGTGACGCGAGCTCGCCACAAAGAGCGCGGGTCGCCTCTGCCTGACGATACGCGCCACTGAGTGTGACATACGTTACGCCGCCCGAGCGACTGCGATGACTGACGGCGCGCACTGTGTCGTCCTGCAGGTCAACGCGAAAAGGCTTTGCAAAATGATCCAGCACCACGGTTAGCTCATTCGACACCCTTGGCAGCAGCGCATTGATGCGTCCGATATCTGCGTGCAACTCAAGATGCATGTCGGCGGCCATCAACGCTGACCACCATGATGCGGGTAGGGCACGCAGCGCGCCCACGTCGTCCTCCGCGCCCATGAGGTTGAGCCGAATGCCACGCACACCAGCGCTATGCAGCGCCTGTAGCTCGCGCGCGGTCACATTGGCAGCAGCAACCGCCACCCCGCGCAGCGTTTGCGGTCGCTGCGCCACCGTTTGCAGCAATTGCTGGTTATCCGCGCCGAGAAAACTGGGTTGAACCACCACACCACGCCGCACGCCGGCGCTTTGAGCGCAAGCTTCCCAAGCGTCGAGCGTCGCGCTGTAATGCGGCTCGTAGCGGGCGTCTGGCGAATGCCGCAGCGCACCGAACGCGTCAAACACGTGAAAGTGGCAGTCACAGGCAGGTGGTGACGGCGTCTGCGTTGACGCTGGCGTTGGCGTTAGCGCTGGCGTTGATTCTGTTGATAAGTTTACTGATTCAGACATGACACTTGCATTATAGACCTCTAGAGGACTATAATTTACTTCATTCAAACACTGTTGCTAATTCGCTCCGCTTTTTCTCCGCATGACATTGCTGCCCACATCATCCGCTGCCGACGCGAACGTGCAACCAAGCACAGCCACGCCAGGCCTTAGCCGCTACGGTTGGCTTGCGGAGCGGTTACGCGCCCACATTCTGCGCGGTGAATGGATGCCGGGTAACGCCATTCCTGCCGAAACCCAACTCGCAAATACCTATGGCGTGGCGCTAGGCACCATGCGTCAGGCTATTGCGGTGTTAGTGGCCGAAGGGCTGCTCACGCGGGTGCATGGACGTGGCACTTTTGTATCTTCGGGTATCGGTGGCGCGAGTCTGCTGCGCTTTTTTCGCTTTCGAACCGCGCGAAGCGAAACAGGCGGCGATGCCGACATTCCTGTGTCGCGCATCGTCGAGAAGCGCGTTGTCAAGGCAAGCACGGACATTGCTGCCGCTTTGCAAATTGCGCCGCGCGAACCGGTGCTCGCGCTCACCCGCGTACGCGCCCTCGCCGGTGTGCCCTGCCTGTTCGAGCGCATCTGGTTGCCTCTGCCGCTGTTTACTGCGCTGGCCGCGCTGAACAAATCGCAATGGGACGATCTGCTCTACCCGATGTTTCAGCGTGTGTGCGGCGTAACCGTTTACAAGGCTGATGACAGCGTGACGTTTTGCCTCGGGGAACATGAAGTCGTGCAGGCGTTGCAACTGCGCTCGCAGGCTCCCTGCGCCCGCGTCGAGCGTCGCGCGTTCGACATGAGCGGGCGTTGCGTCGAACTGCGTCATTCGTTCGGCGACGCGCTGTCCTTTCACTACACCGCGCATTTGCGTTGATGCAAATGCAGAATTTTTCATCAGGAGTTGTCATGACCGTTCGCGTCATCAAAATCACCGCGTTGTTTGCGCTCGCCGCTGCAGCGGCGCTCGCACCCACGCACGCACATGCCCAGGCGTGGCCGACAAAACCGATCTCGCTGGTGGTTACTTATCCTGCGGGTGGTGGTGCCGACGCTATGGCGCGACTGATCGCCCCTAAGCTCGGCGAAGCGCTTGGCCAGCCTGTCATTGTTGAAAACAAGCCCGGTGCCAGCGGCCAGATCGGCGCGAGCGCGGTGGCCAAGGCCGCGCCGGATGGTTACGCGCTGATGCTCGACGCCTCGTCGTTCGCGGTGAATCCGGCGCTGTTTGCGAAGCTCCCGTACGACAGCGACAAGGCGTTCAGGCCCATCGGCGTGATCGCACTGTTCCCCAATGTGCTGCTCGCTAATCCCGGCTTCGGCGCGAAATCTGTGAAGGATGTGGTGACTGCGGCGAAGCTGAAAAAGCATGCGGTGTCGTACGCATCCTCAGGCAATGGTTCGGCGCAACATCTCGCCGGTGCGATGTTTGAATCGGCCGCAGGTGTTGACATGCTGCATGTGCCCTACAAAGGTGGCGCGCCTGCGTTGAATGATGTGATTGGTGGTCAAGTGCCTTTGTTTTTCGGCAATCTCGCCTCAACGCTGCAGCACGTGAAAGCGGGCAAATTGCTGCCGTTAGCTGTGACCAGCGGCAAGCGTTCACCGATTCTTCCGGACGTGCCAACGATGGCGGAGGCGGGCATTGCGAGCTATGAGGTGTACGAGTGGAACGCACTTTTTGCGCCCGCTGGCACGCCTGAGACAGTCATCGCACGGATCGCAGCAGCGCTACAAACGACACTTGATTCGACCGACGTGAAAGCACGCATCGCGCAACTCGGGGGCGAGCCGCAAACGGCAAAGCCGGACGTCGCGCAGCAATTCATCCGTCAACAAACGACCCTCTGGGCCCGGCTCGTCAAAGAGCGCGGCATCTCGGTCGACTAAGAGATTCTTGATTTAATCGAATCGTCATCCTGAGCGAAGCGAAGGATCAGGTGGCACCGAACCTGATCCTTCGCTTCGCTCAGGATGACAAACATCCGTGTTTCCCAATCCACACTTTTTCGATAATTTGCAACCATGATTCGTACTGTCTCCATCGCGCTCGTCGCGTGCTCTGCCTTTGCTGTGTACGCCCAACAGTGGCCCACTAAACCGGTTCGCTTTGTGGTGCCGTTCGCACCCGGCGGCACCAGCGAAATCGTCGCCCGTGCGGTCGCGCAGGAACTCTCCACCAGCATCGGCCAAACCGTGTTCGTTGAAAACAAACCGGGCGGCGCAGGTGTAATCGCGATGCAAGAGGTGTCGAAGTCTGAGCCGGATGGCCACACGCTGATCCTCGGTCACGTCGGCACGCTCGCGGTCAATCCATACGCCATGCCGAAGCATCCGTATGACGTGAACAAGGAGTTCGCGCCGGTGATCCTGCTCGCCCGGGTGCCCAACATTCTGGCCGTGACACCGAGCGTGCAAGCGAAGTCATTGAAAGAGCTGGTGGTGCTGGCCAAAGCAAAGCCCGACACGCTCACCTATGGCTCAGCGGGCAATGGCTCATCTGGCCATCTGGCGATGGAATATTTCATGGCTGAAAGTGGCATCAAGATGATTCATGTGCCGTACAAAGGCACCGGCCCAATGCTGCAGGACATTCTGGGTGGTCGCGTCGACGCCACCTTCACCGGCGCTCCGGCGCTCAAGGGCCAGATCGAGGCCGGCAAGCTGCGCGCGCTGGCGGTGGGCTCGCATGATCGTATGGCTACGTTCCCGAATCTGCCGACGGTGTCCGAGAGCGGCTACAAAGACTTTGAAACATCGCAGTGGTACGGCATTCTGGTGCCCGCAAAAACACCCAAAGCCATCATCGACAGGATCAATGCCGCTGCAGACAAGGCACTTAAGGGTAGCGGCATTACCTCGCGGTTTGCCAAAGACGACGCCCGCGCAGGCGGCGGCACGCCGGAGCAATTCGCTGCATTCATCAAGAAAGAGCAAGTCACGTGGAAGAGCATCATCGAGAAGACGGGCCTCAAGATCGAATAGCGAAGCGTCGCGTTGAGGTCGCTGCGCAGCGTAGGCAACCTGTTGCGCGCCGTCGTCATTGGCCAAGCGCCGTTCGACGAGATAGCGCAGCAATCGCAGATGACTCGGCGAACGGCGCAAAAAGTCACTGTCAAGCAGGCGCTCCAGCTCGCTTCGAATCAAGTTTGCGCTTTGCTCGCTCATCAGTTCGCCCCGGTTGTTATGGGATCAACTGTGGCGCTGAATCGGTGACTACAGAGCGGCCGTATAACAGGTTGTAACGTGATGAGAGGTTTGATGTGGGAGGGGCTCCTACCGATGTTTAGGCAATCACCTCAAGCCCACCCATGTAGGGCCGCAGCACTTCCGGCACTGTGATCGAGCCGTCGGCGTTCTGGTAGTTCTCCATCACCGCCACCAACGTGCGACCGACCGCAAGGCCTGAGCCGTTTAACGTGTGTACCGGTTCGTTCTTGCCTGCCGCGTTTTTGTAGCGCGCGCCCATGCGTCGCGCCTGAAACGCTTCGCAGTTCGAACAGCTGGAAATTTCGCGATACGTGTTCTGCGCGGGAAGCCACACTTCGAGGTCATAGGTTTTCGTCGCACCGAAACCCATATCGCCGGTACACAGCAGCATCACGCGATACGGCAGGCCGAGTTTTTGCAGGATTTTTTCGGCGTTGCCGGTCATCTCTTCGAGCATTGCGTTGGACTGTTCGGGTTTGGTGATGTAGACCATCTCCACCTTGTCAAATTGATGCTGACGAATCATGCCGCGCGTGTCGCGCCCGTAGCTGCCCGCCTCCGAGCGAAAGCATGGCGTGTGCGCGGTGAGCCGCATGGGTAGAGCCTCTGCGGGCACCATGGTGTCGCGCACGAGGTTGGTTAGCGAGACCTCCGATGTTGGGATCAGGTATCGCTTGCTACTTTCCTGACTTCCTCCGGAGAATTCGGTTATGACTCCAAAGGAGAAAAGGTCTCTCTCAAACTTTGGCAACTGCCCGGTGCCAGTCATACTCGCAGCGTTGACGATGTAGGGCACATAACACTCGGTGAATCCATGTTCGTTGACATGGGTATCCAGCATGAATTGCGAGAGCGCGCGATGCATGCGCGCGAGCGAGCCCTTCATCACGGTGAAGCGCGCGCCGGAGAGTTTGACCCCGGCTTCGAAATCAAGCTGCGCGCCCGCAGCCGTGGTTAACGCTTCGCCTAACGCGACGTGATCTTTCACGTCAAAGTCGAAGTTGCATGGTGTTCCCCAACGACGTTGCTCAACGTTGTCATCGCTGTCGTAGCCAAGCGGCACCGTGGCTTGCGGCAGATTGGGAATGGTCATCAAAAGCCCGTTGACTTTGTCCTGAATCAAAGCCAGCGCCGCCTCGTTCGCCTTGACCTTCTCCGGCACCAAGGCGACCTCGGCGAGCAGCAGTTGAGCCTTTGCCTCGTCCTTCGCGGCCTTAGCCTGCCCTACGGCTTTGCTGAGCGAGTTGCGCTGCTGCTGCAAGTCCTGCGTCTGAATTTGCAGCGCCTTGCGCTCGGCCTCCAGAGCCTCAAACGCAGCGGTGTCGATCACGGTATTGCGCGCCTTCATCCGCGCTGCGGTAGCCGCCAGATCGTTGCGCAGTAAATTGATGTCAAACATGGTGAGTCACTCGTAAAAATTGGATGCGAAAGGGAAAGCGCCGACACAAGCCAAGCGCAAACGAAGACGGGGAGAAGACAGAAACGTCCCGCCTAGCGGGAGCGGGAGGAGCGGCTGAATGCGCCCTGATGAACGACCACACTGATCCCGGCCAGCCCAAGGCGGGTGGCGTGATCGAGAGCAAATTGCGTGTTCATGTAGCGAAGTTTACAGGCAAAATCGAGCGATTTCAAAGTCAACAGCTTTTTTGTGAAAGGCTTATTTCAATTGGGCTTAGCTTTGCTTTTTGCCATTTGTCAGTTATGTCATAAATGTGCCCCGAGCCCAATTGAATAAAGGGTTTCTCCAAAAAGCTGACACCGTCTCTGGCGTGAAAATCTGAGCACTATAAAATATAGTCATCTAATAAGATCATCATGACCATGTGGAATATTGCCGCTGCCAAACAATCGTTCACCCAAGTGATTCGCGACGCACAAACCGCGCCGCAAATCATCAGCAATCGCGGCAAGCCCGTGGCGGCGGTCATCGCCATCGAATCGCTGGCCGACGTGGAGCGCGCCCGCACTGCCCGCCCGCCAAGGCTCACCGAGCTGCTCGCCCCGCTTCGTGAAGCCGCGCTGGAGCAGCACGTTGATGTGGATGCCCCGTTCGCCCCCTTCGGCACCCGCGCTGATCGCCGCAATGCGTTTGCCGTACTCACCGACGCCCAACTGCCATGACGCTGGTCGACACCAACGTCATCAGCGAAATGCTCAAGCGCGAGCCGAACGCTGGCGTGGTGCGCTTCTTTGAGCGGGAGGACACGCCCGCACTCTCAGTCGTCACCATCGAAGAAATGGCGTACGGCGTGGCATGGCGGCCCAACCCCAACCTCAAGCTGCAAAGTGCGTTCGACCGCATCGTCAACACCTGGCCGCACATTCTGCCGATCACGCCAGAGATCGCCGCCCGCGCCGGACTGCTGCGCGGGCAATTGCAGCAACGCGGCCACACCCGAACTGCCGCCGACATGCTGATCGCCGCCACCGCACTCACCCACCGCATACCGCTGGCCACCCGCAACGTGGGCGATTTTGAAGGATGCGGGATTGCGCTGTTGAATCCGTTTGTGGGGGGGTGAGTGCGCGCTCAGCGTCATTCTGCGTGGCAGGCACTAAGTTCAGGCCTCGTCCTCGGGCTCTTCAGCCTGACATAGCAAAACGCTAAGTCCTGCGTCTGCAAACCTGGGCCCCGATTACTCGTTTATCCAACGCCACAACTTGATCGCGTAAAGCGCATCTACTTCCCATTTGCCATGCAAATTCTTTCAACATACTACCTAAGTAGGTAGTGTGCTTGAAACGCTGCCGCCATACACTGTGGCTGGACGGAGATCGGATCGTCGTTGAGTGTCACGTCAGGTTTCCGTAGGGCGAATAGGCTAGCAAGCGACTCATCGAATTAAACAGACTGGTGATCAAACGACATGATCCGCATGAACATATCGCCCGTTCCAGCGCGTCGCATGTGACGGCTTGGTCGACAAAATAATTTCTTAGGGGACGTGTCATGCTGTTGAAGCGTATTTTCGGATGGATTGCCTCTGCTGTTTTCGTAGTTGCAGGAACGAACTCGTTGGGACAGGCAGCGGCTTTCTTCAAGATCGATCCTGCAGGAGCGTACCTTCCAGTATTGGCGAATGACATTGCGCTTCCGCCTTCCACTTTAAATCTCGCAGGGAACGGCATCAGCGCTGGTGACGTGATTGAAATTAAGGTAGTCGGCGCATTCAATACCGCTCCCGATTGGCACGAATTTGGAGGTGACAGGTGGACTCATGCGGTCGGCTCCTTCTTTTCTGGATCAACACCTATCGCGCCAGGTACGGGCTCCACCGTAGGACTTGCGACGACGGCGAAATCATGCGGCAGCCAGTACTTCTATTCCGAGATTGCGGAAGATTTCTATCTTGAGACGTCTTGGGTTCGCTTAGTGGTTCCCGGTGGCGCAACTTCGATGAAACTGGCAACAAATGACTGCTACTTTCGAGATAACTTCGATGCGAACGCCGACTTTGGGATGCTTTGGCGTCATACACAGTTAAATAAGGTTCTGGTGCTCAATCCGCTGGCAAAGGCACTGCCCTCGAGGGTGTACACAGTTCGCCCCGGACAAGCAACGGATGCGCCGGCAGCCACCGCATTCTCTGCTGATGGGCGATCAGCCGTACTCGTCGCCGTTAACTCAAATTCGCAGTCGCCTGTGACGTTCACAGTCAACGCCGGACGGCTTACCTCATTTTCGAAGAATTATTTGCTCACCTCCGTTGCGGGCTCCCAGACCTCGCTTCCGGTGATGCCAGCGTTGTCGCCCTGCGATGCAGCGGGATGCGTTTATTTGGCACTGCTGTGGCCCCCAGATGAGATGCCTGCTAACGCAGGTTCGCCGCCCGCCGTCCCGATTACCGTGCAAGCGACACAAAACAGCATTGCACTGCAATCCGCCACTATTACGCTCCGGCCGCCGCCGGTTTTGTTTGTACACGGTATCTGGTCGAGCGCTGCGCAAGCAAAGTTCTCCAAGCAGTCCGGCGGAATGCGAGATTGGATGTGGGCACGCTATGGGCACAATCATCTGAACGCCGCTGATTACGGGGCATTGAGTGACCAGTCGTTCGGTGATTCCCGAGTGCAAACCATCTTTGAAACGTCGATGTATAACCTGCTTAACGACGCTGCGACCAACGGAATGACTGCAAGAACTGTCGACGTGGTTGCCCACAGTATGGGAGGGTTAGTCACTCGTTACTTTCTGAGCAAATCCCAGATGAACAGTGCAGCTCCACCGTCACCTGTGCGCAGGCTAATCGGGATCGGTACTCCGCATAAAGGCTCGCTCCTAGCGGCGAGACTCAGCGCAGCAAAGCCAACTCCTCTGCCCGCGCTAGTCAAAGAAAGTGTAATGACGCGAATATATTGCGAGTTCGCGCCGCCGCCAGTAAACGTATGTACGCTTGGAGGCGTGCTTGGTCTGATAAACAAACCTGTGGCTACCGCCGTTGAGTCGCTCAGTCCAACCAGTGAAGAACTAAAAAAGTTGTCGGCGGCGAATGTTTTCGACGCGGTAGTGGGGGTAGCGCCAGGCGATTCGATGAGCGAGCGACTACTGAACGATGTGATTGGAGGGTTCCTTCCCGGTGAATCTGTCGCGTCAATATTGGGCACTACAGCGCACGACACGATCGTAACAACAGACAGCCAACGCGGACTGGGCGCTGCGAGAACCGCGTACATCACCGATGTTGTGCATACAAACATATACCCATTCAATGAATCCGAAACTGCGAGTCATCGCGTGTGGAGCGACGTGTACACGAGGCTGACCAACGCGCAGCCTGCTCCGGGATTTTCAAACGCTGAACCTAGCGTGAAGAGCGGACCGCTCGCACCTACCGGTTTGCCGAATTTGGACTTGACGGGATATTCAAGAGTGGCAGCATCGACCGTTACTTTTTCGCCAACCAGCAATAGTCAGCTCGTCGTCGGCGCGCTCACAAGTGTCACCGCAAGCTCAGCTACAAAAACGATTAGCCAATTTTTGCTTCTCCAGTTCACCAGCAATCCGAGTGATGTTGCGTTTATGGATGCGCTTCAGGCACCCTTCAGCATCGCATACACACCCACACGACTAGGCGTGGCGAATTTCGTGGCTGTAACTACCTTCACCGACCAAACTTATGCTGTGTCTTCGCTTAGTTACACGCTGCAGGCAAGCAGTGCTCCCAGCGCGCTTACGCTGACTGGGGCACCATCTGGAAGCCTACGCGTTGGCATGACCGCTTCCGTCAGGGCATTCGCCGACCTTACGAACGGCTCCATTGACGTCACTTCAGCCGCAATATTCGCAACACGAAGTGGTTCGTCGACCGTAGTGAGCGTGTCGCCGAACGGAGTAGTTTCGACCGTCGGCGTTGGTACGGAATGGTTAGACGTTTCGTATGGAGGGCGAGTCAGTTCGGCCCAGTTTGTCGTGTATTCGCCTCCGGTCGTCTCTATTGATGTCGACGGCTCGGGCTCATACCGGGCGCTGACGGATGGTTTGGTGATTCTGAGATACCTGATCGGGCTAGAGGGGGCTCCTTTAGTGGCTGGTGTCACCGCTGCAAGCGCAGCGCCAATTGATGCATCTGCAATGACGGCAAAGTTAGACAAGATGCTTGCTCAACTAGACGTTGATGGAAATGGAAGGCCAGACAGTGCGGATGGATTGCTAATCGTGCGGTACTTGTTCGGGCTACGTGGATCGGCGCTGATTGCCGGTGCGATTGGGCAAGGTGCTATTCGCGAAACGGCCGCCAAGGTTGAAACTTACATTCAGTCGCTCATGCCATAACGGTGGCGGTGCGATCCTGCTCAAAAGTAAATGCATGCTCAAAAAATTCAACCCAGCAAAAACGACTTGCCCGCGCCCCACTCACCAAATATCCCGACGACCAGCGGATCATCGCCGAGCGGTTTGCCTGTGATGGCGTCGCGATTGAGCCCTTGCTCGATGCGCGCCCACAGCGTTTTGGCGTACGCGTCGTAGCCGAGTGCGTCGTCGGTTGCGCTCGGGTTTGATGCTACGGGCGGTGGCGTGGCCAACATACTTTCCCCCTTGGTTGGGGTTATCGTAGCAGTGCTACGGCTACGCGCGGCGCGGCGTCAGACGGCTTTTTTGCGCGAGCGTGCCGTGCCGACGTGGTAGGTGGGCAAGGTCTGCTGCACACGATGCGCGGTCGTCGCTGGCATTTCGTCGCCCGCTATCGGCGCGGTTTTCGCGTTGTACTTCCACGCCACATTCAAGGCGCGGAGCATGCCGCCGGGGTTGGTAGCGGCGCGCGCGGTGCGCTCAGCGAAGAACGCTTCCGCATCGATGGTTGCGATTTTTTCGGCGATGGCGACTGCGAACAATTGATTGAGCGAGCAGTTGTCCCGCTCGGCCAAGATGCGCGCGCGCTCGAACAGCGAGTCAGGCAGGCGCAGTGCAAAGTTACTCATGATGATTTGCCTCTCAGTTCAATCAACGATCCATCAAATCAAAAACACGCAGCGCGGTGATCGGTGCAATCACCTCAACGCCTAGACCTGACGCAGCAGGCAAAAAGTCCTTCAGGTTGAACGTCACCAGCGCATCCGCCTGCCCGTTCACCGCTGCCTCCAACACCATTTCATCGGCTGCGTCATGCAACATCGGCCGCCACGCAAAGTGAATCTGCACCGGCTCGGCTAACGCACATAGCTCGTCAACAAAGCCTTGCACCAACTCACGCGTGAGCCCGGTCGCCGCCAGATGTTCTGGGCGACAGAGCACGCTTTCAATCTCCAACACCAACGCCACGCTCAAGAGCGGTTTCACCCGCTTTTCCGCGACACGAAGCATGAGCGCCGCAGACGCGCCCTTCACGCTGCGCAGTGCGGCGACGATGACATTGGTGTCGATGACGAGTCGTGGAGTCATATTGAATGCAATACTATCATATTGCCCGCGATAGCATCAGCTCAAGTGGGTTTCGCTCTCATGCCAACTGCCCAGTGCCCATTTTGACAGCGCGCCCATCAGGGCAAACAGCGCGACGCCGGTGAGCGTGATGAGCGCCAGCGCGGCGAACATTCGCGGGATGTTGAGCTGGTATCCGGCTTGCAAAATTTGGTACGCGAGGCCGGTGCCGGTGCCGCCTGTTCCGGCGACGAATTCAGCGACTACTGCGCCGATCAGGGCGAGGCCGGATGAGATGCGTAGTCCGCCAAAAAAGTACGGCAGCGCGCTCGGAATGCGCAGGCGCGTGAGCGTTTGCCAGCGGGTGGCGCGATTCATTTTGAACAAGCTTTGCAGGCCGCGATTGACGCTGCGCAATCCGAGTGTGGTGTTGGCGATTATTGGGAACAATGCGACCAACGTAGCGCAAATCACGAGGGACGCGGTGGGGCTTTTCACCCAGATGATGATCAGCGGGGCGATGGCAACAATTGGGGTGACTTGCAGCAAGACTGCATACGGGAAAAACGCAGTTTCGATCCACGGACTTTGCACGAACGCGAAGGCGATGAGTACGCCGAGCAGCACCGAGCAGATGAGCGCGAGGAACGTGACTTTTAACGTTACGAGCAATGCGCTGCCGAGTAGCGCCCAATCGTTGATTAGCGTTTGTGCTACTACGAGCGGGCTGGGGACTAGGAATCGCGGGATTTCGTAAGCGACGACCCACCACTGCCAAAACGATATCAGCAGTATCGCCACGGCGGCGGGGAGAAGGAAACGTTTCATCGCGTGCAGTTCGCAGGCTCCCGCTCCCGCAAGCGGGAGAGGGCGGAGGGTGAGGGTGGCGCTTCGGGCCAAGCTAGCCGAGGTCGCAACGCGCCACCCTCACCCCAACCCTCTCCCGCTTGCGGGAGAGGGGGCAGAACCCGCGCTCCGAAAGGCCGTACTGCGCACATCACGCTAGCGCTCCCTCAGCATCTGCCGAAGCGCGCAACAAACTATCCTGCAGCCGCTTTGCGTACGCCGCAAATTCGGTCGAGACCCGAAACGCTTCGTCGCGCGGAATGGTCGGCTCGATCATCACTTGTTCGACCACGCGCCCCGGTCGTGCGGCCATGACGATCACCCTCGTGGAGAGATACACCGCCTCATGAATCGAATGCGTCACGAAGATCACGGTTAGTTTTTTTGCGCGCCACAGCGCAAGCAACTCATCGTCCAGCCGATTGCGCGTGATCTCATCCAGCGCGCCGAAGGGTTCGTCCATCAACAGCAACGAAGGATCGGTGACGAGACTGCGTGCAATCGAGGCGCGCATCTGCATGCCGCCCGAGAGTTCGCGTGGAAAGGATTCGTCGAATTTTTCGAGACCGACCAGTTTCAGCGCGTCATTTACGCGTTGATCGGCATCAGCGCGCGGCACATTTTGCAGGTCAAGCGGCAGACGCACATTCGCGCCTACGCGCGCCCACGGCATGAGCGTGGCTTCTTGAAATACGAAAGACAGGCGATGATTAGTCGCAACACTTTTTGCGTTTGTAGCGGGCGATTCGCCCCACACCAAAATGCTGCCGCTGCTTGGGACAAGAAGGCCTGCGACCATGTTGAGCAATGTGCTTTTGCCGCAGCCGGATGGCCCGAGCAGCGTGACGAATTCGCCCTGCTGAATGGTAAGACTTACCGGAAGAAGCGCGCGTGTGCCGTTGGGATAGGTTTTTTCGGCGGCCTGAATGGTGACCGCAGGCACAGAATTCTTCATGCGTGTGTTTCGTCGTTCCTGCGAAGGCAGGAACCCAGCGACTTTCGGTCACTCGGGGCTACTGAGAGTGCATTCGACAGACGCTGGGCCCCTGCCTTCGCAGGGGCGACGAGAGTTACCCATGGGCAATCGAACATGAACGAAGACGCTAAGGCAGCACCTTTAAATCGCGAACAAACCTGTCAGTCCACGCATCGTTGAACTTAACCTTCGTGGTGTCCACTAGTTTGTTCTGCACCATCATGTCCCAAGTCTGTTTCATGCGCGCTTCGGTGATGATGCCGAGCCCAAGTTTCGCTGCATCGCCGCCATCAACAATGCCCATCTCTTTCATCTTTTGCAGGCCATACGCAAGCAGCTCATCGGTCATCGCTGGGTTGTCTTTTTTGATCAGCACATTTGCGGGTGCCGGGTTCTTCAGATAGCTCTTCCAGCCCTCCATCGTGGCCTTGACGAACGCTTCGATCATCTTCGGATTGGCATCGATAGTTTTCTTCAGCACCGTGATGGTTTCGGTGTACGGCGGATAGCCGAGGTCAGCCAGCAGGAAGACTTTCGCGTCCTTCACGCCGCCCTTTTGTACCGCCAAAGTTTCCGACGTCAGGTAGCCCTGCATCGCAATTTTTTTATCAGCGACGAACGGTTGCACGTTGAATGTGTAGGGCCGCGTTTGCTCGTCTTTGAAGCCGTACTTCGCCTTCGCCCAAGGCCACCAGTTGGTCTGGCCATCAGACGACACGAGAACGGTCTTGCTCTTCAAATCCGCGAAGGTTTTCACGTCGCTGTGCGCAATAACGACGATAGGATCTTTTTGGAAAAACGTGCCGACGCTGACCGCCTGCACGCCCTGCTCCCACGCTTTGTAATTCTGGATGTCGAAACCCATGAAGATGTCTACCTGCCCGACCGCTAGCAATTGCAAGCCGTTGACTTGCGGGCCGCCCATCTTCACTGTGACGTCGAGACCGTATTTTTTGTACGTGCCTTCAGCCACCGCCTGATACAAACCGCCGTGTTCGGCTTGAGCGAACCAGTTGGTCTGAAACGTGACTTTTTGTTGCGCGACGACGAGGGTCGGCGCGCACAGCAGCAGCACTGCTGCGACAGCATTTTTAACGCTGTTCCGTGCAAAAAAACGAGCAAACATGGTGTCTCCAGATGCGATAAGTCGTAGCTTAATTATGGCTGAAATTCAGGCTCAGGAAGACAATCGTAAGCAAAACGCGCGGTGCTAAAACGCGTCTCACCCGCGCGGTCACGCATCACGCAAACCACTCGGTCTCCGCCAGCAGAGCGAACGAAATCAACCAGTGCGTGCTGACATATTCGCCACCCGTGATTGCTGCCTCCGCTGCGCGGAGGTGCTCCCCCGACAATACGCCAAATTTTTTCCACCTCGGCTCGCCAATGGTCAACACCTGCATAAGCCCCCGCATGCACCACGCTCGCGACAAATTCAAGCCATGGTTGTGCACCTGTTTGGCATCCGCCTCATTGGTAACCAGCGCGGGGGCGAGATATTTGAAATCGCCCGCTGACAACTCGGGCAAAAACGCGGCGAACCAAGCGAGGAATTCAGTCTGCGGCAACACCACCGACATCAGCAATGCCTCGGTCAACGCGGGTGACAAAAAATCCTCGCCTGAAAAGTCGTAAGCCAGCGAATAATTTTTGTCAGCACCAAACCACTCCCGCGCCTTCGTCGCGACCAGCGCCATGAAGTCGTGATCGCCCACGGTCGTCGCATAACGTAGGGCATGAATCATCGCGAACGACGTGTTCGAGTGCACGCCGTGGCGTACCGGTGCATTGGCCGTTTGCAGATAGTTAAACATTGCGTCGGCTAAAAAGTCTGCCAGCGGCCGCAACCCGGAGCGCCACTTTTCTGCGTGGGGATGAGCGCACACGGCCAACTCCGAATAGAGCTTCAACAACCAGCTCCAGCCGTAGGGCCGCTGCCAGTGCGCCGCACCACCACGCGCAAAATAGGCAACCTCACGCTCCGCTTTGCGCGCATCAAACTGCCGATCAAACCATGAGGCAATCGCCTTGGCGTGATTGGAACTAGGCTCCAAATTCAACAACCGCGCCATTGACCAGTGCATGTGAACGCAGGAATGCCAGTCGTAGCTGCCGAAGAAAATCGGGTGCAGGGCAGACGGCTCACAGGCTCGCGCCTCCGTAACGTCATGCACAAAATGCATGGTGAAATTGGGATACTCGCGACGTGCGTTTTCAAGCGCAGTGCGGGCGTAAGCCGCGTGGTTTGAATTTATTTCTGACATAACGCAGAGTCTACCGATTCGGGACTAAACTACGGCGCAAACACGGGGTTGTTATCGAACGAAAAGTTCTCCGACACTCCGTTTTTTTTGTCTGCGGATTTGCCAGCCGCCGTTCCTAATTTGTGGGAGCGGTTCTACCGCGATTTCCCAAACGCACGAAATCGCGGTAGAACCGCTCCCACAGGATTACGTTGCGGAATACGATCTGCGCGCACATATTGAGGTATTCGCTATGAGAATCGAAGAAGAACTCAAACTGGATTTCAAAGACGTTTTATTTCGTCCAAAACGCTCCACGCTCGGCTCGCGGGCGAAGGTGGAATTGAAACGCGACTACACCTATCGCCACTCCGGTCGCCACTCTGAAACCGTGCCCATCATTGCCGCCAACATGGACACCGTCGGCACCTTCGAAATGGCCGCCGCGCTGGCAAAGCATCACATGCACGTCGCGCTGCACAAGCACTACCTCGTTGAGGACTACGTCACCTTCTTCAACGACAACAATCATCCGGTGCATCAATACGCGTTCTATTCGCTCGGCATCACCGACACTGATTTCGACAAATTTAGAGTGGTCAAAAACGCTACTGGCGACGCCATTGAGTTCGTCTGCATCGACGTGGCGAACGGCTACACCGAGACCTTTATCGATTTCGTCAAGCGCTTTCGCGAGGCGTATCCGAAGACCACCATCATGGCGGGTAACGTGGTCACCGCCGACGTCACTGAAGCGCTGATCCTCGCGGGCGCTGACATAGTGAAGGTCGGCATCGGCCCCGGCAGTGTCTGCACCACGCGCAAGATGACCGGCGTCGGCTACCCGCAACTCTCCGCCATTATTGAATGTGCCGACGCCGCACACGGCCTGGGCGGTCACATCTGCGGCGACGGCGGCTGCACGGTCCCCGGCGATGTTGCCAAAGCATTCGGTGGCGGAGCAGACTTCGTCATGCTAGGCGGCATGCTCGCCGCCCACGACGAATCTGGAGGAGAGGTCGTGCACGAACACGGCAAGGACTATCGCAAGTTCTACGGTATGAGCAGCGAGTTCGCGATGGAAGTGTATTCCGGCGGCGTCGCCAAATACCGCGCATCGGAGGGCAAAGTAGTCACGCTAGAAGCGCGTGGCCCGGTGGAACACACGGTGCAGGAGATTCTCGGCGGCTTGCGCTCCACGTGTACTTACGTTGGCGCGCGGACGCTTAAGGCGCTGTCTAAGTGCACCACGTTTGTACGGGTTACTCAGCAGATTAATGAGGTTTACGGGCGGGCGGGGTGACGCAGCTTTTCTTAAGTCTCATTCTTCGATTTACGCCGTCTGCAAGGCAGCGCTCTTGATCCATAAATACTGAGCCGCGCGGCCGCCCTGTCCGGTTCAGTACACTTCCCGCATGCAAACCTTCGACCGACGCTTCATGAAGCCCTTACTCACGATGTGTCTTGGCATCGCGCTCACTTTAGGTTTCACCACCTCACTTTTTGCGAAATCTGGTGACCTCGATCTAACTTTTGGAGCCGGTACAGGCGTCGTGAAAGTTCCGCCGCTTGATGCATCCAACAATTGGGACACTCCGAACGCTGTTGCAAGATATTCGGACGGTCGGATTGTTCAAGTTGGACAGTGCGCGGATGGCACCAGCTACTATGCTCGCCCCAAATTCTGTATTCGACGCTTTATGGCAAACGGTGACGTCGACGCGGGATTCGGCACGAACGGTTTGCTGTTGCCGTTTGCTGCTTACAACTTTACTTACGGCGGCGCATTCTCAGTGGCAATCTTGCCAGACAAGCGCGCGCTCGTACTTGGCACTTGTCGCGGCCCGGAGCTGAATCTTCAACCTGGATTTCCTCCATCGTTGAGAAACGAGCAGTTTGCGTGTGCGGTTCGGCTCAACGCCGACGGAACGTTGGATTCGACATTCGGCAGTTCAGGCAAGCTGTTCTTCGCGATTCATAGTCTCTCAGGCGTGTCCTTTGCCTACAGTTCTGCGGACGCGCTAGCTTTGCTCCCAGACGGACGCTTCATTGTTGCGGGTGGCTGCTCTCAAAGTAGTGCAAATTTGCAGCCGCGCTTTTGCGTCAGTCGACACCTATCCAACGGTACGTTTGACACTACATTTGCGAATGCCGGTTGGAAAATCGTGACGTTTTCGGGCGTCTCGGGGCAGGAAACGGTAACTTCCATCGTCGCCGCTTCAGACGGCGCGTCGCTAGTCGCTGGCAATTGCTCGGATTCTTCTAGTCCGCGTGCCGCATGTGCATTTCGTTTGGATGCGGTGGGTGCGCTCGTAACAACGTTTGCAGGCAATGGTCGCTTCACCGCGATTGGAATGGAGCTGGCTGCAATCGCGAAAACCAACGATGCAGCCATACCACCGTCTGGAACGTTAATGATTTTTGGCTATTGCAATCGAGTGGCTCCGGCTACCGGGCAATTCAGCTGTGCTCGCAAAATTGACGTTGATCGAGGAACCGTTGATTCATCCATAGGCGTCAACGGCATTTTGTCCATTAGTACATTTGGAACGGAAAATTCGCTCTACGGGAACCGACTACCTACGATCTACAGCGCGACGCAATGGCATGATGAATCCATCATCATGCTTGGCGCATGCTCGCCAAATCCGCCGATCCCATTCTTCGGCTCAGTATTTTGTCTGGCGAAGTTGGCACCAAACGGGGCCGCTGACTACGCGTTTGGCAGTATTGGCATAGCTCAAGTTTCGGGGACTGAAGGCGGAGCGAATGCGCTTCCAAATGCTATGTTTTCCGACTACTTGAACAAGACCGTGGTGGCGTCGGGGCGATGCTATGAGCCCACTGGATTGGGATTTTGTATGGCCAGAATTGTGCTTAGCGGCAGCTATTTCGACTTGGATGCGAATATCACTACTCAACCCGTAAACGATGGTGTTCTCTATCTCCGCTACCTGCTTGGATACAAAGATGTGGCGCTAACAACGGGCGCGCTGGGTATCTACGCAGACCGCACAGTCGGCGCGGACATCGCAACGTATCTTTCGACACCAAACGCAACATACCCGAATTGCAACGCAAGCATAGTCGGCGCACCGGGTGGGCCAAACGCCATGCTGGATGGCATTGTGTTGATGCGTGCGATGTTGGGGCTGACGGGTGATGCGGTGACGAATGGGGTTAACTTTCCATCTGGAACGACGCGCACTACGTGGTCGGACATCAAGACGCATCTGAATACGAACTGCGGGATGGCTCTTAACTAAGCGCAAGCGCGTTTAGCCACGTTTCTGCATCCCCGGCCTTTGGCCGAGGATGACGCCGGTTATGAATGAACGCAGCTTTCCCTCCGCCGTCATTCTCGCGCCAACGAGCGCGGGAATCCAGTACGCTGGCGTTATGTCAATTCAGCCTGCTATCTACATCATGGCGTCGCAACGCAACGGGACTTTGTACGTCGGCGTGACTGGGACATTGCGTGCGCGGGTTTATCAACATCGTGAGGCACTAATTGATGGATTCACGAAGCAGTATGGTGTGAAAACGCTCATTCATTTTGAGTTTTTTTCCACCATGCCAGAAGCGATTGCGCGCGAGAAACAGTTAAAGAAAATGTTGCGCAAGGCGAAGTTGGCACTGATTGAGCGAGGCAATGCGCAGTGGCGGGATCTTTGGCTGCATATTCAGTAGCGGCACGCAGCCATCATCGCTGCGATTGCCACGTTTCTGGATTCCCGCGCTCGTTGGCGCGAGAATGACGCCGAGCGGCACCCGCTACGAAGTTCGCAACTCCGCGCGAATCGTCTCCCGCACCACATCCGCCAACCGCTGCCCCTGCGCAAACTGGGCGAGCGCTTCGTTCATCAGGCTCTGGTAATTGCCGCCTGTCCTTTCTGCTTGCAGTTTGAACATGGCGAGCGTGGTGCTGTCCACGCGCATGGTGATTCGTGATTTGCCGCCGGTTTTGGCTTGTAATGCGGCGAGCACGGGAACGCCGCTCACAGGTAGAGCCGCACTGAAGTCGGTGTTGGCGTACTGGTTGAATACGGGGTCAGAATTGAGCTTCATAAATTCGCCTTTGCGGGTTGTTGGCTTTCCAGGCTGAGATGATGCGAATGCGCTCGGCGCGCTCAGTCCACACGACGACCAAAATACGCGAAGTACCGCCCATGCCGAGCGTGATGTAACGCCACTCGTTTGGCGTATAGGCGTCGATGCGGGTCAGGGCGTAGGGGTCGAGCAAGACAGCACTCGCTTCTTCAAAAGTAACCCCGTCATGGTTGATCGGGTTAAGCCGAACTTTTCGGGGTCAAGGTCGAAGTCCATAGGCAATTGTATGCACAAAAGAATGTACGCGCTAGAGACGATCTTGGCCTGTGCGACCGCAACCGCTCATCCTGCGGGACATTCCGAATTGGCGGGATCTTCAGTAGCGGCGCGCAATCATCGTTGCGACTGTGAACGTTTCTGGATTCCCGCGCTCGTTGGCGCGAGAATGACGGCGTCAGGATATTCGTGTCGCTACGACACGAATCGGTGGCAAAGGCCAATCATCAAGCCCCATGCAAATCCGTAACGCGAACGTCACCGATTTCCCTCGAATCCTCGCGCTTAATGAGGAATCTGTGCATTTCCTCAGCCCACTAAACCATGAACGCCTGAGCTTGTTGCACGATGCGGCGCCCTATCACCGGGTGCTTGAATCTGATGGGATGATTCAGGCCTTTTTGCTTGTGCTTCGCGAAGGCGCGTCCTACGACAGTCCCAATTACCTCTGGTTTTCGCAGCGGTACGCGAAGTTCCTCTACGTTGATCGCGTGGTTGTGTCTGCATCGATGCGGGGGCGAGGTGCGGGCAGACTGCTATACGACGATTTGTTCAGATTTGCCAGCGCCAACGGCTACCAGACTCTCGCGTGTGAGTTCGACATCGACCCCCCGAATCCGCAGTCGGAGAAGTTTCATGCGGGCTACGGATTTCGCGAAGTAGGCACACAAAAAGTCGGCCCGAAACAGAAGCAAGTCTCCTTGCAGACAGTCTCGGTCGACGGCGGCAATGGCCCCTAAGCCTGCCGTTGTACTGACGGTGTTTCTGGCGCCGGAAACCCCGTCCTTGCCGAACTCATAAGCGATCATTTTGTTGATGTCGAAGTAGACCTGCCAGTAGTGGTCGGTGCGGCAGTAGCCGCGTACCGTCAGCAACGGGCCTTCTGGCGTGAACTTCGCGATTTCGATTTCAGGTGCCGGGGCAGTGAGTACGTTTTTGATCGCAGGCAGCGCTGCTTTCAGTCGCGTCACCGCGTCATTCAGGTCAACGCCGTTGGCCACCTTCGCGTCACAATCGACACTGCGTTGCGGCAGTGCGAAGAAGTTCTTGATGGCATCGCTGAACACGCTTCTTATTGCCGACGATGTGCGTCATCGACGCCGTCGAAAATCCATCGCATCACGCTTTGCTAGCGGGCGCGCGGGTGCGTTTCGGTAATTTTCAGACTGTTGAGGCGGGAAAACCCCGAACTGCACATGGGGCTACACGACGCTTCGCCTCCTATACTGCGGTTCACACGTTTCAAGGAGGTTTACATGCGTCGTATTCACGCTCTCACCGTCATAGCTGCCGCTCTCGCGGCGAACGCTGCCGTCGCCCAAGACAAAGGCAATCTCAACATTTATTGCTCGATGCAAATCGAGTGGTGTACGTTGGCCGCCAACGAGTTTTCAAAGCAGACTGGCATCAAGGTCAACACGTCGTTCAAGGGCTCCGGCGAGACCTTCGCACAGGTAAAGGCTGAGTCGACCAACCCTAAAGGCGACGTCTGGTTCGGCGGCACCGGCGACCCGCATTTGCAGGCAGCGGAAGAAGGTTTGAGCGAGGAATATCGGTCGCCAATGATGAAGGATTTGCATCCGTGGGCGACCTATCAGGCGCAGATTGCAAACTACAAAACGGTGGGCATTTACGCGGGCGCGCTGGGCTTTGGTTTCAACACCGAAGTGCTCGCGAAGAAGAAAATCGACGCGCCGAAATGCTGGGCGGATCTGATCAAACCGGAACTCAAGGGCGACGTGCAGATGGCCAATCCGGCTGCTTCTGGCACCGCGTACACGGCACTCGCGACGCTGGTGCAGGTGATGGGCGAAGACAAGGCGTTTGAGTATTTGAAAGCTTTGCACAAGAACATTTCGAACTATCCAAAGTCGGGCACCGGCCCGGTGAAAGCCGCAGCGCGTGGCGAAACGGCGGTAAGCGTGAGCTTCATGCACGACGTGCCGGGCGAAGTGAAAAACGGCTTCCCGGTCGGCATGGCAGCACCGTGCGAAGGCACCGGTTACGAGGTCGGCTCGATGAGCATCCTCAAAGGCGCGCGTAATCTGGACAACGCGAAGAAGTTTTACGACTGGGCGCTGACGCCAGACGCGCAAAAGCTCGCCGCGCGAGCCTTGCAGTTTCAGTTGCCGTCGAACAAAAATTCACCGCAACCCCCGGAAGCGCCGCGCTTTGCGAACATCAAACTGATTCAGTACGACTTTAAAAAATACGGCTCATCGGCCGAGCGCAAACGCTTGCTGGAGAAGTGGGAAAAGGACGTGAATTCGCTGCCGAGGGGTTGATCGGGAGGAAAAATTGGGCGTCAGCTTTTCGCGTAATCCTTTATTTAATTGGGTCTAAAGCGCCATTAATCGTTAAGTCGACTTGTGGATAAATCAGCCTTTAACCTCTATAAAATAACGCATCTACGAGAAAGCTGAATCTCGAAAGCGCCTCTGAAAAGCGTCCCCATACGCTGCTCATGACGCACAATAGATCATGAGCACAATCGCCTTCTCTACCCACGCCGACTCCGATCCACGCAGCATGGGCTGGATGCGGGGCTTTCCGCCGCCGCCTGAAAAACTGCTGCGTTTCGACGACGGTTCGTACTACGAATTTCCGCAGCGGCGCTGGTCGTTCAGTCATATGCGCGAGCTGCTGCCGACATCCCGGGTGTCGCGCGGCGATGGCCCGGTGTGTGCGCTGCCGCGAGCGGATCGTGATGACCTAGATGCGGTGCCTTTCACAACGATGGAAGGCCATGCGTCGAGCTGGGGCGAAGCGTTCGCGCTGAACTACACAGATGGCATCGTGGTGCTGCATCGCGGTCAAATCGTTTACGAAAAATACTTTGGCGCGTTGCAGGCCGACCTCGTCCACAGCGCGTTCTCGGTGACCAAATCGTTGGTTGGCACGCATGCGGCGATGCAGGTGTACGGCGGCGCGCTCGATGACACAAAACGGGTGACGTATTACGTCCCCGAGCTACGCGACACAGCCTACGGCGACGCCACCGTGCGGCAAGTGATGGACATGACTATTGGTGTGCGCTATTCCGAAGCCTACGCCGACCCGACGGCTGACATTCATGCGTATGCGCGTGCCGGTGGCATGCGCGCCCGTCCGCGAGACTACTCGGGGCCGCAAACTTTTTACGACTACCTGGTCACACTGAAAAAAGAGGGCGAACACGGCACCAGCTTCACCTACAAAACGGTGAACAGTGAAGTGTTGGCATGGATCGTCAAGCGCGTTGCCGGCGTTCGCTTAGCTGATCTCACGTCCACCGAAATCTGGTCGAAACTGGGCTGCGAGTACGATGCGCTGTATCAAGTGGACAGCGTGGGTACTGAGGCGGGCGGCGGTGGGCTGAACACTACGCTGCGCGACCTCGCGCGGTTCGGTGAGACGATGCGTTGCGACGGCAGTTTCAATGGCAAACAAATCGTTCCCGCGGCGGTGGTTGCTGATATTCGAAATGGCGCCAATCGTGAGCACTTCACCACAGCTGGTTACGTGACGCTACCCGGCTGGTCGTATCGCAACATGTGGTGGGTGTCGCACGACTCGCACCAGTGCTTCACCGCGCGCGGCATACATGGGCAACTGATCTGGGTCGACCCAACCGCAGAGATGGTGATCGCGCGCTATGGCTCGCACCCGCTCGCCGCCAACACGTTTATCGATCCGAATTCGTTGCCCGCTTATCGCGCGTTAGGCGAACATTTGATGCGCGGATAGGGCAGCGCTACCTACTTGCTCACCTGCCTGCCGCATCACCCCAAAGCTGCTTTAGTCGCGCGTCGCGACCGCAGCCGTTGCGGTAATACTTGTAGCGTAGCGGATTCTTTTGGTAGTAGTCCTGGTGATAATCCTCAGCCGGATAAAACGCGGTGGCTGGCACAATTTCAGTGACGATGGGCTCTTTGAACGGCTTCGATTTTTCGAGGGCGGTGCGAGAGGCCGTGGCTGCTTTCAGCTGCTCTGCATTGTGCGCGAAGATGGCGGTGCGGTAGGGCGAACCGGCGTCACAAAACTGGCGATCTTTGGTCGTGGGATCAATCGTGCGCCAGAAGTATTCAAGCAACCGTTCATAGGTGACTCTCCGCGGATCAAATACGATTTCGACCGCCTCTGCGTGGCCTGTGCGATTCGCCGACACCTGTTCGTAGGTGGGTTTGGCGACCGTGCCACCGATGTAGCCCGACGTGGTGGAGATCACGCCGTCAATCTTGTCGAAGTCGGACTCAACACACCAAAAACAGCCACCGGCGAAGGTTGCTTTGCCAGTGGTAGGAGAGAGCGACGTCTGCGCATGCGGTGCGGCTGCGAGTGTGAGCACACCGACAACGGTGGCGACAGCGCGTAGGGTGTGGTTGATAGAGCGCCATAATTTCATGCGAGCGACCGAACGTAATGTGAAAGATAAAGCATAGTCGGAAACCTACGCAAAAACCTTGCGGCGCGAGAAAAATGGCACGGAAATATCGGCGTGAAGATGCGCTACAAGTGCGTAAATCAGCACCTCATTGACTAAGAAAACTCTTATCTTTGCTTGAGTCTGCGGTTTTATTTATCGCACTATTTTCATTAAAAAACAAAGAGTTGTGGCATTTTTGATGTCCGCAATCTTGCCCGCCAAGACATTGGCATGCTGAACCAGCTTGCGTCCCGGCTCGCGCTCTTCTACGCTTCGCGCCGCGCTCGAATTCTTTTCGGTGCAATCACAACAATATCGACGGAGACCCCTTGAAACATTCCCACCACACAACGGCCATGCAACGCCTCCCCTCCCTATCCGTCATGTTGATTTCGGGGCTGTTGTTTGGCTGTGCCTCGACGCCACCCGAACCCATCCCCGCCCCACCTGTCGCTGTCGCGCCCGTGGCTCGGCCCGCTGTTGTTTTGCCGATTGCCCAGCTTAATCGCGGGGTGCAGATTGTGCTGCCAGATACGGTCTTGTTTGAGAGCGGAAAAGCCGTGCTTAACGAGGGTGCAAGCGCCCCGTATCTTGACCGTATCGCGGTTCTGCTCAATACAAAAACCACCAAAATGGTTGCGGTTGAAGGCCACACCGACAACGTTGGCGCGGCACCGCTCAACCAAAAACTCTCCGAGCTTCGCGCTGACGCTGTAGCGACGGCGCTGATTGCGCGTGGCGTTCCCGCTGCGCGTGTATCCAAGCGTGGTTTTTCATTCAGTCAGCCGGCAGCACCCAACGACGTTGAAGCAGGCCGTCGCTTGAACCGGCGAACCGAATTGATTGTGATTGATGAGACCGTGGCTAACCTCACGCAAGGAGAGCCCGCCAATTCGTTTGAAGACGCTGCGGCACGCGTCAAAGCGGCCCTCGAAGCCGGCGCAGGCAAGCTGTAATGGATCAGTTCAACGGCGCAAAACGCGGCACCCTGCGCGCGCTCAGTGCGTTGCCGTTCATGGCCGCAGGCGTAGCGTCTGCGCAGGGCAGCAAAGGTGCCCGCGCCGACGCGCCGCGTATCGCATTGGTGCTCGGCAGCGGCTCAGCGCGCGGCTTTGCCCACATCGGCGTGATCAAGGCGCTGGAGGCGGCAAAGATCAAACCTGATCTCATCGTTGGCACCAGCGCAGGGGCGCTGATCGGCGCGTTCTACGCAGCGGGATTCACCGGCGCGCAGATGGAAGATTTGGCGCTGAAAGTGAAAGATATCGACATCGTCGACATGGCCAGCGGCACCAAGCGCGGCATGGTGATGGGTGATACGTTGCAAACCTTCGTCAACCGGGCCACACGCGACCGCCCCATCGAGACGCTCAGTATTCCATTCATCGCCGTGGCCACGAGGCTGCGCACTGGGGAGATCGCCACCTTCCGCAGCGGCGATCTGGGCTTGGCAGTGCGCGCCTCCTGCAGCGTGCCCGGCGTGTTTATTCCGCCAAAAATCAACGACGTTGATTTTGTCGACGGCGGACTGGTGAGCCCGGTGCCGGTGCGCATCGCGCGCGACGCCGGTGCCGATTTTGTGATCGCGGTGGACGTGAGCAGCGGGCCGCTCAA
Source organism: Burkholderiales bacterium (assembly GCA_031409935.1). GTDB lineage: Bacteria > Pseudomonadota > Gammaproteobacteria > Burkholderiales > Casimicrobiaceae > Casimicrobium. The sequence continues at coordinate 101,187 of JANNYE010000144.1, read as the reverse complement.
CGCCACACCCGTCGGCATTTATGAGCAGGTAATGCACAGCTTTGAAATCATGGGCCGCTCGCTGGCGAAGCTGGAGGCGGATCAAGCCGACGTGGTGATTCGGCCTGATTTGGCGCGTCTCGCGAGTACCGATTTCAGTTCGCGAGCGGCCTTCATCCAGATCGGGCAATCGGCGGGGGCGCGGTTTGCGCCGGTGGTGACCGAGAAGCTGGCCGTCTGGCGCGCCAGCAGAAAACGCCCTTAGCGCACGAACCTGCCCCCTCCACCGGGCCGCCGTCGTACTCTGATGCCACGGTTCTGCTTTGCAGTATCGTGGGCCACCCTGATTGTGAAAAAATGCTCGTGATTGCTTGTCGCACCTCACCGCCAGCCCAGTTGGCAATCGCGCGCAATCAGGAGTAGTCTCTCGGGGCTGCACCCATCAAGTCATACCCCGGAACATCATGAAATCACGCGTCCTGTCGACTTTGGCCTCAGTGGCCTTTTTTTCGGTCTTCTACGTGGCCGTACTGGCGGTCTTTGCGGGCAGCTCAGTCAGCCACGCTCAAGTCCCGCGCACGATTAACTATCAGGGCTATCTCACGGGTGTCGGCGGCTCACCGATTAACGCACCGAGCTTGCAGATGGTGCTTAGCCTTTACACGGCGCCCACCGGGGCCGGCCCGATTCACACCGAAGTGCAATTCGTCAACGTGAACAACGGCATCTTCAATGTCGTTCTCGGCAGCACCATCCCGCTCACGGTGCCCTTTGATCGGCCTTACTGGTTGGGCGTGCGCGTCGGGCTGACGGATGCCGAAATGACGCTGCGTCAGCCGCTTCTAGCAAGCCCCTACGCCATTCGTGCGGCCGATGCCGATGGGCTGTCGGCTGGCGCGATTGCGGCGGGCGACGTCAACTTATTCGGCAGCCTGCTTAAGAACGGTGGCCTATTCGTTCACAATCTTGGCACCAGCAACACCTCCGTTGGCGTCTCCGCGCTGCCGATCACCAACACGGGATCGTTCAATAACGCTATGGGCAACGGCGCGCTGGCGAGCAATAGCGGTGGCAACGCGAACAACGCCTTCGGTGGCGAGGCGCTGGGCGCGAACACCACTGGCAGTGGCAACACCGCCGTCGGCAATCAATCGCTTTGGCGAAACGTGGGCGGTGGCTTTAACGCTGCCAGCGGCGCGCAATCGCTGCAGAACAACGTAGGTGGCAGCGGCAACACGGCGGTGGGCTTCAGCGCGTTGCAGGCCAACGTTTCAGGCTCACTCAACACGGCGGCGGGACAAACCGCGCTGTGGAAGAGCACCGGCAGCAACAACACCGGATACGGTGCACAAGCGCTTGACAACAATACCTCCGGTGGCGGCAATATCGCCGTGGGTGCGCTGGCCGGCACCAATCTGACCACCGGCAGCAACAATATCGCCATTGGCAGCGCGGGCGTGGCAGGCGAGAGTGGCACCATTCGCTTGGGCGATTCGGTCGTGCACAGCACCACGCTGCTAGCGGGCAAGGTGGGCATTGGCACGAACAGCGTCACCAAGGCCAAGCTCGAAATCAATGGCAGCGCGGGCGCGTATTCCGTCGGAACCTATGGCGCGCTGAGCACGGTTGGTGCCACGGGCAGCAACGCGGCGGCAGCCAGCTTGACGGACGCCTCTCTTTACGCCAGCGGTGCCATCGTGGGTGCCAATTTCATCGCCCATTCGGACGAGCGAATCAAGCGCCCAACCGGACGCTCCAACGGCGCACGTGACCTGAGCACGCTCGCAGCCATCGAAATCACCGATTACACCCACATCGACGCACTGGCCAAAGGCGACCACAAGCACAAAAAAGTCATCGCCCAACAGCTGGAAAAAGTCTACCCACAAGCGGTGAGCCAAACCACCGACGTGGTGCCAGACATTTATCAAAAAGCCGAGATTAAAGACGGCTGGATCAAGCTCGCGACCAATCTCAAAAAAGGCGACCGCGTGCGCCTGATCGGCAAGACCGCACACGCGGTGCATGACGTGCTCGAAGTGGCCGGTGGACGCTTCCGCACCGACTTCAAGGCGGACGCCGACACCGTGTTTGTCTACGGTCGCGAGGTGAAGGATTTTCGCAACGTAGATTACGAAGCAATCGCCATGTTGAACGTGTCTGCCACCCAAGAATTAAACCGCCGCATGGAGCGACAGGACGCCAAAATCGCGCAACTCGAACGCGCGCTGGCGACGGTGGCGCAACTGCAAGTGCAGGCGCAAATGAACGCAAGCACCGCCCAGCCAGTGGTGGCGATGGAAGCGTCTGGTGCGTCAACAGCTTTACGCTGAGACCCCTATTTAATGAGGGGAAACGGCGATTATTGCCAAATATCGATAATACGAATATCGTGCATCCAGCCCCTATAGAACGGCGCTTTATTGAAAAAGCTGTTTTAACCGAGGCTCTCCTTCAAGCTTTTACTCGTCGCCCCTGCGAAGCATGTCCTGAGCCTGCCGAAGGGGCAGGGGCCTAGCGTCTTTCGAGCTTGTCAAAAGTGCTGCGAAACACCCAAAGTCACTGGGTTCCTGCCTACGCAGGAACGACGAAATACCTAGATTTTTCCCATAAACGTCTCGGCTTAATGAAGATGGGGAGTAATTGCTCGGGCGGAGATGACGTTTTTTCTGCATGCGTTCGCACGAGCGCACTGGCGTGCAGCGATTAACTAAATTTTTGCCAACGAAAGATTCGCCATCAGGCTGCTGGCGCAATCTTCGGGAGCGGAATAAACTCCGCCCATGACTTCATTCGCCGATCTCCTCCAAAAAAACCGTGCTTCTGCTGACGCGTTTATTGCGCGGCTACCGAAGGCGGAATTGCACTTGCACATCGAAGGCTCGCTTGAGCCCGAGATGATGATTGCCAAGGCGTTCAAGCATGGCGTCACGCTGCCGTACGCCAACGTCGACGCGCTGCGCGCCGCCTACAACTTCAGCAATTTGCAGGAGTTTCTGGATCTGTATTACGCGGGTGCCGATGTGCTGCGCGACAAGGAAGATTTTTACGATTTGACGTGGGCGTATTTGCAGCGCGCCAAGGCCGACAACGTCGTTCACACCGAAATTTTTTTCGACCCGCAGACGCACACTGCGCGCGGTATCGACCTTGAACACGTTATCGAAGGCATCGTCGAGGCACTGCACGACGGCGAGGCGGAGCTGGGCATTACGTGGCGCTTGATCCCGAATTTTTTACGTCACTTATCCGAGCAAGATGCCATCGATTGCCTAGCCGAGCTTGAGCCGTACATGGAACATTTTCACGGCTTCGGGCTTGATTCCAGCGAGGTCGGCAATCCGCCGTCAAAGTTCGCGCGCGTGTTCGCCGAGATTCGTTCGCGTGGCCTGCCGGTGGTCGCACATGCGGGCGAGGAAGGCCCGCCCGAGTACATCATCGAGGCGCTGGACATCCTGCACGTCGCCCGCATCGATCACGGCATTCGCGCCATTGAAGACGAAGCGCTGACCTCGCGATTGGCGCGCGGGCAGATTCCGTTGACCGTGTGTCCGTTGTCGAACGTGAAGCTTTGCGCCGTGCCGTCGCTCGCCGCCCATCCGCTGAAAAAATTGTTGGATGCGGGTTGCTCAGTCAGCATCAACAGCGACGATCCCGCCTATTTCGGCGGCTACATCGGCGAGAACTATCGCGCCATTGCCACCGCACTTGATCTGTCCAACGAAGACCTGAAAATGCTCGCCGCCATGAGCATTCGCGGCAGCTGGCTGCACGAGGTTCAGAAGGAGCGACACCTCGCAAGAATCGATCAGCTTTAGGCTGTAGGCCCTGTTACACAAGGTCTACCGCGACTTTTACCATAAAGTCGATAATCGCACTTTGTTGGCTTTATTCCCTATTGAGTGGGCTTTTCACTAAAAAGCTATAGGCTCATTCGGCGCACGCCAACGTCGCGGCAGCCAGCGTGTTGCCGCGCGAATCTTCGGCGATCAAATGCAATTGGCTCGCATGGCGGCGCAGCTCTTTCGGCAGGCGCACGTTGAGCCCAAACGCGCCACTCGCGTCCACAGCCACCACGCCATACGCACGAACCACGGCGTCGTGACGCAGGGTGACGCCTTTGTTCTCGCCCGCTTTCACCGCCGAGACCAGGCCGTTCTCGGTCACCGCATAGCGCAGGCGAACGCCCACCGGGGGCTCGGCCAGCTTGCCGCTGATGTTCACGCCATCGTCACGCCACTTGGAGGCTGCGTTGAACTTGACGGTCGCTTGCGCCCTGCCACCCGCACCCCCACCCGCACCAATTCGCGCTGCGCCGCCCGTCCACGAGCGGTCGTCCTTGCCGTTGACAAATATCTGCGGCGTGTACACGCCCGTCGCGCCGCCGCTCGCCGCCAGCGCCGACTGTCGCTGCGTAAACGCCGGCTGCGCGAACGGGTCTTTCCAGCCAATGTAATCCCAATAATCGACGTGAAAGGCGAGCGGAATAAACGCTGCGTCCTTGCTACGCTCGGCAACGGTTTTAGATAACCAGCGATCCGCCGGCGGGCAGCTATCGCAGCCTTCGGAGGTGTACAGCTCAACCACCACCGGCACCGTCGCGCCGCTGGTAGCGGTGCATGGGGTAGCGGCGAAGGCGGATGTGGCGACGTGCGCACCGACGATGGCGAATGCTGTGGCAGCGCGGAGAAATGATGTGTTCATCGCCTGACTTTCGGTTCGGGTTGATGGCGCTTGGTCGCTCGCGATGGGCTTTGCCTTACAGCGCACCTCATCTCCAGTTAGCCGAGATAATTCAACAAGACCAATCACGCACGTCGTCGTTCCTGCGAAGGCAGGAACCCAGTGACTTTGCTTGCCCGACAGCGGACGGCATACGACCGAAAGACACTAGGCCCCTGCCTTCGCAGGGGCGACGAAGAAAAGTTCTTCCGATGAAGAACCACGGATCAAAAAAGGTGAATTTCGCCCCCACCCAATGCCAACACACGCCCGCCTACGCGAACCCGTTTTTCCGCTGTCAGCGACAGCTGCAACACATTCATCCGATTGATAAATTCGCCCTGCGTCACCGTGAATTGCGAAGGCGTGGGCTCGTTCGCATCCAGCAGGTAGCCGCCGAGGCAGGCGCAGGCCGAGCCAGTACCGGGGTCTTCCGCCATCATGCCGCCGTCTTTCGGGAAGAAGAAACGAACCTGAAAACGGTCTTGCGCAACGCGAGCGACGGCGTAAGCCAGATAGCGATCGAGCCGCACCCGAACGTGCTTCTTGAGCAATTCTGGCATCGGCTTTACGCGAGCCAGCGCGTCAAGCGTGGCAACCGGGATCACCACTTGCTCGCTACCGTTGTCCACATAGCGCGGAGCATCGCCCAGATCGCCCTCCGCAACGCCGAGCATTGCTGCGGCGTCCGCGCGCGAAAAATCAACGGCGCGGCTCACATGCGGATTCGCCGTGAACGTCCATGCGCCGTGCGCGTCACGTGTCACTGCAATATCGCCAACCTTGAGCGCCAGCTTGAGCGAGTCTCCGGTGCAGCCGTCTAGGCCCAACGCGTTGGCCACAAACGACGAGCCTATAGTCGGATGCCCCGCGAACGGCATCTCGAACGCGGGCGTGAAGATTCTCACCTGAGGATACGTGCCTTCGCGAGGCAAGATGAATGTCGTTTCCGAGAGGTTGAACTGCGCGGCGAGTGCCTGCATTTCGGCGTCCAGCATGCCGTGCGCGTTCTCAAACACACACAGCGGGTTGCCGCCAAAAGTGGCGGTGTCGGACGCAACAAAGACGTTGACGAGGCGATAACGAAAGCTGCGCATAAGCAAAACCCAAATGGGGCGGTGATTAAAAGAACGGGCTATGATGCAACATCGTAACCGCTTGGGCGACTGTCACGCGCCGCTTCGCTCGAAGATGCCAATACTGCCCGCCACCGACAGTCTGTTTGACCTGCTCCAAATCGGCGTTTACCGCTCGACAGTGGCGGGCCAGCAGGTGCGCACCAATCTTGCGCTAGCGCGGCTCAACGGCTATGAGAGCGTCGCCGAGGCGATGGCGGGGATGACCGATCTCTCCGGGTGGTACGTTGATCCAGCGCGCCGCGACGCCTTTGTTGCGCAGTTGCGCGACGTCGGCTACGTCACCCATTTCGTCTCCGAGGTGTATCAGCACAAGACCGGCAAACGCATCTGGGTGACCGAAACCGCGCACGTGATTCGCGATGCGCAGGGCGAAGTTTTGATGTTAGAGGGCACCGTGGAGGACATCACGGATCGGCTGCACAAAGAGCGACTGGTGCACGCGAGCGAGCGGCGCTTTCGCGCGCTCACCGACCGCGCGCTGGCGGCCACAGCGGTGGTCGATGTGCATGGAAATATCCTTTACGCCAGTGCCAGTGTGTTTCCGTTGTTTGGTGTCAGTGCCGAAGCGCTGGTCGGCAGCAGTTTGTTTGACACGATGCATGAGGACGATTTGAGCGAGCATCGCGCCGAGCTGTACAACGTGACGCAGCGCCTAAACACTGGTCGCGAGAGCGTCGCCCGGCATCGTCACAGCGACGGCACCTATCGCTTCATCGCGTCAGTGGCTAACGACTGCACCAACGATGCTGCGCTCGGCGGCATCGTGGTCAACTGGCGCGATGTCACTGAGCGCGTGCAGGATCAGGAGCGACTGAAGTCACTGGCAGAAACCGACGCGCTCACCGGGCTCAGCAATCGCGCACACTTTCAGCATCTGTGCGAGGCGCGTCTAAACGGCGGCACGCCCACCGCGCAACGGTTTGCGATGCTGTTCATTGATTTGAACCGCTTCAAACTGGTCAACGACGCGTATGGCCACACCGTGGGGGACGCGGTGCTGCGCGAGGTGGCACAACGGCTGCGCGCTGCGGTGCAGCTGGAGGACACGCTGGCGCGACTAGGAGGGGATGAATTCGGGCTGTTGATGCCAGCGGCTAGCGACGCGCAATGCGATGCGAAGGCGGCGCGGTTGCTGGCGTCGCTGCGTGATCCATTGTTGGTTATGGGCATGAGCTTTGATCTGGGTGCAAGCATCGGCATCGCGCTGTATCCCGATGATGCGCGAAGCTTCGACGAGCTTCTTGCGCACGCCGATCTCGCCATGTTTACGGCAAAAACTAAAGGCGTCAGCAGCGCCGCGCGCTTTGTGCCGCAGCTTGCCGACAAGGCGCGTCAGCAGATGATGTTGGCCACCGATCTGCGCTCGGCGGTTGAGCGCAATGAGTTGTTCGTCATCTATCAGCCCATTGTCGATATGCGAAACAACCAATGGCGGGGTGTCGAAGCGTTGGCACGATGGCAGCATCCCACGCGCGGCTTGGTGCTGCCTGAGGAATTTATTCCCGCAGCCGAAGAACAGGGCCTGATTGGCCGCGTAGGGCGAACCATAGCGACACGGGCCATCGAGCAGGCGGCAGCTTGGTCGCGACAATTCAGCGCGCCACTGCGGGTAACGATCAACGTGTCGGCGCATCAATTGCGCGAAACCGATTTCCTCGATTTCATCACGTCGGAACTGCGGGTTCACGGCTTGCCAGCGATGCGGCTGTTTATTGAGCTGACTGAGAGCGTGTTGGTTGACGCAGATGCGGTCAGCGTCAACACCGTCAACGGTTTGCGGGCGCTGGGGTCGCGTATCGTGCTCGACGACATTGGCGCGGGCTATTCGTCACTCGCGTACCTCAAACGGCTACCCATTGATCTGGTGAAGCTTGATCGCAGCTTTGTGCAGGGCGTGCCGCATCGACGCGTTGATGTGGCGATCATTCGGGCTTTGTCCACGCTGGCCAAGAGCCTTGGCATTCAATTCGTCGCCGAGGGCATTGAAACAACGGAGCAGGCCGAATTTCTTAAGTCCGAAGGTGTGATTTACGGTCAGGGATTTTTGTTCGAACATCCAATGTCGGCCAACGCAATCGAGGCTCGACTCAGCGCCGGCGCAGCGCAGATCTCACCAGAATGGACTGGGCTGAGATAATTGTGGGTTAAGGCGAAAAAACGCCACGCTCTTTCCCTCCGTCACCGCAAGCTCCAGACCCCCGATATGCAATACATCTACACCATGAACGCGGTCAGCAAGACTGTTCCGCCCAAGCGCGTCATCATCAAGGACATCTCGCTGTCATTTTTTCCGGGCGCAAAAATCGGCCTGCTCGGCCTGAACGGCGCGGGCAAATCGACCGTGCTCAAGATCATGGCCGGTGTTGACAAAGACTTCACGGGTGAAGCGCGTCCGCAGGCTGGTATCAAGGTCGGTTACCTGCCGCAGGAGCCTATCGTTGACGGCGACAAAACTGTGCGCGAAATCGTCGAGGAAGGTCTCGGTGGCGTGAAGGCAGCGCAGTCCCGTCTGGACGAGGTCTACGCGGCCTATGGTGAGGAAAATGCCGACTTCGATGCGCTCGCCAAAGAGCAAGGTGAGCTGGAGGCCATCATTTCCGCAGGCGACGGCCACAACACCGATGCCCAGCTCGATGTGGCCGCCGATGCGCTACGCCTGCCGCCGTGGGACGCCCGCGTTGGCGTGCTCTCCGGTGGTGAAAAACGTCGCGTCGCGCTGTGCCGATTGCTGCTGTCGAAACCCGATATGTTGCTGCTCGATGAGCCGACCAACCACTTAGACGCAGAGAGCGTGGAATGGCTTGAGCAGTTCCTCGCGCGCTATCAGGGCACGGTCGTGGCCGTCACCCATGATCGCTACTTTCTCGACAACGCGGCCGAATGGATTCTTGAACTGGATCGCGGGCAAGGCATTCCGTACAAAGGCAATTACAGTGCGTGGCTTGAGCAAAAAGGCGACCGTCTGAAGAAAGAAGAATCCAGCGAATCGGCGCGTCAACGCGCGCTGAAAAAAGAGCTGGAATGGGTGCGACAAAACCCGAAAGGCCGTCAGGTCAAGAGCAAGGCGCGCCTGGCCCGATTCGAGGAATTGTCGAGCCATGAATACCAGCAGCGGAACGAAACCAACGAGATTTTCATTCCGGTTGCAGAGCGCTTGGGCAATCAGGTGATCGAGTTTAAAAATATCAGCAAGAGCTTCGGCGATCGCATGCTGATTGAAGACCTGAGCTTCGCGATTCCGCCCGGTGCCATCGTCGGCATCATCGGCCCGAACGGTGCCGGTAAATCGACCATCTTCAAACTGATTCGCGGTTTGGAGAAACCAGACAAAGGCGAAGTTGTCATCGGTCACACCGTGCAAATGGCGTTCGTCGACCAGTCACGCGAGAGCTTAGAGGACAACAAAACGGTGTGGGAAGACGTGTCCGGCGGTGCCGACATCCTCACCGTCGGTCGCTTCGAAATGCAAAGCCGCGCCTACATCGGCCGCTTCAATTTCAAGGGCGCAGACCAACAGAAAAAAGTTGGCAATCTGTCCGGCGGTGAACGTGGACGTTTGCATCTGGCGAAGACGCTGCTCAAAGGCGGCAACGTGCTGCTGCTAGACGAACCGTCCAACGACCTCGACGTCGAAACGCTGCGCGCGCTGGAAGATGCGTTGCTGGAGTTTGCCGGTACCGCGCTGGTCATCAGCCATGACCGCTGGTTCCTCGACAAAATCTGCACCCACATCCTGGCCTGCGAAGGCGACAGCCAATGGCAGTTCTTCAACGGCAACTTCCATGAGTACGAAGCCGATAAGGTGAAGCGACTCGGTGAAGAAGGGGCGCGGCCTAAACGGGTGCGGTTTAAGGGGTTGAAGTAGTTCTGTAGCGGAGGCACGCAATGCCAACCATCAGCCAGTTCTTTGGAATCGTTATTCAGATGTTCTGGCGAGAGCACGCGCCGCCGCATTTTCATGCGCTTTATGCAGAACATGAAGCGCTGATCGATATTCGAACTTTGGACGTGATTGGTGGAAAATTGCCTCGAAGGGCAATGGCGTTGGTGCTCGAATGGGCAGCGCTGCATCGCGTCGAATTGATGGAGGACTGGGATTTATGTCAAGCCAAGCAGATGCCCAAGAAAATTATTCCGCTGGAATAGCGCCTGCAATCACGCCTGCTGCTCCGTGGCGTGCTGCGGCTGTTACGGCACTGCCAAACTATTGCCTAGCGTTAACGTTCAATGACGGAGTGCGGGGCACCGCTGACCTATCGGCGCTCGTGACGCGCCCCGACGCCGGGGTGTTTGCTGCCCTGCGCGATCCTGGACTCTTTGAGCAGGTGGGTCTGGCCTACGGCGCCGTCACGTGGCCGAACGGTGCTGATCTAGACCCGTGCTGGTTACACGAAGAAATCTCGCGGATCGGTTCCATTGCCTTCTGAACAAGTAGTCCAGCGGCTACCGTGCCTCGCGGTGGCGCGCACTTTAATCGCTCTCTTTTGAAAAAAACCCCGCCCCGCGCTCGCGGCCGCGTAGGTCGGAACGCTTGCGGTTCCGACGAATGCTCGGGGGGAGTTTCAATGCGGGCGATAGCAGCATCGCGCGACCCATTTGCGCCGAATACACGCTCCGCGCTAATCGCGGCTACATTAGAGCAATGATTTGGAGAACCGTATGCAATGGTCAGACGTACTAGCAGAGCCCACACTTCGTGATCTGCCGTTCAAAATCGAACTCAACCAATGGGGCCTGATTGAAATGAGTCCTGCGTCAACGTGGCATGGTCGCAGACAGACGCGCGTAATTCAGTATCTGACGCGAAAGCTGGTCACGGGCGAGATCATTACGGAGCCTGCCATCCAGACTGCCATCGGCGTGCGCGTCCCAGACGTGGGTTGGGGCTCCGCTCAGTTCATCAAATCCCAGGCCAGTGACAGCCCGCTGCAACTCGCCCCCGAGCTCTGCGTTGAAGTGCTCTCCGATAGCAACACCGACGCGGAAATGTCCGCCAAACGCGGTGCGTATTTCGCAGCGGGCGCGCAAGAGGTTTGGCTGGTTGCGGATGATTCAACCGTGACGGTGTACACACGAGATGGCATCCAGCCCGCGTCGGCGATTGTGGACGAAGCACCGGCTCTGTGGCCGGGACGTAGCGAAGCGAATTCCGGGTTCCGAAACGACCCATCGCGAAGCGATCAAATCTGATCGCCGATCACGTTGACGGACAACTCATCAAAAAAATAACCCTCGCCGTGCTCGCGCAGGACGGGGGTTTTTGGTGCCTATTTGCCCGAGCGCTCATCGCAAAACTCGTAACGAACACTGCGAGCCGGTGCGTACCGTGCTGGCTTTGATGAGGCACCGTCACACGAGGCACTAAGCCGCGCCGTGATTTGCCGACCGCACCGGGCTCAAAGCGATGGACAACACTACCCGCACGCCCATGTTGTTGTTCGAATTGTCAGGAAGGTTCCTGTTACGGTAAGAACAACTCGCGTTCTCGGGATTGTTGATCCACGAGCCGCCGCGCAGCGTCAGTAGGTTGGTGTACACCGGGGACACACGACACGCAAACACTTGCAGGCCGCCTCCCACCCCGAGTGTACTTCTGTACGCGTGTACGCGCGATGAACCATCGACGGCGCTTCCCCTTTTGGCGTCATCCTCGGCAACGCCGGGAATCCAGAATGGTGGCCATGGTAGTCGTCTTGAATCGCCGATCGACCGTGGGCAAGACCTGGACGCCCGCCGTCAACGAGCATGACGACTAGGGCAATCTATGTGGCAACCACTCACCTCTTTCGAAAATCTCTGGCTTGCGTGGCTCGCAGCGTCGCGCGGCAAGCGCAGCACACCTGACGTTGCTGAATTTGAGGCCAACGTCGAATCCAATCTCTTTGCACTGCAACGCGCGCTGGCCGACGGCAGCTACCAACCGGGCGGCTATCGCTCCTTCCTGATTCACGACCCAAAGCGTCGTCTGGTGAGCGCCGCACCGTTTGTCGACCGCGTTGTTCATCACGCGCTGGTGCGTGTGATCGAGCCGACCTTTGAGGCCACTTTCATCGGCGACAGCTACGCCAATCGCATCGGCAAAGGCACCCACGCAGCGGTTGCGCAAGCGCAGCGCTGGTCGCGGCAATATCAGTACGTTTTGCAATGTGACATTCGACAATTCTTTCCGAGCGTCGACCATGCCGTGCTGCTGAAAATCCTTTCACGCAAGATCGCCTGCGAACGTACGCTCGCCCTGTGCACACTCATTCTCGCCAGCGGCGATGGTGTGCTTGGCAACGAGTACGACATGCAATATTTTGCCGACGACGACCTGCTCGCCATCACCCGCCCGCGCGGCCTGCCCATCGGCAATCTCACCAGCCAGTTCTGGTCGAACGTGTTGATGAACGAGATCGATCAACTGGCCAAACGCACGCTGCATTGCAAGGCGTATCTGCGCTACGTCGACGACTTTTTACTGTTCTCGGACGACAAGAAAACCCTGTGGGCATGGAAGGCCGCGATCCGCGAAAAACTCACCGCCATGCGCCTCACGCTGCACGAAAAAAGCAGCACGGTGTACCCCTGCGCCAACGGCATCGGCTTTCTTGGGCAGCGCATTTTTCCCACCCACCGGCGGCTCAAAACACGCAACGCCCGTGCCTTTGAAGCGCGCTACCGCGACTGGCAAATCGAACTCGCCGAAGGCAGGCTCACGCTCGAAGAAATCAGCCAACGCGCGCGCGGCTGGGTGGCTCACGCCGAGCACGCCGACACCGTGGGCTTGCGCACAAAAATATTCAACAAACCGTGGAAGAAACCTGCATCATGACCAACGCCCCCGCTGTCACCCCCATCTTCGGAAAAACCTACGACCTAATGAAATGGCTCATCCCGCTCACGCTCAAATTTCCGCGCCAGCAGCGCTTTGTGATCGCGGCAGCGATTCAGCAGGGCACGCAAAGCTTTCAACTGCGCCTGTTCGAAGCACAGCGCTCAGCCCAACCCACCACACGCCTGATTCACGCCGATGTGGCGTTGGCTCAACTGCGCACGCAACTGCGCTTGGCGAACGACTGGGATCTCATCAGCGCGGGGCAGTTCGAACATGGCGCCAAGCTGATGGACGAAATTGGCAGGCTTCTGGGTGCGTGGATCAAAACGGCGCAAAAAAATCGCGCCGACGCGCTGCGCGCGTCCTAAAGGCCTGTCCCCTCTCCCCCTGCGGGACAGGGTTAGGGTGAGGGGGCGCTACCCAAGCAGATTCCGCTGCCCCGACCGTCAAACTTCAACCACCATCAGGGTTCAGGTGTCGCGCTTCGCTATTCGGCCAGGGACAACACTACCCGCACGCCCACGCTGACGTCCGAATCGACAGGAAGGGCCCCGCTACGGTAAGAACAACTCGCGACCTCGGGAATGCCGAACCACGAGCCGCCGCGCAGCGACACTGATCCAGTGCCAGGTAGTTTCTGTCCGGGCTTGACGATTCGCGGCACACCTTTATTTTTATCGTCTGGCGGTTCCGCGTACAAGTTGTCCATCCATTCCCACGCGTTACCTGCCACGTCATAGAGACCCAACTCGGTGGGCTTGAACACGCCGATGCTGGATACGTGTCCGATGCCACTTGATCGAATATTTGCGTATTGCACGGCGTCTGCTGCGTCGTTACTCCAAGGCCATCGCTTTTGATGTGCAACGCCGCCTTGTGAAGCGCGGGCCGCTCGCTCCCACTGCGTCTCAGTCGGCAATTTGACGCTGTAACCCACCAATGCGGAATTGTCCGTGAAGGTTTTTTGCGCACGCATTTGTTCATCAAGCCACCGTGCATAGGCGCGCGCCTCGAACCACGAGATACCCGTGACCGGACGGTTACCGTACGCGCGCTGCTCTGACCATTGGTTCGGCTCATTGCGTTTCGCCATCGCCTCGCGCCCACCGGCGTCCCAATACTGCGCCCCCTTCTCATCGTAGCCGCCAGCAGTCACAAAGCGCTCATATTGCGCCACAGTGGTCAACGTGCGGGCGATGTAGAAATCTTTCACCACTGTCGCGTCCCGTGATGGGTTGCGATTTGACTTTGTGCCGTCTTTGTCAGTTCGCTCCTCCGTCGCGTGGCCAATGTTGAACGGGCCCTTGGAAATGCGAACAAATCCCGGAAGCGGTTCGTCGACGTCCGTGTTGGCAGAAAATTTCGCGCCAAACAAAAACGGAAAATCCACTCGGAACCGGGGATCGCCGCCGGGGAATCGATTCAAGAGGTCACCTACGGTGGCTCTTGCAACAGGTGTGTCAGCCTTCGTCAGCAGCTTATCCAGCAGAGCCTCGAACGACAAACTACTGATGTTGCTTTCGCCAACGAGCGCCGCAAGCATTGCTTTTCCGGTGGTCGACGAACTCAGCCAAGGTGCGAGCGCGTTGATCGCACCAATTTCATGCATGAATCGCGCGAGGTCATGTGCGGCCTTCGTATCGGAGTTGCGCGCCAGAAACTTGTCGCCCAGCAATGCTGCGCTCGTTGTCGAAATCGTTCGACCGACTTGCAGCGCAAACCGTTCTTGAATGTTGGCGCGTCCTGCGATGTCCGGTGAAATGAGCACCGCAAATAGACCGTCAGGGTCGGTTATGTCAAACGACGGCGGTGCATGCGCGACGGTAGGTGTTCCGAAGCTGCCCGACGGGTCGCCATTGCCGGTCGTCGCGTCGGTGGCGGGCTGGGGTTGCGGTGGAATTTTTCGCGACTCCTCGATCTGAGCCAGCACTCCGAAGTAGGGCGAGAAGCCAGCGCCCGTAATCTCCTCAAAGCGTTTATGGCCCAACTGCAGCGCAAGCTCCTCAAACAGTTTCAGCGGATTGAATACATGGCGCTGAGCCGCGAAATGCTCGACGAGTCGTTCCGCCAGCCCCATTCTCACGCGTTGCGCGAGGTATGCACGCGCGGTGGAGTCGTCGTCAGGTTTATCGACGTAGTGCGCGATGCGAGCTAACGCCTCCTGCTCGGATCGCGGCTTGGATTTGTCGCCAGAGCGACCAGCAGCTTCGCGATGCGATGCCCAGCTCCACAAATCAATGTCGGATAGTTTGCTGCCCTTGAATCCATCTCCCACACCCAGAAACGCGCCGAGCAGGGCAGGAAACGCCTCGATACGGCGACGCATGAAACGGAAAAGTTCAGGCTGAAATAGCTGCAACAGCACTAAAGAAAAAATAACCCGTGTGTCGAGATTGATCGCCGAGCCGTTCCCGTCGATACGTGTCCACGTAAGTCCCGCAGGTACGTCGGGCAAGCCTTCTCGTGCCCTGCTGACGCGGCATATCTGATGCCAAAGCTCAACGATTCGCAGCAGCTTGCGCGGCACGTAACCGTCAAATGACTTGAGCGTCAAACGGAGCTGTGGCGAGCGAGTGATTAGCTCTCCTTGCATAGTCGGCCACCAAGCTGGCAGCGCACTCTGTCCGCTAGTTCCGAACGACACAGCCCACGCGCCCATTTCGTCAGGGCTCTTTTCAGCAGCCGCATTAGCCGTATGCACTTGCCGAAACCACTGCTGCTCAAGCTTCGGCTCCAGCGGGCTCTCAACACTCTCAATGAATCGCATCGCCTGCTGCTCGGTGAGCGCCGGCAGCCGAAACGGCAGGTGAACTATCTTTTCTAGGTATTCAAACCCTGTGATCGGCATCTGCGGTTTTTTGTCCTTGAGCATGTACTCGCGATAGCGATGGCCAATACCGCGCTCAATGACCTCGTCGTCAAGTGCGAGCACAAACGCGAAGCTATCAACGTTAAAAACTGTCTTGATGAGTTCAAGGACGGCGACGGCCTTTTCCGGAAGGCAACGATCCAGATCGTCAACGAAAACCACGAAGTTGATGTTCGTTTCTTTGGTGAGTTTCGCGTTGCCAAACAAATCCTTGCGCGCCGCGTATTTGCCCGGTCGCGTAAGCGCGGCCATCAGTTCATGGATGCGATAGAAATAGAGACCGTCGTGCGTGGCGGTTGGCACCAGACCTTTCGCGTCTTTGCGCTTCTTTTCTTTGTCCTCGTCATCATCGTTCCCGGCGCTTTCTTCGGCGGCATCGGCAGCGGCTTCCAGCCATTCGCCCCAATCATCGGGAATATCAATTTTTATGCCGAACACGCTGATACTGCCGAATAGTTTTTGGATAATCGGAAATGCCGCCTTGGCAATCTTGAGCATTTTCCCGGTGGGCTTCGCGATCTTCTTGGCGACCGTGATACTGCTCGTACCTGCTTCCACCATCTGCCCGACCAGTGACGGCGGTTCGCGCAAAGCGTCTTTCAGCGCGTTCATCACGTGCAGCAAAAGCGGCACGTGCAGGAACTCCTCGTGCTCGTACTTCCAGGGCTGAAACCACACAGGTACGGTGAGGGCGTCACCTGAGTCGGTTTCGCCTTTATCGTTTTGTTTTTGTTCCAGCTTTTGCCTGACGAGCTCTGCTTTCGCCCGGGCGAAAATCTTGCTCAACAGATAAGACTTACCGGCTCCCCATTCACCGAAAATACCAACCACCAAGGGATCATCGCCGAGTTCGGCTTCTGGCTTTGCGCTTCGATTGAGGGCATGCTCGATGCGCTGCCACAACGTATCTGCGTAAACGTCGTATCCCAGCGGATCGGCGGCGAGTCGCTTTGCCGCAGCTTCGGCTTCGGCCGCGATTGCTGCAGCGCTTGATGTTGTCGTGGTGGATGACACGTAGACCCCTTATTGTTGCCTTATCGTAGCAGCGCGAGGATTCTGTTGCGGTCGAGCGCTCACCGTGACCGATTCCGCAATAGAAGAATTGACGAGGTAGAGCTCCTGATTGTCGGGAGCAACTCAGTTGCGGCGCCGCGATTGCTAAGATGCGAACTGTTCACTTCAAACAGGACACATCCATGCACATCGGCGTGACGCAGGCCAGAGCGCAGCTCTCCCGATTGATTGATCGCGCCATAGCGGGAGAGCGCATCATCATCACTCGAAGAGGTGCGCCGATGGCGTGGTTAGAGCCGCTGACGGCTAAGGAAATTGCGGCGGAGCGCAACGCAAACATTGGGCGAAAAGCATGAACACCACCTTCAACTTCTCTGGCAAAGTAGCCCTAGTCACCGGCGGCGTTTCGGGTATTGGTGCTGCGGCATCGCTTGCGTTCAAGCGGGCGGGCGCGAAGGTGATTGCCTGTGGCGTGACCGAACAGGAAATGAACGCGGTGAGGGTGAATCCTGACTTCGCGGGCGTTCGCTGCGAGACGTTGAATGTGCGCGATGGTGAAGCCGTGAGGCGGCTCATCGGCTCGCTCGATCAGCTCGATTTTGTGGTGAATTCGGCGGGCATTATTCGTCGCGCGGCGGAGCATGATCCTGAGACGTTTGCTGAAGTGATTGACGTGAATCTCACGGGCGGCATGCGCGTGGCGACCGCTGCTCGTCCATTGCTCGCGAAGAGCAAGGGAGCCATCGTGTTCATAGGCTCGGTGATGAGCTTTTTCGGTGGCCCGGTGCAGCCTGCCTATTCGGCGTCGAAGCGAGCGGTGAAAAATTTGGTGATGTCGCTTGGCGCGGCGTATGCGCCTTATGGCATTCGCGCGAACGCGATCACGCCGGGCAATCCGTCTAACCCTCAAGCGCTCGTCAGGTAGTGATTGACATACCCGCATTCTCTTCCAGCGTGGCACATTGGATTTGAGCTAAGTTGAGGGGAATATCACAGTGAGTCTCGTGAAAAACCAAATTTTTGGCAAAGACGTCTTCGTGACGGATCATGTTGCCAACGTTGGCACGACCACGGTACTGGCTGCACATTGAGCCTGCCAGAGATTACTGCTTGGGCGCCCTCAATATCCAGCGAAACACTGGCCCCTCGCCAACGAAACTATCGCTCGCTGCATCATAGTTAAAAGTAACGGTCAAATCGTCGCACGACGGGCCTTCCGCGGATGGATAGGTCGCTACCATTTTTTCCAGCCGACCGTCCGCCGCAAGGCCATTGCTTCCGTGTATCTCCACATCAGCCCGTGAGCAGTTGACCGCCGCTTTCGGCACTCTCATCCATACGTCAGCGCGCCCCTGCAGCTTGCCGTCGACATAGGTGAGTGTGCGCACCGCTAAACCCATGCTCGCGCCTGAGCTGTGTGCCACACACTCGCCACTCGTAGTTGTGGGCAAGTCCGCAGCATGAGTCGAATCCAGCACTCCACCTCTTTGAAAAAGTTGAATGAAGCGTACCGCGATTAAGCCGCACAGTCCCCCACCCACTCGGGAGGGATAGCGAGCGTTGATTGCGGCGAACTTGGGCTCCGGCATCTCGTTTTGCATCCCGGTCGATGCTTAACGTTTATCAATGCAAAACGGCGTGTGCGCCCGCTCAGACAGCCACCCAGAATAGTCTGATTTGTCTTGCGCACAGCGGCATACAGACCTTTTTCTGATTGCAGCGTGCAGAATGCCGACACGTTTAAACGGACGTGCCACCACACCCCAAAATCCAAGTAATAGGAACCCAATGATGAGACCCAAAGACACCCTTAGCCGAACGCTTAGCCTCGCGCTATTCGGCACCTGTTTTATATTCGCCGCGCCGGTGTTGGCCGCAACGGATCGTCACGGTAATGTCGGTTATTCGACCGCTGCTGAATGCGACGCTGCGGTCGCAGCGGGCAGCGCAAAATTTTATGAGCCCTTCACCGACCACCCGCCGCTGCAACGCGATGGCGAGGCTAGCGTGAAGCAGGGCAAACTCAGCGACGCGGGCGCGCAATACAGTCGCGGCGCTTGCGACATTGGTGTGGGTCGATCGCAAGGGCGCGATGGCGTCAGCGCGCCGCTTATTGGCAAGTACGTGCCATTTAGTCCCGACATGGCGGTCAATTTGTATTCTGATGCAACGGGTAGGCTGCTGCGCGTGACGATGCAGAAGTGCGACAACAATTTTGGTGACAACTTTCCGCGCCCGATCCCTGTTCTCACTGGCAGCAGCGATTGCTTTGCAAACATCGTGATCGGCCCGCGCTTCGAGACGAAGTCGGAGCAAGTGGTTAAGGTGCCAGCCACCAAGCGCTTTGAAGTCATTCCAGCCACCAGCCGCACCGTGACCGAACAGGTGCTGGTGCAGCCCGAAACCAAGCGCTTCATCCCAGTTGCAGGCACGTTCAAAACCGCGACCGAGCAAGTGCTGGTGTCGCCTGAAACCAAGCGCCAGATTCCGGTGCCCGCCACCTATAAAACGGTGACCGAACAGGTATTGGTTCAGCCCGAGTCCAAGCGCTTCATCCCCGTGCCAGCAACCTTCAAGACGGTGACAGAACAGGTGCTAGTAAGCCCAGAGTTCAAGCGCCAAATTCCAGTGAACGCCACGTTCAAAACGGTGGCCGAGACGATCGTCGTTAAGCCCGAATCGTTCCGTGAAGAGCCGATTGCAGCAACCTACAAAAACGTGACCGAGCAGGTCATGGTCAAGCCTGAGAGCAAGCGCATCGAAGTAGTGCCCGGCACCTTCAAGACCGCAACCGAACAGGTGATGGTCAGCCCTGAGCGCAAAGAACTCAAGGTCATCCCGGCGGTGTACGGCGACGTCGAAGAGACGGTGGTTGATAAACCCGCCATGACGCGCACCGAAACCATTGCACCGACCTTCCGCGCCGTGTCCGAGCAAGTGCTGGTTACGCCAGAATCGTTGCGCTACGAGCCCATTCAAATCCCGCTCCGCACGGTGAGCCAACAGTTACAGGCCAATGCCGCAAGCTCGCGCCTTGAAGTGGTGCCTGCAACGTACAAAACCGTGACTGAGCGGATGCTGGTGCGCGAGGCGAGCAAACGCCTTGAGACCGTACCTGCGGTCTTCGAGACGATCACCGAGCGGGTCAAAGTATCCGACGCCACGCGCGAGTGGAAGAAGGGCAGCAGCTGGGTAAGCCGCGCCATTAACGTGCGTCCAGCCAGTGGTTTCACTGTTGGCGCTGATGGCAAAGTCGATGGCGTTCGCGTGGACACCACCGCCGCGCCTGCGGGCTCAACCAGCGCTGGCTCAGGCCGCGCTGCAACCACCGCCGCGCAAAGCGCATTGATTGCGTCAAACGTGCAGATCGGTGCGGACGACGAGGTTTACTGCCTAGTCGAAATCCCGGAGCAATATCAGACCATCACGCGTCAGGTATTGAAGTCAGCCGCCGCAGTGCGCGAAGTTGAGATTCCAGCACAGTATTCGGAAGTCTCACGACAGATTCTCGACAAAGCGGCAAGCACCCGTTCGGTCGAAATTCCCGGCACCTTCCAAACGGTGACACGTCAAGAAATCGACGTCGACAAGTTGCGCGCGGGCGGCTACAAGTTCGACGACAAGGGGGACCTGGTCGCCATGCCTAACGGTGACCGCATCCTGCGCGCTGCCTCAATCGAGGGCTGGCAGGGCACCGTAACGTCGGGTGCAGGTGCCCGTGCGGCAACCACCGGCTCCGCGTCGCGTGGTGCCGCAGCCGGTGTCTCGGCGGCTACCGCTAAAGGCACCGCAGGTGCGGCCTCCGGAATCGAAGGCTATGTGCGTGAAGTGAAGGTTGCAGCGGTCTACAAGACCGAGACGCGACAGGCAGTAGACCGCCCAGCAACAGTGCGCACGATTGAAGTGCCAGCCACGTTCAAGACGGTGAAGACCCGCGTGGTCACGGCGCCTGCGCGTAGCGAAGAAGCGGTCATCCCGGCCACGTTTCGCATAGTGACTCGTGAGGTTGTGGATCGCGCCGCCAGTTCACGCGAAATCGTCGTGCCGGCCGAGTTCCGCACCGTAACTCGTCGTGTTGAAGATACACCAGCCTCCACGCGCCGCATCGCCATACCGCAGGCGACGCAGCAAGTGGCACGGCAGGTGGTCGACACACCAGCATCGTTTCGCGAAGAGTTGGTGCCAGCGGTGTACAAGACCGAGTCGCGTCAGGTCGTTGACAAAGCCGCGTCGTTCCGTGAAGAAGCCATTCCGGCGGTCTACAAGACAGAATCGCGTTTGGTGGTAGACGTGCCGGCCTCGTTCCGTGAGGAATTGATCCCAGCCGTGTTCAAGACCGACGCGCGTCAAATCGTCGACAAAGCCGCTTCAGTGCGCGAAGAGCTGGTGCCGGCCGTGTTCAAAACCGAAGCCAGACAAGTGGTTGACCGCGCAGCGGCCACCCGCGAAATCGAAGTGCCAGCCGTTTACGAAACCATTTCGACCCAAGTCAAAGTGGCAGATGGTCGCGTTGAGCGCCGTGCGGTGTTATGTGAATCAAACGCGACGGCAAGCAAGATTCGCGAACTGCAAACCGCACTCAAAACCGCCGGTTTTGATCCAGGCAGCATCGATGGTCGCATCAAGGCGTCAATGATGACCGCTGTTGCGGCCTACCAGACGTCCAAGCGTCTGCCGGTCGATGATGGTCGCGTGATCAACATTGAAACGGTAAAAGCACTGGGCGTGTCGCCGAACTAAACATTCGCGTCAATGCCATGAAAAAGAGCCGCTTTGCGGCTCTTTTTTTATCCGAACTTTTTGCATATTTTTTTGCGCTTTTTTCGGTTAACGAACCGCCGACGTTATTCGCTCGACATACCGAGCGATGGTGTCAATTTCGACGTTCACACGATAACCTTGCGCTAGTTCCGCGAAATTCGTGACCTGAAACGTATGGGGAATCACGTTGATTTGAAAGCGGGTGCCGCTACTCAAATCTTCAACCGCGTTCACCGTGAGGCTCACACCGTTGACCGTGATCGAGCCTTTCCGTGCGATGAACTTGCCGAGATGCGCAGGCACTTCAACTTCCATTAGCCAACTCTCGGCTAGATTTTTCCAAAGAGTTACCAGACCTGCTGCGTCGACGTGCCCAGTTACCAAATGGCCACCAAGTTTATCGGCCAGTGTGAGCGATTTTTCGAGATTGACTAGCGCGCCGATACCCAGTCCCGCAACGATGCTAAGCGTGTGCGCAGACACGTCGGAGCGCAGCACACCGGCATCTTTCTCGACGATGGTCAGGCAGCAGCCGGAGTGGGCGATGGAGTCGCCAATGGCGATGTCGGCGAGCGGCCATTCACCGCAGGCTACGCTGATGCGCTGGCCGTCACCAATCGGTTCATGCGCGGTGATGCGGCCGAGGCCGGTGATGATGCCCGTGAACATATTTTTCTCGCTAATTTACCTATTTAGCCCGCATCATCACGCGAATGTCGTCGCCGATGCGGGTCACGTCATGCAGGTCAAACTGCATCGCGTCCGCTAATTTTGCGGGCTCGTCAAACGAAAACATTTCGCGTGCGTCGCGCCCAAGTAGCTTCGGCGCTAGATAAATCAGCAACTCATCGACCAAGCCCGCAGCGACCATCGGCCCGGTCAAGCGAGCGCCCGCTTCCACGTGCAATTCGTTCACGCCACGCGCGCCGATATCTTGCAATGCAGCAGCTAAATCGATCTTTCCGGGTCGCGCTGCGTCAGGCAATTTCACTACTTCAACGTTGCTCGGCAAATCGACGGGCTCGCGATCCGCGCAGTACACCAGCGCGCCACCTTGCAACACCTTCGCGCCCGCGCTCAACTCACCCAGATGATCGAACACAATACGCATCGGTTGGCGCAGCGTGAGCACGGTCTCCACATCGCGAACTGTCATCTGCGGATCGTCGTGCTTAACCGTGCCGCTTCCGGTCAGGATCGCACAGGCCCGCGCGCGCCAACGGTGTCCGTCAAGCCGCGCCTCATTCCCTGTGATCCATTTTGATTCGCCATTGGACAACCCGGTGCGCCCATCCATGCTCGCTGCCACCTTGGCACGCACCCAGGGCAGCCCCGTGGTCATGCGCTTGACGAAGCCGATATTCAGCTCCAACGCTTCGTGCGACAGCAGTCCAACGCGCACATCCACACCGGCGTCGCGCAAACGAGCAAGTCCGGTGCCGCTGACCATCGGATTGGGATCTTCCATCGCCGCTAAAACGCGAACGACGCCTGCGCCGATCAGCGCCTCGGTGCAAGGCGGTGTTTTGCCGAAATGGTTGCACGGCTCTAACGTGACGTAGGCCGTTGACCCGTCAAGGTTCACGCCTTTTGATCGCGCATTTTTTATCGCGTGCGCCTCGGCATGCAGCTCGCCCGGACGCTGCGTGAAGCCCTCGGCGAGAATTGTGCCGTCGCGCACCAACACACAGCCCACCCGCGGATTGGGCGTGGCGTGATTCATCGCCATCGCTGCCATTTCTAGCGCACGGCGCATGAAGGCTTCGTCGGCATTGCTAAACATTTTCGTTTCTCCGGTTTCTATTCTTTTTTACTGGATGCACTGCGACATCGCCTCGCTTAAGCTCGCTTGAGACTCACCGGCACGCCCGCCCTGACACGCACCAGTGCCGCACGTCTACCAATTCACGCCTATTGTCGTCGCTTATCGCGTACACCGAAATCGGCTTGCCCGATTCGAGCATGGATGACATCAGAGCGCGGTCAAATGTATAGTCAAACGCGTTGCGCCCGTCGTTCATTGGATGGTATCGGGCGAGGGTCGTTGCGGGTGTAACACCCGTGCGCGCCAACAATCGCGACTGTTGTTCGATTTCAATCGCAACCACTGGTCGTGGCGAAATAACAAACCCCGAGAACGTAGCGCTGGTGGCAAGCTGCGCGTCGTCGGTCGGCTCCGCCAAGCGGCCAAACGCGACCGGCATCGCCGTGAGCATCCCCACAGGCACTGCCACCACAAAAGCCGCACCCAACACTGGCCACAAGCGCAATGTGGCGGGTCGCACAAAAAAAGCCGAACCGATTAGAAACACCCAACCCGCGAGCGCAGCGACCAGCCCGAGATGAATATGGCGGGCAAGCTCGCTATAGCCGTCACCCAATAGCGAAGTGGCCCATGCCGACACGATGAGCGCGCTGAGCGAAAACATTGCCAATTGCACCGCCCGGCGGGATCGGGCTGTAGCGTCGCTCGCACCGACATCATCTTTTTTTCGTGACCACGCCAATAGCAGCAGCAACCCTGCGATCAATCCAGCCACCACTGGGGTAACCCAAAAAATCACGTGCCCGGTGTAGCCCATGGTTCGGCTCAATGCGTCAACACTGGCGGCAACGAGCAGCGGGCCAGCCGTGGTGCGTTCTGAAACGGCGTTTGCCACCTCGCCAACATAGGGCATTCGCCACGCACTGGCGAGCAATAGGCCGCGCCCCACGAAGGTCAATACTGCCCTCGGCTCATAAGCAAAATACGCGAGCACGCGAAGCGGTGAAACGGTTAATGCCTCGGGACAACTTCCGCTTTGTCCGCGCCACATTTTGCGAAAAAAATCGGAATACACCAGCGCTGCACAATCGACAGGCAGACCCAACGCAGCCACCACAGCAGCGGGCTGCTCGGTGGCCGGCAATAAAGCGCCGAATAACGTGTTGTTGCGGTTGACCTCATGAAAAATCGGATTTGCTTTCATAAAGGTTGCATTGATCGTGATCGATGCCGCACTCACCCCCGACAGCAGCGCAATGACCATGCAGGTCGCAAAGTGATCACGTAGCCAGCGCCGCACGGGTGTGCCGACAAGGGTGAGCAGTGCCAACATCGCGATAAAAAATAGCGGAAGCAGAACATGTTGCAAACGAGAAAACGCCAGACATCCGACACCGGACACAAACAGCACTAGCGTCGACATCGTCCAGCGCCGATTCAGCGTCACGGCAACGATGCCGGTGATCGCAGCGTACGCGCCCAATGCGGCGACAAATTCACCGTACAGGGTGTTCAGGTACAGCGTAAGTACCGGGTCGGCCATGACCAGCATGAACGTTGCGGCGTGCAGCAATGCAATGCGCGAATCACTGCGTAGCGCGTTGTGCGCGACGCAGGCGGCGACCGTCAACAGCAACGCTTTGAGCAAACCGATTGAGCGCATGTCAACCAACGCGTCGGCGAAAAAATAGCGTCTAAGTCCGTCAACATGGATGGCGACCCAATCCAGCACCGCCTCGGCGCTTGGGTAGCAGCGTTGCGAAGCGATGGCGATCCTTTGATGCTTCTCGATAGGCGCTTCAAAATACGCCACATCGCGCGGGCCACCCGGTAGATTCGGCCACAGATCGAGGCACGCTGCGGTGCGCCCCATGTCGAACTGATTGCCATAGCCCAGCATCGGATCGTGCAGCACAATGTAGAAAATTCGGGTCGCGGCGATCCAGATAAAGATCACGGCGAGCGCGACTAAAGGATGGTGCTTTAACCAGCGTCCCGGAGCGCCGAAAACGTTGCGATTAGCAATGCTCGCGCCTGATTGGTGGGGGTCACAGTTCACGCTAGGCCGCGTCAGCAAGCTTCCCTCACTTGTTCAGCGCTTCCTTAGGTTTTTTGGCCGTAGGCTTTTTGACGAGCTTCGACAACGGACGCTCGACTTCATGCAACGCAGAGCGAAAATCTTCAACATCTTGAAACGATTTGTAGACGGAAGCAAAGCGAATGTACGCCACTTTGTCAAGCTTATAAAGCTCGGCCATCACCATCTCGCCAATGCTGCGCGATGGGATTTCTCGTTCGCCTAAGCTGTGAATGTTGGCCACGATTCGGGCAATCGCCTGATCGACGAATTCGGTCGGCACAAAGCGTTTATGCAGCGCACGATTAAAGCCGGTGCGAATTTTTTCGACGTTGAAATCGATGCGCGTGCTGTTGCCCTTGATCACTTGCGGCATGCGCATCTCGACGGTCTCGAAGGTCGTGAACCGCTTGTCACAGGCCATGCATTTGCGGCGACGACGGATCGCATCTCCCGTCTCGGAGACGCGCGAGTCGATCACCTGCGTTTCAAGGGAGCCGCAGAACGGGCACTTCATGGTGGGGTGACGAGTGAGCTGTACACAGTGCGCAGTTTATAGCGCACGTCGCGTTGATTTAGCCAATTCGCCGAGCACGAAATTCACACTTTGCTCACGCACAGCGCTGCGGTCGCCTTTGAAATGGTGCGTGAACGATGCGACGCCGTTTGCCGTGGCAAAACCAAAACAAACCATCCCCACCGGTTTGGCGACGGTGCCACCGGTCGGCCCCGCCACACCGGTGACCGAATAGGCCATCGACGCGCGACTGGCCTTAAACGCACCTACGGCCATTTCACGCGCTGCCTCTTCACTTACCGCGCCGAACGCATCGAGCGTTTTGGATGACACGCCGAGCATCTCCATTTTTGCTTCGTTGCTGTACGTGACGAAGCCGCGATCCACCCATCGCGACGAACCACTGACGCTAGTGAGTACCGCGGCGATCAAACCGCCGGTGCAGCTCTCCGCACCGGCGATCACGCGATTTTCAGCGATGCACACTTTGCCAATGTGCGCCGCGAGTTTGAGCCATTCGTCGAACAGGGCGCTCATACTTTAGCGCCCCAATAAATCTCACATTTTCGTAGGGTGGGCAGCCTCTGCCCACCGAGGCGTCGCACAGAGCAATCGGTTGTTTTGCCGAGGCATGGTGGGCAGAGGCTGCCCACCCTACGGACCGCTGCGGGACGGTCGGCGTACGTTGTCATCCGATCAAACGAATCCACAGCGCAACGATAAACAAGGTCATCGCTGCAGCAATCAGATCATCCAGCATCACGCCGAACGCGCCTTTGACGTTGCGATCTGCCCAACCGATTGGGCCAGGTTTGCGAATGTCCAGCAGACGAAACAGTACAAATGCCCACGCCTGTTTCCACATCGCACCAGGCAGCAGCGCGGTGATTAGCGCCATCGCGATCACCTCGTCGCACACAATCGAGCCGTGGTCGCTTGCACCCAGCGCACGCCCCGTGACACCTGCGGCCCAGGTGCCCACAATGAGCGCCACTACTAGGCCAATGAAGAACATTTCGTCGCCGACCATCGGCTGCAACCAGCGCGTCGCAAACCAGCCCAGTAGCGTGCCGAAGGTGCCCGGCGCAAACGGCGCAAGGCCGCTGCCGAAGCCAAGCGAAATCACATGCGCCGGATGCGACAGCATAAAGCGCAGCGTAGGCTTTACCGGGGCGGTAGAGGGGAGAAAAACGTCACTCATGCGAAATGATCCCAGCCTTTGACATCGATGTCCATCACGCGAGATTGCGCGTCGAGCACGCGAACGGGCTTTACAGTGTCCAGCGCGGTTACACGGCCGATACGTGCGCCGGGAAGGTTTTCGCGTTTCAGGATCGCTGCAATCGTATCGTGCTGTTGCCGAGGCGCGGTAAATAGCAGCTCGTAGGCGTCGCCGGTAGATAGCAGACAGTGCTGAGCGAATTCAGTAAGTATCTCAGCCTGCACCTGTTTGAGCCCCGTCGGAATCGCCGCAATTTCAATGTCAATCGATACGTTTGAGGCCGTTGCAAGGTGCTTTGCCTCGCTCAGTAACCCATCCGAAATGTCGATGCAACTGGTGGCGATACCGCGCAATGCGAGGCCAAGCGAAACACGCGCTTCGGGGCATTCGTACTTGGCGATTTGCTCGGGTGTGGCCTCGAATTTCGCCCCAGTCAGTGCATACATGGCCCAACCGGCGTCGCCCAGCGTGCCGCTCACCCAAAGCTCGTCACCGATGCGCGCTCCCGAGCGTTTGAGCGCGGCGAAGGGCTGCAATTCACCGAACACGGTCATGGCAATGGCAAGCGCTCCCTTGGTAGTGTTGCCGCCGATGAGTTCGACGCTGTGTTGGTCAAGCACCGACCACAGCCCGTCGCTAAAACGTGCAACCCAAGCCTCTTCAATCTGCGGTAGCGTCAGTGAGAGCAAAGCGTAGCGGGGCACGGCACCCATCGCGGCGAGGTCGCTGAGGTTCACGCTCACCACGCGGCGACCGAGCTTGAACGGATCAAGCGTTGGCAGAAAATGGCGCCCCTCGATCAGTGTGTCCGTGGTGACCGCGAACGCGTTACCGGCACTTGGGGCGATGACCGCGCAGTCGTCGCCATTGCCGAGCAGCGCCGACCGATTGGGACGTGTGAAATAGCGGGCGATAATCTCGAATTCAGTCACGCGGACACTCGCGTCTGGACGAAAATTTCAGAATCAGCTTTGTGCTGAAAAGCCCATCCTAATTGGGCATAGTGGCCTATTTTGCAGTAAGTCGATAATTGGCCAAATCTATGGCTATGCCCAATGCAATGGGCGGTTAACACAAAAGCTGTCTCGCTTTTCAAGTTTCGCAACAGTCGCTATTTCGCCGCTTTCGAACGCGAGCGCGGTCCCGCTGCAACCTCGTCCGCTCGCAGCAATGGTGCCACTTTGTCGAGCACGCCGTTGACCCATTTGTGACCGTCGGTGCCGCCGAAACTCTTCGCCAGTTCGACCGACTCATTGATCGCCACACGATACGGAATATCGAGACGATTTTTGAGCTCCCACGCACCGATCAGAATCACGCTACGCTCAACGGGGCTCACCTGTGCGAACGGACGATCAATGTGCGGCTGCACCAGCGCCACCAGCGGCTCCCAGTCCTCGGAAAGCCCGCGCCACATCTCGCGAAAAAACTCTTTGTCGGCACGCTTGAAATCGTCTTGCCTTTCGGCGCCCAATCGGATCGATACCGGATCATGCCCGGCCACATAAAACTCGTAGAGCCCTTGCAGCGCAAATTCACGCGCCCAGCGGCGGGCAGATTTGGGTTTGGCCGTCGGGGCAGGAGGAGCGGCAACGGAGGGCGTTTCAGGTGCGGTCATGCGATCTTTTTTTTAGGAGCGGCTTGCCGCGACAGGTTTTATTTAAATCGTGGGTCGCGGCAAGCCGCTCCTACAGATTTACGCTTCGCCGAAATTCGCGTACGTCCACTCTTGCAGCAGCGACATTTCGACGGCGGCAAGCGCTGCTTCATAGCCTTTTTGTTCGGCGCGGGCGACGGCTTGATCTTCGGTGTAACTGGTGAGCACGCCGTTACCAATTGCAATTTCATTATCGAGTACGACGCGTGAGATTCCCGCCGCCGACTCGTTGCACACGATCTCAAAATGGTACGTGTCGCCTTTGATAACGCAACCTAGCGCAATCAGTGCATCGAAATTTTCGGTGCTCGCAAACGCCTGCAACGCAAGCGGAATTTCTAGCGCGCCGGGCACGGTGAGCTCAACGATGTTGCTGGCCTCAACGCCCATTTCAGCGAGCGCTTTTTTTGCACCAGCAAGCAGTTTTTCACCAATCGGCGCATTAAAGCGCGCCGTGACAATGCCGATTTGCAGGCCAGCACCGCTGAGTTTCATGAGGGGTTGGAGGGGCATGTTTTCTCTCTTCTTTTAATTAGTGATGTAGGGTGGGCAGACGCTGCCCACCAGACGTTGCGGTGGTCTCGGGGTGTCCCCTGCAGGCTACGACTCTTCGTACGCCACTACTTCCAAATCAAATCCAGTCATGGACGGCATGCGACGTGGTCTTGCCAGCACGCGCATCTTGCCGACGTTTAGCGCGCGCAAAATCTGCGCGCCGATGCCGTAAGTGCGCAGGTCCATCTTGTGGGCATTGAGTGGCTTCACGTTCAGCGCACGGTTATGCAGCGCGTCCGCAGACTCGCTTTGATGCAGCAACACCAGCACGCCTGCATCGGCCTCTTGCAGTCGTGTGAGCGCATGGGGAATGCTCCATGAGTGCACAGCACTTTCTGCGTCCAACGTATCAATTACGGAGAGCGGCTCGTGCACCCGCACCACGGTTTCAGTGGTCGCAACCGGTGTGCCTTTGATGATCGCCAAATGCGTCGCTGCCGTCAATTTTTCGCGAAAAACTTTCAGCGTGAACGTGCCCTGAGCCGTTTGCAGTGGCCGTTCACCGACGCATTCAACGAGGTTTTCTTGTGCTGCGCGATACTGAATAAGATCAGTGATTGCGCCGATTTTCAGGCCATGTTGTTTCGCGAAAATCAACAGGTCAGGCAGGCGCGCCATCGTGCCGTCATCCTTCATGATTTCGCAGATCACGGATGCGGGTGTGAGGCCCGCCATGCGCGGCAAATCGCAGCCCGCTTCAGTGTGTCCCGCGCGCATCAGCACACCCCCCGGCTGCGCCATGATCGGGAAGATATGGCCGGGCTGAACGATGTCGCTCGGCTTAGCGTTAAACGAGGTGGCCACCTGCACCGTGCGCGCGCGATCCGCAGCAGAAATGCCGCTGGTCACGCCTTCAGCCGCCTCAATCGACATCGTGAAATTAGTGCCAAAACCAGAACGATTGCTCGACGTCATCAGCGGCAAGTTGAGCTGCGCACAGCGCTCTTGCGTCAAGGTCAAACAGATCAGGCCGCGACCGTGTTTTGCCATGAAATTAATGGCGTCCGGCGTCACGAATTCGGCGGCAAGCACCAGATCGCCTTCGTTCTCGCGATCTTCTTCGTCGATCAGAATCACCATGCGTCCCGCCTTCAGCTCACTGATGATTTCCGGTATCGGGGCGAGGGAAGATGCCGGTGCGGCGGTGCCGGGAACGGCAACAAGAGAGGGTTTGGAAACTGACATAAAAAGAACAACTCTCGGTTAGAGAAGCTTCCATTTTAGTGGCTAATCGGGCAGCCAACGCTGAGTGCGTCCAAACCGGGCGAAAATAGGAAGCTGCATCCGCATCACCCCACTTCTCCGCTCGACATGTCCGAACTCTTGATTTCTGAACAAAACGGCCTGCGCACCCTGCACTTTGGGTCAGAGTGGGTGCAGGGTCGCATGCGCATCAGCCGCCCCGCTGAGCTGATGCTGGGCTACGCGCAGGACATGTGTGCCGCGCTGCTATTGGTGCCCGCACCGAAGCAGGTCTACGTGGCCGGTCTTGGCGTCGGCTCGCTGCCACGGTGGGCGCTCGCTAACTGGGAAGCGAGCCTGAAACGCATGGAAATCGTCGAGCTGCGGCCCGATGTGCTGGCCTTGACTCGCAGCGCCTTTCCTTTGCCTGCAGACGACTCGCGCGTGGTTTTGACGCTGGGCGACGCAGCCAAGATCATCGATGAGCGACCTGCTGCCAGCGTGGACTGGATGTGGGTGGATTGCTACGACGGGCGGGGACGGGTCGGGGCGCTGGAGTCGGAGGAGTTCTACGCAGCCGCGCACACTGCATTGAAAGTGAAGGGCGTTTTTGTCGCCAATATGTGGAGCAGCGTGACGCGTTATCGCGGAGGACTGCGCCAGTTACGCGCTGTTTTTGGGCATGACAATATTGTGTTGCTGCAAGCGATTGCGACCGAAAACGTGACGGTGATTGCGACCAAATCCCCGCTGCCCGCATTGGACAGTCGCGCGATTCAGGCGCGGGCGCGGGCGCTACAAGCCGAGCACAAATTGCCGTTCGAGCGGTGGCTGAAGGCGCTGGCACCAGTGGCTACGGCGCTTTAACCGAGATTATTCATTAGGACGCGCGTAGGGGCGAAGCCCCGTCTAATTCCGTTTCTAAATCAATAGGAGACTAGGCGCGACGACGCAGACAGTGCGTTAGCACGGCAAGGAGGAGCAACGACGTATCGTATTGATTTAGAAATGGAATAATGAATAATCTCGGTTTAATGCCCTCCAGTAGCAAGGCTGCGTAGCCTCCTCGATTGCAGCTGTCGCCAATAAACCCCACTACAAATCGCAGGCATAGCGAGCCCGCATTTCGGCCTGTGTTTCTGCCGCGCCGGACATGCCGGTTTGATCGCCCAACATCTCGCCCATGGTCGGCAACGCAGCGCGATCCACCACGCTTGCGGGGCTCCACAATTTCGAGCGCATAAACGCCTTGGCGCAGTGCAGATAGGCCTCACGCACTGTGATTTCCACGACCAGCTTGGGGGTACGTTTTTCGTCTGCAAACGTGCCGAGAATCGAAGCATCATCATTCAACCGTGCACGCCCGTTCACCCGCAGCGTCTCGTCCACTCCGGGAATCATGAACAGCAAACCGACGCTGCCAGTGGCGATGATGTTGGTCAGAGTGTCTAGCCGATTGTTGCCCGGCGAATCGGAGACCAGCAACGTGTGCGCATCTGCCACCCGCACAAACCCCGGCGAGCCACCACGCGGCGACGCGTCGAGCGCGCCTTGCACATCAACGCTGGCAATCACCACAAACGGCGATAGCCTAATGAACCGAGCGCAATGCACGTCGATGTGGTCAATCTGCTTTTGCACAGCCCGACCTTTGGCCGCGCTGTAAACGCGCCGCAGCGCTCCGACGGATTCGATCATGGCAAACTCAATTTCGAAAAATCACGAGAGATGCGACCGCGCAGCGCACAGCGCACAACGTGAAAGTCGCCCACAAAAAAAGCCACCGCGAGGGTGGCTTGTCTGATGGCGGAGAGGCGGGGATTCGAACCCCGGATACCTTGCGGTACGCCTGATTTCGAGTCAGGTACATTCAACCACTCTGCCACCTCTCCGACTTGTGAATTATAGCGGTGGTTGCGGCTACGCCTTTTTCGCGGGTGCGGCGGGTGCGGGTGCGGCGACCGCCGCAGGCGGTGGTACCGGTGCAACCCAAGTAGATGACGGCACCGTCTTACCGGCAGCTTTCATGTCGCGAAAGTAACGCTCGGCGCTCTTGTCCTGATAACGACTTAGATCGGTTGCGTCTTTTTTCGCGGCGTCCGCCGCTTTTTCTTTGGCCTCAGCGGCCTTTGCTTTTTGCTCGTCAGTCTGCGGTGCAGCGGGGGGGAGTTTTGCAATGGCCAACGTGGTGATCACGCTGCCCACGACCAGCACTAACCATGCATTAAGTTTCATCAGTCGTGTCCTCCAAGGGCTACCGGTTGCGGGGATTTCGTGCTGGACGCGCTGGTTTTTCCCGCCTTGCCAACGTTGCCCGCCTTGAGTTGTTCGTCGTACCAAATTTCATGGTGCTCTTTGGCCCACGACTCGTCGACCGCGCCTGTTTTCATGGCGTCCAGCGCACCGGCCATGCCGAGTGTGCCCATATAAATATGGCCCATAGCGCCGAGCATGAACAGCGTCGAGCCGGTCAAATGCACTAGATTCGCAAGCTGCATGGTGGCGCGAGTCTGGCCGAAATTCGGGAAGTTCAGCACCAGCCCGGACGCGCCAACCACGAGGCCGAGCACCATCAGCCCGCCCCAGAACCAGATCTTTTCACCTGCGTTGAATTTTTCACTCGGAACGTGTTTGCCGCTGATTAAGCCACCGAAACTGGCAATCCATTTGAAATCAACCGCTTTCGGAACGTTGTCCCGCACAAAAATTACAAAGGTGATGATGCAACTCACGATAAACAACGGGCCGAGAAAGTTGTGCAAATTCTTGGCAAGAATTGCAAGCCACGAAAACAGCGTGAAGCCGATCACCGGAATCAGCAGCGTCTTGCCAAACGCAAGAATCAACCCGGAAATCGCCAGCACCGAGAACGAAATCGCGGTGCCCCAATGCGCCATGCGCTCAAGCAGGGTGAATCGCTCAATCATGCGGCCAGTGGGCGAATCGTGCAGTTGCACCGTGCCCTTCCACGCGTAAAAGCTACCAATGGCGAGCATCATCACGACCAGCGCCCAACCACCAATCACGGAGAACCAGCCGTTGCGCAGCGCGCGCCAGTTCTGGCCGCCGTCCTGAATCAACACGCCCGCTTCAGGCGCTGGGTTACTGGTGTAGCCCTCAACAGCGCCGCGTGCGCTTTGCCACACCGGCGTGTTGTTGTAAGGCTGCGCAATTGACCGCTGCTGCTCAAGCTTGGCAAGCTCAGCGGGTGAGGCGACCGGGCCGCTACTCTGCTGCGCAAGCGCAAGCGTTGCCGCCATTGCGGTGAGCAGCGCCGCAAACAACGCAAATAGGCGTTTCATACTTTGCTCCTATCGCTGGTGAAGCCGCGATTAGTTGACACGCTTGTATTCGTTCTGATTATCAGCACGGGCGCGAAGCTGAAGCTGCCACGCGTTGCGATCAGCGAACAGCTTTCCTTCGCCATACGGCAAGTCGTCAACCTTTGCAGCCGAGGTACCAGGCTTTGCCAAAATGGTCTGCGGCTGTTCACCGCAGCCATAAAGCGCCGCAACCAGCATGAGGGAGACAATTAGCTTGCTCATGACTTTTGCGGAGTGGATTGTGCTGCGGGTGGCGCCACCTTGGTTTCAGGACGACCGTACGCCGTTGCGTGGCCCCATAAGTCACCACCACGACCACGACGCATCACGCGCTCACGATAGATGTCGGAGAGCACATCGCCGTCACCGGCAAGCAGCGCTTTGGTCGAACACATTTCGGCGCAAGCTGGCAGCTTGCCTTCAGACAAACGATTGCGACCGTACTTTTCGTGTTCTGCTTTGGAATTGTCTTTTTCTGGGCCACCTGCACAGAAGGTGCACTTGTCCATCTTGCCGCGCACCCCGAATGCGCCCGCTTGTGGAAACTGCGGCGCGCCGAATGGGCAGGCGTAGAAGCAGTAACCGCATCCGATGCACAGATCTTTATCGTGCAACACCACGCCGTCCTCGGTCTTGTAAAAACAGTTGACCGGACACACCGCCATGCACGGCGCGTCTGAGCAGTGCATGCAAGCGACCGAGATCGAGCGCTCTGCGCCCACGATGCCGTCGTTCAACGTGACCACGCGGCGGCGATTAACACCCCACGGAACGTCGTGCTCGTTTTTACAAGCGGTGACGCAGCCGTTGCATTCGATGCAGCGCTCGGCGTCACAAATAAACTTCATTCGTGCCATGGTGTGCTCCTTATGCTCTCTCGACTTGACAGACGGTGGTCTTGGTTTCTTGCATCATCGTCACCGAGTCGTAACCGTAAGTGGTCGCTACGTTCACTGACTCGCCGCGCACAATCGGCGCTGAGCCATCCGGGTATTTCTCAAGCAAATCCTTGCCCTGCCACCAGCCAGAAAAGTGGAATGGGATAAACGTCACGCCCGGCCCGACGCGCTCGGTGACCATCGCTTTCACCTTGATCTGCGAGCCGGTTGCCGACTTGACCCACACGTATTCGTTATTACGAACACCGCGATCATTGGCGTCTTTGGTGTTGATCTCGATGAAGTTCTCTTGCTGCAATTCAGCGAGCCATGGATTGGAACGAGTCTCCTCGCCACCACCTTCATACTCGACCAAGCGCCCGGAGGTGAGCACCAGCGGGAACTTCTCATAAACCTTGTCGGCAATGGCTTTGTCCTGCACCGATTTGTACAGCGTTTTCACGCGCCAGAACGCGCCACCCTTATCCGCATGGGTCGGGTACTTTGCAGTCAGCGCAGCGTTAGTGCCGTACAGCGGCTCGCGGTGCTGCGGGATCGCATCCGGGAAGTTCCACACTACCGCGCGCGCCTTGGCGTTACCGAACGGATGGCAGCCGTGGTTTTTCATGAACACGCGAATCTGGCCGCCAGTGAGGTCAGTCTTCCAGTTCTTGCCTTCCGCGCCTTTTTTCTCGGCATCGGTCAGTTCATCCCACCAGCCTAGTTTCTTCAGCAGGACATGATCCAGCTCCGGGTAGCCCGTCGTGAGATCAGCGCCCTTTGAGTGTGAGCCGTCTTCGGCCAGCAACGAAACACCTTCGCGCTCCACGCCAAAGTTTGCGCGGAAATTACCGCCGCCATCCATCACGTGTTTCGATGTGTCGTAAAGGTTCGGCGAACCTGGGTGCTTCATCTCAGGCGTGCCGTAACATGGCCAAGGCAAGCCGAAATAGTCGCCGTTGCACGGCCCACCGTTGGCCCTGAGCGTCTTCGGATCAAACGTGTTCATGTGCTTCATGTGAAGCTTCAGGCGTTCCGGCGATTGACCGGTGTATCCAATCGTCCATGTGCCCTTGTTGATCTCGCGCAGGATGCTTTCGACTTCAGGCTCTTCCCACTTCTTCTCGCCATCAGGTTTGACGATTTTGCAGTTCTTGGTGAACTCCGTCGCGAAACCGAATTTTTTGGCGAATGCAAGCATGATCGCGTGATCGGTTTGCGATTCAAACAGCGGAGCGATAACGCGCTCGCGCCATTGCAGTGAACGGTTGGAAGCAGTCGCAGACCCAACCGTTTCAAATTGGGTGCATGCTGGCAGCAAATACACGCCATCTTTACGATCAGGCATAGCAGCGGACGCGGTCGGGTACGGGTCGATGATCACCATGATCTCGACTTTCTCCATCGCCTTCTTCATCTCCGGTCCGCGTGTTTGCGAGTTTGGCGCATGACCCCAAAACACGATGCCTTTGAGATTGGAATCCTGATCGATGGTTTCGTTCGGATCGAGCACGCCGTCGATCCAGCGCGACACCGTCATGCCCGGCTTTTCCATCATGGTTTGTGAGGCAAACTGCTTCTTCAACCATTCGTAATCCACGCCCCACACGGTAGACCAATGCTTCCACGCGCCGGTGGCAATACCGTAGTAACCGGGCAGAGAATCTGGGTTCGGGCCGACGTCGGTTGCGCCCTGCACATTGTCGTGACCGCGGAAGATGTTCGCCCCGCCGCCGGAGACACCAATGTTGCCCAAGGCGAGCTGCAGGATGCAACTGGCACGCACCATTGCGTTACCAATGGTGTGCTGCGTTTGCCCCATGCACCAGACGATGGTCGAAGGGCGGTTCTCGGCGAACATTTTCGCGACTTTGGCCATCTGCGCTTCGGATACACCGCAGGCTGCTTCGACCGCATCCGGCGTCCACTTCGCCATCACCTCGGCTTTGATCTTGTCCATGCCGTAGACGCGATCATTGATGTACTTGGTGTCTTCCCAACCGTTCTTGAAAATGTGGTGCAGCAAGCCGAACAAGAAGGCGATGTCGGAGCCGGAACGAATGCGTACGAACTCATCGGCCTTGGCGGCGGTGCGGGTGTAGCGCGGATCGACGACGATCAGTTTGGCACCGGTTTCTTTGGCGTGCAGCATGTGCAGCATCGACACCGGATGCGCCTCGGCGGCATTCGACCCGATGTACAACGCACACTTTGTGTTCTGCATGTCGTTATACGAATTGGTCATCGCGCCGTAGCCCCAGGTGTTGGCCACACCCGCCACTGTCGTTGAATGACAAATACGCGCTTGATGATCGCAATTGTTGGAGCCGAACATGCTCACAAACTTGCGGAACATGTACGCCTGCTCGTTGTTGTGCTTCGATGAGCCGACCCAGAACACGCTGTCCGGCCCGGCGTCTTTGCGCAGTTGCAGCAGCTTGTCGCCCACCTCACTCATCGCCGTTTCCCAACTGATGCGAACGTACTTGCCATTGACCAGTTTCATCGGGTATTTCAGGCGATGTTCGCCGTGACCATGCTCACGAATCGCCGCACCCTTGGCGCAATGCGCGCCCATGTTGATAGGTGAATCGAACACCGGCTCTTGGCGCGTCCACACACCGTTTTCAACAATCGCATCAATGGCGCAGCCAACCGAGCAGTGGGTGCAGACGGTGCGTTTAACTTCGGCCTTGCCGCCGCCTTCGGCCGGCGCGGCGGCCTCTGCTTTGGTGACAAAGCCCAGCGGCAACTGGCTGGCAAATGCGCCCGCACCCAAGCCAACGCCGGAGCGCTTGAGGAACGCGCGTCGATCTAGCGTTGCCGCAGCTCTGGCTCCACCAAAGCGACGCATCGTTGAATGCTCGGATAGGCTCTTGCCGTCCACATCGTGAGTCAATCTAGTCAGCATGTTTTCTCTCCGTGAAATCTAGGGAGGGCCGCGTTAAACGCGAGCCAAGTCATAGTAGGTGCGAACATGATCGCTCTCGCGATACCCAACGTCGCCCGATTTTGGCAACGCAACGGCGGGGGGCGAGACCGATTGGAGGGTCGGGGCCACCACGGCGGCCACAGCGCCCGCAGCACCCACGCTACCGGCCAACAAAAAGCCTCGGCGTTTGAGATTTGCGCCAGTTTTCTGGTTATTCATTTTTCGCACTCCTTGATACAACTTGGAATTAGATTAGCGTCGGTCAGGCATCAATTGCGAACGCATCACGTTCAACCTGCAAGAAGCTACATGTGAATTGTGCAACGACGAGGTAGAAATTAGCAAGCGAAGATTTCACTATCGCAGTGCAACAAAGCTCGAACCACGGCGCAATATGTAGGGTGAAAAACTGACGCTGGGCTGACACTGATGACGGTTGCACATCTCCACCCCCGACAATCAGCAATCGCATCACCTCGGCGAGCGCGGCAAGGTGGTCTTCCACCATCGTTTGCGACTCGACTCGGGCAAACCCTAGTGTCGCAAGCGCACCACGCACATCCGCCAACGGCTGCTCCATCATGAAGCCTGTGAGGTGGTGCGATGCATGCAAATTCACCGGCGCTTTGCCTACGCCGATGAAGAGCTTTTCATACTCCTCGCTCGCTGCATCCTCATCCATTGCGGTACTCGCCGCGATCAATTTTGACCATGCCGAGGGCAGCGCTGCACCGTGGTCGTCGGTTGCAAGCGGCGGCGAACCGGCAATCGCAGCGAGCAATGCCTGATTCGGCGCTGCGGCAAACAACCGAGAAATTAGCGCGTAAAAATTAGCGCGCCCGTGATCCTCGGGCGATACGTACGCACGGAAATCTACAGCGTCACTCATTTCGCCATGTTCCTGATGTCGAGCGGGTTCTCATCGGTGTACAGATCAACCACGCGGCAGTCAGCGCACATCTTGATGCGCGCCCGCGATGCATCGTCCGGGAACATGCTGTGTGCGGACAGTTTACTGAACATGTTCTCGATCATTTTCTTGGCACCGAGCGGCTTGCCGCAACGCGAACATCCGAGAATCTCGGCGACGTTCAACACGCGTGGCTTCTTCGCTTCCGCCGTCAAATTAAGGCGCGGCAGCAGCGTGATAGCCTGCTCTGGGCAGGTCTTTTCGCAGATGCCACATTGCACGCATTTGCTCTCGATAAAGCGCAGTTGTGGTGCCTCGGGATTGTCAGCCAGCGCGCCTTCCGGACAACTGCCCACACAGGCGAGGCACATCGTGCATTTGTCCGCGTTGACAGTGATTTCGCCAAAGGGCGAGCCTTTGCTCAGCGCAATAACTGGCGTGGGTGTTGGCGCGTGTTCGAGCAAGTGAGCGAACACGGCGTCCAGCGTGCCGCGCTTGTCGTTGGTGAGATTGAACGTGGCGGGAACGCGAACTGCGAGACCACGCGGGGAACTCCACAGGACGGTCGAAAGCGATTGCGCGGTTGCGATGCGCACCTTGGCGTCCTGATACCCCAGCGCAGCAAGAATCATGTTCGCAATATCGGCCTGCGCCTTGAGTGCCGCCGCGTACTGAGGCGCGATGTCCTCGGTCAGCAATACAGTCACCGCCGTTGCACCATAAGCAAACGCGCCCAACCAAACATCCAACCCTGCCGCAGCCGGATGCTCCAGCGCTAGCGGGAGATAACAGGATGGAAGCCCGTCACCCTTGCGCGCCAACTCGCCGATAGCAGCCATGCCGGCGTTCGCGTCATGCAACAACAGGGCCGCATCTTTCCCGCCTGATGCGTGGTAGGTGCGCAGCAATGTCTTGAGCTGCGCGCCGAGATCGGACACGCGCGGCACCACGTAGGCGAGCGCGCCTGACGGGCACACGGTCGCACACGCGCCGCACCCCATACAAAGCTGCGGCGTCACTTCAATGTGGTCACCCTTCGGCGCGATCGCTTTCGTCGAACAGATGTCAATGCACTGCGTGCAGCCAGTTTTTTTGTTGCGGCTGTGGGCGCAAATATTGGGGCGGTAGTTAAAGAATTTCGGCTTCTCGAATTCACCTTTCAAGGTCGCTATTTCTGCAATCGCCTTGATCTGTGCCATCGGATCAGCGCCCGGCGCGAAGTAGCCTTGCGGCGGCTGATGCTGCGCGAAAAATGGCTCGCTTGTGAGGTTAAGCACCAGGTCAAACGTAGCGCTGCGTTTCACATCGGCACGCGAAAAATCAATCGCCTGAATATCACCGCAAGCCGCCACGCAACTGCGATGTGATTTGCACAGATCAAGGTTGACTTGATACGACAAATCAATCGCGTTTTCCGGGCAGGCGCGAACACAGGCGTTGCACCGAGTGCAGGCGTCGAGATCAATCGGATTAGCTTGTTGCCAGTCGACGGTGAACGCGCCGAGCCAGCCTTTGACTGCGATCTTAGCGCCGCTGATGACAGAGTAGTCGCGCGTGCCTGAAAGCTCGCCAGCCGCATCCGTCGCCAGCACGCTGACGCTGACCGAACCCTTCAACACGTCGGCCACGGCGAGCGCATCTGCCATCGACCCGATGACGAGCGTTTGCCCTGCGCTTCTGTACGTCACCTGCGTTGTTGGAGCTGGTTCGGGCAGCATTGCCTGCGCGATTAACGCTGCGATTTTTGGCGTTGCGAACGACGCGTCTTTCGACCAACCCGCCTTCTCGCGAATATTGAAAAAACGCATCGTCGACACTTTGGGCGAATCGCTTGCAGCCTCCCCCAGTAATCGCGACTCTTGGGTGCAGGCGACCAGCGTGTCGCCATCAACGGCATCGCCAAAACGCGCGAGTTCGTGTTGACACATGGCATCAAACGTTTGCACGCTCGCAGCACCGGCGCTGGCTGCGGCTTTGGCAAAGGCCTCAGCGTCGAAAGGCATCGTGCGATTGCACGAACAGAGATTAACTTGGCGGGTCATTGAGTCATGCTTTGTGGGGCGA
The DNA here is from genome assembly GCA_031409935.1 of Burkholderiales bacterium. GTDB lineage: Bacteria > Pseudomonadota > Gammaproteobacteria > Burkholderiales > Casimicrobiaceae > Casimicrobium. The sequence continues at coordinate 60,804 of JANNYE010000144.1, read as the reverse complement.
CGTTGGGTGTTTCGGCGGATTCAGAAAGGGATGATTCGCATGCTGCGGCTTCAGCAGTTTCACGCGCCGAAGCTGAAAAATCACCAACGCGCTTGCCGTGCCTCGGATGCGGTTTGGCTCCGTCTCCCGCAGCGCGGGGGAGGGTTGAGGTGAGGGCGTTGGCGTTCGCTTCGTTGCTCAGCTGCAAAGGCTCGCCCGCTGACGGGGGATCTCTCGTTTGCAACGTTGGCTGCTGCATATCATCGCCCTCACCCTCCGCCCTCTCCCGCGCTGCGGGAGAGGGGACTTCTACGCCGCCTTCGGACGGCTTTAGCGCTGCGTTAGCTTGCGCCAACTCGGCCCGCGCCGCCAGCACCGCCTTCCCCTCTTCGCTCTCCACATCCACCGCGTATCCACCGTTGGTCACCACTTGTTGCGGTGGATTCATGATCGTCTTCCATGACGAGAGCGTGGCCATCACTTCGGGGGAAATGGGCTCGAACACGGTGTAGTCATCGATGTAAATATCGAGGCCGTCCATGACGTTGAAGTGCGGTTCTTTGAATAGCGCTTTCAAGGCTTGCTGCTTGAGTGCTTGCGGCACCTTGGCCTGCATGAAGGGTGTGAAATCTTCGGCTAGCGAAATGGTGGAGATGGGCGGCAACTCGCCGTAGTCGCGGCTCGTTGAATCCGTATCCACTGTCCCGGTCTGGCTGAGGGGGTCGTTGCCCTTCTCCGGCGCCACCAGCGCTTCGACGGGCTCAGCGCGAACGGAAAACGAGGGTTGCTGTTCAGCCGCAGCCCGCTTCAGCCGCGACCAACGCGACAACGACATTGCCTCGGTCGATTGACCAGGTTTCAACTCAGCCACGACCCGCTCCCGATGCGGCATCGCGTCGAAACGCGCCCTCAACAAACGGATCATTCCGCTTCACTTTTTTGCGTGGCTCGGGTTTGTAATGGGCAGCGGTGTACGTTGTCAGCGCAGCACGCAGAGCCTCCGGCATCGGCGCGTTGTCAACATGGTCGCCAGCGTCGAGCATGCGTCCTGCTTCGTTGTACGACACGGTCACGACGACGGGACGCGGCACCACGTCGTCTTCTTCCAGCCGCCACATCACAAAAATGCACGGCTGCGGTGAATTGAGATTGAGCCAGTAGCCTTCACCCTCAGAATGATGCAGCTCAATCTGCTCGCCGTCCCAGCGCCATTGCGTCTCGTTATTGACAGTGAATTCAAACGGCCCAGCCTGCGAGATTTGCAGTTCATCGGAGATCGAAATGCTCGCGGTGTCCCACTCAAAATCAACCCAGCGACTAGTGACCGGACGCTTGCGGAAGGCAACACTTGCCGTCCACGACGGTGCAATCGCCACGGGCTCAGCCAAGGTATTTACGACAACCACATTTGCACTCATCAACGCACTCAGCCGACGAATCTAGCAGAATAGGCGAGCTTCAACGATAAGTGTTTTCCATGGGTGAGCAATCACAGGATCTGGGTAGGGTCATTCCGCTGGCGGTGTTAGGTGCGGGGGCGCGAGCTGCTGCCGCGCCGCAACCGCTTTCTGCGAGCGGGCTCAGCGCGGTTCGCGCAGCAGCGGTGGTGCTCGATCCACGCCGACGTCGGCTGCATGATCTGCGTATTTCCGTCACCGACAAATGCAATTTCCGCTGCACGTATTGCATGCCGAAAGACGTGTTCGGCCCCGGCTACAAATTTTTGCCGCATGACGCGCTGCTATCGTTTGAAGAGATTACGCGCTTCGCCAAAATCTCCGCTGAACTGGGTGTTGAGAAGCTGCGTCTGACCGGTGGCGAGCCCACATTGCGGCGCAATTTACCGACGCTGATTGGCATGCTCTCACTTTTGCGCACGTCGTCCGGTAAGCCGCTTGATCTAACGCTCACCACCAACGGTTCAACGCTGGTGAAACAGGCCAAAGCGTTGAAGGACGCGGGTTTGCAGCGCATTACGGTGTCGCTCGATTCGATGAACGACGCGGTGTTTCGTGCGATGAACGACGTGGATTTTCCGGTGGCTGATGTGCTCAAAGGCATCGATGCTGCGCTCGCAGCGGGACTCTCACCGGTGAAGGTGAACATGGTGGTCAAGCGTGGCGTTAACGACCACACCGTGGTCGAAATGGCGAAGCATTTCAAGGGCAGCGGCGTGATCGTGCGCTTCATCGAGTTTATGGACGTCGGCGCGACCAATGGCTGGCGCATGGATGATGTGATGCCCAGTCGCGATGTGGTGGCGGCGATTCACGCTGCAACGCCGCTGGTGGCGGTTGATGCGGGCTACGTTGGCGAGGTTGCCGAGCGTTGGCGATACGCGGATGGCGCGGGCGAAATCGGCGTGATCTCAAGCGTCACACAAGCGTTTTGCGCCACCTGCTCGCGCGCGCGGCTGTCCACCGACGGCAAGATTTACACCTGCCTGTTCGCCGATCACGGCGTGGATTTTCGGGCGTTGTTGCGCGATGGTTCCAGCGATGACGATATCGCCGCATTGCTCGCAGGATTGTGGCAAGTGCGCACGGATCGCTACAGCGAAATCCGCACTAACGAGACCGCGAAACAACGCAAGGTCGAAATGAGCTACATCGGTGGCTAATTCCGTTTCTAAATCAATAGGAGACTAGGCGCGACGACGCAGACAGTGCGTTAGCACGGCAAGGAGGAGCAACGACGTATCGTATTGATTTAGAAATCGAATAACGCACGCCGTCACGGCGGGCATTACACCCTGCCGACCGCGTTCGGTTTCAGTTAAAAGTAGGTATCAGCTTTTTCTTGAAAACCTTATTTATTCGGGTACATATCGATAAAACGTGCAATATCGACTATTGCGCTAAATCGCATCTTTGCCCCCGTTAAATGGGCGTCAAGCTATAAAGTTGATAGCCCATTTTGATGCCCAACGCCGCCCCTGGGTCACGCTTGATCGCAGATCGGGGCGCGCACCACTGAGCCTCGCCGTGGTGGGTGACCGGTGGTCTCGATGACCACTATGTTTCTTGTGAACACTTGGCAATCATCGATCATGTTGTTCACATGAGCTTACCTTCAAATCCATCGAATCGGTTGTTCAGTGCTCTCGCCTCGCGAATTCAATCGTGTAGCAGGCGTGGTCTTCATCGCGCCCAATAACCAGGGCGGCGACTACGCCCGCGACATGGCATTTACCGTCCCCCTTTCCGGCACCCGCCGCGACTCACAGGGCGTAGTGCGGTGCCACCAGACCACCAGCAAGGACGTGAGCGCACGCGAGCCCAGAAAAATCGAGCGCGCACCGGACTACATCGTTAACGACGGATTGGCGCACGTTCGCGCCGTGCTTGAGGAGAACTGAAGCGGGTTACGCCAGAAAGCATCCAAGTCACTTCTAGCAAGGCTCAGGGCCTTTGTTGCCCCACAGGAGACCAACCCGATTCGAAAAAGCGGCCGTCGCGCCGAACAGGAAGGTGGTCGGAACGAAACGTGCCTCGGCACGCCCCGTCCTTCGTCCCGCATCCGCAGTGTCGCCACTTGACTTGACAGCCGCTGACACGAAGCTCTTTGTCGGTCACGGCATGACCGACCTGATGTGTTCCTCGATTGCCGCCGCGTCCCGCGTCGCCCCTGCCCCGATGGCCCCCCTCGTCAACGCAGGCTCCCGCAGTCCGAGCATGTAGCGCAGCAGGATCAGACCGTCGGTCAGGGCATTGACCTGTGTATTGCCGTCCACGTCAAAGGTGTTGTACGGCCCCAGCGTGGAAAGTTGCAGCGGGCCGATGAGTTGCGAGGCAAACGCGGTCCGGCTATCCGTGGCTACGAGATACAGATCGTAGGCCGTGCCCGTGGTGAGGGCAGTTACGGCGAAGGTTTTCAGTGTGCCGACGACCATCAAGCCGTTTCCCGCGACGACGGGGACGCCGCCGTAGCTGACCCCCGCAATCACCTGCGCGGGCGTGGGTGGCGTCGCGCCGCGGGGGACGATCACCCAGCGGCCCGTGGCATCGATCGGGCTGGTAGCCGTCAATGTGGCGGTAGTCTTGGTGATACCGGAGACGCCACCGGGTAGAAGGGCAAAAGAACCAAAATACTGTCCGCCGCGAACCAGGCGCACGTCGTAGTTGATCACCTTAGAGTTGCCACTACTGGTGCCGCCATCGGGGGAACCGACGAGCCACGCAACCGTTGAATCGAGGACATGCGTCGACGCCGACCAGAAGTACGACGCGGGTGGATTTGGAAAAGCCGTTTTGTCGATGGTCAGCGGATATCCACCCTGAACCAGAGTCCGCAGCTCCACAGAGCTCGGCAGTCGCCAATCGGAATAGCCCTTGTAGTTGGCCGTGCTTTGCGTGGCACCCTCGGCCATCGCGTTCGCCCAAGAGTACACGTTGGCCGCCCCGGTGGCACAGCCGGCCCCGCTCAGGCCCCTGGCACACTGGTCCCACATCAAACCGGTCGAGGCATCGGTCACCGTGCCGTCGCCGTTATCGACAAATCGGGTCGCCTCGACCACGATGTCATCCCAAAACGCCCGATCCGTTCCGGGCGAACTATTGATGCCAACCTCGAGCCGCGCGAAATCGGCGACGTTTGGGAACGGGCCGCTGCCCAGGAGCGCACCATCGACAAAAGCGGAGCAGGTTTTTGTAGCAAAGTTGAGGTCGAGCTGCGCCCGTTGCCACTGCCCGCGCACGATGGGAATACTTCCGACGAGGCTGCTCTGCAGCCCCAGTTGGAAGTTGCCGCCGCCAACAAACACTTGACACAGGAACGTCGTCGCGCTCCGTCCAATCAACACCGACCAGGCCGTCGGCACGCCGGTCAGGCTCACCTGGAAATTCGCGGTAATCCGCACCAGACGTGCAGAATTTCCGACCGACGAATAGGTGACACCATGGCCAGTAACATGCCCGCCCGCCAATCCGGTCGGGTTGAACTGCAGGGCTTGGGCTCCGGCGAACTTCGTTGCGCTTTGCACGCTCGCCGCTGATTGCGACGACCAACCGTCCTGCACCCCGATTGGGCCAACCGCAAAGCCTGGCGGCTCAAATCCGGTCTGGTAGAGCACCTGAGAATGCGACGCTCCGCAGAGCAGCAGCACGCAACACACGAATACCCACCTGAGCACGGTCAACACATCACGCGCTTTGCACGCAGGATAGACGTCCTGCGCACGATGCACGGCGCGCACCGCGCGGTCCCGGAACGTCTCGGTGTAGAACTTCGCTGCGTCCACCGCAGTGCCCTCGTGCCAGAGACAAATGGTGTTTTTGCTGGTCATCGTTGCTCTCCTGATTGGGGCCGATCAGCGCATTCAAATCACGCGTACCGCGAAATATCACACAGCGCGGCGAACTCCGTCTACGTCAAGACTCCGGCAGTGAATAGCTCGTACTCCGCCCGCCCGCCGCGTCTTTGACCAAAATGCCTTGATCAATCAGCCCCTGAATGTCGCGCTGCGCGGTGTCTTGCGAGCACTTGGCAATGATCGCCCACTTGGTTGACGTGAGCTTGGCTTCAAACCCGTCGAACAGTTTGTTGAGCATTTTCTTTTGACGCTCGTTGATCGTTAACCGAGGTAGACATCAGCATCAAAAAAATCACTGGTCGATCCAGCGTGGACATCAACGCCTGCTGCGCCAAACTCTTGCGTAGCTCCAGCGCTTAGCCAACTGCACGGTGACCATGCGATACGCCTCGCCGCCCCCTCGCCGACGTAAACCGGTTGCAACAGCGCGGCATACGGCGTTCGCTTGGGAAACTCGCCATTGTGCGGCGGCAGCTCCGGGTAGCCAGACAAAAACTTGCCGTCGAAATCGTTCACTCGGTACACGATACGACCCCGAGTCACAGCCTCGAACACCTCCAGTGTGGCGTAAGGCAACGTCGCGGTCAGTTTGCCGCGCTCAACGTTGACGGTGTCGCCAATGGCGCGCGCCGAGGCGAGCAGCGTGCGGTCAAAGGCGACATTGATCGATTGAAGCGTGTTCTGATAAATCACCGTGGTGTCGAGCACCAGAAAAACCACCAGCGCGGCCAATAGCCACAGCGTGAGCCGTCGTTTGATTGAAATCGGTCGCTCCGATTTCAAAACGGGTTCCGAGGCAGCGCCGGTCTCCACGGCCAAAACTATTCCGCTCGCTTTTCGCGGATCAGATAACCCACACCTCGCAGCGCTACCAGCTCAATGCCCAGTCCAGAGATTTTTTTTCGCAGGCGATAAGCGACCACTTCGATGGCATCCGGCTGCGCCTCGCGGCCGTCACCAAACACTTTGTCCCAGAGGCGCTCTCGGGTCACTGCATGCGCGGGCTTTTCGATCAGCGTGGCGAGCATGGCGAATTCTCGCGCCGAGAGTTCGAGCGCCTCGTCATTGGCGTAGCAGACGGATGCCGCCTCATCGATTCTGAGCGCGCCAAACTGACGGCGAACCGACGTTGTGTTGCCGCCACGCCGCAACAGGGCGTGGACGCGTGCTTCGAGCTCGTCCAGATCAAACGGTTTTGACAAATAATCATCCGCGCCAAGCCGCAGCCCCTGCACGCGATCCCCGACCGTGCCACGTGCAGTCAACACAATGATCGGCGTGCTCGTGCCATGCAGCCTGATGGCGCGCAGCACCTCAAGGCCTTCCATCTCCGGGAGCGTCAAATCAAGCACGATGGCGGCGAAGGTTTCCTGCGTCGCACGTTCCAGCGCTGACCGACCGTTGGTTGACTGACAGACATGAAAGCCCCGGCGCGACAATGCCAGTGCGAGCGCCTGCGCTAGCGCCGGGTCGTCCTCCACGACCAGTAGTCGGGGTTTCCCCGTTTGCGGCTCATTAGACATACATTCGCCCGATATGTCTGTTATGTTCGTCGTCGGATAGATCAAACCGCGCGTTAGTGCTGTGGACAGCCAGCCGACAGGTCAGCTTCCTAGCATCGGCTCAAACAATTCCGACAATTTATTCGATTTACACAAGGATGAGAATTATGAAACTTATGTTACGTCAAGCACTGCTCGCGGTCGGCACCACGCTGGCGCTGTCGGCCACCGCGCTGGCCGTCGAAAACGTTAAATTCATGATCGGTGCCAACCCCGGCGGCGGTTTTGACCAGACCGGTCGCGGTCTCGGCAAAGCGATGATTGAGGCCGGTTCGGCCAAAAGCGTGCAGTTTGAAAACAAAGGTGGCGCAGGCGGCACCATTGGCTTGGCGCAATTTGTGAATGCGACCAAGGGCGACGGCAATGCCATGATCGTCACCGGAGCGGTGATGGTCGGCGCGATTGTGCAGAACAAGCCGCCGGTCACGCTCGCTCAGGCCACGCCGATTGCGCGCCTGTTTTATGAATACAACGTGTTTGTGGTGCCTGCCAATTCGCCCATCAAAACCATGAAAGACGTGGTCGAGATGCTCAAAAAAGATCCGGGCTCGGTCAAGTGGGGCGGCGGATCGCGCGGATCGGTCGATCATATTTCGGTCGCGCAAATCGCCAAAGATGCGGGCGTCGATCCCACCAAAATAAATTACGTACCGTTTCAAGGCGGTGGCGAGGCGTCCGCTGCGATTCTCGGCGGTCACGTCACGATTGGCACGTCGGGCTGGAACGAGATGGCGCAGTTTGTGAAAAGCGGCAAGATGCGCGCGCTGGCCGTTACCTCCGGTACAAAGCTGCCGGGCGAGACGGTGCCAACGCTTAAGGAGCAAGGCATCAACGTCGAAATCGGCAACTGGCGCGGCGTGTACGGCGCAGCAGGCATCACTCCCGAGCAGCGCAAAGGCCTGATTGACGCCGTAGTCGCGGGTACCAAGCAGAAATCATGGAACGATGCGCTGGCTGCAAACGACTGGTTTACCGCGGTGTTGACAGGCGACGAATTCAGCAAATTTGTCGATGCCGAGCACAAGCGGATTGAGGAGTCCATGCGCGCGGTCGGTTTGGTTAAGTAGCGACCTTTGTAGGAGCGGCCTCGGCCGCGATCAACGTTCGCGAAACGCCTATCGTGGATCGCGGCCAAGGCCGCTCCTACACGCCAAGGCAACGCCCAAGGGGGAAATTCATGCAAAAACGCTGGCAGGTGGGTATTGCCACTTTCATACTTTTACTGGCCGTTGTCTTCGGCGTTGGAGCATCGCAGATGCCGTCCGAGACGGGCTACGCGGGTATCGGCGCGGCTTTTGTGCCGACGGTGGTCACCTGCTTTCTCGCGACCGTTGGCGCGCTGCTGATGTGGCAGGCGCTGACCGGTGGTTTTCGTAATTTCGCCGACTCAGTCGCGGGCTTCGCGGCGGACCATCGCGGTGCGTTGTGGGTCACCGGCGGGATTTTTTTGATGGCGCTGCTGATTACCAAAGCGGGCTTTGTGGTCGCGGCCACGGGGCTTTTCGTTTGCGTAGCGCGCGGCTTTGGCAGCAAGACCGTGTTGCGCGATGCCATCACCGGCGCGGTGCTGGTGTTTCCGGTGTTCTGGTTGTTCACGTTGGTACTCGACGTGAATCTGCCGCGACTCTTCAACGACTGGCTCTAGGGGCTGCATCATGATGGAAACCTGGACCCTGCTGCTCGGTGGTTTTGGCACAGCATTGCAGCCGATGAATTTGATGTGGGCGTTTATAGGCTGTGCGCTAGGCACCGCCATCGGTGTGTTGCCAGGCATTGGCCCAGCATTGACGGTGGCGATGCTTTTACCGGTCACTGCAAAGGTAGACCCGGCGGGCGCGTTGATCATGCTCTGCGGCGTCTATTACGGCGCAGCGTACGGTGGCTCGACCACGTCTATCCTGATGAACACACCCGGTGAAAGCGCGTCGATCATGACCGCGCTCGAGGGCAACACGATGGCCAAAAACGGACGCGCTGGCCCGGCGCTCGCGACCGCAGCGATTGGCTCATTTATCGCGGGCACGGTGGGCGTGATTTTGCTCACACTGTTTGCGCCACTGGTGGCCGATCTCGCGCTTAAATTTGGTCCGGCAGAGTTTTTCTCGCTGATGGTGCTTGCGTTTGTAACCGTTTCGTCGGTGCTCGGCGCGTCGATGTTGCGCGGCATGGTGTCGCTAGCGTTGGGCTTGGCCATTGGCTTGGTCGGCATGGATTCCATCGCGGGCATCCCGCGCTACACGGCGGGCGTGCCGGAGCTGATTGACGGCATCGAGTTTGTGCTCGTTGCGGTAGGTTTGTTCGCGGTCGGCGAAGCGCTTTACTCTGTGCTCTACGACCCGAAAGGTGAGAACGCGCAACGCAACAAATTAACCTCGATCTGGATGACCAAAGAAGACTGGAAACGCTCGTGGCCCGCGTGGTTACGCGGCACCGCGATTGGCTTTCCGTTTGGCTCGGTGCCTGCGGGTGGCGCGGAGATTCCGACCTTTCTTTCGTATTCTGCTGAGCGCAAACTGTCGAAGCATCCGAAGGAGTTTTCGGGCGAAGGCGGCAAAGGCGCGATTGAAGGGGTCGCAGGGCCGGAGGCTGCGAATAATGCGACCTCAGCGGGCGCCTTAGTGCCGCTGTTGACGCTCGGCATTCCGACGTCGGCCACCGCAGCCATCCTGATCGCGGCCTTCCAAAACTACAACATTCAACCCGGCCCCCTGCTCTTTCAAACCAGCGGGCCATTGGTGTGGGGTCTGATCGCGTCGCTGTATGTGGGCAACGTGATGTTGCTCGTACTCAATCTGCCGCTGGTGGGCATGTGGGCACGGCTGTTGACGATCCCGAAACCACAGCTTTACGCAGGCATCCTCGTATTCGCCTCTATCGGCGTGTACGGCATGCGGCAAAGCGCATTTGACCTTGTGCTGATGTACGCGATCGGCGTCATCGGCGTGATCATGCGGCGCTTCGATTTTCCGGTCGCACCAGTCATTGTCGGCATGATCCTCGGTCCAATGAGCGAGAAGCAATTGCGCAACGCGCTGTCCATCGCGCAGGGCGATTGGTTGATCTTTTTCAAGCAACCCATCGCCTGCACTTTCATGGTCATCACCATCGCCGTGATGTTCATTCCGATCATCCTGCGCAAACGTGGTGTGCGCTTGTCGGAAGACGATTAGAAAGTATCAGCTTTTTCGTGGAATGGCGTTGGCACTAGGCGTAGGCCCACATATTGATCAGTCAGTATTGGGTGAGCACGTCCGGGTTCAGGCGGGTCGCACCAACCATTGCGAACCGACTTTTCTTGAACCCCAATCACTCAATCATCTAAGCGGCATTTAGGGGCGCGGCAATTAGCAACGTACCGTTTTGGATGGTGCTGGCGGGATGCAGGGCGAGGCGTGAAGCGCGCCGTGCGGCTAGCCACACGAGCGATGAACCGCCACACTTTGCGCCCGCCAGTGCCGTCTAAAACGGGATATTTGCAATTTCCGCCCGCCTTAGTTCACCGTACCGTCAAACATCACATCCAGCGCTTTGCGGGCACCGGACATTTTTCCGGCCACCGTGCGTTGTGCCGTTTCGACCGCCAGCGCTGAGTGCTTGGCCGCCATCTCGTCGTGATTCTTGCGTAGCACCTCGGCGAGTTTTTCTGCGTCGACCGGCAGATCGCGCACGATCGCATTCATCAGCTCGCCCAGAATCGCGCGTCGAATTTCGGTGCGTGGCAACAGATCGATGTCAGATTCACCCTCCTTCACCACTTTGGGTTGCCGCATCCGCATCGCCCGCGCCAGCGCCGGTGCGCCCTTGGCGTTGGCGAGCAGATCGGCGACGATGGTGTCAGCGGCGCCGGGGCCGAACTCGCGCGTCAACGCCTCTTCGGTCAAGGCACCGATGCGGATGAGCGGATCCCAGGGGCAGGGATGCGGCTCGGGGCGCAGCTCTTCGAGCAGCTCGAAGGTGAAGCGCACCGCCACCACCTGCAACCACGGCCAGCAATTGCGGCGACCGCGCGGTGCCAGCCAGCGCACGGTGTTCTTGTAATAGGTCTGAATCTTCAGGTACTGGCTGGTGGCCACGCCGCCCGGTTTCATGGCTTCGCGACCCGAGCCCGAGCCGTTGAGATTGATGTTGACAAAGTGGTGCCAGGTGGCATCACACACCACCCGTCCGACGTTGGCGCGGTCACCATCGTAGGCCGAGATGGCACCGAAGAGCTTCGGAATCACCGGCGGTTTGGTGCCGGAGGCGGTCGGCGCACCGCTCTCAACAAAGCGTCCACCCGACACCGAGACTGCCGCCACCATCGCGCCGGGACGCGAGCCGTCGCTCGCCTGTGGCCATTCCTCGACGCCAGCAAAACTGCCCGCCACGCCTGCCGGGCCGAAGCACTGGCTCTCATGCGGATGATCGGGCAGGAAATCTACCGCGCCCGAAGAGTGGCGCAGCACCGGGTGCACGCTCCAGGTGGATTTGGTGAACTGATCGCCGCCGTTGGACAGCCAGATCGGAAAGATTCGTTGCGGCAAATCGTCCGACTGATCGCTGAACTGCTTGATGTTGTCGGGCCCGATATCGACCACCGTGTCGTGCCGATCCTGGGTTGCCATCGGCACGCCGGCCCAATCGCGCATCAGCCGCACACGCGGAATGTTGTTGCCCATACCGGCACCAATGGTCGAATGGTCGCCAGTGGCAAACACGCCGCCGCCACTGTTCATGAACGCGGCGATGACCCCTTGCTCCGGCCCGGTCAGGGCCGCAGTTGAAAAGCCGAATAACCACATTTGATCGTAGTTGGCCAGCGTGACTGCGGTGGCTGCCGTCTGAAAGTTGAAGTTACCGGCAATCGTCACCGGGGCGGTGCCGCCGCGATGCGCCGTACTGACGGTATGACCGGCGCTGGTCACAATATCCTTGAATTCGCTGAGTCCGAATCCGCCGGTGCCGAAGTTAAGGCTGCTGTCGGTCACCATGAGTATTTTTTGCGGACACGGGAACAACAGGATTGCCGCACGAAAATCGTTACCAAAGAGTTTTACAAAATCAGGCATGATGGTCTTTCTGAAAATGAAGATGAAGATGATGAGGAGGAAGCTGTTCGCCGACGTTTCGCACACCGTGTCCGTCTGAACCACAGATCCGCCTGCCGCCTTCTCCGGTGTTCAGGGCGAGCCGCGTGCAGGGCGCAACAAAGGCTCCACTCGCAGGGATCAGGCAGATCAGTTGTTCATCGACGGGCACGACAGCACGTGCGCAATTCGCAGACATGAAACCGCGTTGTGGGCAAGCGCATCCCCACGGATGGCACCGGTCGCGTCAACGCGTCTTCACATGGAAAAGGACGCGAACAGCGGCGGTTCTATGCCACCATCATGCAAACTAAATCGCAGACCCGCCCTAAACCGACATTGCCTCGCCTAGGCGCACGGCGACCGCGGGTGCCCAGCGCGCGGAAAATTGCAGCGACTGATTGGGCCACAACATCACCACCGTGGAGCCCAGCAGAAAGCGGCCCATTTCATCGCCCCGCTTGAGTTCAACTGTCCCCGGCGCGTAAGTCCATTCGCGAACGGCCACGGTTCGTGGCGGGTTCACCACGCCGTGCCACACCGTTGCCATGCTGCCAACAATCGTCGCGCCGACCAGCGTCAGCACGAACGGGCCGTGCGCGGTGTCGAACACACACACCACGCGCTCGTTGCGCGCAAACAGCCCCGGCACCGCCTGCGCTGTCGCTGGATTCACCGAGAACAAATCGCCGGGCACGTAAATCATGCGCCGCAGCGCGCCGTAGCACGGCATGTGAATGCGGTGGTAGTCCTTGGGGCTCAAGTAGATCGTCGCGAATTGGCCGCCGTCGAATTCTGCTGCGAGCGTTGCATCGCCACCGACCAACGCACGTGTGGTGTAGCTGTGCCCCTTAGCCTGAAAAATCTGATCGCCCTTGATCTCGCCAAACCGGCTGATCGCGCCATCCACCGGACACACATACGCCGCCCGCGCCAGCGGACGCGCACCGGGCTTGAGCGCGCGGGTGAAGAAATCATTGAAGCTGGCGAACGACGTGATGTCCGGGCTTGCTGCCTCAGCCATGTTCACGCCATATTTCGCCACAAATTTGCGGATCGCAAACTGGGTGAGCGCGCCGGATTGCGAGCGGGCGAATGCACCGGCGAGCTGGGTCAGTAGTTTTTTGGGCAACAAATATTGCAGCGATGGCATTGTTTTTTTCGATGAGATTTGGCGAGCCACCCTGTAGGAGCGGCTTGCCGCGACCCGCCAGCGTTGGCGTGGCCGAGGGTCGCGGCAAGCCGCTCCTACAGAGCCACACCGCAATTCTCCGTGATAGCGAACTCTTCTCGTGCAAGTCACGCCCGCATAGGCGAAAATAAGAGGTACGACAACCCTTTCTTCAGAGACCATCATGACCTACCCCGCAGTCCAGCTCCTCATCAACAACGAATGGCGCGCAGCCCGCTCGGGTGCCACGCTGCCCGTGCACAACCCCGCTGATGGCTCAGTCATCGGCACCGTCGCCAAGGCCAGCATCGCCGATCTTGACGACGCGCTGGACGCTGCCGCCAAGGGCTTCGCCATTTGGAAAAACACCCCCGCCATTGAGCGCTCAAAAATCATGCGCGCCGCAGCCCAATTGCTGCGTGAGCGCACCGACAGCATCGCCATGCTGATGACGCTGGAGCAGGGCAAACCACTGGGCGAAGCGAAAGTTGAAATCGGCATGTCGGTGGACATCATCGAATGGTTCGCCGAAGAAAGCCGCCGCGTGTACGGCCGCATCGTGTCACCGCGCTCGATGAACCAACAGCAAATGGTGCTCAAAGAACCGGTCGGCCCGGTCGCCGCGTTCACGCCGTGGAACTTCCCGATCAATCAGGTGGTGAGGAAGCTTTCCGCCGCGCTGGCGACCGGTTGCTCGATGATCGTCAAGGCCGCTGAAGAAACGCCCGCCTCGCCCGCCGAACTGATCCGCGCCTTCGTCGACGCTGGCCTGCCACCGGGCGTCGTGGGCCTCGTCTACGGCGACCCGGCCGAGATCAGCAATTACCTGATTCCGCACCCTGTCATCCGCAAAATCACTTTCACCGGCTCGACGCCGGTCGGCAAGATGCTGGCCTCGCTCGCGGGCAAGCACATGAAGCGTTTGACGATGGAGTTGGGCGGTCACGCGCCGGTGATTGTTGCAGGCGACGCCAACATTCCGAACGCCATAAAAATAATTGCTGGAGCGAAATTCCGCAACGCCGGTCAGGTGTGCATCTCGCCGACGCGCTTCCTTGTTGAAGAATCAGCGCGCGAAGAATTCGTCGCGGGCTTGGTGGCCTACACGCAGGGCCTCAAGGTAGGTTCCGGTTTGGAGAAAGGCATCAACATGGGCCCACTCGCCAACCCGCGCCGCGTCACAGCGATGGAAGAAATTACGGCTGACGCAATCAAGCGCGGCGCGACGGTCGCCACCGGTGGCGAACGCATTGGCAGCACCGGCAACTTCTTCGCGCCGACGGTCATTCTCGATGCGCCACTAGACAGCTCGGTGTTCAACAACGAACCGTTCGGCCCAATGGCCGCTGTACGCACAGTGAAGAGCCTCGACGAAGCAATAGCGGAGGCCAACCGCCTGCCATTCGGCCTGTCAGCCTACGCCTTCACCAGCAGCATCAAAAACGCGCATCAGCTTAGCGCCCAAGTGCAAACCGGCATGCTCTGGATCAATCAGGCCGCCATGCCGTGGGCCGAGTTGCCGTTCGGCGGCATCAAGGACTCAGGCTACGGCTCCGAGGGCGGCCCGGAAGCGCTGGAGGCTTACCTCAATACGAAGACGGTGGCTATGACTAGCGTTTGACCGAGCTTCTCCATTAAGCTTTTTTACTCGTCGCCCCTGCGTAGGCAGGGGCCAAGCGTCTTTCGAGTTCGCCAAGCGTGACACGAAACACCCAAAGTCACTGGATTCCTGCCTTCGCAGGAACGACGAAGTGAATAAATTTTTCTAATTAATTGTCTCTGTTAATGAGGTTTAACCTAAAACCCATTACACCGTGAGCAACCTACGCGGCCAGCGCCTGCAACTGCGCAAGCAGCGCGTCAGGAAGACTGACGCCATCTCGCGCGGCCTTGCTGGCATTGGCATAGCGCCGCGCGCCGGGCAAGCGAACGCCGTCGTCTTCTAGCATCGCATGCACCAGCGTTTCGACGCGTTCCGCGAATACGCTTGCGCCGCCCAACGCGCCCGGATTGATGACTAGGAACAGTTGGCCGATGCGCGGCTTGTTGCCTTCTACGTCGAAAAACGAATCGGCCTCGAAGCCGAAGCGTGCGCCGGAAAGCGCGGTGACCAAAAGCTCAACAGTGAGCGCAAGCATTGCGCCTTTGACGCCGCCAGCGGGGGCCATGCTGCCCTTCAAGCCTTTTGCGGGATCGGTCGTGGGCTGACCTTCGGCGTCCATCGCCCAGCCAAGCGGGATGGCTTTGCCGTCCTTCGCGGCGACCATCAATTTGCCGCGCGCGACTTCTGACAACGCGAGGTCGATGGCGAGTGGGTCAGCGGCTTCACGCGGAAAAATCGCTGCGATGGGGTTGGTGCCGAACAGCGGTTTGCCGCCGCCCCACGGCGCAATCGCTGCCGGTGAGTTGGAGAACGCGAGGCCCATCATGCCTGCTTTGGCGACGGGCTCAAGGTGATAAATCGCCGCGCCAAAGTGATAGCTGTTGGTGACCGAGGCTGCGCCGATGCCGTGCGTTTTTGCGGCGGCGATGGCGGTTTGAATGGCTAGCTCGCACGCGGGGAACGCGAGGCCGTCGGCGGCGTCGATGATAGACACAGCACCGTGCTCTTTAGCGATGACGGGCGTCGCTGCGCCGTTGATGCGGCCTACCTTCATGTGCCCTGCGTATTGCGGAACGCGCGATACGCCGTGTGATGCGGTGCCTTGCTGGTCGGCGTAGATCAGTGCTGTGGCAGTTGAATGCGCGGCGGCTTTGGATGCACCCGCTTTAACGAGGGCTTGGTTGACTATTGCGTGCAGGGCTTGCGAATTTATTGTCGCCATTTTTGAATTCTTTCTATGGTGCTCAGGCGTCCTGTAAGAGCGGCCTTGGCCGCGATTCCAAGTGCGCGCAACGAGGATCGCGGCCAAGGCCGCTCCTACAGGTCGAACCTGAAATTTTTAGACTTACGCCAGCGCCCGAATCACCGCGTCTGCGATCATCGACGACACGCGGACATTCGCCTCGAAAGACACACCCGCAATGTGCGGTGTAAGCACGAGGTTCGGACACCCCGCAAACACGTCACTCGCTGGCAACGGCTCACTGGCAAACACATCAATCGCCGCGCCGCCCAAATGCCCACTCTTGAGTGCGGCGGCCAATGCCGATTCATCGATGATGCCGCCGCGTGCCGTGTTGATCAAAATCGCGCCTGGCTTCATCGCTGCGATGCGCTCGGCGTTAAACAGGTTGCGCGTGGCGTCGACCAGCGGAACGTGCAGGCTGATGACGTCTGCTGTGGTGATTAACTTGGCAAGATCAACCCGATGAGCTGCGCCGGACCACGCCGCGTGGCCCTCGGGCAGCGCCGGGTCGTAGGCGATGACTTTCATGCCAAGACCGTGCGCCAGCGCGCCGGTCATCTGGCCGATAGAGCCATAACCAATGAGCCCCAGCGTACTGCCTGCCGTCTCGCGACCTGCTGACAACGCGTTGCGCGGCCACTTGCCTGCAACCACTTCTGCTGTGCTCAGGTAACTTGCGCGGCGCAACAGCATGGCCGTCGCGATCACGTATTCGGCAACGGCCAATGCGTTCGCTCCGGTGGCCGGAATGACTTTCATGCCGCGCGCCTCACACGCAGGCACGTCGATGTTGTCGAGGCCGACGCCGAGGCGACCGATCACCCGCGCCCGCTTGCACGCATCGAGGAGCGCGCCGCGAACCTGGGTGCGATTGCGCACGATCAGCGCGTCGCAATCGGCGGCGGTCGCAGCCAGCACGTCGGGCTTGTCGACCAAGGTGGCGTCATACAAAACATTGCCCTCGCCGAACGCCTTGACTAGGGTGGCGACCGCGTCGTCGTCCATAAATTCAGTGATTACGATCCGCATTTTTGAGAAGTTCACTTGCGCTTTTTGACAATTTTGATATTCTACGAGTCATCTAGCTCATCTATATCATCTAGATGACTTAAAAACACAGAATTCGGTAAATCTAGGAAAGAAAGCAATGATTCATTTCGTAGTGCATGAGAAAGACGACGGCGTTGGCGTCGTCGTGGTGGAGGGCTGCAAGGTCGGCCAAAAAACAACCGGCTGGATCATGGAGCCGGATTCGACGGTAAATGTTTCGCTCAAGAGCGACATCCCGATTGGGCACAAAGTCGCGCTCAAGGATTTCAAGGTCGGCGATACCGTGATTAAGTACGGCGTTGATATTGGCAAGGTGGTTGCGCCGATCAAAAAGGGCGAGCACCTTCACGTACATAACGTGAAGACGAAGCGCTGGTAGCCCTGCTCTCTGCTTCACAGGGTGCGCTCTGCGCACCAACCGTCTGGTGCGCAGAGCGCACCCTATTTCTCTTTCTAAAGTGCGTTCTAAAAATGATTAGCAAGAAAACAAAATTCTGGGGATACCGCCGCGAAAACGGTCGTGTCGGTGTTCGCAATCACGTCATCATTCTGCCGGTAGATGATTTGTCCAACGCTGCTGCTGAGGCCGTTGCCAACAACATCAAAGGCACAATGGCGATACCGCATCCGTACGGTCGCCTGCAATTCGGCGCGGATCTTGACTTGCACTTCCGCACGCTGATTGGCACGGGCTCGAACCCGAACGTGGCCGCAGTGGTGGTAATTGGCATTGAGGATCAATGGACCAAGAAAGTCGCCGACGCGATTGCCGCGACGGGCAAGCCGGTGATTGGCTTTGGTATTGAAGGTCACGGCGATCATCAGACCATCATGCACGCGTCCGCGGCTGCAAAAAAATTCCTGCAAGACGCGAGCGAAATTCATCGTGTGGAATGCCCGATCAGTGAGCTGTGGATTTCGACCAAATGCGGCGAATCAGACACCACCTCCGGATGCGGCGCGAACCCGACCGTCGGCAATGCATTCGACAAACTGTACGCACTGAAGACCACCCTCGCGTTCGGTGAAACTTCCGAAATCACCGGTGGCGAAGCGATCCTTGAAGCCCGCTGCCGTACGCCTAAAGTGTGGAAAGATTTCATGTTCATGTTTGATCGTTATCAGGCGATGATTGAGCGGCACAAGACCAGCGATCTGTCGGATTCTCAACCGACCAAAGGCAACATCGCGGGCGGCTTGACCACCATCGAAGAAAAAGCCCTCGGCAACATCCAAAAAATCGGCCGCAAGTGCAAGATCGACGGCGTGCTTGACAAGGCGGAAGTGCCGACATCGTCGGGCTTGTGGTTCATGGATTCGTCCAGCGCCGCAGCGGAAATGGTCACGCTGTGCGCAGCGGCCGGCTACGTGGTGCATCTGTTCCCCACGGGTCAAGGCAACGTGATTGGCAATCCGATTTTGCCGGTGATTAAAGTCTGCGCGAACCCGAAAACGGTGCGCTTGATGAGCGAGCATGTGGATGTGGATACCTCCGGTTTGTTGCGTCGCGAAATGACAATGGATGACGCGGGTGACGCGTTGATTGACTGCATGATGCGCACGGTGAACGGACGACTCACCGCCGCTGAGGCATTAGGGCATCGCGAATTTGTGCTGACGCGGTTGTACGAATCGGCGTAAAACGAACCTGCTGGGGCGAGCTGCTGTTCCCCTCCGCTATCGTTGGCTGAACGGTCGTGGCAAGTCGCCCCCGGTAGACATTTGCAGTGATTGCATGGCGCACAAGACGCCAGCAATCGCAACAACCTAAGGAGAGCAAAGATGCACAGCAAGGCAGGACTGGAACGCCGTCGTTTTTTAGACGTGGCAGGTAGGTACGGATTTACTGTCGCAGTGCTCGCGGGCACCGGCGGATTTTTGTGGAGCGATGACGCAATTGCGCAGGCCTCAAAAGAGGACGAATCACGACGCAAAGCGGCGAAATACAACATGATGTTCGCCACCGAATACAAGCTGGAGGACTACGTCAAATACCCGGTCATGCAGGCCGCGTTTCGCGACAACGTGTGGAAAGCGTCGGGCGAAAAAATGTATGTGCGCCTCTTCCCTGCGGGCCAGCTCGCGGTGGGTGCCGCGCTCGCGCAGCGCATTCAGGCCGGCACCGTGCAGGGCGGCGCGGTATCGCTGTCGAACTTTTCGCCCTACACCAAGGCGGTTGATCTGATCAACATTCCGTACTGGTGCGGCGAAAACCAGAAGTTCGCGAACTTGGTGAACAGCAAGGCGTGGAACGACGAGATCACGCCTAAGGTGCTCGACAAAGGCTACAAGCCGATGTTCTATTTCACGGTCGATCCGCGCACGGTTGCGACCCGCCGGGGCTTCGGCAAAATCATCAAATCGCCAGACGACATGAAGGGCGTGAAGATGCGCGTGCCGCCATCGAAACTGCTGCAAAAGTTCTATCGACTGGCCGGCGCTAACCCGACGGTGGTGGCGTGGGGCGAGACGGCGACGGCGATCAAGCAGGGCGTCGCCGATGCGCTGGATCCGGCGTTGGCCGCGCTAGCAACGTTTGGATTTAGCGACATTCTGGAGACGGTGAGCTTTGTGCGATCCGTGCCCGATGCGCAGATGTTTGCGGCGAACAATGCATGGTTCACCTCGCTGCCAAAAGACCAGCAGGTGGGCTTTGACGAGGCTTCACGGCTCACGCAAATTCAGACCTTCGCGCAGATCGAAAAAGCGCGCACGGAGTCAATGCGCATCATGACGGCGACCGGCACTAAGTTCTACAACCCGACCGCCGCAGAGTTCACGCGCTGGGCCGAGCAATGCGGCGAGTCGCGCAAGGAATGGGACGAAGACAAGATTGAACTCGCGGGATCCCTCGCCGCGTTTGAAAAACTCAAGGTAGCAGCGAACACCAAGGGTTCGATTACCGTGGGTGACTATCAGGGCTAATCGGTTTTTGTAGAAGCAATGTGTCGCGACCCGCGCAATTGATTGCGCGGCGTGGTCGTGGCACGGTCTCAGAGCCTGCGCTTGCCGCAGGGTGCTCCTACATTTCTGCCGGTTAACTTTTGATAGATCGACCATGACATCCCGCCTCGCTTACCGCATCTCCCTCGCCCTCGCGGCGATCTACGTCATTTGGGTTTTTGCAACGCTTGCCTTTCAACGCAGCACGGGCAGCATGCCGCTGACTCACACCGACCTTGGCGAGTTCTTGCTGGTGTTGACGGGCACCGCGTTCTTCGTGCTTGGCGTCGCCATTGACGAAAATGCGGCTGAGCAACACGGCTGGCGAACGTTGCTCAACGAGAACGCTGAGCGCTATGCCATGTTGATCGCCTACCTGTTCATCTGCATCGTGATCGTGCAGGAAGTACTGCGCCGTTTCGGCCTCAATTTCTCGTCGGCGTGGTCGCAGGAGACGGCGCAATATCTGTTCATCTACTTGGGCTATATCGGCGCGGCCTACGGCGTGAAAGAGCGCGCGCACATTCGCTTCGACGTGGTTATCAGCCGGGTGGGTGAACGTAGCAAAGCGCGGCTGTACATTTTTGCTGAGCTGTGCACCATCGCGTTCGCCGTGATTGCGGTTTACTGGTCGCTGCATACCGTACAGCAATTGCTGACGCTCGGCGGCACCACGCCCGTGCTTCGAGTCAATAAAGCTTGGTTTGAAATGGCGGTGCCGCTCGGATTCGCGCTGGTGGTATTGCGCGCCACGCAGGCCATCATCCGCGACTGGCGCGACATGAAAGCGGGCCGTCCGGTATACGCCGGTAAAGCCATGTTTGACGCATAAAGGCCCGACACCATGATTGTTTCGTTATGCGTATTGGGTGCCGTGGTTCTGCTCGTGCTCGGCGTGCCGTTCTGGGCTGCGATGGGGCTGGGCACCGTGGCCATTCTTGCCATCACTGACGTCCTGCCGCTGACTTTGGTGGGTGAGGCCTTGTTTGAAGGAGTTGATTCTTTCGCACTAATCGCCATACCGTTGTTTGTGCTCACGGGCGACGCGATGGTGCGAAGCGGGCTCGGCATCAAGCTACTTAACTTTGCCGAAGCAACGTTCGGCAGCTTTCGCTCGGGCTTTGGCACGTCGACGGTGATGGGCTGCGGCTTGTTCTCCTGCATCTCGGGCTCGGACGCAGCGGACGCAGCCGCAGTCGGGCGACTGACGATGGATCGTCTGGTGCAAAAGGGCTATCCGATTGATTACGCCTGCGCGCTGGTGGCGTCTGGTGCCTGCACTGGCATTCTGATCCCGCCATCGATCGCGTACATCATCATCGGCTTGGTGCTGGGCATCTCATCGGCCACGCTGTTCCAAGCGGCATTCTTGCCCGGCGTCATCGTGCTGATCGCGGTGATGCTGACCAACGCGATTGTCAACCGCATCCGCGGCTACGAAAAGTCCACGGGGCGTTTCAGCTTCACGGCGTGGCGGCGCGCATTGTGGGACGCGAAGTGGGCGCTGATGATTCCGTTCATCATTTTGGGCGGCATTTACAGCGGCATATTCACGCCGACCGAGTCCGCCGCCGTGGCAGTGGCGGTGGCGCTGGTGCTGGGCTTCTGGCAGAAAAACTTAACGCTCGCCGACGTGCCCGCGATGCTCGGGACTTCGGCCCGCGTGTGCGGTGTGGTGTTGCCCATCATCGCCGTGGCGTTACTGTTTGCGCAAACCTTGACGGTGCTCGACATACCGCAGACGTTTGTCGATTGGGTGATGAGTTTCGGCGTCAGCAAAACCGAGGTGATCTTGCTCATGCTGGCCATCTGGGTCGTGGCGGGCATGTTCATGGAAGCAGGGCCGAACATCGTCGTGCTGGGCCCGCTGCTGCTGCCGCTGGCGCAGAAAGTCGGCATGAATGAAATCCACTTTTGTGTCTTCATGATTACGACGCTGGGGCTGGGCTTCATCACGCCGCCGTTCGGGCTGAACCTGTTTGTGATGAGTGGCCTGACACGCACACCGGTCACGGCCATTGCCATCAAAGCAGTGCCGTTTGTGCTGGCGATGATCGTGGTGTCCGCGATCATCGGATTTGTGCCAGCGTTGTCGATGTGGGGCGTGACGGCCCTGAAGTTTTAGCGCTTGTCGCGGCCCCATATGCGTCTTGACTCCCTGTTTGATCTAAACGGTCATGTTGCCGTCGTCACCGGCGGCAGTTCCGGCATTGGCAAAACCATCGCGCACGCATTGGGCAGTCAAGGCGCGAAGCTCATACTGTTGGCGCGGCGTCCGGCGGAACTCGACGCCGCCTGCGCTGCAATGCACAGTAACGGCATCGACGCGACCGCAATCGCTGTCGATCTCTGTGACCGCGACGCGCTACGACGTGCTTGCACCGAAGCCGCAATGCCGTACGGCGCACCCGACATTGTGGTTAACTGCGCTGGCGTCAACATCCGTCAGCCGTTTCCTGAGTTGACCGACGACGATTGGGATGCCACGATGGCGGTGAACCTTGCCGCGCCCTTTTTCGTCACGCGCGCCCTCGCGCCCGCGATGCGGGCCAAAGGCTGGGGCCGCATCATCAATATCGCTTCGCTGCAATCGGTGCGCGCGTTCAACAACAGCGGGCCGTACGGCGCGTCGAAAGGCGGTGTGATGCAACTGACCCGAGCTACGGCTGAGTATTGGAGTCCGTTTGGCATCACCTGCAATGCAATCGCGCCAGGTTTTTTCAACACGCCGTTGACCGCCGCCGTCTTCGGCGACGCGGCAAAAGCACAGAAAAACGCCGATGCCACGATGATCGGACGCAACGGCGACCTGCGCGATCTTTACGGCGCTGCCATTTTTCTGGCGTCAAACGCCAGCGTCTTTGTCACCGGGCAAACGATCTTTGTCGACGGCGGGTTTTCGGCCAAGTGACCGGTTTTAAGACTGCGCTGAGAGATACAGCTTTTTGTCGAAATTACCGTTTACATTGGCATAGGCTTATATTATTACTAAAGTCGACTTTTTGCATTTTTTCGCTGAAAAGCCTATACACTCGTGCGCTTAATAAGAAAGCTGCTGGCGCGTGATGACCATTCCGGTCGCTCACCTTGCGCCAAAGTTATGGACTCTAAAGATGAATAGTCTCGACGGCGGCCCACTCTACAAAGGCGTGCAGCGCGCGCTGATGGAACAATTGGCGGCGGGCGATTTGAAACCCGGCCAACTAATTCCGTCGGAGCGGCAGCTGGCGATGGAATACCACGTGTCGATTGGCACGTTGCGCAAAGCCATCGATGAGCTGGTCGAGAACCGCATTCTGATTCGTCAGCAGGGCAAAGGCACGTATGTCGCCTCGCATGATCGCGAGCGCCTGCTGTTTTACTTTTTCCACATCGTTCCGCAGAAGGGCGCGAAAAGTTACCCGCTGGTGGAATCGGTTTTTTTTCACAAAGCGGTGGCAGACGATGAGGTGGCGGCGCGGCTCAAGATTGCCTTCGGCGCGCCCACCTTTCATGTGCGCAACAAGCTGTCTCTGCTCAACGAGGTGGTGTCCATCGACGACATCACCATTGACCAGGCGCGCTTCGAAAAGCTCTCCGCCGCCCAATTCAAAGAGCGACCGAACACGATTTACAACCTGTATCAGGACGCGTTTGGCATCACTGTGGTGCGCACGGATGAGCGGCTACGGGCCGAGGCTGCGTCGGCTGAGCACGCCAAACTGCTGAAAATCAAGGTGGGAACGCCCGTGCTCAGTATTCGGCGGACGGCCTTTGACATGCGTGATGAGCCCGTGGAGTTGCGCATTTCGACAGTGAATACCGCCGAGCATGAGTATTTTGCGGAGATTTTGTAGCTCGTCCTCAGCGGCTTTGACGTAGGAGCGGCGAAAGCCGCGATTCGTGCGCACCCGATCGCGGTTTTCGCCGCTCCTACGAAACATGCCAGCCCAAAAGGGTGTTCAGCCACGATTTCCCAGCTATAATCAAAGGCTTTCCCTGATTTCCTTACCGATCAACACCTGATCGCTGCGGTCCATTCGACGTTTGCCGCGATCAAGCCTTCCAACCGCTCAGGGGCGAGTTTGAAGCACCACTGGAGTCACCGTCATGTCACGCGTCTGTCAAGTCACCGGCAAAAAGCCGATGGTGGGAAATAATGTTTCTCACGCCAACAATCGCACCAAGCGCCGCTTCCTGCCGAATCTGCAAAATCGCCGCTTCTGGATTGAAAGCGAAAATCGCTTCATCCGGCTGCGCCTGACCACGGCCGGTATCCGCCTCATCGACAAAAACGGCATTGACGCTGTGCTCGCCGATCTTCGCGCTGCTGGCACCATCTAAGGAGATTCGATCATGCGTGAAAAAATCAAACTCGAATCGACCGCCGGTACCGGTCACTTCTACACCACAACCAAGAACAAGAAAACTACTACCGAAAAGCTATCGTTCAAGAAGTTCGATCCCGTGGTGCGCAAGCATGTAATCTATAAAGAGATGAAGCTCAAATAATCAGCCGCCTCGGTTCATAAAAAAAGCCCACTAGATGCAAATCGGCGGGCTTTTTTGTGGGCATCTCTTTCGTTGCTATCGGTGGCGTGTACGGATTTACGCGCGTCACTGTGCGGCGGCGTTCGCCGCAGCAGCTTCGCGGCAATTGTTACCTCTTAATTGCGGGCAAACGGCGCGCTTAATGCACTTGATTGCCCTGACACCTCGTTGAGTTTCGCCAGCTTCATCGAGAGCCGAATGCGGTCACAGAGCACCAGCACCAACACCGCCAACAACCCCAACATCCAGCCTCTAGGAAACGGCGTTTCGCGGTCATCGGCCATCGCGACAGCACCCGTCGCTTGCTGCTTGACCAGCAGCGCGGCGGCGGACTCACTCGCCGTTGGCGTTTTCAGTATTGACTTAGCAGACGCAGGCGTCGACTGTGCTGCGGCCAGCTCAGTCGTAGCGAGCAACGTCCCGTCAGACGCTGCCTTTGCCTGCGCTGGCAGCGCCAGCAACATGCACGCGGCAAGTGCCAACCCCAGCGAAACACCCCGTCGCCCCACAGAAGCAATTAGTTTCATGATGAACCCTCGTCACGTTGATTGATTAATTGCGCGCACCAGACAACTCTGGTACGACGCTGCGACACACTCACGATGCGAAAAATCGGCCAGAGCGCTGCCGTTGCACGACATTCTGACAACAAATTTGCGCCACCAGCCGGTGCGCGTCGCCGCATACCGACCGGAAAGCCATGCTCCACAACGCTTTCAGCAACACGTTGCTAGCCTAAGCTTGTTCTGATTTTAGGTGAATTTCACGTCAATAACGTGCGACTTATGGCGTCGAATCGCACAGGATATGACCATCCGATACGTCGAACCGAGTTCACCATGACGTCGTCATTGCCGATGTAAATCAGCCCCGACCATTTGCGTCACGACTGACAAAAATTGGCAGCGAATGTCCGTGGTCAAAACTAGAGCCACAAAAAAAGCTCGCAATGCGAGCCCTTTCAGTCGACGGCAAAGTCAGCCGTCAAGCAAACCGCGCCAGCCGATTCGAGAACGCTTGCAAGCGCACCACGCCGGAGCTTTCGGCGTTCTTGCGCCATGCTTGCCAACGCGCCTTCAACTGATCTTGCGATTCCGTAGAACGCGCCCAGATCGCGGCTAGATCTTGCCTTGCTTGATAGAGCTTTTTCAGCGCGTCGCTGTGCGCAAATGCAGTGGCGAGACGCGCTCGTTGCGCGTCGGCGAGAGTGGCCGCATCAGCGCGAAAATCTTTGAGCAATTGGCGGAAATGCGGCAGCTCGATCTCGCCTCCGCTTTTGTCAACGGCCGCTCGTGCTTTGAGCGCCGCGAACTCCGCTTTGGCCGTTGCCTTGACGACGGCAGCGTAATCCTGCATCACACGATAGCGGTGCGTGATGATGGCTTGTAGCGTCTCATCGACGTCACCTTCGCTGGTGCGCAGCTTGAGCGCGGGCGCGACTTTGCGAACCGTTGCCAAACCCAACGCTGCCATGATTTGGATGTACATCCAACCGATGTCAAACTCATACCAACGCACCGAAAACTTCGCCGATGCACCGTATGCGTGGTGATTGTTGTGCAACTCTTCGCCGCCAATGATGATGCCGATCGGCACGATGTTGGTGGACGCGTCTTCGGTGTGATGATTGCGATAACCCAGCGCGTGGCCGGTGCCATTGATGATGCCCGCAGCGGTGATCGGGATCCAGATCAGCTGCATGCACCACATCGATAAACCGGCAAAGCCGAACAGCGCGACAAAAATGACCAGCGAGATGCCCATGCCGTGCCAGGTGTACTTGCTGTAAAGGTTGCGCTCGATCCAATCATCCGGCGTGCCGTGACCGTAGCGCTCCAGTGTTTCCAGATTTTTCGCCTCTTTTCGATACATGTCGACACCGAAACGCAACACGCCCATATGGCCGTGAATGACCGGGCTATGCGGATCCTCCACGGTGTCACATTTGGCGTGATGTTTACGGTGAATCGCTACCCATTCTTTGGTAACCATGCCGGTGGACAGCCACAACCATAGGCGGAAAAAGTGCGAAACAATCGGGTGCAAATCGAGTGCGCGATGTGCCTGCGCTCGATGCAAAAAAATCGTAACGGCTGCGATGGTCACGTGGCACAACGCCAGCATCGTCAGCACATAGCCCCACCAAGGCAGGTCAATAGCGCCGTGCGCAATCGAGAGCAGCGGGGACACTAGGGAATCGATCAAGTGAACTTCTCCTGAAGTTGGGTTTTGAGAAACGTCCGAACGCCTCAGCAAGGTAACGAGCCCACGATTTTACGAGCTAAACCTTTCAGCGTATTGGTTGGGTTGACCTAACGGTGTTGAATGTTTGGGCAGGCCACGCAAATGAAAGGAGTGCGAGCGAATTTGGGTGGGTCAGCTTTCACACGAAACGCTCGTTTTCATTGGGATAGCAATGGTTTTTTGACAAAGTCGACTTAGTCGGCGGCCACCGACAACTACTAAATTGCAGTGGGAATGTCGAGATATTGCCCAAGAAACGGGCGAAATATGAACCGGGCCGGCGGATTTGCCGCCGCTGCCTTTCAAGTCCGACAGGCTGCTAGACCACTATTCCGAAACGCAATTGCGTGTATGGTGCCTGTTGGTTGACGCAATACTGATTTATCACGAGACTTCATCCAGTTTTGAAGCGCATGAAAAGGGAGACCACTTTGAATTCCGTCACAGATCAACGCGCCGCCTTCTACAAAGATATTGACGCGTTAAACATGACGCCGCTGTGGGAATCCCTGCACACGCTAGTACCACGCGAGCCGCAGTCACCCTGCGTTCCAGCGTTGTGGCGGTATCAGGACGTGCGGCCCTTTCTGATGCGCTCCGGCGAACTCATCACGGCAGACGAAGCGGTACGCCGCGTACTGATCCTAGAAAACCCGGGCCTGCGCGGCCGCTCGTCGATCACGCAATCGCTGTACGCCGGATTACAGTTGATCCTCCCCGGCGAGATCGCGCCGTCGCATCGCCATGTGCAATCGGCACTGCGCTTCATCTTGGATGGCAAGGGTTCGTACACCACCGTGGGCGGCGAGCGCACCACGATGCATCCGGGTGACTTCATCATCACGCCGTCATGGGACTGGCATGATCACGGCAATCACGGCATTAAAGGGGTGTCTGAGCCTGTGGTGTGGCTCGACGGCCTCGACATTCCGATGGTGCGATTTTTCGACGCGGGCTTTGCTGAAAACGCCGATGTGCAGTCACAAACGGCAACCCGTCCGGAGGGTTTGAGCTTAACGCGCTTTGGACACAACATGGTGCCAGTGAAACACACGCATACATCCGCCACATCGCCGATTTTTTCGTACCCTTACGACCGCAGTCGCGAAGCGCTCGCACACTTGCAACGTGCCGAAACTGCAGACGTCTGGCACGGCCACAAGCTGCGCTACATCAACCCGCTCACGGGGGGGGCGCCGATGCCGACCATCGCAACTTTTTTGCAATTGCTGCCAAAAGGCTTTGCAGGAAAACCACATCGCTCGACCGACGGCACCGTGTACTGCGTGGTCGAAGGCGAGGGTTGCGCCTTCATCAACGGCGAACCGTTCGCATTCGGGCTGCAGGATATTTTTGTGGTGCCATCGTGGGCCACGCTCATCTTGAGCGCAGCGACGGACGCCGTGTTGTTCAGCTATTCAGATCGCCCGGTGCAAGCCGCGATGGGCATTCTGCGCGAAGCGTTTCTTGACTGAACGGCTCTAAATTTCCACGCACATAAAACCCTCCACCCTCTTCATCGGTGGTGGTATCGGCGGCATGTCGGCGGCACGTAACAGCCTGTGGAAAAGTCGCACGCCGCAGCGATTTCGTGACGCGGTGGAATCGCTGCACGACGTGCGACCTGAGCGATGCCTGAGTGCTGCGCGAGCTTAGCGGTCATGGCGAGGAGCGCGGCGCCATCGGAAAGCCGCCCGCAAATTCCTCGCGCAAGTGATCAACGAAACACTGCACCGCGCGCGGCAATTGCGCGGCCCACGGGCGAACCGCGTAGATGCGTTCGCCGAAGAAACCGTCAGGTCGCCAGTCGGGTAGCACAGGTAGCCAATCGCCTTTTTTGAAATCGGTGACGGCTGTGAAATCGGGCAGCAGGCCGATGCCCAACCCGCCACGCACGGCCTCGCGCAACACCTCGCTGTTGTTCGCGCGCAGCGGCCCCTGCACGGCCACGATCACGCGCTCTTGCGCTGCGCGAGTGCCGCGCTTCACGAATGACCAGCTCTGCCCCGGCGTGTCACGCAGGTAGAGCAGGCAATCGTGCTGCGCCAGTTGGTTCGGATGCGCGGGTACGCCCTTTCGCCGCAGGTAGTCGGGGCTGGCGACCAACACCGAATGCGTTTCGCAGAGCGCCCATGCGACGTGGGTTTCCGGCGGCGCGTGGGCGTGGCGAATGGCCAGATCAAAACCCTCCAGCGGAAGGTTGACCAGACGATCCGACAGATCAAGCTCCAACTTGATTTCGGGAAAGCGCCGCACAAACGCCGCCAGCGTCGGCGCGATGTGTTGTCGGCCAAGGGCTACGGGGGCGGTGACGCGCACCAGCCCGCGTGGTTGTCCGGCCAGATCGCGCGCATTGGCGAAGCTCTGCGCAATGTGAGTGAAAGAGCCTTGCGTGTCGTCCACCAGCTGTTGCCCCGCCGCCGTGAGGCCTACGGAGCGCGTGGTGCGCCGCACCAGCGCCACGCCCGCTGCTCGCTCCAGTTCGCCAATACGCATGCTGACGGAGGCCTTGGACACGCCCAACCGCCTCGCTGCCTGAGTGAAGCTGCGCGTTTGTGCGAGGACAGTGAGCAGGTGTAGATCGGCGAAGACGGGGGCGGTATTGTCGGTGGTCATATGAGATTCCTGTTGGAGCAGCCTTGGCCGCGACTAGTGTCTCGAATCGTAAATTTCGGTACAAGAAAAGTGCCGAATTTTCGTATCGGGCTAGGCGCAAAGTACAGCAATAGCTGGCCATTGCGAGCATTTGCGCAGACGCATGGTACGGAAAGGCGGTGCTTTTATGTATCGAAAATTATGAGACGAGACAGCAGCGCGTCGCACAACGGATATCGCGGCCAGCGCCGCTACAAAATCTGGTACTGAGATTGATTTCGTTTGTTCATACTATTGAATAATGTAATCACAAATTGGATGTTTCCAAACCGCGCGCTGAAACATAAAATCAAGCATCGCTCACCGTTTGCAAAGCCACCCTATGAACACTGCCACCACGTCACCCGCCGCTATCGCACATTGGATCGGTGGCAGCAAGGCCGCTGGGCAATCGGGGCGCTCGCAAAACGTGTTCAACCCGGCCACGGGAGCAGTAACCGGTAATGTGGCACTGGGCAGTGTTGACGATGTGAACGTCGCTGTGGCCACTGCGCTGGCTGCGTTCCCCGCCTGGGCCGACACGCCGCCGATTCGTCGTGCGCGGGTGATGTTCAAGTTTCTGGAATTGCTGAACCTGAATCGTGACGCGCTGGCGCACGCGATCACCGCCGAGCACGGCAAGGTGTTCACCGACGCGCAGGGCGAGGTATCGCGCGGCATCGACGTGGTGGAGTTCGCCTGCGGCATTCCGCAATTGTTGAAGGGCGATTTCACCGATCAGGTGAGCACCGGCATCGACAACTGGACGCTACGCCAACCGCTCGGCGTGGTCGCGGGCATCACGCCGTTTAACTTTCCGGTGATGGTGCCGATGTGGATGTTTCCGGTGGCGATTGCAGCGGGCAACACGTTCATTTTGAAGCCGAGCCCGATTGACCCGAGCGCGTCGTTGATGATCGCAGACTTGTTCAAACAGGCGGGTCTCCCAGACGGCGTTTTCAATGTGGTGCAGGGCGACAAGGTGGCTGTCGATGCACTATTGACGCACCCGGATGTGAAGGCGGTGTCGTTCGTCGGCAGCACGCCGATTGCGAACTACATTTATGAAACCGGCGCGCATCATGGCAAACGCGTACAGGCCCTCGGCGGCGCGAAAAACCACATGGTGGTGATGCCCGATGCCGATGTGGCGCAAACGGTGGACGCGTTGATCGGCAGCGCTTACGGCTCGGCGGGCGAGCGCTGCATGGCGATTAGTGTGGCGGTGTTTGTGGGCGACGCTGCACAGAAAGTGATGCCCGCATTGATCGAGCGCACCAAGACGTTGAAAATTCTTGACGGCAACAATCTCGCTGCTGAAATGGGGCCCATTGTGACCGCGACAGCGCTGGCAAGAATCACGGGCTACATTGAGCAGGGCGTTGCTGAAGGCGCACAGCTTTTGGTCGACGGTCGCGGCTTCAAAGGCGCGACGGCGGGTGCGGGTTGTGACAACGGATTCTGGACCGGCGGCACGTTGTTCGACCACGTCACACCCGACATGCGCATTTACAAAGAAGAAATTTTCGGGCCGGTGTTGTCATGCGTTCGCGTGGCCGATTTTGTGGCGGCAGTTGATTTGGTCAACGGCCATGAATTCGGCAACGGCGTGTCCTGCTTCACGCGTGACGGCAACGTGGCACGCGAATTTAGCCGTCGCATTCAGGTCGGCATGGTCGGCATCAATGTGCCGATTCCGGTGCCGATGGCGTGGCATGGTTTTGGTGGCTGGAAGAAGAGTCTGTTCGGCGACATGCATGCCTACGGAGAAGAAGGCGTGCGCTTCTACACCAAGCAAAAAAGCGTGATGCAGCGCTGGCCAGAGAGCATCGGCAAAGGTGCCGAATTTGTGATGCCGACAGCGAAGTAAAAATAAGGGTGCTTCTAGAAATTCGTTTTCGGGATGAAGTGCCGCAGCTGGCAACCCCGGTGACGCGCAGCAACCGGAATGTACGCGCAGGTCACATGAGGATTGTGAGCACGCCACAACGACGCAATTCGCCCGAACAACGGATTTATAGGAGTGTCCTTAACGTAGTCGCCTACAATTGAAGCATGTCACGAGAAAGAATCCACCCCGAAGGCACTGACGCAACGTATCGCGTGCAGGAGTCGCTCAAGGCGTTGGTGCAATTGGGCGGGGCGCGCAAGACGTTTCGGCTGAAGCCCGACGCGAACAAAGCGCTGCAACAGTTGGTCAAAATGCTCGCTGTGAACACGGAAACCGAAGCGGTGGAAACAGCCATCGTCGCGCTGCGCGATCAACTTCGCGCTGAGGCCGTTGCAAAAAAGCAACGGCAAATGCGTGATTCGATTCGGCTTGTAAAGTAGGCTTTGACAGAGCAAACGTAGTCGTACACAATTCAGTTATCGGTAATTGCACAGCAGTCACCCGGCGATAACACCGCCAATTTTTTCCAATATTTATTTACAGGAGCCAGTTTAAAAATGACCATCCAACGCATCACTAACCACCACAGCGCGCCGATCTCGGCATGCCTGCGTGCGTTTGTGCTCGCGGCTGAGGTTGGCAAATTCTTGAACTCGCGACCTAATTCACGTCCGTACGCTAGTGCCGCAAGTATTAGCAACAAGCTGGGCATGAACACGGTGAACATGTTTAAGGGCGGCAACGCTTACGTTACTGGTTTCACACAAGGCAACTCGGCCACATTGAGAGGAAGCGCATAGCGCCACCACTCAAGTTTTCCTCCCGGAAACCCCGAGTTGTCGAAAGACCTCGGGGTTTTTTGTTTTCTGGGTTGCTGATTTGTTCAAGCGTTTTTGGAACAAATCAGCGACCCATCCGAACACAGCATTAAGTATTTTTTATCAGGGGACAGATCATGGTTTTAGTTGACTTCACATTGGCAGAGCGATGGCGGATTTTTGGTGAGTTGTCTTTGGCACAGACACCTCGCAAAGCCAAAGCTCCAGTAGCAAGCACGAGCGTAGAGAGCAAGTACGCGCCTTTGAAGGGTCACATCGACCCACAAGAAAGCGCGGCCAGGACTCAGGCTCAGGCAGCACTCATGCAGCGGCTGCTCTAAGCCGCAAAGACCCAGCGGCGGGGACGCCTCAGCATGCAGATAGCGTGCGGGACTTCCCCACCGCAAGCAGTTCGCATCTCAATCGGGAGCAATGCGGACGCCGGACGCAACCGGCACCTTTTGAGGTTCGAGACGCACGTTGGTCTCGGACGGTCACAGTTTTCAGGAAGACGCGGCAAATACCGCGTCACGCAACCGAGCATCTCTCATTTCAATCAAGAGCACATGCGAGTGAGAGATGCCAAGCTCGGCTGACGGCTTTTCGCGCTTCCCCTCCTCCCCCGATGACAACTACGGGCGGCGCGAAAACCCCGATAAGAAGCGTGCGCTAGAGGTGCGGCTAGTGCGCGAGGTGCAAGTCCTCAACCTGAAATCCTTTTTTTGGCAAGGTGCTTGAAAAAGCATTCCGCAACACAGTTTTCGCGAACGCGTGCATGAAGGCAAAAAGCACGCGGCACTGGTTGGACGCAACCGTGCCGAGATCCGAAGAATCGCCTTAGCGGGCACGGCGGCAACGCCGTGATGGTGCAAGGCACGCGGTCGCGAGATCCTTTTCAGCAGTATGATTTCTTTTAGCCGTACGCCCTGAGCGCAGCGAAGGGTTTGAAGGTATGCATCAAACCCTTCGCTGCGCAGGGCGAACGGGTTCCTGTTGTGTAAGCGTCAAAAGAACACAAGATTCGCCAACCATGAACCTCCGTCGTCTCGAAGAAATTTCCCAGAATGCTTCACGTCCTGATCGCGGTTTGATGATTGATGGTTGGAGCGTGGGCTTGTCACCGGGACTAGCAAAGCGGTCACGCTGCATCAACCCGTTTTACCCATCGACACGCAGCATCGACGAAAACCTCGCTACTGCAAAAAACGCTTACGACGCAGCGCATCTTCCCTGCTTGTTTCGCATCACGCCATTCGTCTTCGACGCCGCGCTAGACAACCGTCTCGACGCACTGGGCTACGTCAAATTCGATCCTGCGTTGGTACAAGCAGTGAATCTGATTGACGTCCGCTTTGATCATTTGCGCGAGATCTCCGGCAGCATTTTTCAGCAAACTGATCTCGCGTTAGCGGCCCGTTGGGTCGGCGAAATGCGTGGTGATGATGCGAGTGAAATCGCGGGGCTGGCGGAGCGTTGGCGCTTGTCCGTGGCGAACGTTTCCGCCGATTTTTTATTCGACACCAACAATGAGCGCGTCGCACGTTCAGTGAGCATCACCGAAGACGGCCACGTCGGCATCTTTGATGTAGGCACGCTGGAAGCGCATCGTAATCGTGGCTATGCAGGCGCTTTGCTCGCGCATCAGTTGAAAGCAGCGATTGCCGCAGGCGCAAGCATTGCCTATCTGCAAGTCAAAGCCGACAACCCCGCACGGCAAACCTACCAACGCTTCGGCTTTCGCACTGTCTACGACTACTGGTATCGCGCGCTGCCCGACGACGCGCGTTAGCGTCCAGTCTGCGCCTGGCACTTAAGGTCTGGCGTGGCCCCGACGCAACGCGTGTTGGCACCCACTCTCGCAAATCGGCACGCGCAGCCGCAACGGGGCGCGACGAAGCGTATGATGCAGCCATGTTTTCGCCCACTTCGTTGCGTTACAGCGTGATGACAGCCATACGGTTTGAGCGCTCAGCAAAGCGACCTCCGCTGCTGCCCTCCTCGCCATGCTGACCCTCCTCAACATTCCATGTTGACGCTTCTCAACATCCTTGCCGGAATTGCGCTCCTCGTGTGGGGGACGTACTTGGTTCGCACCAGCATTTTGCGCGTGTACGGAGCCGAGCTGCGGCGCTTTTTATCGGTCAACGTCGACAACCGCTTCATGGCGTTGCTGGCGGGTCTCGGCGTCACTAGCCTGCTGCAAAGCTCGACGGCCACGGCGCTGCTCACCACGTCGTTCGCGGGCAGCGGGCTCATCGCTACCGCGCCCGCACTGGCCATCATGCTCGGCGCAGACATCGGCACTTCGCTTGCCGCGCTGTTTTTGTCGCGTGATTTGACGTGGTTGTCGCCGCTGTTGATCTTTGTCGGCGTGATCGTGTTTTTGTCGAAGCAGCGCACCTCCGCCGAACACATGGGTCGCGTCGCCATCGGGCTCGGCTTGATGATGCACGCGTTGCAAATGATTGTTGCAGCGGCACGCCCATTGACACAGACCGAGGGCGTCAAGGCCATCTTCACCACCATTTCTGGCGACCCGGTGCTCGACGTGGTGATCGCAGCCGCAGTGACGGTGCTGGCCTATTCAAGCCTCGCCGTGGTGCTGCTGGTGGCCACCTTGACGGCGACACAGGTGATTGGCCTTGACACCGCGCTGCCGCTGGTGATCGGGGCGAACATCGGCAGCGGCGCGCTCGCCGTGTTGATGACGTTGAAGGCTTCGGCGGAGGTGCGTCGCGTACCGCTGGGCAACTTGTTGTTCAAGCTCATCGGCGCGGCGGTGACGCTGCCGTTCATCCACATGATCGCCAGCTACGCGCGGGACTCCGGGTTTGCAGAATCTCAGGTGGTCATCGCATTTCATCTGATCTTCAACGTCGCGCTCGCCGCGATTTGTATTGGTGTGGTCAAAACGGTGGCTGATCTGACCGTCAAATTTCTACCATCTGCACCGATTGCGCAGGACGAAAGCCGCGCAAAACATCTCGATCCGCTCGCACTCGCCACGCCTTCGCTCGCACTCACTTGCGCGTCGCGCGAGGCGTTGCGCGTCGGCGATTTTGTGGAGCAAATGTTGACCTCGCTCGGTCAGCTCATGAAGCACAGCCATCGTGCCTCCGCCGATGAAATTCGGCGGCTGGATGATGTGGTGGATTCGCTTTACAAACAGGTGAAGTTCTACCTCACGCAGGTGAGCCGCACGCCACTCAGCGACAAGGAAAGCCGTCGCTGGACCGACATTATTTCGTTCACCATCAACCTCGAACAGGTGGGCGACATCATCGAGAAAAGCGCGAACGATGTGGTGCACAAAAACATTGATCGCAACCGCAATTTCTCCGAAGCGGGCATGCATGAATTGTGTGATCTGCATGCGCGGCTAGTGGCGAACTTGCGCCTCGCGATGAATGTGTTCATCAACAACGACGTGAGTGATGCCGAGAGTTTGCTCGCCGAAAAAGTGAAGTTTCGCGAGCTGGAGCTGGTGAATTACGACAAGCATTTGGCGCGGCTCGCTGAGCACACGGTGCAGAGCATTGAAACCAGCTCGCTGCATCTGGATTTGATGCGCGACCTGAAGCGCATCAATTCGCATTTTTGCTCGGTGGCTTATCCCATCCTCGAAGCTGCAGGCGCGCTATCAGTGAGCCGACTGCGCGCCGTGGAGCATGAGCGAAGTGAGGACGTTACGGTTACGGGTAGCGGTCGGCAGCGGGTTTAGCGGGTGTTACCGCCGCGACGCGCTCTAGCAGCCTGTCGGACTTGAAAGGCATCGGCTGCAAATTCACCGGGCGGGTGAATTTTCGCTACGATGTTTCAAGTCCGACAGGCTGCTAGCTTTTCGCTGCAACCGCCGCTGCCCATTCCGCTAGAAACTCGGTGCGTTTGGCAGCCGCATCGTTCTCGTTCAGCGCAAACACTTTGATTGACGCGAAGTTGGGCAACTCGGCGTGTTTGCTCACGTCAATGTCGCCACGGCTTGGGCGGCGGAAGGCGCCTTCTAACAGCGCAATCTGCACTTCTTTCGAGATAATGTGGTCGTATGCACGTTTCGCCACCGCGCCATTGGGTGCTTTTTTCGCGAGTGCGATGAACTCGGGTGTGGTGAAGGTGCCGTCTTCGGGATAGACGAGTTTTATTTCTTTTTGACCACCGGCTACGTAGGCGTACGCGTTCGATTCAAAGGTGAGCCCCACCGCGTATTCGCCCTGAGCAACCGAGCGCAGCACCGTGGCGGCAGCGCTCGTCACCACGACGTTCCCCGCCAACTGTTTGAGCGCGGCTGCGCCCAGCATCTGCTTTATGCCCCATAAAATCGTGTACGCCGTTGAGCTATTAGCCGGGTCGGCGATGATGATCTTGCCCTTCCAGCGCGGGTCGAGCAGGTCTTTCCACACTTTGGGCTCGGCATTGCCGCCCAAATGTTTGCGATTGACCATTGCGGTGACGATGTGGACGTTGGAGGCGGTCCACAATTGGCTCGGCTCAGCGAGCGCGGCGGGGATATTGGCTGACTCTGGCGAGCGATAGGCATCAAACAGCGGCTTGAACGCGCCCAAGGTGTTGGCGCTTGAGCTCCAAAAAATATCGGCTTGCGGTGCGGCCATTTCGGTTTCCATGCGCTTCAACAACACCCCACTGCCGCCGGTCACAAAGTTGAACTTGAGGTTCGGTAATTTGCTACGCCCCACGTCGGTGATGGCCTGCACTGCCTGCTGATTGTTGGACGTGTAAATCACCGCATTGCCAGCGTTCGGCGCGTTTTGTGCGAACAGTGGGCTTGCGGCAGACGCACTCATGGCGAGTAGAAAATTTCGGCGATCAATCGGGAATTGCATAGCGGTCTCCTTCGGTCATTTGGCTGCAAACAGGTCAATTTTGAAAAGTGTCGTGGCGATCACGATAGGCACGAGGATGATCGCGAGCAATACCAACCCATAGGCCGAGGCTTGCGCCATGAGGTTCGAGTCGATCAAGCGGAAAATCTGAATCGGTAACGTTTCTTGGCCCGCAGAATACACCACCACCGACGCGCTCAGCTCGGCCACTGTGGTAGTCCACACCAACACGCCTGCCGCTGCAATCGACGGAATCATCAACGGAAACACCGCCTTCATAAATGTCTGCAACGGTGGCACGCCGAGGCTGATTGAGGCATCCTCAATAGAGTCTGGAATGTTGTGCAGTGTGGATGAAGCGTTGCGAATACCGAACGGCAAGCGGCGAATGAAGTACGCCAAGATGATGATGCCCGCCGTGCCCGCAAGCGGTAGCCAACTGCCGCGAAACGACATGACCAAACCGATGCCGAGCACCGTGCCCGACAAGGCAAGCGGCAGTGCGCCCAAGTAATCGATGGCGGGGGTGAGCACGTTTTTTTTCTTCACGATCAAAAAGCCCACCACAGTGCTGATGACAAGGCTCAACAGCAGCGCCACGCTCGCATAAAGCATGGTGTTGAAAATCGGGTCGGGCGCCGCGAGCAGCACCCGCTCCAGATTCGCCGTGGTCCACTCACCCCAGCGCATCACCGGCCCACGTGCGCGGGTGAACGCCCCGATCACAACCGTTGCCAAGGGTAACAGCGACACCGCCACGATCACCCCCGCGATGCCCGCCATCAGCATCGCGCGCGCACCGCCCACACGCACCGGCTTTGCGCCTCGGCCCTGCACAATTTCAAAACGCCCGCGCGATAACACCCAGCGTTGAATGAACAACACGCAGGCCACGATGGCAATCGACACGCTGGCAAGCGTGCTCTGCATCACCGGGTTGGTGCCCACCTCGGACACAAAGCTTTGATAGGTCAGCACCGAGAGCAAATTGACGCTGTGCCCCAAAATCATCGCTACGGCGAAGTTGCCAACGACCAAGGTGAATACCAGAATCGAGCTTGCCACCACAGCAGGCGCGACGATGGGCAGCATCACCTTCAACAGCGTTTTTCCCGGCGGCACGCCCAGACTAAGTGATGCCTCCTCAAGCTGACCATCAAAGCCGCGAATCGCGGCGAGCGTGCCGATGTAGACGTAGCTGTAGTAGATGAACGTCATCACCGTAATGAGCCCAAACCAGCCGTAAAAAGACGGCACCTCAATGTCAAAACCGCCGAGCCAGCGCGTGACAAACCCGTTGTTACCAAACACCATCAACCACGTTTGCGCGGCGATTACCTCGGGTACGATGAGGGTGGTCATTGGCAATAGCGCGATCAACGCTTTGCCGGGAAACGAAAAGCGAGCCGTGAAAAATGCCAGCGGAACGCCAATCAATGTGGAGGTGCTGGTGACGATCACCCCGAGCATGATCGTGTTGTACACCGCTGATCGATATTTCGCGTCGCTCAACAACGTAGCCCAACCGGACCTACCGTCTTGGCTCGCCGCAACGCTCGCTGCGATTACGTTGAACAGCGGATAGAGCAACACTAGCGAAAACAGCGCGAGCGCCGCCGCCGACAATGCGAACCACACCCGGTTGTTGCGCCCGCCCATCACGACGCAACGACCAACGTTTTATCGGGATCAAACTGCAACAGCGCGGTGTCGCCAACCACCCACGACGCGGCTAAGTGACCAGCCACCCCGGCGAAGGCCGGGGTGGCGAGTGCCGTGGCTTGTTGTGGGTTCGCCCCCTCAGGCGAGCCGTCGTGCGTCTCCACCCGCAGCACGATTCCACCCGCAATTTCAACGGTGTAATTGGTACGTGCGCCTAGATATTGGCGTCGGACTATGGTGCATGGCAGCGCATTCGGCCGCGCTGAATCTTGGGGCAGCAACGTGAGCGATTCGCTGCGCGCGATAAGCATCACCTCGCCTGCGCGCAACGCAGCTGGCGCGTGAGCAGCGATCAGCATACCGCTGATGGCAATCGAGGCGCGCGCATTCTCGGCCACCGTTGCGGCAAGGGTGGCGGGCAAGGTGTTG
This sequence comes from Burkholderiales bacterium, assembly GCA_031409935.1. Classification (GTDB taxonomy): domain Bacteria; phylum Pseudomonadota; class Gammaproteobacteria; order Burkholderiales; family Casimicrobiaceae; genus Casimicrobium. The sequence goes on along the minus strand of JANNYE010000144.1, from coordinate 21,827 downwards.
GCCGCGCCCACAAAATCGGCGACGTAGGCCGATTTGGGTCGCGCATACAAATCCTCCGGTGTGCCCGATTGCTCCAACTGGCCGAGCCGCATCAAGCCGATGCGATCTGAGAGCACCAGCGCTTCCTCTTGATCGTGCGTCACGAGTACCGTGGTGATGCCAATCTCTTTTTGCAGATCAGCAATCGTTTCGCGCACCTGCACGCGTAGCTTCGCGTCCAGATTCGACAGCGGCTCATCCATCAACAGCACCGTCGGTTTGATCGCCAATGCGCGCGCCAAGGCCACACGCTGCCGCTGGCCGCCGGACAGCGCTGCGGGCAGGCGATCTGCGAAGGCGCTCAGGCCAACCCGCTCCAAATACTCGCCTACGGTCGCTTTGATGGTCGCGGCATCGCGCTTCCTTGCCCGCAGCCCGTAGGCCACGTTGTCAAACACCGATTTGTCGGGGAACAGCGCGTAGTCTTGAAACACCATACCCACATCGCGCAAGTGCGCGGGCAGCCGCGTCACATCACGATCACCAAAACGCAAACTGCCGCTACGCACCGGAATGAACCCGGCGATGGTGCGCAACAACGTGGTCTTGCCGCAGCCGCTGGGGCCGAGCAAGGTGAACAACGTACCGTCCGCAACGTCGAGCGATAGGTCTGCAATGACAGGCGTTACGCCGTAGCCTACGGTTAGGTTTGAGATGGAGATAGTTGCCATACGTCCTCGACGCTAGTGTCGTGTCACGTTAAAAATGACGGTATATCGCGCCGCCATCGGTGGGCAGGGCTAGGCGCAAAACGCAGCGCATGCCGGCGCATGCGCAAGGTTTGCAACGACGCCATGCACGGCGAGGGCAAGCCAGATGCGGCATTTTTGGCGTGACACGACATTAGGTTGATGCGTGAATGAGCGCCAGCGCCGCCGCATGCCGTCGTGCGTCGCCCGCTGCTAGCACCTGCGAGCCGCTGTGCAGCGTTAATGGCTGGCCTTGCCAATCAGTAATTTTGCCGCCTGCCCCTTCAACGATGGGCACAAACGGCGCATAGTCGTAGACCTTTAAGCCCGCGTCGATGGCAACATCAATGCTGCCGAGTGCCAAGCGGCCATAGGCGAGGGCGGCACCGCCATAAATGCGCCACGCCGTCTGCGCCGTAAGGGCAGTGAGGGCGCGCTGCTCGGCGGGTGTGCTGAAAAAATCAGGGCTGCTGACGCTCTGAATGGCGTCGTGCAGCGTTGCCCCTTGGCGCGTGCGGCACGGCACGCTGTTGCAGGTAGTAGGCTTACCCGCAGTACCGATCCAACGTGTGTTGATCGCCGGAAAGTGCATCACACCGATCACTGGCACGCCGTGATGGGTGAGCGAAATGAGGGTTGAATACACCGGCATGCCCGTCACCATTGCCATGGTGCCGTCGATCGGGTCAAGCGTCCACACCCATTCGGAATCGATGCCAATCGGGGCGAACTCTTCACCCAAAATTCCGTGCTCGGGGAAGCGCTCGGTAATGCGTTCCCGCAGACGTATTTCGATAGCCAGATCGAGTTCGGTGACAAAGGTTTTGTCGGCCTTCATTGACGTACTCACGGGCGAATGTTGACCTGCCTCAATCATTAGCGCCGCCTCGTCGGCAAGCTGCTCAGCAAACGCAATGTAGTGCGCGAGCGTCATGCAGAAAACCGCATGCCATCAGCAAACGGATCATCGGCATCGCGCAGCAGCGTGGCCTCGGCGACGACGAATGCACGGCCACGAATGCTCGGCACCACGCGCCCGTCGCTATCAAGCCGATAGCGCGCAATAAAGCGGCTGCCAACGATGCTCTCCTGCACCCACGTTTCCCCGGCTGCGAGCTTGCCGTCTGCGGCTAAGCAGGCGAGTTTGGCGCTGGTGCCGGTGCCGCACGGCGAGCGGTCATACGCGCCACCGGGGCACATCACAAAATTGCGGCTGTGCGCGGCGGCGGCAGCGGCCGGGCCAAAAAATTCGATGTGATCAACCTTGGCGCCGCCCTCGCCGGTGATACCCGCATGCGCCAGGGCGTTCGACACGGCAATCGCTGCGGTGCTGAGCGCCGGGATCGATGACATCACTAGCGGCTGCGGTACCGATTGCACCAGAAAAAACCAATTGCCACCCCACGCAATATCGCCCACCACGCGCCCCAACCCCGGCACGTCTACGCTCACGTCTTTGCGAAAGCGATAACTCGCTACGTTTTCAATTTCAACTTCGTTGCGGCTCAAGAGTTGCACCGCGACCTCTCCGACGGGCGTCTCAAAACGATGACTACCCACAGCAATGCGGCCCATGTGCGCGAGCGTGACGGCCGCCCCAATGGTGCCGTGCCCGCACATACCGAGATAGCCCACGTTGTTGAAAAAAATGAGCCCTGCGGTGCACGCCGGATTCACCGGTTCGCATAAGAGCGCACCCACCACTGCATCACTGCCGCGCGGCTCGTTCACCGCGAAGCTGCGGTAGCCGTCGAATTCGTTGGCGAAGCGACGCACGCGCTCTGCGAGCGGCCCGCTGCCAAGCGGCGGCCCACCTTCAATCACCATGCGGGTGGGTTCGCCTTCGGTGTGGGAATCAATGATGCGCATGGGTGGCTACCTAATTAAAACGCCCAAGATCGAAGGGCGTGAGATCGATGGCGGGGGTGGCGTTTGTTGCGAGCGCGGCGACGAGTTCGCCAGAAATCGCCGCGAGCGTCACGCCCAAATGTTGGTGCCCAAATGCGTACAGCAAATTCGATGCGATGCGGCTGCGGCCAACGGCGGGCAGATAATCCGGCAACGTCGGACGAGCTCCGATCCAGCGCGTTGTTGCGCTCTTGAACGGCAGACCCAGCTCGGCGGCGTGGCGCGACAGCCGCTGCCATTTCCGCTCGTCGGGCGGTGAATCGGTGCGCGAAAATTCGGTGAATCCGGCGATGCGCAGCGTGTCTGAAAATTGGGTGACGATCACCGAGCGATCTGCAAACGCCACCGGCGGCAGCGCGTTTTCGCTGAGCGGCACCGGCGCTTCCACGTGATAGCCGCGCTCGGCAATCAATGGCACCCGACCATCGCTGGCTCGCAACAAATCGGCGGAGCCGATGCCCGCTGCCACCACGAGAATGTCCGCCGTCAACGCGCGTCCATCGGTGAGCCGCACCGTCGCCCGTCCGTTGGCCATGGTGATTTCCGCCGCGTCGGCACGGTGTGTCGTGCCGCCGCCCATGCCCAGGGCCGCAGTGATGCCATCGCGCACCTTAACCAAATCAAGCATTTGCCCCGAGCCATGAAAGCGAACGGCATCCACCGGGCGCTGGTTGAACTGCTCGCGTAACTGCGCAAGCTCGGCGCTGCTGGCGGGTTGCACGCGGGCGGTGCCTACATCGGCGGCAAGCCAATGCCGCTTGCCACGAAGTGCGGTGCACTGCGATTCCCACGCCACGAAGTGACCTGCTTCGCGCAGGTACTGGGCCGTCTCGGTCTGTGCCGCCAGTCGATGCCACGCGGGCATGGCCTGCGCCAACAGTGCTGCCAGCGCCGCTCGGCCACGCTCGAAGCGTGCAGGCAGAGCGGCGGCAATAAGCCGCCACCCAAACGGCAACCACGTCGCGGCGTCGCGCAGCGGCAGGCCCACTGGCCCACCGAATGCAAACAAGCGACGCGGCAGACTGCACAGGTTAGCCAACGATGCAAGCGGATCAATTTGCTCCACCGCCAAGTGCCCCGCATTACCCCACGAGGCAGCGCGCTGCGTGTCCCCCGGATCAACCAAGGTGACCTGAAAACCCGCACGTTGCAATTGCCAAGCGCAGGCTGAGCCGACCAAACCACCGCCGATGACGAGTGCAGTTTTCAAAGGCGGCACCGTTGGTCAATCAACGTGGATTTACAGTGGGTTTTGGCCCCTCTCCCACGGGGATAGGGTTGGGGTTGGGGGTGGGGGTGGGGTTGAGGCATCGGTGAACGCAATGATCGCGTTTCGCCACGCAGCTACGCCAAACCCACCACCCACGCCGCATACCACGCCTTAAATTTCTGCCACTGCGCCTCGGTGTAGCGACGTTGGCTGTCGGAGAGCGCGTCGGTCGCGATAAAGTGGGTGGCGTACTCCGCGTGCCCCGCCAGCACCATCAAATATTTGTAGTACAGCACCAGATCCACACCCTCGTCGAAGGTGGACAGCACGTGCAGCGCGCCGTCCAACTCGCGGGCTTGGCGCTCGGCCACCGGGTCACCAAGCGCGGCCTTTTTACACAGCGCCACCAAGTGCAACACCTCGCTGGGCAGCGCATTGCCAATACCGGTGATAGCACCTGCTGCGCCGCAGTTAACAAAGCCGTGCACCACCTGCGTGTCCACGCCCACCATCAGCAACAGCGATTGATCGCGGCTGGTGATGTGGTTGGCCGCGTAGCTCAAGGAAGCCGCGCCTCCGAACTCTTTAAAGCCCACCAAATGCGCAAACTGCGCACGCAGATCAAAGAACAAATCGGCCTTGGTTTCATAGCCGTAGTACGGGCTGTTGTAGATGACCGAGGGCAGGTCTACCGCCGCTTCCAGCACCCCCGCAAAATGCGCACGCTGCGCCGCAATTGAGCCGCCGCGTGATAGCACCCGTGGGATCAGCATCAAGCCCTGCGCGCCCACTTTTTTGGCATGCGCGGCAAACGCCGCCGCACGCAGCGGGCTCTGCGCCCCGGTGCCCACCACCACCGGCACGCCCGCCGCACAGAGCCGCGCCACGCCCTCCATGCGCTCCTCGTCAGACAACAGCGGCCAATCGCCCATCGAGCCGCAATACACCACGCCACTCATGCCCGCCGCCACTAGCGAGCTGCCCATGCGCACCAAGGCATCAAAATCGGGCTTGCGCGCCGCCGTGCAGGGGGTCATCAAAGCGGGAATGGTGCCGTGGAAAACGGTGGTCGGTTGGTTGGGCATGATGGGTCGATTGAGTGATCGAGGAAACGCAGATAAGTGTAGCGCTCACGCAACGCGCGACTTGATGACGCGCACGCTTTCCGAACCAGCTTGTTTGGCCTAAGTTTCCCGTAAACGGAACGTTCAGCTTTTTGCTGGGCCTTATTATTTTCGCGGTATAGCGCTATAAAAATGCCTATGTCGATTTATTGCAAAAATCGGGCTCTTGCCCCGTTAAATATAGCTTTTCACGAAAAGCTGTATCTAAATAATGCGCGATTTACATGAGCGCAACGTTGTCGGTGCCAAGCGCGTGGCGATGCAAATCGCGTCGCAGCGCTGCGGCCATTTGGGGTGAGGTTCGCGGGTGCGGCTGACAGGATGATCGCACACCAAAAAATGAACCAAACCAACCTCGTGATGGGACGTGAGCGCCTACATTTGCGTGGAGCCCAGATTGCCATACGGGCACTCACCCACCACGATGAAAGACGCAGATGAAAACAAACCGGGTTTTAGGGAACTGGGCGAATGGTTCGCGATGGGGGCTAGGCATTTGCGTATCGGCGGTTCTGCTGCTTGCGGCCTGTGGCGGCGACTCGGAGGTCGCTCTGCCTGCGCCGCCTGCGGCGCTGAAATACGATGTTCGCGTGCAGCGCACCGCGTACGGGGTGCCGCACATCACCTCCGCCACCTTGGAGGGCGCGGCCTATGGCGTGGCCTACACGTATGCGCAGGACAATTTGTGCATGCTGGCCGACAACGTGCTCACCGTGTCGGGCGAGCGCTCTCGCCACTTCGGGCCCGATGAGCTGGTGCGCCCAGGCACCAACTTCAGCAACATCAAAAGCGATCTGTACAACCGCGCCATCGTTGACGACGCAGCGCTCACAGCGCTCTACGCCAACGTCTCGGCGGACGCCAAAAAGCTCATCGACGGCTATGTGGCAGGCTACAACCGCTACCTGCGCGACAACCTTCCGAACGCTTGGCCTGCGGCCTGCCGAAGTGCGCCGTGGGTGCGCACCATGACGGTGGGCGACATGTATCGTTTGATCCACGAAAAGGCCATTCAAGCTAGCGCGGGCAACTTCGCTGCAGGCATCCACGATGCAGCCCCGCCCGCTGTCACGAACGTTGCTAAATCTTGGCGGCAACCGACCCAACTAGCCACCGCCTTTGCCGCGCATTACGCCGCCCAGCCCGAGCTTGGCAGCAATGGCTATGCGTTCGGCCGCGACAGCACCGAGAACGGCGCGGGCGTGTTGATCGGCAACCCGCATTTCCCCTGGAGTACCACCAATCGCTTTTATCAATTTCATCTCACCGTCGGCAACGACATTGATGTGATGGGGGCCGCGCTCGGCGGGTTTCCGCTGCCTAATATCGGGTTCAGCAATAACGTCGCGTGGACGCACACCGTGTCGACCGGTCGTCGCTTCACCTTGGTGGAGTTGGCCATGACTAACGGCGGGCTGTCCTATATCACCGACGGCACCTCCCGCCCGCTGACCAAAAAAACCGTAAGCGTGATGGCCAAAGCCGCTGACGGAACGCTGCAAACCCGCAGCCGAGATTTCTATTTTTCGCAACACGGCCCGATGGTGGTGGGTAATGGCTTAACGTGGACAACGGGCAAAGCATTTGCCCTGCGCGACGCCAATGGCGACAACGCCCGCATGCTCGATCAGTGGCTGGGCATTGCGCGCGCAAAAACAGTGGCCGACATTCGCACCAGTCTGGCTGCGGTCAACGGCCTGCCGTGGGTGAACACCATCGCCGCGGATCGTGCCGGCAGTGCGTTTTTTGGCGACATTTCGGTTACGCCCAACGTGTCCGCTGCAAAGCTTGCCGCTTGTGCCACCTCGCCCACCGCACAGGCCTTGCTGCCCGGTCGCACCTTTGTGTTGGACGGCTCGCGTACAAGCTGCGACTGGGACGTCGACACCGCGAGCGGACGTGCGCTGATCCCGCCATCGACAATGCCGAATTTGATCCGCAACGACTACGTGGGCAACAGCAACGAGAGCGCGTGGCTTGCCCACCCGAGCCAATTGCTCACCGGCTTCTCGCCGCTAATCGGGTCAGAAGCTAAAGAGCAGTCGCTGCGCACCCGCATCTCGTTCATGCAAATTCGCGACCGACTCTCAGGCAGCGACGGCAAGGGTGCGGGCAACAAGGTGAATATCGCCAATCTGGAATCAACGTTTTTTGATGGCCGCAGTTTGTCGGGCGAACTAGCCGTGCCCGCCCTTATCGCGCTATGCAATGCCAACGTCAGCGCCACCTCCACCGCAGGCAACCTCGTGACCCTCGCGCCCGCGTGCGCCACACTCGCGGGCTGGAATAAGCGCACCGATTTCGCCGCAGTCGGGGTGCCGCTGTTCCGCGAGTTTTGGCGCATCGCACGCAGCATTCCGGGTCTGTGGACGGTGCCGTTTAGTGCAAGCGATCCGGTCAACACACCCAGCGGATTGAACACTGCTGCTGCCACGCCGCGAGCAGCGATTCTTAAAGCCTTGGCCGACGCCGTTGAACGAACGCGGGCGATTCCAGCTGGCGCAACATTGGGCTCAGTTCAATACGTCACGGCACCCAACGGCTCGCGCATTGCGGTCAACGGCGGCGACGAATTTGAGGGCGTATTCAACAAAATGACCCCAGCCGCTGGCCTCACGGCGGCGGGCTACACGCCGATCGTGAGTGGCAGCAGCTACGTTCAAGCGGTCACCTGGGACGCCAATGGGCCGGTGGCGCGCGGTGTGTTGACCTATTCACAATCCACCGACCCGGCATCAAAATACGCAGTGGATCAAACCACCCTGCTCGCCACCGGCAAGTGGTACAACCTGCCGTTCCGGCAATCGGAGATCACCGCTGATCCTGCATTGATCACCTCAACGCTGCAGGAATGAACAATGAAAAAAACGGCCCTCGGGCCGTTTTTTTCAGCGCGTAAGCTTTACGCCGCTTTTTTCACCCAAGCGCTGCACCACGCTTTGGCGGGCACCTGCTTGCCAGCGAACAAAGGGCAGCCGCCCGCCGAGTCGGTGGCTTTACCCTGATAAATGGCGCAGTTTGCGCAGTTTTGTGTGGCTTCAAACTTTGGAAATTTAGCTTTATCCGCTTTGCCATCGGCGACGTAGCCGAGCCCAGCAGCGGTCGGATCTTTTGGATCAACTAGAGCGGGTTTTTGAGCGAACGCGATCGGCGCCGCGATCACCGCAGCACCAGTAGCTAGTGCGCTGACTGAATGGATAACAAATACTCGACGTGACGAATTCATAAAGCACTCCTGAATGGAAGAGCTCGAAACACCAAGCTCATATCCTGATTTTTACACAGTTTTGTCTTGGACAACACTTCATGTCGCCCATTCCGCCTGCCGCTCCGTTCCCCCTCACGCGCGCCTCGGCTATTCTTTGCGCAATGAAAGCTCACGCCCATCGCCCGCTCAGCTCATTTACCGAACGCCCGGTCGATGAAATACAGGCACGGGCGATCAAGTTTGCTGGCCGCATGCAAATGCGGCGCAGCGTGCGCGACTTTTCAAGCCGCCCGGTGCCGCGCGACATTATCGAGAACGTGATCCGCGCCGCAACCAGCGCGCCGTCGGGCGCGAACCAACAACCCTGGCATTTTGTGGCGGTGGGCAATGCCGACGTGAAGCGCGAAATTCGCGTGGCGGCAGAGCTGGAAGAGCACGAGTTTTACGTGAACCGTCGCGCGGGGGACGAGTGGCTCGGCGCGCTTTCGCATCTGGGCACCGACCAGCACAAGCCGTTTCTCGAAATCGCGCCGTGGCTGATTGTGGTGTTCGGCCAGCGCTATGGCGTTGACGCGACGGGCGAGCGAATCAAGCATTACTACACGCCGGAAAGTGTGGGCATCGCGATGGGCATACTGATCACCGCTGTGCATCACGCGGGGCTCGTGTCGTTGACGCACACGCCTGCGCCGATGAAGTTCCTCAATCAAATTTTGCAGCGCCCGGAAAATGAAGCGCCATATCTGATTTTGGTGGTCGGCTATCCCGCAGCAAACGCGACGGTGCCAGACATTTCGCGCAAGCCGTTTGACGAGGTTGCGACGTTTGTCGAGTGAGCTCGCAAATGGCAACAGCTCAACGCTGAAAACCTTATTTAATAAGGGCAACAGCGATTTTTATGCGTAAAGTCGCTTTTCGGCGTTTTAAGCAGTTTTCCCCAACAGAATGGACGTTTCAGCAAAGAGTTGTTTACTTTTTGCAATTCCTCGAACGCAATCGGCAGCATAGAGACGGCGGCTCGCGAGACGATAATGCAGAGCTAGCGTTCTGACACTTCGGAGTAGACCCGGCCCTGCGCGCGCTCATGCGAACCAAACCCAACGCCCTGCCCGCCAAATTAAGTCCACCGCGTCTGCAGAATGCGGTGACGCGCGAGCGGCTGTTCAAGTGGCTTGACCACGCGCGGGCGGATCATGCTGCGGTGTGGATGGGTGGTGTTCCCGGTGCTGGCAAAACCACGCTGGTTGCGTCGTACCTGCAAGCGCGTGCGCTCGCCTGCGTGTGGTATCGGTTCGATGCCGATGACAATGATCTCGGTCGCGTTTTCAGCTTGCTTGGGCAGGCGGTGGACGCACTGAGTCCTAAGCTACAAAAGCCGAAAGCGCAAAAGCGCCCCGTTTTTGATGGCGATCATGCGCGCACGCCACGCGTCTTTGCCCAGGCCTGGTTTCGCCATGTTTTCGCCATGTTGCCGCGCGCGATGGTGCTGGTGTTCGACAATCTTGAGCATGCCAGCTTGCACAGTTTGCCCGACCTGCTCGCCTGTGCCATCGATGAATTGCCGGATGGCATCACGCTGCTGCTGACCAGTCGCAATGCGCCGCCCCCCCTGCTCGCCAGCGCCCGAATGAAGGGCACACTCGCGGTGCTCGACGAGCGCCAGCTGCAATTCACGATGGCCGAGAGTGCCGAGTACGCGCGTGCGTTCGATCTCGACCCATCGCGGGTGGCTGCGGCGGCACTGCGCACCGACGGATGGGCGGGGGGATTGCGGCTGCTGGGTAGTGGCGGTGGCGCAGGCAGCGTCGTTCTCAGCGCAACCCCTGCCGCCGACGCACCGCTTTTGTTCGACTATTTTGCCGAGCTGGTGCGCGCCAATGTGGACGATGCGGGACACCACATGCTGCGGGTGGCAGCCCTTCTGCCGTCGATCCCGCTCGCGTTGTTGCTGACGCTCTCTGACGTGGCCGATGCCGAGCAACGACTCAACACATTGTGCGCCAACAATTTTTTCATCGAACGGGTTGCCCACAGCGCAAACACCTATCGCCTACATCCGCTGCTGCGTGCGTATCTGCTTGAGCAGGGGCGACGCGATCTCGAACCACACACGCGTCAGCGTTTATTGCGTGCCGCCGCCGAGGGCTTCGTCGCGTTGGGCGAGATCGACGCGGCCATTGATCTGGGCATCGATGGCGACGACTGGGATCACGTCGTGGCACTGCTACTCACGGTGTTCGAGGCGAAGCTCGCGCTCGGTCAACTCGACCAGCTCGAAGCGTGGACGAAGCGCTTGCCGTCGTCAATCATCGACCGCGAGGCGCAGCTTCGCTACTGTCTGGCGCGGTTGTGCTTTTTTCGAGAAGATGAAAATACTGTTTCGCACTACGAGAAAGCATGTGATCTGTTTGCCATGCGCGGCGAGCTATTCGGGCAACAATTGTGCGCGGCAGGGCTGCTGGAATGGAGCTATCACACGGCGCGCTTTGTCGACGGCGAACGCTGTAGCCAGTTGCTGAAGCAGCGGTTTACGCGCCCCTTGAACGACTCAAAATCGAATGAACAGTACTCGCTGCGACTGTTCAATGGCAGATTGCTGGCGTCCTTCTTCGATGGTGGATTTGATGCCGACGCAAAGCGATGGATTGCGGATGTATTGGCGCTCATGGTGCCGGGTGATGCGGACAACGAAAAGCTCTCTACGGCAAGCACGCTATATGGTTGTCTGGAACGCCGCAAACACTGGGATGAGGCACAATTTTTAGCGGGCAAAATGGCGACAATGCTGCAGTCGCCCAGCATCAGTATGCGACTAAAGCTATTGGCTCGGCAACAAATTTTCCTTGACCTGCCGCGACAAACGGGCGACTACGCGAGCGTACGCCTCCACGCTCCGAAAATCCGAGCGTTAGCAACGGAGAATGCTTTCCCTGAAACAGCGTTTGACGCCGTAGCGGCTTTGCTGGGAGCCGCGCTGTGTACTGGGGACGAGCGTGAAGCGCGTGTCCTGCTTGTCGAGCTCAGCCTCATGTCGGAGGCCTTGCCAAACAGGCACTCTCGGCTAATTGCGCTGATGCACACCTGGTGCGAATTGCAATGTGGTCATCTCGTGAATGCCGAGGAGTACGCCGACGCGTTACGCGCGGAGGTAGCGCGTAGCGAGGTGCCTGCGCGGTTTCGCGGTGCGTGGTTGGCACCCGCCGTGTATGTGCGATTTGCTGCCGGTGAACGTGATGGCGCATGCGCCGAATTGGCTCAACTCGTCGCCGACGTCGAGCCCGGTTCAAGGCAACATCTCGAAGCGAATTTGTATTGTCTGGAAGCATCGCGGCACCTGCAAGCGGGCCGCGCTGCCGACGCCGAGACGATGCTCACGCGTGCCTGGCCCCTGGTTGCCGAGTCGCGCAACTACGGGGTGCTAGCACCGCTTCGAAAGCAGTTGTCAGACTTGTGCGCGCTCGCGCTGGAGCGTGGCATCCTGCCCGATTTCACTTGCGAACTCATCACCCGTCGTCGCTTGCGACCGCCTTCGATTGCCACCGAGCATTGGCCGTGGCCGGTGCAGATTCAAACCTTCGGGCAGTTCGCGATTCGGATTGACAGGGTGCCAATGCACTTCAATGGCAAGGTGCCGAAGAAACCGTTGGCGCTACTCAAAGCCTTGATCGCCCACGGTGTGCAAGACGTGCCTGAACATGTGCTCACCGATGCCCTGTGGCCGGATGAGGACGCCGACGCCGCGCATGATGCTTTCAACGTCGCTCTGCACCGCCTGCGCAAACTCATCCCGAACGGTGCCGACATCATTCGCCTGCAGGAAGGTCGTCTCAGTCTTGACCGCGACCTGTGCTGGATCGATTGCCGCGCGTTCGAGCACAGCGTGGCTGCAGTCGATGACGCGCTGGCAGACGGCATCGACGCGCTACCGGCGTTACCCTCGCTACAAAAGGCGCTGAATTTGTATCGTGGCCGCTTTTTGAGCGAAGACCGCGATGAGCCGTGGAGCCTCTCCGCGCGCGAACGCATGCGCAGCAAATTCAACCGCATCGTGGTCAATTGCGCGCGTGCGTTGAGCGCGGCGGGACGCGAGGCCGAGGCGCTCGCCTGCTATCAGCGCGGCATCGAAACCGATGATCTGGCCGAAGCTTTCTACCTCGGCGCGATGCAATGCACCCTGGCACTCAACCGCCCTGCCGATGGGCTCGCCCTGTATCAGCGGCTGGAACGCATTCTCGCCATCGCGCTCGGCGTCAAGCCGTCGCCAGCAAGCCAATCACTGCGGCGGCAGTTGCTTGAAAGCTGATCGGTACTTCTAGAAATTCGGTCTATCTCGCTGGGAGACGCGATTTGCAGAGACTGTCATCCTGAGCCAACGGCGAAGGATCACGTGACATGAAACCGATTCAAGCAATCACCACGATCTGTGTATGCAGCGTGTTCCTTCGCTTGCTCAGGATGACAGCGAGTGTGAGTTCATAGGTATGCCATGACGCGATTGCGGCGGTGTTATCGCCGAGTTTCTCTGCGGTTCTAAGTCAGGAAAGACCTATCAGCTCCATGCTGAACGCACCATTGCATATGGGCAAAACCGGCATTTGTGCGTACTGTCGGTTTTACGCATAAATCGTACTTTAGCCCATGTGCAATGGTTGTTGCAGCATAAAGCTGTACCGGTTGGAGCGACCCTGGCCGCGATCACCGTGGATCGCGGCCAAGGTCGCTCCAACTGCAATCGCGTCGAACACCGAGCAACCACGTTGCCGGTTCTAAAAATCGCGACATCCGCGATTTATCTGCGCATCGGTTAGCAATCGGTAAGTTCGCATCGGCGACATTGTGTGCATCTTGAAGATGCCGCAACGGCATCGTTCAAGCAACAACCGGTGTCCCAAATCAAGACCCCGGCCTACCAATCACTACAGGAGTTCCTATGAAGACGAATCAACTTAAACAATGCCCTCTGATTTGCGTGTTCAGCGTCGCCGTCATGCTGACGGGCTGTGCCGGTGTTCCCTCCGCTGACGTGACCGCAACGGCCACGACTGCGCAGTTCACGCAAACCGCAGTGATCGATATTTCAAGCAAAGCATCGCAGTAATTACGTGATGGCTGTCCTGAAATCGTTGTGCTCGGTATCACCCGATTGCGCATCGCATCGAGTGATGCCCCGCCGCGACCGACGCGGCGCACCAAGGCAACGAAAGTTGCCACGGCGCGCCGCGCCGGTCGCCGACACGGAACCGGGCTCGCACTGTGTGCTGCATCCGCCGCGCGTTGCCTTTGATCCGGTTACCACGCCCATCCCCGACTATCCATCGGCTCATGCCACCGCAGGCGGTGCGGCTGCAGCGGTGTTGCGCAGCACCTTTGCCAGCGATGACGTTGTGTTCTCGCAAACCAGCACTACGCTGCCCGGTATCACCCGCTCGTTCACCAAACTGTCGCAAGCCGCGAGCGAAAACAGCCTGTCGCGAATTTACGTGGGCTACCACTTTCGGCTTGCTGTTGAAGAGGGGCTGAAGCAGGGCGACGCAGCTGGCAGACTGGTCGTGCAGACTCGCCCGCAGCCGCTGTGAGCAAGACAAATCACGACATCCGTGAAATATCTGCGCATCGGTTAGCAATCGGTAAGTTCGCATCGGCGACAGTGCGGCCATGAATTCAGCGCATGAAACCGAAATCCGCGACGTTCAATCAACGCAGCTCGAATGCTATGTGGTGCGCGTCTACCGTCGCAGTTCACGACTGCCGACGCGCTTGACCGGCACCGTTGAAATCGTCGCCGACGGCAGTGAATTGCGCTTCAACGGGCTGCGTGAATTGCAGCGAATTCTAGCCAGTCGGCGGCAGCCGCACTCCGCCGATCCATCACCCGACTTAGTCGCTCTCCAAAGGAAATCATCATGAAATTATCACCATCCCTACGTCTACCCGCATGTCTCTTCGCGCTGCTCCTCTTCAGCACTACCCACGCTGACGTCATCACCGACTGGAACGCTAAGGCCAACGATCTGGCGGTCGCAGGCAAGGTCTCGCCTGCACACGCCAACCGAATTCTGGCGCTGGCGCACGTGGCTGCATTCGACGCGGTGAATGCCATCAGCGGGCGCTACCCGAAATCCGACCGCATCGACAACCGTGCCGCGAATGGAGCATCGATTGACGCTGCCGTCGCCGCAGCCATGGGTGGTGTGCTGGGCAAAGCGATGCCGCAGATACAAAAGGAGATTGACGCGGCCTACCTTGCCGCACTCGTAAACGTGGCTGACGGTCCGGCAAAAGCGGCGGGCGTCGCGCTTGGCGAAAACGCGGCGGCAGCCATCCTCGCTTTGCGCCACAGCGACGGCGCGATGGCACCCGACACTTACGTGCCGACCACCACGCCGGGCACCTACATTCCCACGGCGAGTGTGGCCGTACCGCACTGGGGGCGTCGCAAGCCGTGGGTGCTGAGCGCAGGCGACCAGTTCCGTCCACCTGCACCGCCGGCGCTCACCGGAGAGATTTGGGCGCGCGACTACGCCGAAGTAAAAGCGCTCGGCGGAAAAAGCAGCACCACGCGCACGGCGGTGCAAACCGAAATAGCACGTTTCTGGGAGACCACGCAGCCGATTATTTACGCGCCACTGGCGCGTACCGTGGCGCTGCAAGCTGGGCGCGAGGTGACACAAAACGCACGACTGATGGCCGCTGTTGCAGTCGCAGCCGATGACGCACTGATCGCCATTTTTGATGCGAAATACACCTACAACTTTTGGCGTCCGGTGACCGCCATTCGTAACGGCGACAAGGACGGCAACAGCGCAACCGCTGCCGACCCCGCGTGGCAGCCATTGATCGACACGCCGATGCATCCGGAATACCCGTGTGCGCACTGCGTGATGTCCGGTGCGATTGCCGCTGTGTTGCAAGCTGAAATCGGAAGTGGCAGCACGCTGACTTTCAGCGGCACCAGTCCGAGCCTGCCCGGCGTGACGCGGACATGGAAGAGCCTTGCCGAGTTCGCACAAGAAGTTCAGGATGCGCGTGTCTACGATGGTGTGCACTATCGCAACTCCGGCGAGGTGGGTACCAGCGTGGGGCGCAAAGTGGGTGAACTGGTGGCCGCGCGCTGGTTGCGGTAACTCATTCAAGATGCACGAGATGAATTGCATTGAGCCCCGGACGAGCGCAAAATCATGCTCGTGTGTCGGTCGTTTTTCCGGGTTTGTTTCCTATTTTTTGCCAATCAGTGGAGCCACGGCAATGTCAAAAATTAGCTCGATTTATTGCTATGTCCGAATCATCGGTTTGATTGCGCTGTTGCTTCCGGCAGTGGTGATGTCGCAGATAGTTTCGCCGCCGCCCGCGCAAGCTTGTCCCTTCGATGATGGTCGCTCATCGCTCGCGGTGGAAGGCTTGATCCTGACCCGCTATGCGCTGGGATTGACCGGCGCGCCGCTGGTGGCGGCCACGGGCATCAGTGCGGTGGATGCGGCGACGGTGGAGGCATCGATCAATTGCCCGTCGTGCGGCTTGAACATCACCGGCAACCCAACGCTCACAGTGGCGGACGCGACCATCATTTCGCGAAAGCTGGCGGGTTTTTCTGGTGACGCCCTCACCAAAGGCGTTGCGCTGGGCAGCGGCACACGCAGTACGCCCGCTGCGGTGCAGTCGTTCTTGCTTTCAGGATGCGGCACAGCGGTCAACGGGTTCGTGCAGGGCGGTAATGCGTTTGGCGCGACGGCGGTGCTGGGTACCAATGACAACAATGCGCTGGAATTTCGGGTCCGTGGCAACAAGGTAATGCGCTTCGACCCACATCCCAACAGCCCTAATATTGTTGCTGGTAGTCTAAACAACTACCACAGCGACGGAGTGGTGGGTGTGACCGTCGTTGGTGGCGGGCTACCGGGTTACGGCTGCAGCGCTCTGCCATTTGACCAGTGCTCAAACGCCGCGACCAACGACTACGCGACCGTCATTGGTGGCTTTGCGAACACTGCAAACGGTGATCGAAGTACAGTCACGGGAGGTGCTTCCAACCGCGCCAGCGGAAGCGCATCATCCATCGGCGGGGGTTATGCCAACCTCGCGAGCGCTTCACTATCAAGAGTCGGCGGCGGGTCGAATAATACGGCGGCAAACGCCTTTACCGTCGTCGCTGGAGGCGACAGCAACGTTGCTAGCGGCGGTTCGAGTGCCATCGGCGGTGGACGATCAAACTCTGCCACCGGCGACGCATCAACGGTGCCGGGGGGCACCACAAATGCAGCGACGGCTGCATACACAACCGTTGGCGGTGGCTACCACAATACTTCGACCGGGCTCGGCAGCGTCGTCAGTGGCGGCGGGTTCAACAGCGCCACTGGCGGGCATGCGGCTGTCGCTGGAGGTGGCGGTAATACGGCGGGCGGCAACTATGCTTTTGTAGCGGGCGGGATTGAGAATGAAGCCTGCGGCGACTTTAACTTTGTGGCGGGCAAGCGCGCCAAGAGTCCCCGAGTCGGACCCGGAAATGGCGCATGCGCACCAGGCAACTTCGTTTTTGCCGACAACACTGATGCTGACTTCGGCCGAGGCAACTACGGTGCCAATCAATTTCTAGTGAGAGCGACAGGGGGCGGGCTGTTCGAACTCGGCTCTGGCTTCCTGTCTATCAATACTGGCCACCTGTCGATACAGTCGATACAGGGGGCATACCTCGATTTTCGCACTGGTCAGCTGTCAGTCGACGCGACACGCGTTCAGCTCGGACTTGGCATCGGCTGGGCGTGCACTGCCCAACAAGGCACCGGCTGGAACTGCTCCAGCGACCGCAACCTCAAACGCAATCTGAAACCAACCACCGGCCAATCCATGCTCGCGAAAGTGGCTGCGATGCCGGTGTATCGCTGGCAGCCCAAAGACGGCCCGAACAAGGATCACTGGCACGTCGGCCCGATGGCGCAGGACTTCTACGCGGCGTTCGCCCTCGGCGACAGCGACAAGAGCATCGGCCTGCTCGATGCCGCTGGGGTGGCGCTGGCGGCGATTCAGGGTCTCAACGAAAAGGTGGACGAACGAACTGCGGCACTCGCGAAGCTTGTGGGTGAGAAGGACGCAGTGATCGCAACGCTCACGGGCCGCGTCGCCCAACTCGAAGCCGTAAGTGTCGCGTCGGCGCAACTGCGGGAGGAGCTTTCCGCGCTCCGCCGTGTGGTTGAAGTGTTAATGGCAAACGCTGCGTCGGAACGACATGTCGTTGCGACGGTTTCAGACAATCGCGCTAGATAATGCAACAACTCAGCGCTGAACGCGGCATTCGTGCCTCCAGGCCACGCCGCACAAGAAGTTTGTAAAAAAGCGATACCCGTTAGCCTTAAAGCCTGCCATCGTGCACTGCTGCGTTTTTATGCCCAAGTCATCGATATCGATTTTCGGCGAAGCGGGAACTCCCACACAGACAGGTAGTGATCAGGCGCTTCACTTTTCCACGAATAAAGCGTACAGTGATGCTGAGGGTTCGGCAGCGTAGTGCGTTGACGAGCAGTAAAAATCAGCGGATAAGTCCGCCGCAAACCCGTTCAATCCGAATCAAAATCAAACGGAAGCGGGGTGCGTTATGCAAACAAATTGGCCAGAAAACTTGTCTAACGCTCGGCGCATGTTGCTGATCGCGGCGACCAGCGCTTTTGTCTTGGGTTATGCCAGCGCGCAGGCTGCATCGATCACCGTTAACTCGCTGTTGGACGACGTATTCCCCGATGGAACCGGCGCGATCTTTGACGCGGTCGGCGCCCCTGTTGCGCTTGCGGCTCCAAAGTGCACGCTGCGCATGGCCATCGTGGCTGCGAACCTCGACTTCGCGGTGGGTGGCGGCAATGGTTGCACGCAAGGCTCCGGCCCGGACAGTATTGACTTCGCACCGGCGTTGACCGCGTCCGGGCCCGCCGTCATCGTGCTCGACGGCAGCAAACGCACGCAGGTGCCAGTGCCCCTGATCAACAATATCGCGCTGTTGCGGATCACCGCGCCGCTCACGATCACCGGACCTACCGCAAATCGAATCTCCGTCAGCGGCAGCGCCACCCCGCACACAGGCAGCTATCGCCCGTTCTGGATTAGCGACGGCGGTGACAACACCTTGATTGATGTGTCGATCTCTAACCTCACTATTCGCGACGGTCGAACGGTCACACAGTTCGATCAATCAGTCACGCCAACCGGTGTGTCCGGCGCTGGGGGTGGCTGCCTGCTCAATTTTGAGAACCTGACGCTCACCGACGTGACGTTTGACAACTGCACCTCCCAGGGTGCTTCCGAACCCGGGGTGCCTACCAACTATTCATCCGGTAGTGGTGGCGCGCTGTGGGTGGGTGCAGCGTCCACCACCGCGACGGCTCGCCCGAGCGTTACGTTAACGAGGGTGTGGGCGCGCAACAGTCAGGCCCTGCATTCGACCACGCCGTATTCGGTACCCGCTAGTGCGCTGAACTACTTTTCTACGGGCGGCTGCATGGTGCTCGGCGGTCGCATTGTGAACGTGATCACGCTTGACGATGTGGTTGTAGAGAATTGTGAAGCCGATAGCTTCGGAGGCCTCTCCACCAACAACGCCAATTCGGTGAGCCTGAACAACGTGGGCGCCGTTCGCAATCGTGCTGTCGGTACCGCCAGCAATGACGCGAACATCGACAGCGGCTACAACGGTGGCCTGTCGCTGCGTTCAAGCGGCAGTGCGGCGGCACCCACTGGCACCATCACGGCCAATGAGGTGGCGGCGGTGCTCAACCGCGCGAACTCGGACCGCGGCGGACTGGAGGTGCGCAATTCGGCCTCCTTCACCGGCAGCAATCTGTACATCGCGGACAATGAAGCGCGCCAAATCGGTGGCATGGACATCCGCGATGTCGGTGCCGCAACAGTCACCGGTGGGGTCATCACGCGCAACCGTGCTGACCAGGCCTTTGGGGGGCTGCGCGCCCGCCTCGGAGGTGCAGCCCGCACATTGACGCTTGAGCGCATCGCCGTGGTGGGCAATGACGCAACGGGCACGGTTGCGACCGCGGCTGGCGCGGGCGGCGTGCAGTTCGACACCGATGGTATCTACCGGCTAATCAATAGCACCGTGGCATTTAACCGGGTCGGTCCTGGCTACTTTGGCGGTGGCGTGAAGGTAAACATGCACTCCACCACGGTCAACGGCATCGACGTGCTGGTGAGCAATTCAACCAGCGCGCGCAATGAAGCAGCCGGCGGTGAGGGACTTGAAGCGTTCACTGGGACGGCCACGCCGATGACCAACGGCCGCATCGTCGTGCGCAGCTCCATCCTCGGTAACCGCAGCGGGACGGCGTCGCAAAGCACGGTCAGTGCGGGCGCAAACGAGGCGGCAAAAATCACTTACAGCAACACGCTGGTTGAGGGGCCGAACCCCGGCGTGGCCAATCAGGCCTCGGTCTGCGTGGGTGGTGTGATTTGTGGCCCGAACGCACGCCTGATGCCGCTGGTGAATGCGAACTCGCGACCGTACGCCACGGCATTTCTGCCGATGGCAGGCAGCCCCGCATTGGGCGCTGGCAGCAACTTGTTGAGCCTCACGCAGGATCAACGCGGCCTGACCCGAGTGGTCAGCAGCATTGACATGGGCTCAATCGAAGCGCAGGTCGGCGAACTGGTTGCCGCCAGTTGTAGCCTTGACATGGACGCCGACACTCAGGTCAGCGCAATCAAAGAAGGCCTCGTATTGCTGCGCGCAATGCTCGGCTTCGGCAGCGCCAACGCAGTGGTCGGTACCGGCATCACGCAAGGCCAGTGGAACCTTACGCGCAACAATCTGAACGCCAATTGCGGAACGAATTTCGCGCCATAGCGGTACGTACAAGCAGCCGCCGCGTAACGATACGGTGGCATCGTTTAAGTGTGCGCACGGTGGTGTCATCTGGCGCGAATCTAGCAAGCTGTGCTGTCTGATAATCACGATCTTCGCGCCGCGCCGGGAGTGAGCGCGGGCGAAGCTGCATCCTGCTGAATCAACAGCTTTAGTCGATTGAATGCATTGTCGAGCGGCATCCACGATTGACGGAAAGCTACATTTGAATTGCGCTTGATCTACCAAAAGTCAGGAACTCGACTGGATGGCTTGTTGCGTAAAGTCGGCTGCGCGCTGAAGCGGCATCAAGCCCAAATGGAATGGACATTCCAGCGTGGGGTCATTCGTGATTGCCGAAGTGGGCCTGGTTACGACCCAACGTTGAAACGTAGTCACACCGCGGACATCTGTCGCGGCCACAGTCGTTCCTCGGGCGATTTCTTTCGCCGCTCCCGCCAGACTTTGATCGCAATCGGAAGCACCGAAACCACCAGAATGCCGGCGATGATCAGCGACAGGTTCTGCTTGACCCACGGCACATTGCCGAACCGGTAGCCGGTGTAGACAGCTATTACGCTTGCGAGCGACGCGCCCCACTCCGCTTCTAGATTGCCTTGCGGCGTTCCTGCCACACCTTGATCAGCATCGGCAACACCGAAACGATCACGATACCAATCACGATCAGCGACAGGTTTTTCTTCACCCATGGGATGTTGCCGAACAAATAGCCGGCGTACATCAGCGATGAAATCCACGCCACGCCGCCGATCACGTTGTAGAGAAAAAACGTGCGATATGGCATCTGCGCCACGCCCGCCAGAAACGGCACAAAGGTGCGCACAATCGGCACGAAGCGACCCATCACAATCGAGAACGCGCCGTATTTGTCGTAAAACGCCTGCGTGCGCTCCAAATAGGCGGGCTTAAAAATGCGCGACTGTTTGTTTTCGAACGCCTTCATGCCGAGCTTGCTACCGACGAAGTAATTCACTGAGTCACCGAGCACGGCAGCGGCAATCAAAATCACGACGAACAGGTGAACGTTAAGGCCCGAGATCGCGGTGACCGCGCCCGCGACGAATAGCAGCGAATCGCCGGGCAGCAAAGGCATCACCACCAGCCCGGTTTCGGCGAAGATGATGAGCGTGACCACGCCGAAGAACAACACAGGAGAGCCCGTCGCAAGCGCGGCAAGATGTACGTCGAGCGAGGTGAAGAAGCTGAGGATTTCGGCGAACATATTTTTTTGGTGTGGCGAATGTAGGAGCGGCCTTGGCCGCGATCACAAGGTTGATTCCAAGAGAGGATCGACGATGGGATCGCGGCCAAGGCCGCTCCTACAGTTCAACGAATTACGCCAGAATCTTTTCAGCTTCCAACGCGTCCTTCGGCTTGCCTTCCGGCTTGACCAAGTTTTCGCGCGACGTGCCCAGCCAGCGCACGAGTGGGGCCATCACCAACACCGACGAGTAGATGCCGAAACAGATACCGATGGTCAACGCGAGGGCGAAATAGTGCAGCGTTTCACCGCCGAAAAACAGCATCGCGAGCACCATGATTTGCGTTGACCCGTGAGTGATGATGGTGCGCGAAATCGTGCTGGTGATGGCGTTGTCGATCACGTGGTCGACGCTGGCTTTGCGCATCTTGCGGAAGTTTTCGCGCACCCGATCGGCGACCACCACAGACTCGTTCACCGAATAGCCGAGGATGGCCAGAATACCTGCCAGCACCGGCAAGTTGAACTCCCAGCCAAAGATGGCGAACAGGCCCAGAATGATGATGATGTCGTGCAGGTTGGTGACAATCGCTG
>JANNYE010000143.1:0-10541 GCA_031409935.1 Burkholderiales bacterium | reverse complement strand
CAACCTGATAGGCAGTGGCCCGACCCCGGGCTCGAGCGTCTCGGCTAACACTGATCAAGCCATTGCGGCGGGCTCGGTGGCCACACCCACGGTGCACACCTACACCCTAGTGGTGACCTTCACGGTCGTGCCGGGCAGTGTTGTGCCGGCGGAGAACGGTGCGGGCTGTGACATCACCACACCGGGCAATACCACCAACACTGGATTGAACAACACCGCCACGTTAGTCCCAGGCGGCAGTCCAACAGGCCAGACCAACAACGACTGTCGTCCGACACCGCCGGCCCTGACCCTCGTTAAGGCAGTGGGCTCGGTAACCGCTTCGGGGAACCCGTATACCGTGTCCTACACGGTCACGGTGGCCAACGTTGGTGGTGCCGATGGTGTGTACACGCTTTCGGACACACCAAGCTTCGCGAACGGTCTAAATATCACCAATTGGACGGTTAATACACCGCTGACCGCTCCAGTCACCGGTGTGGTTAATCCGGGGTTGGCCGCAGCGCCTACCAATGGTGCGCCCGCTCAAATTAGCGCTGGAAATCTTGCAATCAGAACCGGTGCGTCACATGTGTACACGGTTAACATCACGTTCAACACGACCGCAACGGCAACCAATTTGGCTTGTAGCCAAAGCAACGGGGCAGGCAACGGGCTCTACAACGCATCCAGCGTAACGGGCAGCAATAGCGCGAGCAGCAACGCCTGCGTGAACGGCCCGGGGTTGCCGCAAATCATCGTGTCCAAAACGAATCCGACGTTGTCTGGTTCCGCCAATCCGTACTCGGTCGCCTACACCGTCACAGTGGTGAACAGCGGCAGTGCGACGGGTAACTACACCTTGTTTGACACACCGGGCTTCCCAAGCACAGGCGTCACGTTAACCAGCAGGACGGTCACACCGAGCGGAGGTGGTGTGGTGAATCCCGCGCTACCGACCGTTGCTAACGGAGTGTCAGGGCAAATCAGCGCGGCAAACATCGCCATTGCGCCCGATTCGACTCATGTGTACACCGTCACGATTGGCTTCACGACGACGGCGATTGCCACCAATCTGGCTTGCAGCGCCTCGTCTGGTGCGGGCAATGGGCTGTACAACGCGGTAAACATTACCGGCAGCAGCGTGAGCAACAGTAACGCCTGTATTGACGGGCCTCCGGACAAACTTGCTGATCTCGCGATACAGAAGAACGGACCGGCTGTGGCCATCGCTGGCAGCACTATCACCTACACCCTTACCCTGATTAACAACGGTTTGAGTGCAGCCAATGGTGCTACGTTTGCCGACACGCTGCCGGCAGCGTTGAGCAACACCACAGCAACGTGTACCGCAGTGGCCGGCGCGGGCACCAGCCCATGCAACGCCATTACGGTGAACAACGTTGGCGGCATCGTGTCCGGTGTGATCCCTGTTTTCCCATCGGGAGCAAGTGTGATCATCACGATAATCGGTACGGCACCTGCTAGCGGAACGATGCTTAATGTGTCGACCATTACGCCGCCCGCCGACGTGCGCGACCCCGACTTGACCAATAACACCAGCAGCGTGACCACGGTCATTGGCGTGCCGCGAAGCCGCGCAGATTTGTCGGTTACCAAAGTAGCTACTAACACGGTAGCGGCTAGTACCAATCGGCCACCAGTCACCAATGTCATCTCTTACACCTTGGCAGTGGTCAACGCCGGACCTGCACCAGCTGATGGCGCGGTCTTCTCAGACCCTATCCCCGCAGCGGTTGGCAGCGTTACATGGACGTGTACTGCTTCAGGCGGCGCGCTATGCCCGCAGGCTAGCGGTTCGGGCAACGTGATCAATCAGACCATCAGCGTGCTGCCGATGAATGGTTTGTTGCGCTACCTTGTCACCGGTAGCGCGCCCACATCGGCTCAGGTCATTAGCAACACGGCGACTATCACGCCGCCGCTTGGATTGTTGGATCCTGATCTGAACAACAACACCAGCACTGCGCTAACGACGGTCACGACTACGCAACCCACAGTTGCCAATCTGTCAATATCGAAAATTGGCCCGTCGACGGTCATGCCGCTCGGGCGCGTGACCTACACCATTGTTGCCACCAACAACGGACCGGCTGCCGCAAACAATGCCAGCGTTGTCGACGAATTGCCGAATGTGCTAACGGGCGCTACTTGGACTTGCGTGGGTACGTTTGGCGCAACCTGCCAGTCGGCCACGGGTTCAGGCAACATTGCAACCACCCTCCCGCTGTTCCCCTTGGGTGGTCAGGCTACTTTTGTGGTGACAGCGACCGCGCCTCAATCGGGCACGTTCCAGAACTCGGCCTCGATTGCCACGCCGCCTGGCGTGACTGATCCAGAGCCATCTGACAACGTCGGCGGACCAGTGATCACCACGATACCCGACGTACCAACAGCCGACTTGACTATCCAGAAAAATGGACCGGCCAACGTGTCGCCGAACGCACCGATTGTCTACACGCTTACCGTGTCCAACAATGGCGCTTTCGCGGCCAACGGTGCGACCTTCTCCGATCCGCTGCCAGCCACGCTTACTGGCGTTACCGTCGCCTGCACCGGCACGGCGGGCGCTGGTACGAGCGCATGCGCAGCGGTAACGGTCAACCTCGTTGGCGGTGTTCTATCCGGCACGATTCCATCGTTCCCCTCTGGCGGCAGCGTCGTCATTACGATAAGAGCGACCGCGCCTGCGTCGGGTACGATTGTCAACGTGGCGACGGTCATTCCACCCGCCAACGTGGTGGATCCGAATCTCACCAACAACACCAGCTCGGTGACCACCGTCGTTGGCACGCCAGTGAACACAGCCGACTTGTCTGTCACTAAAGTGGGTACGGCATCGACCACGCCGGGAAGTGCTGTGAACTACGTCATCGATGTGGTTAACGCTGGCCCGAGCAATGCCGACGGGGCAGCATTCAGCGATGTGCTGCCGGCACAGGTAACGGGTGTCACCTGGAGCTGTTCGTCCTCAGGAGGCGCGGTGTGCGCTCAGGCTACGGGCTCGGGCAATTCCATCGTGAATACGGTGCCCGTGATGCCGATGAATGGTCGCCTACGTTATCTGGTGAGCGGCATCGTGAGCGCTGCGACACCGGGCGGCACCACGTTGGTGAACACGGCGACGATTGCGACACCGAACGGCATTGTTGATCCGATACCAGGCAACAATTCGTCTACCGCAACCACCTCAGTGGTGACGGTGCCGCCAATCGTTGCGAACCTTGCCATCATTAAAACCGGGCCAACAACGGTGCAGCCGCGTGGCGCCATGAGCTACACGCTGTCAGTGGTGAACAATGGCCCTGCGTCAGCTAATGGATCCGTTATTACTGACGTCTTCCCGCCCACGTTATCTAACGTGACGTGGACTTGCGTCGGATCAGGCGGGGCGGTGTGTGGGGTAGGCTCCGGTGTGGGTAATCTCTCATTGGTGATGACCACGCTGCCCGCTGGCGGGCAGGCTGTGATTCAAGTGAGCGCTACCGCGCCTCAAGTCGGTCCGTTGCAGAACAGCGCACGGATTTCACCGCCGCCTAACGTGATCGATCCTGATCCAACTGACAACATTGGCGGACCGGTAATCACTAACATCCCGCAGCCTCCTGCCGACTTGATCACGACAGTCACGATGTCGTCGTCGACGGTTCCTGCGTGTAGCACAAGTGTCGCCCCGGCGAATATCGCCAAAGTGGCGGGCGCGGCTACCAATGCTGCTGCCGGGACACGACTTCTCGCCTGTGATCCGGTTACGGCAACGGTCGTCATGTCCAATATTGGCGGAAGTCCTGCGGCTCCAGCCACCGTAGTTTTGCGCCTGCCACCGGGCGTAACGAACGTGGTGCCGAGCAATGGCGGCGTGTTCAATCCGAGCACTGGCGTTGTGACTTGGCCGCTCATCCTCTACGTGCCACCGAACACCATCCCAGTGGCCGTGTATACAGTTACGTTCCTTCCAACGGGCGGTGGTGGACAGTTGACATCGAACGTGAGTACGGTGGACATAGAGGTCACATTGGTTAATAACCCGTCATCGACCAGTTTCCAAGTGCTGGCACCGCCATTGCCCGAACCGCAAGAAATTCCAGTGGTACCCTGGTGGTTAATTGCGATGTTGTTAGGTGTGGCCGGGCTGCGGCAAAGCGCGAATCGTCGTCGGACAATCAGCCGATAGCACTAGTGCGAGAAGAAAGCCGGGCAGTTGCCCGGCTTTTTTACGACCTAAAATACAGAATTAAAGGACGTAACGCGATGAATGAATTAATCAACGAACTCGCTGGTGCGATCGGCACCGCTCGCGCCAAAGTCGCGGAACTTCGGGGGTTACTTTGAATACGACAAAAAAGCGCAGCGCCTGCTTGAGCTAAATGCCGAGCTAGAGAGTCCGAAAGTATGGGACGACGCCAACCGGGCGCGAGAACTGGGTAAAGAAAAACGCCTGATTGATGGCGTTATTGCGTATATCGACACACTGACGGCGGACAGTCAGGGCGCTGCAGAATTGCTGGAGCTCGCCGAGATGGAGGGTGACGAAGCCACTTTGGTCAGCCTCAAAGTGGATGTTGCAAAGATCACGGGCATACTTTCTGAACTTGAGTTTAAGCGGATGTTTTCCGGTGAGCAGGATGAGTCAAACTGCTTCTTGGATATCAATTCAGGTTCAGGTGGCACCGAGGCCCAAGACTGGGCGCAGATGCTATTTCGCATGTACTGCCGTTACGGCGAGCGACGCGGATTCAAGGTTGAGGTTCTTGAAGAATCGGACGGTGATGTAGCGGGCCTTAAAAGTGCATCAATCAAGCTCACTGGCGATTTTGCGTACGGCTACCTGCGTACTGAAACTGGCATTCATCGCCTGGTCCGCAAGAGCCCGTTTGACAGCAACGCGCGGCGACATACGTCATTTGCGTCGGTATTTGTGTACCCCGAGGTCGACGATTCCATCGAAATTGACATCAACCCGTCAGACGTACGCACCGATACCTTCCGCGCCAGCGGCGCCGGTGGACAGCACATCAACAAGACCGATTCTGCGGTTAGATTGACGCACATCCCGACGGGCATTGTGGTGCAATGTCAAGATGGTCGCAGCCAGCATAGCAATCGCGATGTTGCTTGGAAGCGGCTGCGCTCACGGCTGTACGAACACGAATTGCGCATTCGTCAGGCTGCGCAGCAAAAGCTTGAAGACACCAAGAGCGACATCGGCTGGGGCCACCAAATACGCAGCTACGTGCTCGATCAGTCGCGCATCAAGGATTTGCGCACCGGTCATGAGACTGGCAATACAGGCGCTGTGCTTGATGGGGATCTTGATCCGTTCATTGAAGCCTCGCTCAAGGCGGGGGCTGAGCTGGCCGTGGGCGAGGCGTAAGTGCCCGCAATTACGCACCCACGTTTGATTAAGCTACCGGAGCGCTTTGAGATTGAAAAGCTTGTGCTGCGACCCTATCGTGAAGGCGATGGCGCAGCGTTTTTTGATGTAGTAGACGAGGATCGCAAGAATCTGTCGCAATGGCTCCGTTGGGTCGATCATCACAAGACCGTGGCTGATGCTGAGTCCTACGTCCGCGAAATGGCGGGCAAATGGATCACCCGCGAATCGCTGATCCTTGGTATCTTCTCAAAAGATGAAAAAACGCTTTACGGCGGCACCGGTTTTCATGGTTTTGACTGGAAAGTGCCGTCGCTTGAAATCGGCTGGTTTCTGCGCCAAAGTGTGCGTGGACAAGGCATTGGCACAGATGCGGTGCGACTGTGTTGCACGCTCGCGTTTGAGCATATCGGTGCGAACCGCGTGTGGGGTACGGTAGACGTTTTAAATGACCGCAGCTGGCGATTGTTCGAGCGCGTTGGCTTCACCCGAGAGGCGCATTTGCGTGGTGATTGCCGCGATCATCACGGCAAGATCCGAGATACGTTTGCCTACTCGATGCTCGCACGCGAGTGGGCGGCGCGGGATGCACCGAACGAGCTCCCCCATGAGCGCGGTTGACCCGATCCAGCGGCACTAGCAGCTAATTCCATTTCTAATTCAATACGATACGTTGTCGCTCCTCCTTGCCGTGCTCACGCACTGTTTGCGTCGTCGCGCCTAGTCTCCTATTGAATTAGAAATGGAATAAGCGGTGCGACACACCCCCGGCTAGACGCAGCCAAAGAGGGCTTGGCGCGCAGCGTGCCGACGCCGTTACAATTCGAAGTTAACTTTTTGATTCGATGAGGGTTTCTCCATGATCAGTACGGCTCACGCGCAGTCCCTCTTTGGTGGCGGTGCAGGTAACGAATTCCTCTCGCTGTTGCCCATGGTCGGCATTTTTGTTGTCTTTTATTTTCTGTTGATTCGCCCGCAGCAAAAGCGCGCCAAAGAACAAAAGGCGATGATCGAAGCCGTACAAAAAGGCGACGAAGTGGTCACCGCTGGCGGCATGGTCGGCAAAGTGATGAAACTTGATGACAACTACATCACGTTACAGGTAGGCGGCAGCACTGAGATTGCATTTCAGCGCAATGCCATCACAGCCCTATTGCCCAAGGGCTCGCTAAAACAGATTTAGCAAATTCACGGCGCGCACCGCAAAGCTGACGCGCCAATTTCTGACGTATTGGGAAACACGCGTTCGCCCCAATTTGCGTTCAATCTCAGCATAGGACATCCCTATGAATCGCTACCCCTTGTGGAAATACTTGGTCATGATCTTCGCGGTCTTGATCGGTCTGTTCTACACCCTGCCCAACGTCTTCCCGCAAGTCCCTGCGGTACAAGTGTCCACCAACAAGACCTCAGTGCGCTTGGATGCTGCGCTGCTTGACCGCGTTGAGAAGACGCTCAAAGCAGCAAACCTCCCCGTCGCCACGTCGGGCCTTGATCCTGCCAACGGCGTGCATATTCGATTCGGTTCGGGTGACACGGCGACGCAGTCGAAGGCGAAAGACGTTTTGATCAAGGACTTGAACGGTGGCCTAGCCGACGGCACGGGCAACTACATCATCGCCTTAACCAACGAGTCAACCACGCCGCGCTGGATGCAAGAGGTCAACGCGAAGCCAATGGCGCTGGGGCTTGACCTTCGCGGTGGCGTTCATTTTCTGATGCAAGTCGACATGAAGGGCGCGCTTGATCGTGCTGCTGATCGTTCTGCATCGGACGTTCGCGCGCTGATGCGCGAGAAAAAAATTCAATACGGCGGTGTGGATAAAGCAGGCGACACCATCGCTGTGAAATTCAGCGACCCGGTGGAGCGTGAGAAGGCGTCAAAGGAAATCGCCACCAGCAACGCCGATTTGTTGATCAAGGAAGATGGTGCAGCGGCTGATTTACGCTTGGTTATCACGCTGAAAGAAGACGCTAAACGCAAGCTCGCGGATGCGGCCATTGAGCAAAACCAAAAGGTGCTCGGCAACCGCATCAACGCTTTGGGCTTGACCGAACCGATAATCCAAAAGCAGGGCGCAGATCGAATCGTGATTCAGGTGCCCGGTGCCTCTGACCCCGCACGACTGAAAGACGTGATCGGTCGTACCGGCACGCTTGAACTGCGTATGGTCGAAGCAGACGCAAGCAAAAACAGCGCGTCGCTTCAGGCGGCGCAAAACGGCAATGCGCCTTTTGGCACCGAGCTGATGAATGATCGCGACGGCGGCCAGATTCTGGTCAAGAAGCAATTCATCATCACTGGCGAGCGCATCAACGGCGCGGAACCCGCGTTCGACGGGCAAACCAACCAACCAATCGTGCGCATCAGCACCGATGGTCAGGGTGCGCGCATTCTGCGTGAAGTCACGGGTCAAAACGTCGGCAACCGCATGGCCATTGTGCTGATCGAAAAAGGCAAAGCCGAGGTCATCACCGCGCCGACGATTCAAAGCGAATTGGGCAGCAGCTTTCAGATCACCGGCCGCATGAGCACACGTGAAACGAGCGACATTGCATTGCTGATTCGCTCTGGCTCCATCGCCGCGCCGATGGAAATTATTGAAGAGCGGACCGTTGGCCCAAGCCTCGGTGCCGAGAACATCGAGCGTGGCTTCAACTCGGTGACTTGGGGCTTCGTCGCACTGGCCGCGTTCATCTGCGTGTACTACGCGGTGATGGGCTTGATCTCGACGCTCGCACTGACCGTCAATCTCTTGCTACTGATTGCTCTTTTGTCGATGCTGCAAGCGACGTTGACGCTGCCGGGTATTGCTGCTATTGCGCTGACACTCGGTATGGCTATTGACGCCAACGTGCTGATCAACGAACGCATTCGCGAAGAGTTGCGCCGTGGCCTCAAGCCGCAAGAGGCGATCTCCGCTGGTTTCGAGCACGCGTGGGCGACGATTCTTGACTCTAACGTCACCACACTGATTGCAGGCATCGCGCTGTTCACCTTCGGCTCTGGTCCAATCAAAGGCTTTGCCGTGGTGCATTGCTTGGGCATCCTCACATCCATGTTCTCGGCCGTGTTCTTCTCGCGCGGCATCGTGAATCTGGTCTATGGCGCTAAGAAAAAGCTCGAGAAAATTTCAATTGGGACGATCTGGCGGCCCAGCGAAGGCGCAGCCAGTATCGATGGTGTGCAGGGCGTTGCCAGAGACGCGCCGTCCGCGCTGGACATTGCCGACACGCCAGCGCTGCCGCAGCCCAAACCATAACGTAAGCGAAAGAAAACAGGAGTAACTCATGGAATTTTTCCGCTTCAGAAAAGACCTGCCGTTCATGAAATACGCGTTGATATTCAACGCCATTTCTCTCATCACCTTTTTGATTGCCGTGGGCGCACTGGGCTACAAAGGGCTGCACTTCGGCATCGACTTCACCGGCGGCACCGTGGCTGAGCTGCGCTACGCAAAGCCCGCAGATATGACCCAAGCGCGCACCGCTGTCGAGACGCTCAAAACCGGCGAGGCGGTGGTGCAAAACTTCGGTACGCCGCAAGACGTGCTGGTGCGGCTGCCTATCATTGCAGGCATCACCAATGCCCAGATGAGCGAGAAGTTGTTTGCGGCGATGTGCGGCAGCCGCGTCATTTCGGCAGAAAAAACGGCGTGTGGCGACGGCTTGGAAAAAATCGATCTCAAGCGCGTCGAGTTCGTCGGCCCGCAGGTGGGTAAGGAGCTTTTTGAGAGCGGCGCGCTGGCGCTGTTGCTGGTGATCGCGGGCATCATGGGCTATCTTGCAATCCGCTTTGAATGGCGCTTCGCCGTCGCGGCGATTGTCGCCAACCTGCACGACATCATCATCATTCTCGGCCTGTTTGCCATCTTCGGTTGGGAGTTCAATTTGCCTGTGCTGGCGGGCATCTTGGCGATCCTCGGCTACTCGGTGAACGAGTCGGTGGTGATCGCTGATCGGGTGCGCGAAAACTTCCGCAAAATGCGTAAAGCGAGCGTTGATGACGTGATCGACAACGCTATCACTAGCACCATCAGCCGCACCATCATCACTCACGGCTCGACGCAAATCATGGTGCTCGCGATGCTGTTTTTCGGCGGCGAAACGCTGCACTATTTCGCCCTCGCGCTGACCATCGGCATCTGCTTCGGCATTTACTCGTCGGTGCTCGTCATGGCACCACTGGTGCGCTGGTTGGGCACGTCGCGCGAAAACTTGGTCAAGCCGGAAGGCAAGCCGAAGGACGCGTTGGAAGCTGAAAAAATCCTCGCTTAATTTATTTAACTGTAGGAGCGGCTCTGCCGCGACTGTTGGCGATTTTTGCGCCGGGTCGCGGCAAAGCCGCTCCTACAAGTAAGTGGAATTAGGCCAGTATTTTTTCGGCTTCCAACGCGTCCTTCGGCTTGCCTTCCGGCTTCACCAAGTTTTCACGCGACGTGCCTAACCAGCGCACGAGTGGGGCCATCACCAAGACCGACGAGTAGATACCGAAGCAGATACCGATGGTCAGTGCGAGCGCGAAATAGTGCAACGTTTCGCCGCCGAAAAACAGCATGGCGAGCACCATGATCTGCGTTGACCCGTGAGTAATGATGGTGCGCGAAATCGTGCTGGTGATGGCGTTATCGATCACGTGATCGACACTCGCTTTGCGCATCTTGCGGAAGTTTTCACGCACCCGATCGGCGACCACCACAGACTCGTTCACCGAGTAGCCGAGGATGGCCAGAATACCCGCCAGCACCGGCAAGTTGAACTCCCAGCCAAAGATGGCGAACAGACCGAGAATGATGATGATGTCGTGCAGGTTCGCGACAATCGCGGCGACGGCAAAGCGCCATTCAAAGCGGATTGCAAGGTAGCCCATGATGCCTGCGATCACCAGCAACAGCGCCAGCGCTCCGCTCTCAAAAAGCTCCTTACCCACCTGTGGGCCGACAAACTCAACGCGCTTGAGCTCGATTTTTTCTGCGCCGTCACCGCAAGCCGTTTTGGCGTCGGTGAGGGCTCTCGTGCCACAGAGTGCTGTGAAAAGTTTTTCACTCATCTGCGCATTGGTCACCCCAGCGATCAGTGGCAGCCGCACCAACACATCCTGCGGTGTGCCGAAGTTTTGCACCACGGCTTCGCCCGTTTTCAGCCCTTCGATGGCTGCGCGTGCCTG
>JANNYE010000142.1:0-5620 GCA_031409935.1 Burkholderiales bacterium | reverse complement strand
TGGCCTGGATGGCGCGATCTATGCCGTAACGATCAGCGGTGCGTCTACAGTCGCAACCTCGCTGCTAAACGGAACGTTTAGCGGCAACAGGATCGGCAAGGCTGGCGTGCTTGGTTCGGGTTGTACGGGCGGCTGCGCGGGCCTCGGACTCTTGCCGGGAACGCAGGGAGCCTTCAATCCGACCGTGACCAACAACGACATCCGGCAGGTAAACAGCCTCGGTATCAACTTCCAGAACACCGTTGGTGCCGGAGCGACGTTTACGTCGTCGGCAAGGTTCAAAGGGAACACACTCGCTGAACCAGACACGACGGGCTCACCGCTCTTTCAACGCGCGCTCCAAGTGTCGCCAATCAACAGCGGCGGAGCGAGTACAACCGTATGTGCCGAGATCGGTGGCACATTAGCTGGTGAGCCAAATATCTTCAGCGGCCCGTGGCCAGGTGGCGACGTCCGCCTCACCAATCTCGCCAACACCAACACGCTCCGGTTGCCCGGTTACGGCGGTGCCGCAACTGACGCGGCCGCTGTCAACGCGTTCATCTCCGGACGAAACGGCGGCGCGGCGACCAATTCGACGACCGGAGCCCTTGGCTTCGCCGGAGGGGCGGCGTGCCCGTAGGACACACCGTCGGCGGAAGGACAAGCATTCGTGGCGGAGGCTGCATGCCTGCGGTCTCCTCGCCCATGCCGACGCCGCAGCCTGCGATCAACGCGAAAACATATTTGCGGGTTGTTTTCAAAGACTTAGACGAAAGGCAGGTTGAGCCAAGGGGGCGCACCCAAGGCATAAGCGTTGCGGCCGACATCCCCGCAGCGTCAGGCGTTTAGCGTTATTTAATTTTCTTGCGACTGAAGATTTCCGACTGGCGCAGCCGAACTGAGTTGCCGACTTCGACCGTCCGACATGACCTTCGCAAACACTTTAAGGAGTAGCAAACATGGCAGAACCATTTCTTGCCGAAATCAGGATCATGAGCTTCAATTTCGCCCCCAAGGGCTGGGCTATGTGTAATGGCCAATTACTGCCCATTAACCAGAATCAGGCGCTTTTTTCGTTGCTTGGCACGACGTTCGGAGGCGACGGGCGCGTCAATTTTGCGCTGCCAGACAATCGCGGGCGCACTCCCATCGAGGTCGGTAACGGGCACACGCTTGGCCAACCAGGCGGTGAGCAGGCGCACACACTGTCACCTCCCGAAATGCCGCAGCACACCCACACCGGACAAGTCCAGCCAGCCACGGCGACAACCGGCAATCCCACGAACGCCATGCTGGCCGGTGTGCCGACCTTTGCCTACCGCAACAGTCTGACCAACCTGACCACGCTCAGCCCGGCGACAGTCACCAACACCGGTGGCAGTCAGGCACACCAGAATGTGCAGCCGTATCTGGCACTCAATTTCTGTATCGCGCTTCAGGGAATCTTCCCTTCGCCTAACTAGGAGACAACGATGGCACAACCATATGTAGGCGAAGTAAGAATGTTTGGCGGGAACTTCGCTCCCGCAGGGTGGATGTTTTGCGACGGATCGTTGCTTCCGATCTCCGAGAACGAAACGCTGTTTCAGTTGATCGGCACGACCTATGGCGGCGACGGGCAGAGCACCTTTGCATTGCCGGATTTACGCGGGCGCCTGCCAATTCATCAAGGCAGTGGTTTCGTTCTTGCCCAGACGGGTGGGTCGGAGACGGTCACACTGACGACGCAGCAGATCCCAGCCCACACGCACGCGATGGTGGCGTCTGGCGATGCGGCCAATCAGATCACCGATAACGGCGGGGTTGTTGCCGTGCCGCCGTCGCTGAGCATGTACTACACCGCAGCGCCTGACACGCCGCTCAACGCCAGCACGATAACGCAGGTGGGCGGTAATCAACCGCATACCAATTTTCAGCCGTACCTGTGCATCAACTTCATCATCTCGCTGTTCGGGATTTTCCCGTCACCAACTTAAAGGGAACCATCATGGCAGATCCATTTGTAGCTGAAATCAGAATCTTTCCCTTTAACTTTGCACCCAAGGGCTGGGCTTGGTGTAACGGTCAGCTGTTGCCGCTCTCGCAAAACACAGCGCTCTTTTCGCTACTCGGCACCACCTACGGCGGCGACGGCAAGTCAAACTTCGCGTTGCCGAACCTGCAGGGCAGCGCGCCGATGCATCCGGGTCAGGGACCGGGACTCTCGCTGCATGATCTGGGCGAAACCGGCGGATCAGACACGGTGACGTTGCTGCAAACCGAAATGCCGCAACATAACCATTCGGTGTTGGCATACACCGGCGATCCGGCAGACTCGCGGATACCTAGTCCGACCCAGACGCTGGGCACGCCATCGCCCGGCAATCTCTACAATCCTTTGATGACGGGTCCCGCCGCGATGAGCCCTCAGGCTCTTGCGCTCGCGGGCAGTGGTCAGCCGCACAACAATATGATGCCGTACCTGACCTACTACTTCAACATTGCGCTGCAAGGTGTCTTCCCGCCGCGAACCTAAGGCGATAAAGAAACGCCGATTAGTCTCATCTCCGTATCGAGCTACGGGGATGACAAACTGACTGATTCAGCGTTTCCAAAGAGAGATTTTTATGGATCGTAGAGATTTTTTGTGGGTCAGCGCCAGTGCTGGCGTCGGCGCGGCGGTGGCCGGGGCGACCTCGGTTCTCTCCGGTGGCCCGGTCGCGGCTGGCGCGGCGAAAGGCGGCGGGCGGGCGCTTGTCGCTGAGCCCGTGGTGGCTCGCGTTAGTGGCGGCAGTTTTCCGTTCGCGCTGTCGCGGTTTGCCGAGGATGCGACGTTCACCGCCGCACCCAAAGGGGCGGCGGACGGTACGGCGCAACTGGTGCTGTCTCCGCTCCGCGACGTGTCATTTCATGGCCTCAGCACAGCTGCTGGGGCGTTCGCCGACGACCATGTGCAGGTGGTGGCGGTGCATCACACTTCTGACGGTGTGACTGCTCGCCATGATCTGTGGTCGCACGCGCCGATGCCGCTCGGTGGAACCAGCCAGTCGGTGCTGTTCAGCGCGCACGAACTGGCGTTCGGTGGCTTCGAGATCACTCATATCCCTGTAACAGGCGCGCGCACGTCTGGCTTCTTCGCCTTCGCCGCGAGTGGCTCCGGGCCACAATTGTTGCCCGGTGTGTACGTGCTGGCGGGACCGAGTGCCGCCACCGGCGTTGCACCTGATCTCGGGCGCTACGCGTATACCGGCAACCCGCGCGCACCGGTACGCGAGAACCGCGTGCTGGGTCTCGATTTCACCTACCTGAGCTTTGTGGTGCATGGCGAATGGGTGTAGCGCCGCACTGCGCTGGCATCTCGCGAGACCCGAGACCCGAGACCCGATAGCCGTCATTGACTTCCCGTTGGAGCGGCCTTGGCCGCGATACGGTGGCAATCGCGGCCAGGGCCGCTCCAACAAATTGTTCTTTTTGACGCAAAATGGAATTCGTTAGCCGCGCGTTGCGTGACGCCTTGCCCGAAATGTCTGTTGTTGTCCGGACGGAGACCGCGGCCGATCTCGATTTTTCTGCGTCGCTCTACGCGCTGACGCGTCAGGCGGAACTCGCGGCGGTCGACTGGCCCGACGAGGTGAAGCAGACGTTCTGCCGCCAGCAGTTTGACGCGCAGCACGCGCACTATCGCCAGCACTATCCCAAAGCCGAATTTCTGATCATCGAGCGCGACGGGCGACCTGTGGGTCGGGTGTATTTTGAGCACACCGCCAAAGAGCTGCGACTGATGGAAATTACGTTGATCAACGCAACGCGCAATCTCGGCATCGGCGGCGCAATCAGTGGTGCGCTGCTGCAACAAGCCCACACAGCGGGCATCCCGATGGGCTTACACGTCGAGCCGTTTAATCCCGCTCGACACTTGTATGAACGGCAGGGATTTCGCGAGATTGAGACGCGCGGCCTGTATCTCTATATGGTGTGTGAACCGCCGCCCGCCGCTGGCACGATCATCTAGTTGAAAACCAGCTCGTAGGACACGCCGTCACTCGTCGCGGCGAGCGGCACAGCGAAGAACTCAAGCGTCTCGCCACCGGGCAACAGGCTCGTGCGCACGCCTTGTCGCCGGTCATTGTCGGCGGGTGCGGTCAGGTAGACATTGAACGGCTGATCGCTGCGCAGCGCATGAGTCTGACCGCGTTTCACGCTCGTCACGCGCCAGAGCTCGCTGCCGTTTGCGACGGCGATTTTGAGGTCTTGCCCGATGAGGGATTCGAATAGATCGGCGGTGGGGCTTGTCATGGTGCGTTGTCTCGGTTGATTCTCGGAGAGTTTGTAGGAGCGGCCTTGGCCACGATTCCACGGTAGGATCGCGGCCAAGGCCGCTCCTACAGATCGTAGGCGTGGCTAGTCAATCAATCGGTATTTCATCACGTCTGTCGCCGATTCAATCGCCTATGCTTCATGCATGAATATAGTTTTTGATTTTGGCAATGTGCTGGTGGAATGGCACCCGGCGCGACTCGTTCAACACCATTACCTCGCCGCCGATGGTCGGGCTCAGTTTCCGGATGCGTTGGCCCATACGCTCGTTCATCATCCCGACTGGCTTGATTTTGATCTTGGTTTGATCGACGTCCGTGAACTCGCCGCGAGAAGCGCACAGCGGCTGGGATTGAACGTGGCAGGCATGCTTGAGTTCATTGAGCGCATTCCGCATGTGCTGCCGCTCTACGAGCCGACTATTGCGCTGATGCAATCGTTGGCGGATGGCGTATACGACGGTCACCATCGGGTGCTGTATCTGTCCAACATGCCCCTGGCGTTCGCCGAGGTGCTTGAGGCGCGCTGTCCGTGGATCGGGCGCTTCGAAAATGGCATTTTTTCCGGTCGCGTGAAGCTCGCCAAGCCGGACGCCGCAATTTTCGCTGCGGCTGAAGCGCGGCTGCGGCTCGACCCGGCGGACACGCTGTTTCTCGATGATTCTCAGCGCAATGTTGACGCCGCTCGTGAGCGCGGCTGGAAAGCAGAAATCATCGTCAATCCGCACACCGACGAGAGCGTGCGCGCAGCGCTTTTGAAGCACGAGATTTTGCGCGCACCATGACTCGCAAATGGCATCAGCTTTTTTCTGAGCGCTAGCGTTTATGTGGGCAAAAGTGCCAATTTATGCGAAAATCGACAAAGGGCTTAAATAGCCGTTTTGCCCATATGGAATGGTCATCTACAAGCCAAGCTGTAGACAAAATAATCGCTTTGCTGGAGCGCGCCTAGGCGCGAACGGCCGTAGCTCAAACAGCTGACGTTGCGATTCGGGAAGGCATCGCGGCCAGGGCCGCTCCAACATGACTCGGTTCTTGTGGGAGCGGTTCTACCGCGACTGCTCGCCAAACCGTCGCGGTGGAACCGCTCCCACAAGAACATCAGAAACCGCTTGCCTCAGTGAATCCCGCTCGACCGGATCACGCCCACCGCCAAGCCTTCAATCGCGAAATCGTTCACTGCCGGATCAACCAAGATTGGCGACAGCGCATCGTTCTCAGGCAGCAGCTCAATGGCGTTGCCCTTACGTTTCAAGCGCTTCACGGTCACCTCGTTGTCGATCCGCGCGACCACTACTTGCCCCGAACGCGCCTCGGTCGTTTTGTGAACGGCCAGCAAATCG
>JANNYE010000141.1:0-4289 GCA_031409935.1 Burkholderiales bacterium | reverse complement strand
GCCCACTGCTCAAACTCGCCACCGCCATGCACAAGCGCGAGTGGATCACAGGCCTCTGGGATCAATCCAAACACTTCGATCTACCCGTGCATTTCACCACCCAATTCGCGTGCCCTGATACTTCCTAATGGAAAATCTGGGCTGAACGTCACCTCTAGCAACGCTAAACGTGCTCAATCGTAAGTCGTGAAACTTTGCCGCTTCTATCTCGAACGCATCGCGAAGGCGATGAATTTCCGCTTGTTTCTTTCGCAGAGACATAGGTGAAAAAGCGCGACACAAATCGCACCGTGTATGTTTTCAAAGTGATCTCAGGATATCAGCGAGTCGCACGATGCCTCAGAAGCCCTTTGAGGCTGGAATGTGATGCCTTCTTCGACTTATATCTTCCGAATAGAACAAACCGTGTCATACCAGCCCTGCATGCCGACCAGTGGCGCAGGCTGGATTGGCAGGATCGCGTTGATGTTGTAGCCCGCGCCGGTGCCGCCGTTTTTGGGATCCCACCAGATGTCATCCCTCACGTCCTGATCCTCGGCGATTATGTTGTCGGCGAAGGCGGGAATGTTTTGCCGGGGGCCGTTGGTGGCGGTTGCGACGCGACCGTGGAACAGATTGCCTAGCGTGTTCGACACGGCGAGCACGCGTGGGTGAATGCCTTCGGTGACCCACACCGGGATGACCGCCGTGCCGAGCACTTCGCCCGTCCCCGGCCCCATCGCGTGACCGTACGGACGGTAGGTGGTGATTTCGACCCAGTCACCGGTTTTCAGGCCGCGTTCCGTGGCGGTTTTCGTGTTGATCCACATCGGATTGTGGTGCACGATTTCGGTCAGGAATTTTTGTGATTGGGTGCGGCCTTGCGTGTGAACGTTCCACTTGAAGGTGGTCAAATGCAGTTGCTCTGGTTTCATCTTCGCGATGCTGGGAACCGGGAAGTAGTCAGGCATGCCTTTGCCGCCGTCCTCGTCGAATTTACGATCCTTTGCCGCCGCTTCGATGTCCTCGTGATGCACCGAGAATTTTCGTGATGGCGTGGCGAATCCGCGACGCGGTTTGCCGTCAACCATGAGGCCGATTTTTGCCTCTTTACCGGCGGAGTTTGCTTTGAAAATATCGCCGGTCTTTTCGTCAACGCGCGCGTCTTTCATCTGCGTAGCGGTGAGTTCCCACGCATACAGCGCGTAGTATTTTGGCTTGGTCATGTCCTGCCACACGCCGTGCTTTTTCATGTACTCGAAACCGTCTTCGCCCACGCGTGAAGTTAGTCCCTGGCATCTAATCTTCATCCATTCTTCATGGTCTTTGAAGGCAAAATACTTCGCAGTTTCAGGGCTGATGCGTTTGCCGATTTCGATCATGGAATCGACGAAGCTCACACATTCGCCGGGCGGCTGAACCAATGGTTGCCGCAGCGTGACGTAGTCGCGAAGTTCCATGTTGTTGCGGGTGTCAAAGCCCCATCGCTCCATGTAGCTCGCATCCGGCAGGATCAAGTCGGCGTAGTGCGCCTGCTCGGAATACTCGATGTCGCTGCACGCATGAAACGGGATCAGCTTTTCGCTCTTGAGCACTTCAACGGTCGTGCTGCGGCCTTCGGGCCAAGTCTGCGGGGCGGCGACGGTGTAGCTCAAATACACCTGCACTTTGCCGCGCCCTTCCTTCAGGCCGCTGTACACGATTTGCCCGACTTTCATGCGCTGCCATTTGTTGGCGAGCGGCCATTCCTCTGGGTTTTCAATCGCACTTTTTGCGGTCGGCGCAGGCGGGCGCGGCATCGGTTGCGGGAACACGCGTGGCGGCACTCGCGTCGGTTCTTCGCCGTAACAGTAGCCGCCGACGGCACCCAACGAGCCGACGATGGCGTTGAGCAAAATCACCGCGCGATCATTGTTGAAACCGTTGTAATGTGCGAGCGATCCACGGTTAGTGAAGGCGACTGCCTTTGGTGCTGCAGCAGCGAATTCGAGCGCGATGCGGCGGATGTCTTTGGCTGCGATGCCGGTCACGCCTTCCGCCCATTCCGGTGTGTACTTTGCGACCCACGTTTTCAATTCCGCCGCGTTGACGTTGCTCCAGGTGTCGAGCCACTTGGCGTCGTGTTTGTCTGCCATGATGATGGCGTTGCACATGCCGAGCGCGAGCGCGCCTTCGGAGCCCGGCGTCGCGCAGAGCCATTCGTCCGAACGGCCCGCGGTGTTGCTGCAACGCACGTCTACCGTGACGAGCTTTGCGCCATTGTCGAAGCGGCCACGGATGATGCGTTTGGCAACGTGAATTGCGCCCTGATGCGCTTCGTAAAAATTCGATCCGAAATTGAGGATGTATTTGCTGTTGGCAAAGTCGCCGGTCTCCCAATCGGTCTCGCCGAGGCTCACGTAATTGGCGGCGCGTTTGTTTGACGAGCACAGCGCGCGATGGTTGAAGAGGGACGGCGAACCGATGGCATTCAGGAAGCGCGTCATCTCTTCGGCGATGCGCGAACGGCCGATCTGAATGGCCACTTCTTCCGGTTTGCCTTCGTCGATGGCTTTGCGGATTCGGGTGGCGATTTCGGTGTACGCCTCATCCCAAGTGATGCGCTTCCACTTGCCTTCGCCACGTGCGCCGACGCGTTTCAGCGGGAACAAAATCCGCTCGGCATTGGTGTTGATCGTCGGGCCGGATTGACCTTTGGCGCAGAGAGATTTGCCGTTGTTCGGGTCTTCCGGATTGCCGCCAACTTTAACCAGTTTGCCGTCGATGACGTAGCCCTGAATGCCGCATACCGTAGAGCAATTCAGGCACACGCTTTTGATGATCTTGGCTTTGGAGTAGTCGTTTGTGAGCCGACCTTTACCGTTGGCATTGCGCACCGCTTTGCGTTGACCGATCAGTTGCTTTTTCCGCTTAAATGGTCCGAAAAATGCCGCCGCTTCGCCGGGCATCAACAGAATGGTTTCGCCAAGCGCCAGCGTGGCCAGCGCGCTCATGCCTTGCTTCATCGCCTTCCGACGACCGGGGGACGCGGGTTGTGGCGATCTGAAAGAGGTCGTACTCATGCGTTGGTCTCCTTCGCTGCCGATGGCTTTGCGTCGCTTAACTTCGCCCAAATTACTCGTTTCGGCTTTGGAAACTGTGACTCCAGTGAAGTCCAGTTTTCTATTTCGTAGGAAAACGGATCATGCACTTTGCCTTTCGGTATTTTCTTTTCCATCTCTTTGGCGTGCCCGCGATAGGCCACCGAAGGGAGGGTTTTCTCTTCAGGTTTGAGCACCGCAGTTTGGCTACCGTGTTTCTTCATGAACAGGGAATACGGCGAGGCGGGATCATTGGCGTCACCAAAGTGAAACACCTCTGCCGGACAGGTTTCGACACACGCGGGCTCCATGCCGGCATCGAGTCGGTGCGAGCAAAAATCGCACTTATCAGCGACGTCGTTTTCGTCGCAACCAATGGCACCATAAGGACAGGCTTTTTCGCAGGCACCGAGGTGATCGCACTTGTCGGCGATCACGCGCACAATGCCGTCTGCGTCACGCTCGATGGCGTTGCTGTCGCAGGCTTTTAAACACGGTGCGTCTTCACATTGCATGCACAACGTGGGCAAAAAATTGCGGGTGACGCTGGGGTAGGTGCCGTGCTCCCAGTAATAAACCTTGGTGCGGAAGCGGGCGAGGGGGACGTTGTTTTCAACCTTGCAGGCGACGGAGCAGGCGTGGCATCCAATGCAGCGCTCAACGTCTAAGGCTAATTTCCATCTTGGCGGGTTCACATTAGCGGTGAGCATTGAAACCTCCGAGGCTCTGGCATCGGAAAATCGGGGCCGGCGAGCCGTTGGTGCCGCTCACGAGCGCCCCCAACACTGCACGTCGCGAACGACAGGCGCTTGGTTTAAACATGTTCACACTCCATAGGGTTAATGGCTTGACGGACGAACAATTGTTGCCGCTCACTGAAGTATGCCTCGCCAAATCGCCAGACGCTACCTCCGTATCAAGATTTCACGACAACGGAAACCAAAGTTCAAACACGGCTCCACCGGACTCGCGGTTGGCCGCACTGGCCCGTCCGCCATGCAGCTGTGCGACACGCTCGACGACGGCTAGGCCCAGACCTGCGTGGCCACCGCCTTCGCGATG
The DNA here is from genome assembly GCA_031409935.1 of Burkholderiales bacterium. GTDB lineage: Bacteria > Pseudomonadota > Gammaproteobacteria > Burkholderiales > Casimicrobiaceae > Casimicrobium. The sequence goes on along the minus strand of JANNYE010000141.1, from coordinate 168 downwards.
GCTACTGCCTTGAAAGAATCGCTCGAAGACGTGAGCAAGCACCGTTGCGTCGATACCTTTTCCGCTGTCAGCAACGGTGACGGCGACGCCGTTGTCACGTGGGGCCGCGTTGAGCATGATCGCGCCGCCCGACGGCGTGTAGCGCAGCGCGTTGTCCATCAAGTTGGC
>JANNYE010000140.1:0-4358 GCA_031409935.1 Burkholderiales bacterium | reverse complement strand
GCGGCCCATGTCGCGCGCGCTCATGACGAGTGCGCCGGCGGGCGCGATGACGTCGAAGCGCCAGTGTCTGTTGCGCTTGAGCGTGGCGTCGCGGTCGACGTAGTGAGGGTTGCTGAAGCGGGCGAGTTCGCCTCTCGGAATATCGAGGTACGTGGAGGTGAGTCCGAGTGGCGTCAGTACGCGCTTTTGCAGCAAGTCGGCGTACGACATGTCTGCGGCGCGCGCGAGCACGTAGCCGAGCAGGCCGAAACCGAGGTTGGAATAGGCATACGCTTGGTCGCGTTTTTTGGTGGTTTTTCCACCGTCGGTTTCCATGAGCACTTCACGGCTTTTCAGGTATGCCAGAAGTTCGGTCTCGCGGTAGTCGACGTAAGGATCAGCGCGTGTGCCGTTCGGCATGTTGTCGGGAATTCGCGGCAGACCGGAGCGATGCGTGGCGAGGTCGACCAGTTGAATCGGGCTACCTGTGTGGTCGCGTAACTTCAAACCGCGAAGGCCTTGCGGTAACCACTTTTCAACCGGATCATCGAGCTTGACCTCGCCCTTGACCACCATGTCAGCGAGCAGCAGCGCGGTGAAGGTTTTGGTGATGGAGCCGACCTCGAATAGCGTGTCCGGCGTGATCGGCTCTGCCTTGTCCAGACTCAGTGCGCATCGTGACGCACGGCGCAATGCATCTGGACAAGGCAGAACCGATCACGCCTGACACGCTGTTCGAGGTCGGCTCCATCACCAAAACCTTCACCGCGCTGCTGCTCGCCGATATGGTGATCAAGGGTGAAGTCAAGCTCGATGATCCAGTTGAAAAGTGGTTACCGGATGGGCTAAAAGCGGGCCTGCGCGGCTTGAAACTACGCGACCACGCAGGTAGCCCGATTCAACTGGTCGACCTCGCCACGCATCGCTCCGGTCTGCCGCGAATTCCCGACAATATGCCGAACGGCACACGCGCTGATCCGTACGTTGATTACCGCGAGACCGAACTGCTGGCGTACCTGAAAAGCCGTGAAGTGCTCATGGAAACCGACGCTGGCAAAACCACCAAAAAGCGCGACCAAGCGTATGCCTATTCCAACCTCGGTTTCGGCCTGCTCGGCTACGTGCTCGCTCGCGCCGCTGACATGTCATACGCAGAGCTGCTGCAAAAACGTGTGCTGACACCGCTAGGGCTCACCTCCACGTACCTCGATATTCCACGCGGCGAACTGGCCCGTTTCAGCAACCCTCACTACGTTGACCGCGACGCGACGCTCAAGCGCAACAGACATTGGCGCTTCGATGTCATCGCCCCCGCCGGTGCGCTCATCATGAGCACGCGCGACATGGGCCGCTATGCGCAGGCCGCGAGTGGCGCGATTGACACGCCGCTGAAGGCCGCATTTGCGCTCGCGCAAAAGAAATACGGCGACGGCCTATCACCGAAAAATCCGCAAGGCCTAGCGTGGATTCTTGCGCCGCTCAACAGCCGCACCGTGGTCAACCACGACGGCATGACCGGCGGATTTACGTCGTCGCTGTGGGTCGATCCCGAGCGCAAATCGGCGGTGGCCGTGCTCTCCAATTCAAACGTTCCGGTCATCGACATTGACCTGCATTTGATCGAACCGAGCATCCCGCTCAAGAACCTCGCGACCATGCGCACAACTACGATTCCAGTAGACGCAAAGATCATGGCGCAGTACGTCGGCACCTACCGCTTGCAGCCCAACTTCGACGTGACCATTCGCCTGCGTGACGGCAAGCTTTTCGCGCAAGCTACGGGTCAAGGCGAGTTCGAATTATTCGGCAAATCAGACACTACGTTTTTCGCGCGAATCACGCCGCTAGAAATCGTATTTGAGGACGTGAAAGACGGCAAGGCGATGCGCTTTCAAATCACGCAGGGCGGCACGACGCGAGCCGCGCCGCGCATCGACTAAACAGATTTGTCATCCTGAGCATCGCGACGGATCACGTTGCATACAACGTCTTCAGCCACTCGCAATCACGATAGTTTTCCACCCGATCCTTCGCGTCGCTCAGGATGACAGCAATCGTGAATACCTACCCCGCGCGAGGTCGCAAAAATCGCGGCACGAAGCGCGCGAACGGCGAAACGCCGGTGGGCTTTGCAGTGACCGGCTCCAGCAGCGGTGAGCTACCGCGCGACAACACCCGCAACACCGCTGGCGACTGCGGCAAGCGCGACGGCACACCGCGAGAAATGGTTAGCACGTCATCCACTGCGGGCGCAAAGGCTCCGTCAAGCAACCATTGCAACAGCGGCTGCCACTCAGCGCGATCAATCGCCGTGACGCTCGGTGGCATGTCAAAAATGCTCAGCCCGTTTTCCACAGCGCGCACATAAATCTGCGAGCTGCGCAGGCTGCACAGCCACGGCAAATTAATCGACGCCGCCCAGTCAATAGCAACATCTTCCACCGGGGTTCTCCGGTCAAAGCGCATGCCCACGGCCGACACCTGACAGCGACCACTCACCACACGCGGATGCGTGCGCAACTCATGCCAGCAATCAGACGCCGATTCACGGTCAAACACCGAGCCCGCCACTGGAATCAAAATAGCATCGGCCACCATCGCCACTTTGGCCAGACCCAAACCATGCAGGCCACCCGGCGTATCCAACACCAGATGCGATCCGTCCACCGGAGGCCGCACATTGCCATTGGTGTCACCCACCCACCCGGTGATAGCAGGCGCAGCGCTGGGGCGGCGTTTAAGCCACACCCGCATCGACTGCTGATGGTCAAGGTCGCCCAACGTAGTCGCCACACCCTGACGCGCAAAGTACGCAGCGATATGGGTCGCCAGCGTGCTTTTGCCGCATCCCCCTTTTCGACTTACCAGCGCTACTGTAGGCATATTCTTAAGAATATGCCTTAGGGGGTTGATTGGCAAGGGGTTTAGGGGAATTATGCGGAGGACTTGGCCACGGAAAGGTTCTGTCCCCTCTCCCCCGGAGGGAGAGGGTGAGGGTGAGGGGCACGTCCACCGGGCGTCATCCTCGGCGCAGCCGGGGATCCAGAGCGTGAAACCACGCGAAGCGCAAATCAGTCGTTCGCCCTTTGTTTAAACATTGGGTTCGTTCGAACGAATGACTCGCATGCCACCCTCGCGCTCCATGGCCGCGCGAGGCCAGTCACTTTTTGCAATCGCGCAAAAAGTAACCAAAAACGCTAGCCCCTGCACCCCGCTTCATCCTGCGGTGCTCGCAACGGGCGGGCGGCACTGGACATCGCACGGACGCAACGCCTACGCGTCGCCAATAGTGCGATGCAGTGCCGCTACGACCGCCCGTTGCTCCGCTCCTCGGCGCGGGCTGAAGGGGCGGTTCGAGCCGATGTCTGTTTACCATTCAGAGAGTTGACCATTCACGAACCTCGAGCGCGAGAAACAGAGAGTTGGAAATGACAAATATCGGCCTTATCGATCCTGACCGGCTGGCATGGATTCCCCTTAAATTCTGGAAGCACCACGAGTTTTGTTTTTTCTTGCACGATCAGATGGCCGCCTATCTGACTGAGTACGAAGAAACCGGTGCGCATCATTGGGTAATCAACCAATTCGACCGCATAGCAAAAGAGAACGGTCATGATCCGAGGAAGATTGATGCGTTGGCGCTTCTAAGAAAAGATGATCTAGAACCGTTTTACCGCCATCATCTTGTCAGTCACATTGTGCTGGGGCTTACTGCCGACATGCTTCATTTCGTCTTCGAATCACTCAACTGCTTCGAAAAGCGCAAACTTTCGGTCGCTTACGCGCTATTGCGAAAACCCCTAAAAGAAAATCTGCTGTTTCTATCTTGGCTATTGGGGAGCGAGAACGATTTCTTAGCTCGATTCGAGAAAGACAACTACATGACTCTTAACGGAATTACCCCAGATCGGAGAGCGCATATTTTCTCTGCTGCGATTTCGCGGTTGGCGACCAAAGACGCCTTCAATTCCGATTTACTGGAGCATTTGATCTTCTCAAAAGAGCATCCAAGAGGCTTCGAACCCATCTGGCAAAGAGCTACACATCTGATTACTTCGCAGGGAAGCAACCTCAAGACGGAGGACTTGAACATAAATTTCATATTTCATGATCCGAATTCAGACGAGCTCTACGAAACTCTTTACGCCAATCTCCCGTACATTTTGATTTACATGGTGCAGACTACATTGGAGTGTTTTGCACGTACCGTGCCAACGCGTGCGCAGGCCAACACGCATCTAATCTTGTCGACGATGGGGGCATACGAATCATTGTTCTTGCCTGGAAACGAGCGCGGCATAACAAAAGAGTTGCAGAAACAATTTAAATCGTTTCTGAAGTGCATGCAATGTTCCGCGCCCTTGAAGCTGACGAAAGAT
>JANNYE010000139.1:0-14379 GCA_031409935.1 Burkholderiales bacterium | reverse complement strand
GCCGGGGTAGTCGGTCAGATCAGCCGGGGTGCGGCGTGGGCTGTCGCCGTCAAAGCCGGTGTAGCGGTCCTTGATGTAGGTGGCGTAGCTGATCTTGCTCATCTCGCCGTCGCTGACAATGTCCACCCCCGCCGCCACCTGCCGCGCCACGCAAGCGTCGATGGCCGCAGCCATGATGGCGTCGAAGGTGGCTTCGTCGACGGGCTCGCCCTTTTCGCGGGCGAAGATCTGGCCAACCACCGCCTGGCTGCGCGGCAGGCTGCCAACGTGAGTGGTCAGGATGCGGGGGTTGGCCATCTGCGCTGCGCCGTCACAGGAACCTGTAGCCCAGCTTCACGCCAAACGTGCGCGGTGCGGCCGCACTGTTTTGCATGGTGCTGCCGCCGCCCCACACAAAGCGGTTGATGACCAGGGTGTTGCTGGCGTTGTCCACAAAGGCCTGCACGTTCAGTGCGTCGTTGACCTTCCAGTTCAGCTTCAGGTCGACCTTGGTGTACGAGCCCTGCTTTTCAGCGGCCACGTTGTAAATCTGGCCGTAGTAGCCGCTGCTGAAGTTGACCACCACCATAGGCGTGATCGTGCCCATGCCGCCCAGCCCGATGGTGTAAGCCGCAGATACCGAGCCTGAAGTGCTTGCAGCATAAGGAATCTTGTTGCCCGTCAAATCACATCCATAGGCCTGTGGAATGCCGTTAACACCCGTGCCGTTGACCAAGCCGCACTTGTAGCCCGGCGCGTAAATGCGGGTCTGACCAGCCGGTGCAACGGTCACGCCGTTGACCACCGTAGCCGCCGTTCCCGGTGTGTCGATCAGCTGGGTGATCGCGATTGGCCCCGGCGCGTCGGGGAAGCTGGTGTACTTGGCGTCCAGCAGCGACACCGTTGCGCCCAGCGTTAACTTGTTCGTCACGCGCCATTCGCTTTCCAGCTCCAACCCGTTGGCCTTGGATTTGGCGGCGTTGAACAGTAGTGATGCCGTGGTCAAGCCAACCGGCACCTGGCGCTGCTCTTGCTGGTCTTTGTAGCGGTTCATGAAGGCCGCCACGTTCACTTGCAAGGTGTTGTTCAGGAAGCGGTTCTTCGAGCCGATTTCAAGCGCCGCCACTTCCTGCGGTTTGAAGGTGCGTGTGGACTCGGTGATCAGCGCCGCCTGGCTGCCGTTGAATCCGCCCGAGCTGAATCCCGTGCTGTAGCTGGCGTAGAGCAGCTGGCTCTTGCTGAGGTTGTACTCAGCGGCTATACGACCGGTGGTCTTTCTAAATTCCACCGGGGTGTAGGTCGCACCGAAGAAGGTGTTGTTGCCCACACCGCCGCAGTTGGCACCGGGTGTCACAGCGCCCGGCGCAAAGCCGCCCACCGCGGTGCCGCAGTTGGTGACACCGGCGCTGCCGAACGCCGAACTTGGGGCCACCAAGCTGTCAAGTGAAGTAAAAAACGGATCCGGTTGGGTTAGATCGGCGTTGACGGGTGTTCCGGCGTTGCGGTTGGCAAACTTGTACTTCTTCTTGTCTACGGTATGGCGTACGCCGGCCGTGAACTTCAGCTCGTTAGTGGCGGCAAAACTCAGCTGCGCGTAGGCTGCGTTGGACTGCGTTTCCGCGACCGCAGTGGTAACGAAACCATTGCCGGTGCTGCGGCGAACGACCTGAAACGCATCCACGTTGTCAGTCTTGTCTTTGAAATAGTAGAGGCCTGCCACGTAGCCGAACGGACCTTTACCCTCAGACAAAATTTGTAACTCTTGCGAGAAGCTCTTATTTTTGGTGCGCTCTTGGCTGGTGGCGATCGCTTCACGCGAAAAGTCTTGGTCGACCGTGCGCATCACCGAGAAGTCAGAGCCGCCGGTGATGGACTTCACGGTGAAGGGATCAAAGCGGTAGGACACGTCAGCCGTGAAGCTCGTGTCGGACAGCCTGCGTTGGCTCTGGAAATCGTTTTCCACGCGCCACACGTTGCCCGGGCTGTATACGGGGCGGCCGATGTCGGCGGTGCTGCCTACAGCGCCTGCGGGGCTCGCTAGGTTACGGGTGCAATCGGCAATACCGTCGGTTAAGCCGCCTCGGCCGTTGAGGGCGTAAAAGGTGCTGTTGAGCAGTGGTCGACAGGTACCGTTGAGGTAAGTGCCTTTCTGAAAGTAGCTGAACTGGCCCGAGCCATTGCCGCGTTGCTCAGTGTTTTCCACTTTGAGTACAGCATCGAACCGGTTGTCAGGCTTAAAGCGAATCGATGCGCGGAAGTAGCGCAGATCTTCATCGAAAAGGTCGGCGGCGGGATTGAAGTCGTTCTTCACGTAACCGTCGGATTTGTCGACTGCAGCGGCTAAACGAATGGCAACGGTCTTGCCCGCATCGATATTGGCTACCGCTTCAGCGCGAGTGCGCTTGAAGCTGCCGAGCAGCAGGCTGCCCTCGGCACTGGTATCGCCCAGTTCGGGTTTGGCGGTGGTCAGCACGATATTGCCACCGAAGGTGTTGCGGCCGAACAGCGTGCCTTGCGGGCCGCGTTGCACCTCCACACGCTCTAAGTCCACGAAGCTTGCCAACGCCTGACTTGGGCGGGCTTTGTAAATGCCGTCGATAAAAAATCCAATGGTGGTGTCGGCGTTTGCCTGCACAGCTTCGGTGCGCACGCCGCGCATGGCTGGGCGGGCATCAGAGCCGGAACGGCCAAAGGTGAAACCGGGCGACAGGCCTTCAAGCTGGCCGATGTCATAGATATTTCTCTCAGCGAGCTTTGCTCCCGATAACGCAGTGACGGAGGTACTGACCTTTTGCTGGTCTTCAATGCGGCGCGTGGCGGTGACGGTGACCACTTCCAAGGCGCGGACTTCCGAGTCTGGCGCGGCGGGGGGGGTCTGCGCGAAGGCAACACCAGCATTGGCTAAACCCCAGGTGCCTAGGGCGAGCGCCACGGCGCGGGTGATCGGGCTTAAAGCGGGAGTTGGCAGTGGTGACGCAGGGTGCGTTTTAATCATCGGGTTCTCCAGAGGCAGGTTACGAGGTTTCGGGCGAATGGCTACAGTGAATATGCTGACCTAGCTGCAAGCGTATGCAATTTTTTAACACGCGTAGCTGTGGTAAACCCTAATGCGCTTGCCACTTGCGGGGTGCGCACCACAGAATTCAACTTGCTCGGCTGGTTGTTCGACAGTCATCTGCTTCGCATGAACCCAATCGCATGCGGTTCGGTGCTGGTCGCAGCCGAGGCCGATGCCCTCATGCTCGATGCGTAAATTTCAGGTTCGCATAAGTGCTGAATTTTCGTGTTGGGCGTTGCGCAATAACAACAATCGCTAGCTTGGGTGCGTTTGTGCATGAGCGCATGACGCCGAAACACGGTGTCTTTTCCAGAACTATTCAGTAACCGCTTGCCAAGTCCGTGAAGAAAATTCCGCTTCGACATCGAGTGCCTCTGAGCGTCGCCCCTGTATGGTTCAGGCTTTGCCTGATTGGAGCGTGGCAGACTTAATCGCCACCCCTTCGATGCCCGGTGCCCGCGACCCGCACAAGTCGTTGGTGACGCAGAACCGATCGACTTTGAGCGGAAATACCGTCGTGCATGCGTATGCAGAATCAGATAACATTTCCAATATTCAAATACATGAACGATCACCGAATGTTGCCCAACCCATCCGACTCCACCTTGGCGCAGATGAAGGCCGATGTCTGGCGGTTTCTGCAGCGCCTGCCTGGCCCTGACACCGCCGCCGCGCTGCGCGAGCACATGGCACCCAATGCGTCGTGGTTCGTGTCGCACCCGCTCAACGAGTTGGTCGGCCCGAGCGCGGTGGCCGAGCAGCTCTATGCGCCATTGCAGGCGGCGTTCCCTGACCTCGAACGCCGCGCCGACCTGTTTTTTGGCGGCGAGTGGGTCAGCCCGCCGCCCGGTGAAGTCGGCCACTCCCCTCCCGAGTTGCGGGGTGAGGGGTGGTGGGTCACCACGACCGGTCATTACTTAGGCACATTTAAGCAATCGTGGCTGGGAATTCCGGCCACCGGCGAGCCTGCTGCGCTGCGCTTTGGCGAGTTCTATCGCTGGGAAATGCAGGCCGATGGCGTGGGTCGTATTACCGAGGCACGGGTGCTGCTCGACATCGTGGACCTAGCGCGCCAGGCTGGGCGCCGCATCTTGCCGCCGAGCAGCGGGCTGGAATGGCTGGTGCCCGGTCCTGCCCCGCACGACGGCCTGCTGCTGGGCCCCACTGACCCGGCCCACGCGGCGGAAAGCATGCGGCTGACGCTTGAGATGTTTAAAGGCCTGTGGCGCTTCGACGGCAAGAACCTCGACTCGATGGACATGCCGCGCTACTGGCATCCCAACATGATGTGGTACGGCCCGGGCGGCATTGGCAGCATGCGCGGTGTGAATGGCTTTCAGCGCCACCATCAAGCACCGTTCCTGCACGCCTTTCCAGACCGCGGCAGCCCGCACCACCTGCCGCGCGGTCACCGCTCGCGCATTGCTGAGGGGGCTTATGTGGGCTCAACTGGCTGGCCCAGCGTTCGCGGCACCTTTCTAGGCGACTACCTCGGTGTGAAGGCCACGGGCAAGCCCATCAACATGCGCGTGATGGACTGGTGGCGTAACGACGGCACGTTGCTGACCGAGAACTGGGTGATGATTGACCTGCCGCATCTGATGTTGCAGATGGATGTCGATCTGTTGGCCCGTTTGCGCGACTGAGCGGCCCACAGGCTTGCTCTATTGCATAGGTATGCAATTTTAAAGATATCGCTCCAAATGAAAATTTTTGACAGTGACGCAGTGGCTATCCGCAAGCTTTTCGAAGGTCGTCCGACATGAGCGCAATCGCTTGGAACCAGTTGGCCGAGGTGCTTTCGCCGAGTGGCCGCACAGCTACTGACGTACTGGCCGAAGGGCCGCCCCGGCAAGCGCTACCGGGCTTCGAGCCGGTGTATCGTGACATCGTCGACTACATCGTGCGCTGCACTCATCGCATTTGGGAGCAGAAAGACATCGGCCTTTGCCGCACCCATTACGCCGACAGTTGCGTGATGCACACCTTGAACGGCCCGACCAGCGGCGTGGAAAACGTGGTGCAGGGCACGCTCTCGGCACTCTCGTCCTTCGCCGACCGGCAAGTCATTGCTGAAGACGTCATTTGGAGCGAAGATGCGCCCGGGCTCTTCTACTCGTCGCACCGCATCACCAGCCGCTCAACACACGAAGGCATTGATGCAATGTACGGTGCCGGCGCAGGTGCGGCGCAAATGGCGATGACGGTGGCCGACTGTGTGGTGCAGCGCAACCTGATCGTCGAAGAATGGCTGTTTCGCGACAACGCCAGAGCCGCCCTGCAAATGGGGCATTCACCGCGCGCAGTGGCTATGGCACAGGCCGAGGCCGACCGCGCGGGCGACCCGGCGCGCCATGGCTGGCGGCAAGCGTGGATCGACCGCGTGCGTGACCATGAACCCCGATGGCCTGACGCTGACCACCCAGCCTTAGGACCGTCGCGGCTGCTATGTACGGCCTTGAATGACGACCTGTATGGCGAGGCCGCGAGCGGCGTGTCGCCGAGCATCGAGGTGTGCTGGCCCACCGGCCGTTATGGTTGGGGCCGGGGCTACTGGGCTGGCTGTTTGATGCAGTTGCGCGCCCAGTTGCACCAGGTTGCGCTGGCGATCGACCATTGGGCCGCGCGCCCGTTACCGCACGGTGACATCGCCGTGGCGCTGCGCTGGTCGGCCTGCGGCGTGCATGGGGGCTACGGCCCCTGGGGGGCGCCGACGGGGCGAGAGATTCTGGTGGCCGGCAGCAGCCATTACGTGCTGCGCGCTGGCCGAATCGTGCGCGATCAGACTGTGTTCGACGAGCTGGCCGTGCTGCGCCAGGTGCACGGTGGTCTGGGCGCGAAGATACCGGGGAGCGCGCTGTGATGGATGCCGACAAGCCCGTCCCCACGGTCAGTTTCGCCATTGCTACCGAGACGGCAGGGACCGACGCATGGGCCGTGCTTCAGCGATTGCTGCGGGGGCAAGTTTCTGCGGCACGCCACCTAGCCAATGCGCTGCGCGTGGACGCTTACGGGCGCGCCACCTTCGGCCGCACTGACGCGATCGACTTGTTTACGGCGCATCCGCTGGAATTTTCAAGTCAAGCACGGGTGCTGCGGTCACCGCAGGCCCTCGCGGTCGTCGACGACATGGCCGATGGCCGAACCGTTGGGGCATTCGCTGATCTGGTCGACGGTGTCATCGCCCGCGTTTGGGTGGCGGCAGGCACGGACGCGGACGCACCCAACGCTACCTCAGAGCCCGCGGTGGCGGTGGCTCGCGACGATTTCATGACCCAGTTGCGCGAGCGCTGCCAAGGCGACTCGGCGGATCACCCCAATCTCAACGCTGGCGTATGGCCGTGTGTCGTCGAACTTTGCACTGCCGTACTGGGGGAGCCTCCAGCGGCCAGCGCTGACAGTAGCAGCCAAGCGTGGGTGATGCGCGCTTTTAGCAGTGGCCCGTCGGTAGTTGCACTGCTGCGTTTGCGCCTGCAAGCCACCGGTCTGCCGCGGCGGGCTCATTACAGAATCGCGCTAGCGATTGCCGATAGCAAAGACCCAGACCGAGCGCATGACGCGCGTGTGTTGTCACGGCTGGCGCTGTCAGGGCCAATGCTTGAACCCGCACCGGTGTCGTTCTGACGGCAACTATGCTGTGAAAACGCTTCCACGGCAAATCGAGCATGATTCGTGCGAAGCGAGTGCCGCCGATGTTCACTCGCTGTTTTGTCTTGCGGCACCACATACAACTCTTTCTGTTAAGCCTTATTTAATAGGGCGTACAGCGACTAAAATGCATTAGTCGATAAGCTGTATTTACGCGGTATTGCCCTTATAAAATAACGCTTTCAGACAAAAGCTATTACGCTGTGCGCGTCGACTGTGACCTCCGAAACGATTAAGAATCTTTAAGGACACACGCGCGTTGAGCCAGATAAACTTTCGATTGATTAGGACTTATCTGCGCGACGTTGCGACACTAGCTACATTCAGTGCTGCGATAGCGCAGCCCCGCACATGGCTCCCGTTGATTTTTGTAATTTAGAGGATTTCGTATGAAAAATTGGTGCAAATTTGCCGCAGGCGCGGTGATGGCGGCGACCGTTTCGGTCACCGCGCAAACAGCAGAGCAGCGAAAGCGCGTCCAGCAGTCATCAGAGACGACTGAGCTTGGCGCTTTGGCCGCTCAGTTTCAAAAGAAATTTGATGCCGCCGAGGCGAACGTTCAGCGCTATCTGCGTGATAACCCCACCGTTCAACGCGAGCAGGTCAAAAACGGTGTGAGCCATTATCTGCTGCGCATTGACAGTGCAGGAGAGCCGGTTTTCCGTGTGTCTCGGGGCGAACCCGGAGGACAAAAAAGCGGACAAAAAAGCGGACAAAAAAGCGGCCAAACAAGCAATCAAAAAAGCAATCGAGAGTCCGGCCAATTAATCAAGGCGGATGCGCTTTATCCGGGCGGCTCACTCGGTGTGAGCGTGACCGGCAGCGGCATGATCGCAGGCATTTGGGAGCCCGGTATCGTGCCGGTCGATGCGACAGGTGCCGTCTCGCACGAACTGCTAGTGGGTAAGGTGACCAACCAAGCCGGCGAAGTATTGAGCTCGGTCGGTGCCAATAATCACGCCGCCCACGTGGCAGGCACCATGGTGGGGCGTGACGTTGCTACCCGCCCTGCCGCACGCGGCATCGCCTACAACGGCACGGCACGGGTCTGGGACGCACCGAACGATCTGACTGAAATGACCGGTTTCGCCGCGCAGGGGTATTTGATATCGAACCATTCGTATGGGGACGCCAACACCCAGACGGCAAACCTCGCGCTCTACGGCGCCTACGATGCCGAAGCGCGGGACTGGGATGCGATGCTGAAGGCTGCGCCCAACTATCTGCCGTTCGTCGCTGCGGGCAACGAACAACAATCCAGTGGCAACCGCGCGCCGAAGGCGGGCTACGACATCATGACGGGCCCGTCCAACTCTAAAAACGCGATGGCAGTAGGCGCCTTGAATGCCGACAAATCGATGTCGGATTACAGCAATTGGGGCCCCACCGACGATGGTCGCATAAAGCCCGAAATCGTCGCCCGAGGCACCGCGATTGATTCCGCTCAGGCCGTGGATGCCACCAGTGGCGCGCTCACCAATGCGGGCTACAGTGGCTCGGTCGCCGACTCGAGCGGTACCTCGTATTCGTCGCCCGCCGCCGCGGCGGGCGGGTTGTTGTTGCAGCAGTATTACCAAAACGTGACGGGCGTGTTTATGCGCTCCTCTACGCTCAAAGCGTTGATGCTGGGCACAGCGGAGGACTTGGGCCGCCCTGGGCCCGATCATCAGTTTGGCTGGGGTTTGCTCAACGTTGAAAAAGCTGCGCTTGCGATTAAAAACAGGACGCCAGCCGGTGCCACCCTTGCTACTAGCAAGGGCTCGGTAGTCGAGGAAATCCCTGCCAATCCAGTGGCTGATTCAACGGCTGAAATCACGCGCACGGTGTTCGCCAAAGGCGGCGAGCCGTTGCTGGTCAATATCGCATGGATCGATGATGCGGGCCCGCTGCAAACTGACGCTGAGGGCATCGACCCCGTCACATCACGCATGGTTTACGATTTTGACGTGATGGTGCGCCAGGTCGGTGCGGCCGAGCGCTGGGGTTGGGTGGTTCCCGGCATGAGCAATCGAGTTGAAAATGCGACCACGGCGAACGGCTGGTTTGAGGCAAACGGTGGCAACTTCAAGCAAGTGCTCATCGCAAACCCGGTGGCCAATGCGGAATACACCATCGTAATTCGCAAAAAAACCGGCTCGCCGGCAGAGGATCGGTCTATCTCCCTGGTAGTCACGGGTTTGGCGCAAACCACGAGCACCGCCACCAGCGTAGATGTGGTTGAGTACTTCATCGTACCGGCGAACAAATACTTCATCACCGGTAGAACGCTGGAAATCGCAGCGCTTGACGGCGCGCCGACCGTGTTTCGCCGCACCGGTGCTAGGTTCACAGCATTCGCCGCTGCCGGCGCCCCCGCAGGAACCGAGGCAATCTGCCGCTTTTTCTTGCCAACAGCCAAAGGCGGACCTAACACCCACTTCTACGGTCGTCCCGCTGATTGCGAAACGATTCGTGGTCTGAAAAACCCGGTGTTCGACTATGAAGGCGAAGACTTTGCCGTGCAAGTTCCTGTCGCGGGTGTGTGCCCTGCGTCCGCGCCGACCATTATTTATCGTGCGTTTAACAATCGCGCTGCGCAAAATGATGGCAACCATCGCTACACCAATACTTTGGCTCGCTATAACGAGATGATCGCCAAAGGCTTTGCGGGTGAAGGCCCTGTGTTCTGCGTTGCCAGCGCGACTGACGGCACCGAGTAGTTCGGCTCACTCGGACAACGGTTCAGCGCACTGCTGCACCGTTGTCGATGGCGCGTACTGTGCCTGCTGAACTGATGGCCTCCACTGCTAAGCGGTGGAGGCCATTTTTTTTCATCGTTGCGACTTGCCCGTAAGGACACGCTGGATGAATCGAGACGACTCATTCCGTTTCTAAATCAATACGATACGTCGTTGCTCCTCCTTGCCGTGCTAACGCACTGTCTGCGTCGTCGCGCCTAGTCTCCTATTGATTTAGAAACGGAATCACTGCTTGGTACGGGGAAGTAACCTGGCATGCCTTTGCCGCCGTCTTCGTCGAATTTGCGATCCTTCGCGCCGGCTTCGATGTCTTCGTGATAGACCGAGAATTTACGTGACGGCGTGGCTAATCCGCGAAGGCGGTTAGCCGATTTCGATGCCACCATTTATCCAGCAATACTGGCCAACGCGGCGTTTGCTAAAAACCCCGAACGCGTTTCGCCACGCTCGGCGGCTTTCGCATCGATGCGGCGCAGCACGCGTGAAGGCAACGTGATGTTCACCCGCTCGGCCTTGCCCTCAAGTGTGGATAAATCAATCGCCACCACCGCCCAGATCCAGCCCTTGAATTCACGCCGCTTTCGCCACGCGTCAATCGAGCTCGGCACGGGCACAACGCCGCCATCATCAAGCACTGATTCGATCCACAACTCGATAGCCTGATGCGCATTGTCAAGCGCCTCCTCAATCGTGTCGCCCGCAGAAAAACATCCCGGCAGGTCAGGCACCACGACGCCGAACGCAGTGGCTGCGGTGGCGGGTTCGATCACTACTTGGTACTTCATAAATTTCAACCGAACTTTCTAACGCAATCCTGCCTGCCGCAAGATTGCATTGGTGATGCCGATGCCCAAGTCTTTCTTCGGGTGCGGCCCGGTAATGTGGCCGGGACGATCCTCGTGCGTGAAAATAGGGTGCGAGCCTTTGACGCGCCGCAAAACCCAACCGGCTTGTGGCAAGCGTCCGGATGAGTTTCGCGCGATTCATGCGTGACAACTATACTCATCGATACACACCACTGGCTTGGTTAAGCTGGCTCGCGACATCGGGGGCGTGCGCGCTGTCGAACCTCGGCACAAGCGACCCCACGCCCGCGCCTCCTGATTGATTCGCGTAAACTGCTGCCAACACAAATCCAATTAATTCGCTCTGCCATGTCAGCCATCGTCTTCGAACACGTGCCCGTCGAGCAACTTCCTTCGCAGTGGCGGTTGCGCCTGGCCGCCGCCAATGGCGAGCTGGTCACCGTTCGCATCGAGTCCGAAAGCAGCACGCCTCTCGCCACAGAATCGAGCAATCCGATGTTCGGACTCTGGCGCGACCGCACAGAGGTCGCGGACGTCGAAGGGTTCGTGCGCGACCTGCGTGAAGCGCGCTATCCAGCGAACGGGACGCCGCCTGCCGCGACGGAGTAGCTCGTGCTGGTCGACACCGATGTTTTGATCTGGTTCACGCGCGGGCACGTCGCTGCGCTGGAGCGGCTCCAAACAATATCGCCTCGGCAAATATCCGCCATCACGTACATTGAGCTGATTCAGGGCTGTCGCAACACGAACGAAATGCGCGCGATCAAACTTGGCCTGCAACACGTCGGCGCGAGCGTCTTACCCCTCACGCAGCGAATTTCAGAGCGAGCCATGGTGCTGATCGAGTCGTATGCGCTGTCACACGCCATGCGACTCGGTGACGCGCTCATCGCGGCCACCGCGCTTGAGCATTCACTGACGCTGCTCAGCGCGAACCGGAAACACTTCGCGCCCGTCGCAGGGTTACATCTTGAAGTTTTCGAGCCGTGATCGGCGCTGCGGACAAATCAATCGACGCCTAAAACGTCACGCCACACTTGAAGTTCGCATTCGCGCGAATCGCCGCCGCGTCTGTAAACTGCGCCGTCGCTGGGATTGCAATGCCATTGAGTAGCGCAGTGTCCGGCACACCCAGCATCAGCCTCGTCAGAATCAGTCCTTCGACCAGCGCGGTGGGTGCTGCTGATGTTGCCCGACGATATCGAACTGCGCCGCATTACTCAGGTACGACTCCACAGCGTTTGCATCAGCTCTAGCCTGACCGAGTGGCACGCCCGCGATCAACGCCGCGCCTCGAAAGCCCAGCAAATAACGGGTTAGCAAAACGCCATCAAAGCTCGCCGTGGTTGATCCGTGACCATTCACGTCCAGGCCGCACGCGAGAATGGGGCCAAAGGTCGCATTTGTTATCGTGTGCGGCGCTCCAACGAAGGCCACGGCCTGAGTTTCGCCGTCCTGCCCCCACTCACGGGCGGCTTACGAATTCCGATGGAAGCGGGGGTCGAATCGCTCAACGTGGCGACGGCTGGCGCGAATGTTTTGTACTCTATTTTTGGGCAACAGCTTTTGGCGTGAAGCACCGTTGGTATGGTCTGCACCAAACCCAATTTGAGTTTGATTTACGCTTTCGCTGACGGGATTAAAGCTAGGCGATCAGCAACGAAGCTTGCCACTTCTATTGCGCTGAATTTGTTCCCGTCGATGTAACCATCTATCGAGAAAATTCCGTCAACAGGTTCGTTGTCGAAACGAATCAACATCACTCGGTCGCTGTCTCTCGACTTGATGATGTCGCGGATCGCTCGCCACTCTAGTCCACACCATTCCTTTTGCGCATATTCCTTGCAAAGAAAGACCACAACAAGGTCGCTGCCGTTTCGATAAATATCTTGCAGCAACGTATCGAGATTGGGCCTAGCCAGTTGTGCTTGATAGTCGTAATCGTAGAAGATGGCGTTCTCACCCAACGTCGAGCGGAGCGCCTGCACCACGCCGGCAACATAAACCCGTTTCTCGCCGGCAAACGACATTGCGACTCGGAACTTAATCTGTGGTAGTTCGCTCGACGACCGATCAATTTTTCCGATAGTCAAGTCTGTGGCTAAGCGTTCCAGCGCAAGAAGCGAAAGTGAGTAAGGATCGGGTTCAATTTTTTGAGAGCGTTCGCGTCCAGGATTTGTTAACGAAAGGTGATACAGCAAGAAATTTAGCCAAACTGCAAGAGCGTTGTCGTTAGTTACACCAATTGGTTTTGCAGGCTGATTTTCCTCATGCGCTCCTTTCATAACGTCGTCGAGCACGCGTGACTTAATGTTTCTGGCCTCTTTTTCGTTAAACAAGCTGCCCGCGCGCTTTGCCATTCGCACGAAGAGATCGCAGGAAGAACCTTCTAGTACGGCAAAAAGTGAGAGTTCAGCACCTCTTATGCCCCACTGAGGATCACTTTCGCGAAGGTTTTTCACCAGTTGCTCTAGGTCACTCTCGGAAGCACTTGATCCGTAGTACTGCCAAAGAGATATGACGTGATTCGGAGAGGAAAACTTCTTGTCGGACTGAACCCAGATTTCCCATTAGCCAAATTTTCTAACGTCCGCCATTAGCGCAAGTGTTTGATTTAATTGAGCTTCAGGGGTGGATTTGGGGTGAGCGCTGCGGAAGAGTTTGAGTGCAGCTGCAGTGGCGCAAATTGGGGGGTATTTGATGCGAGACTTTGAGCTTCAATTCAGCGACAAGCTCATCACGCCGTGGGGCGGCATGGCGCTGATCAAGCGCATGCTCGATCACATCGGCTTTGATCGGGCGCTCGCATCGGCGGGCCTGCCGCAACCGGGTAGTAATCGCGGGTATCGACCCGAGCAGCTCATCACGCAGATGATGCTCTCAGTCTGGTGTGGCGGCAACCGTTTTGAACACGCCGAGGTCACCCGCTTTGATCGGGTGCTCGGTTCGATCTTTGGTATCTCCCGCATGGCGAACTTCAAAGCCATCACCCGCCTGTATGGCAAATGCAGCCAAACGGTCAATGACCGGGTGTTTGGCTCGCTCTACCGGTGGTTGTTTGAACAACTGCACATTGGGCGGGTGACGCTTGATCTGGACTCAACCGTGATCACCCGATTTGGTCAACAGCAAGAGGGGGGCGCACGCGGCTACAACCCCAGTAAACCGGGGAGGAAGTCACATCATCCGCTGATGGCCTTTGTCGCCGACGTGCGCATGATTGCCAACGTCTGGCTTCGACCGGGCAACAGCGGCAGCGCCAACAACGTGATCGGCTTTCTGCACGCCACCCGTGAGCATCTAGCGGGAAAGGCCATTGGATTATTGCGCGCGGACTCAGGCTTCTGCGAGGATGGGTTTCTGACGCACCTGGAGGGCGAGCGAATCAACTACATCATCGCGCTGAAACTTAATCAACCGCTGCAACGGGCACTGGTGCGGGCCACGCAGGTTGCGCAGCGTACGCAGGAAACGCCAGCCACCCAGACCGCACCACCCCCACTCGGCTGGTGGGCACTCGACGAGGGGCTTGAACTCACGGAGATGATGTATCAGGCTCCGAGCTGGCAATCCCCCCGGCGCATCATTGCCATCCGCCAACACATCAAACAGCGCGCCAATCCGAAAGGCAAGACCCTCTCGCTATTCGCCGAGGATGAGGCCATCGGACAGTGGCGCTACGGCGCGATGGTCACCGATTTGAATCTTCCGGCCTTGCAGATCTGGCGCCTGTATCGAGGGCGAGCCGATTGTGAGAACCGAATCAAGGAGTTGAAATACGACTTTGCAGCGGGTAGCCTGAATCTGCGCGACTTCTGGGCCACCGAGGCGGCTCTCCACACGGTGATGATGGCGTTCAATCTGATGAGCTTGTTCAAGCAGGCGTTGCTCAAACAAACGATACGCAAGACAAGCAAATCGGGCACCGACCAGCCGATCCAGCACACCCTCTCGACGCTGCGTCATCAGCTCTTCGCCCAACCTGCGTTCATCACCCACGAAGGCCGCCGCCCACTGCTCAAACTCGCCACCGCCATGCACAAGCGCGAGTGGATCACAGGCCTCTGGGATCAATCCAAACACTTCGATCTACCCGTGCATTTCACCACCCAATTCGCGTGCCCTGATACTTCCTAATGGAAAATCTGGG
>JANNYE010000138.1:0-17646 GCA_031409935.1 Burkholderiales bacterium | reverse complement strand
CGAGTAATTCGGATTTTTTGTGAGCACCACCTTATTGCCCTTGATCCATTCCTTGATCATGTACGGGCCTGCTCCAACCGGATTGGTCATGATCCGCCCGCCCGGATCGCGATACGCCTCAACCACTTCGCGCGCTACGGGCGACCAGTTATATGCATTCATCAGCTCGGTCAGCAAATAGTCGGGCTGGGTCAGCGTTAATTGCACGGTGTAGCGATCCAGCGCTTTCAATCCGGCGATGGGTTTGTCGTAGTCGAACTTGCCGACCTTTTTGGCTTCAGCAACGGCGTCGTTCGCACCCACCAGCTTGTTGTCGATCTGCCAAAGGCTGGGTGTGGCCATCTTCGGGTCGAGCATGCGCTTCCACGAATACACGAGATCATCAGCGGTCACTTCACGCTTCTTGCCCTTGAAGGCGGGGTCGTCCGAGAAGAACGCGCCTTTGCGCACGCGAATTTTCCAGGTCAACCCGTCCGCTGATATCTCCGGCATTGCATCAGCCAGCACTGGCCGCAGACGCGCCGGGCGCACGTAGTAATCAAACTCGAAGAGATTGTCGAAGATCGCGTTATTGATGTGACCTGAATAGAGATCATTGGTGGCCTGCGGATCAAAGCCGGTCACGTCCACCTGAAAGGCAACGCGAAGGGTCTTGCTCATGTCCGTGGCGTGGGTCGGGACGGCTAGCGCTATTGCGGCAGCCAGGGCGAACAGGATTCGCTTCATACTTCAGCGCTCGGGGAAAATCGAAGTGTTGATTATCACCGCGATGGACGAAAAGGGTGGGAGGGGTTCCACCCCGACGTGGCTGCGCGCTTATCGCTTCGCGCGCGCCGCCTCATCTATATCGACAAACTTCCACGGCGTGCGCCAGAACGGATGCCGCGCGTAGTTTTTGAGCCAAGGCTGCGATACGTCGTTGGCGTAGGTATGAAAGCCAAAATCCATGACCGTGTTCGCCGCTGCGATTTTTGACAGTGCTGCGTATATGGCCGTGCGCTCCGGGCCCACCGGCTTGGTCTGCGCGAGGTCGTACAGACGGTCGTACTCGGCGTCTTTAAACTGCATGTCATTGATCGCGTTGATGTTGCGTGACACCAAGAGGCTTGCATAACCATCACCGCCGGGGCCGCTCGAAATCCAGCTCCATCCCCACGATTGCAGCTTGCCGGTGCGCGACATTTCGATCAAGTCGGGCCACTTCTGATTGAAAAATTCGACGCGGATGCCGATGGCGTCCATGCTCTGCTTCCAGATTTCGTCCTGCAATCGCGAGCGGCTGTCGGGTGGATTTGATCGCGTGAATGTGAGCGGTTTGCAACCGGGCGCTTCGCGGAAGCCATCGCCATCGCAGTCCTTATAGCCAAATCTATCCAGTAGCGCGCGGGCTAAGGCGGGGTCGTAGGGCGGGCGCAGATTGAGTTCCGGCGAGTGGCCAGACTGCGTGGGCGGTATCAGTTGTGTGGCCAGTTCGACTTGGTTTTTGAAGGCGAGTTGTGCTTCACGCGCTTTGTTGTAGCCCATCAAAATGGCGCGTCGTAGCGCGTTCTTTTCAAGCGACGTGCCGCCGACCACCGGATCGTTCATGTTGAAGTATTGAAAGCTGAGTAGTGGCTCCATAAAGCGGGTGTGGCGAATGCCCTTCGCCGCAAATTCTGGCTTGAGCGTGTTGCCGTTGAATAGGCGCTCATGCAGGTCGCGCGGCACGTCCACCTGCTCCAGTTCGCCGCTTTGAAACGCGAGGACACGTGGCAGCGATTCTTCAAGAATGCTCACCTCGATGCGGTCAATTTGCGGGACGCTCAGCGTTGACGGTGCACCGCCTGCAAGCGGCATGGCTTCCACGCGGTACGTCGGATTTTTGCCCAGCACGATGCGGCTGGAGCGCTTCCACTCAGACCGAATCAACTGATAGGCGTTGGTGCCGACAGGATGCTCACGAACGCGGCCACGCTCATCGCGATACTTCTCGATCACCTCACGGGCGACCGCAGAAAACGAACCTGCTGCGAGGTTGTAAATAAACTCGAACTCGGGCGTCTCAAACGTGATCTGCAGCCGATACCGATCCAGCGTTTTGAGCCCAGGAATCTCCGCGTCGTAATCGAATGTGCCGCTCTTTTCAGCCGCTGCACGCACCGGCTTCGCGCCGACTATTTTGTTCTCAATCACATAGTAGTTGGGCGACGCGATCTTCGGGTCCATCAAACGCTTGATGGAGTAAGCGTAATCCGCCGCGACCAGTTCACGCTTCTTGCCGCCGAACGCCGGGTCGTCCTGAAAATAGATGCCGGGCTTGACGTTGAGCGTGAACGTTTTGCCGTCCGCCGAAACGTCGGGCAGCGCGGCGAGCGTTGCAGGTCGGAGCTTTACGGGCCGCGCATGATAGTCGTACTCCAGCGGCGGATCGAAAATCATGCGGATGATGTCGCTCGACGGAATGTCGTCTGACGCTGCGGGATCGAACGTGGTCTCAGCGGCGGTGAAGGCGATGTGAAGCGTTTTGGCAGCGTGCGCGGGCGCGGTAAAAGCGCAGGCAACCGTTAGCGCAACAAGGAAAATATGGGAGCGATTCCATCGCGAAGAGCGTTGCGCTAGCCGCCCTTCTTTCGCGGTAGCACCGCTCCCACAGAGGCCCATTATCCGAGCACTTTCTCAATATCCTTAGCCAACGACGCCGGCGCATCCTGCGGCGCAAAGCGCTTCACCGTGCCGTCGGGCGACACCAGAAACTTGGTGAAATTCCACTTCACACCCTCGCTGCCGAGCATTCCAGGCGCAGCTTTTTTTAGATGCTCGAACAGCGGCGCAGTGTTGTCGCCATTCACATCCACCTTGGCAAACATCGGGAAGTTAACGCCGTAGGTTAAATCACAAAAGCTCGCGATATCAGACTCCGCGCCCGGTTCTTGCGAACCAAACTGGTTGCACGGAAAGCCGAGCACCTCCAGTCCTTTCTCGTGGTACTCGTCATAGAGTTTTTGTAAGCCCTCGTACTGCGGCGTGAAACCGCATTTGCTCGCAGTGTTCACGATCAACAACGCCTTGCCTTTGTACTGCGCAAGATCCTGCTCTTTGCCGGTGATGTCTTTGGCTTTGAAGTCGAATACTGTGGTCATGTTGTTTTCCTTCGGTGTTGCTCCCTCTCCCCTGGAGGGAGAGGGTTGGGGAGCGGGGGAGGTTTGGCGTATGGAACAATCGTTGATCTGAACTCCACGCTCCCCCTCTCCCCCAGCCCCTCCCCCTCGAAGGGGGGAGGGGAGTGAGCTACAGCGCCGCGAATCCTTGCTCCAGGTCAGCGCGCAAATCGCCCGCATCTTCGAGGCCAATATTCAAGCGAATCAACGCACCCTGATGCGGCCAATTGGTTCGTGATTTGGTGAGATCGTAAGTCAACGCCAGCGAACCAATACCGGCCCAGCTTGCGCCAATGCCAAACAGTTCAAGGGCGTCGATAAAACGCGCCGCCGCATCCGCACCAAACTGATCGTGAAAAACAAACGAAAACACGCCGGTTGAACCCGTGAAATCGCGCTTCCAGATGTCGTGGCCGGGACAATCGGGCAGGGCAGGATGCAGCACAATTTTCACCTCGTGTCGCGTCTTCAGCCAGTGCGCAATATCCAATGCGACGCGCTCTGCATGCTTGATGCGCATCGGCATCGTCGGCAATCCACGCAGCACGAGATACACGTCATCAGGCGCAACGCACTGGCCAGTTTGCAACGCCATGTCCTTGACCCGCTTCCATGTGGCCTCGTCTTTGGTCGTTATCGAACCCATCACCAGATCGCTGTGACCAGCAGGATATTTGGTGAGCGCATGCACCGAAATATCGGCGCCCTTTTCGAACGCGCGCAAGTACCAGCCCGCGCTGTAGGTGTTGTCGATGGCGACCAGCGCGCCCGCAGCGTGGGCGGCTGCGGCGATAGCCGGAAGATCGCTCAACTCCATCGTGATGGAGCCCGGTGTTTCGACCCACACGAGCTTGGTGTTCGCCTTGATCTGCGCCGAAATGCCAGCGCCGATGGCGGGATCGTAGTATTCGACCGCGACGTTCATTTGCTTGAGCAGCCCGTTAGCGAGCGCCCTGACCGGGTCGTACACGTTCGACGGAATCAACACGTGATCGCCGGGTGCAACAAACGGCAGAAATGCGTAGGCAACGGCTGCAAGTCCAGAAGGAAACAACACCGAGTTGAAACCGCCTTCCCATTCTGCGATTCGGTTTTGCAAGTCGCGCGTGGTGGGCGTGCCCACGGTGCCATAAACGTACGTCGATTCATCCAGGCCGGAGCGCTGCTTCCACTTGGCGACGCTGTCGAAGAGCACGGTGGAGGCGCGTTCGGTGCCAGTCACTAACGAGCGAAAACCCGCAGGAACTTCGCGCGACGGATGGATCAGGAGGGTTTCGGGTTTCTTGGTGGTCATGATGCGGTGGCTGGGATTGACGGCGAAAGGATCAGGCGCGCTTAAGAGTCTGCGCGTGATGATTGAGATGGTCGTTGATGAACGTCGAGATGAAATAGTAGCCATGATCGTAGCCCGCGTGGCGGCGCAGCGTGAGCGGCTGGCCGACGGACTGGCAGGAGGCTTCAAATAGATGCGGATGCAGTTGCGCTTCAAGAAACTTGTCGGCAAGACCTTGATCGATGAGAATTCCGTGTGGATACGGCGCGGCTTTCTTTGCACTCATGAGTGCCGCCGCATCATGCTGCAACCATTCATGTTGATCGCTGCCAAGATAGCCACTGAAAGCCTTTTGCCCCCACGAACATTGGCTTGGCGCACAGATCGGCGCGAATGCCGAAAGCGACGCGAACAACCCGGGGTGGCGCAGCGCCAAGCTCAGCGCACCGTGTCCACCCATTGAGTGCCCAAACAACCCGAGGCGCTTTGTGTCAACGGGTAGTTGTTCACCGATAAGCGTGACTAGCTCCTGCGTCAGATAATTCTCCATGCGGTAATGCTTCGACCACGGATCCAGCATTGCATCAAGATAGAAGCTCGCTGCCAACCCGAAATCCCATGCATCACTTTCGCCTGCAATACCAGCGCCGCGCGGACTCGTATCGGGCGCAATCAGCGCCAAGCCGAGTTCTGCAGCGCGACGTTGCGCGCCTGCTTTAGTCATGAACGTTTCTTCGTTGCAGGTCAAACCCGCAAGGTAGATCAACGCCGGAACACGCTCGCCAGCAACCGCTTGCGCGGGCAGAAATACCGAGAATCGCATCGACAAACCAATGCTGGACGATTCATGTTTGTAGAACCTCTGCACGCCGCCGAAGCAAGCGTGCTCGCTTAGCAATTCACATTTGTTCATTGGAATAATTTACTGTCGTCGCCCCTGCGAAGGCAGGGGCCCAGCGTCTTTCGGACGTGTACAGACTCTATATCGTCAGCAAAGTCTCTGGGTTCCTGCCTTCGCTGGAACGCCGAAGTGCGAGACGGGCATTGCTGGAAGCCCGCCATCAATACAACACCACGCCACGAATCGACTCGCCGCGTTTCATCAAGTCGAAGCCCTTGTTGATGTCTTCCAAGGGCATGGTGTGCGTGATCAGATCATCAATATTGATCTTGCCGTCCATGTACCAGTCGACAATCTTTGGCACGTCGGTGCGACCGCGCGCACCGCCAAATGCCGAACCTTCCCACTTGCGCCCGGTGACGAGCTGGAATGGTCGAGTGCTGATTTCTGCGCCGGCTTCGGCCACACCGATGATGATGCTGCGGCCCCAGCCTTTGTGCGTACATTCAAGCGCCTGCCGCATCACCTTGGTGTTGCCAATACATTCAAAGCTATAGTCCGCGCCGCCATCCGTCAACTGCACGATGGCGTCCACGACGTTCTCGGCATCTTTCGGATTGATGAAATGGGTCATGCCGAATTTGCGCGCCATGGCCTCGCGAGCGGGGTTCAAGTCGATGCCGATGATCTTGTCGGCGCCAACCATCTTCGCGCCCTGAATCACGTTGAGCCCGATACCGCCAAGGCCAAACACGACGACGTTTGCGCCCGCTTCAACTTTAGCCGTAAACAGCACCGCACCAATGCCCGTGGTCACGCCGCAGCCGATGTAGCAGACCTTGTCGAACGGCGCATCCTTGCGAATCTTCGCAAGTGAAATCTCCGGCGCAACCGTGTAGTTGCTGAACGTGGACGTGCCCATGTAGTGAAAAATCGGCTTGCCGTCGAGTGAAAAGCGACTGGTCGCATCGGGCATCAAACCCTTGCCCTGCGTGCCGCGAATGAGCTGACACAAATTCGTTTTGCGCGACAGGCAGAACTTGCAACTGCGACATTCGGGGGTGTACAGCGGGATGACGTGGTCGCCCTTTTGCAGGGTAGTCACACCGGGGCCCACATCGACCACGATACCCGCGCCTTCATGGCCGAGAATCGCTGGGAAAATGCCCTCCGGGTCAGCGCCTGACAGCGTGTAATAGTCGGTGTGGCAAATGCCCGTGGCCTTGATCTCAACCAGAACCTCGCCAGCTTTTGGGCCTTCAAGATCGACGGTTTCGATAGTCAATGGCTCGCCAGATTTCCAAGCGACAGCTGCTCTCGTTTTCACGCGTAGTTCCTTTGAGACTTTGTGTGTGCGAGTGTATTCGTTGAGCGTAAATGACGTCGCTTCCAGAAGTGAGCATGACCGCACCTAGAATCGAGCCGAAGCGAGCATGAACGCCGCAACTGAGAATTGAGGTCGTGAAGTTTCCCAGACCGGTTATCTGGGTAACCGCTGCGGTGGTGAGCGTCCTCACGCTGGGTGCCGTCTCTGCGCAGACGCAGCGCGCCAATGTAGCGGGCGGCATCGCGGAAATGTAGCAGGGGGTATCGCGCCGCCAAAGCTCGTCCTGGTCGTGGTCATTGACGGCTTGCGGCCAGAGCAATTGCTGAAGCGTTGCGACTTTCTGGCACCTAATGTCGACGCCGACGCAGATTTGACCAGGGTGCCGACATTTCAGCTTCGCAATCGCCTCCAACTAATAGAAGCGATCCCACACACAGGGACAATTGGCCAATGAGCTTCTACGGAGCCCACCCCGGCGCACAGGCTGGCCAAGCGCGACCTTGGGACATTCGAGCCGTTCACTTTTCGCCACGCCAAATTTCGCACTTATGTTCGGTGGCGTACAGATGTACGGTCAGGCGCGGGCGACAATGCTCCCCGACGCTATCGGTATCGAATGAGTTAAGCGATGTCGATCATGTCCACTAGCACCCACACACAACGTCAGGAACGAGACGCCATGTCAACCGACGATTTCGCTGTGACCTTCGTAGGCGGCCCGCTGCACGGACAGCACAAGCGATTGGCGTTAGGCACCGTCAACGTTCGGCATGATGGCGTCGCATACAGCCCTAGCGCCAGCACCTTGCCCAACCGGGGCGCGTTCGACATCACGTATTTTGTTGCAGAAAAAACCGGCCAGCCGGACGGCGTAGACATCATGCGCGAGGCGCGCATGAGCGTCCGCGACTATTAGCCGTACGCTCGCAACGCTTCTAGAGTTCGGGGTGCCTTGGCGGCAACACTCTCCGCTTTTGCTCCGCAATCGACGATGCGACGATGAACACGGAAACGCCCGTGAGAGCGACGGCTCTTGATAGGTTCGCGTTCAACCCGGCTCCACAAAATCTAAAGGGTGTGGCCCAAGGGCGCAAAGGCTGAAGGCAACAACCTCACACCGCTTTACGGATACGGTGGCTTTCAAGTGTCGATGCAACCACCCTACAGTGGTGCGACGGGCACCACGTGGTACGCGCAAGGTGGGGTGCGGGTGGTTGCCAACATTCGGGGTGGCGGTGAATTCGGACCGGCCTGGCACACGTCAGCCACCAAGGCCAACAAGCAAAGGAGTTACGACGACTTTGCCGCCGTAGCGGAAGATTTGATCAAGCGCAACATCACCTCGCCTAAGCACCTGGGCATTCATGGTGGCAGCAATGGCGGCCTTTTGGTGGGCGCAGTCATGCTGCAGCGCCCGGAACTGTTTGCAGCGGTGGTGTGCAGCGCGCCGCTGTTGGACATGAAGCGATACCACTTGCTTCTGGCGGACAACAGCTGGATGGCGGAATACGGCAATCCCGACATCCCGGCTTAGTGGGACTGGATCAAAGCCTACAGCCCCTGCCAAAACGTGAAAAGCGACGCGAAATACCCCAAGATCCTATTCACCACCTCAACACGGGATGACCGCGTGCACCCCGCCCACGCCCGCAAGATGGCGGCGCGCATGCTGGAGCAAGGGCATGACGTGCTGTATTACGAAAACATTGAAGGTGGCCACGGTGGCGCCGCCAATAACGAGCAACGCGCGCATCTGCTCGCGCTGGAGAATGCATTTCTCTGGCAGACGCTTGGCGGGAAATAGGCTTTCAGGGCCCCAATGCCTGTCGTCAGACTTAAGACGCGTTGGCTTTGCGCCGCGCCTTCCAGGCTCCGAACAGCACCAGTGAACCCGGTACGAAAATCATGGCCCAGATGACTTTGTCCAGATGTGTTTTGACGAACGGAAGGTTGCCGAAAAAGTAACCGACTGTGATGATGCCGCCCACCCAGAGTGTCGCGCCAGTGACATTGAATAGGCTGAACTTGGAGCGCGTCATCTCGGCCACGCCAGCAACAAACGGCGCAAAGGTGCGCAAAAACGGCATGAAGCGCGCCGCAATGATGGTGACACCGCCATACTTTTCGTAGAAATCATGCGCCTGATTAAAGGCCCTTTTGTTGAACCAGCGCGTGTTCTCCCACTGAAATACCTTGGGGCCAAAGTAGCGCCCGATGCTGTAGTTGCACTGGTCACCCAACACTGCCGCGACAAACAGCAAGCCAACGGCCAGCGGGTAGCTCATCAAACCCACGCCGCACATCGCGCCGACCACAAACAGCAACGAATCACCCGGCAAAAAAGGCATCACAACCACGCCGGCTTCCACAAAGATTTACGGCGGGGGTTAGGCAGAATGCGGGGAATGCAGATCAGGGCTTTCTATCGCCCTTGATTCACGTTGGCAATGTGTACGGTGGCATGGGCGTGGTCAAGAAAGTGCTTTTTTTCAAGATAGTTGAGCCCTTGGCTTGTGCCTGCTGGATTTCGTGACGCGATCTCATGCTCTCAGTTGCGCCGCACCATCCGCACAGTGATCAATCCACCCAGAACCAACAGCAGGATCAGGCTCCACGGCGATGTCACCGGAACGGCGACGGGGGGAACGCTGATCGCCTGCAGCACGTCGCCAGGCAGGCCGTAGTTGCGGCCGCCGATGCCGAGCTGGCCAAATGAATGAGAACCCCAGCACCTCACCCCGCCGCTCGCGGTGAGGGCGCAGGTGTGGGAAAAGCCTGTGGCGATGGCGCTGACCCCGCCGTTCAGTCCGCTGACATCGACCGCAGTCAGACGATCCACGGTGCTGCCGTCACCCAGCTGTCCGGCAAAATTGCCACCCCAGCATTTGACCCCGCCGCTCACGGTGAGGGCGCAGGTGTGGAAAGCATTCGGGGCGACGGCGCTGACGCCGCTGCTGAGTCCACTGACATCAACAGCAGTCAGGCGCTGGGTCGTGCTGCCATCACCGAGCGACCCGCGGGCGTTGCGGCCCCAGCACTTGACCCCGCCGCTCGTAGTGATGGCGCAGGTGTGGTCGCGGCCCGCTGCGATGGCGCTGACCCCGCTGCTCAGCCCGCTGACATCGACTGCGGCCAGGCGCTGGGTAGTGCTGCCGTCACCGAGCTGCCCGGTGCCGTTGAAGCCCCAGCACTTGACCCCGCCGCTCGCGGTGAGCGCGCAGGTGTGGTCCCCCCCCGTGGCGATGGCACTGACCCCGCTGCTCAGCCCGCTGACATCGACTGCCGTCAGCCGCTGGGTGGTGCTGCTGTCACCGAGCTGTCCGCTGCTGTTGCGGCCCCAGCACTTGACCCCGCCGCCCGCGGTGAGGGCGCAGGTGTGGTTACCGCCCGCAGCGATGGCGCTGACCCGGCTGCTCAGCCCGCTGACATCGACTGCGGTCAGGCGCTGGGTGGTGCTGCCGTCACCGAGTTGTCCATTGCCGTTGTCGCCCCAGCACTTGACCCCGCCGCCTGTGGTGAGGGCGCAGGTGTGGTTGCTACCCGTGGCGATGGCGCTGACCCCGCTGCTCAGCCCGATGACATCGACTGCGGTCAGGCGCTGGGTGGTGCCGCCGTCACCGAGCTGCCCGGTGGTGTTGAGGCCCCAGCACTTGACCCCGCCGCTCGCGTTGAGGGCGCAGGTGTGGTTGCTACCCGCGGCGATGGCGCTGATCCCGCTGCTCAGCCCGCTGACATCGACTGCCGTCAGGCGCTGGGTGGTGCTGCCGTCACCGAGCTGTCCGTTGCTGTTGTTGCCCCAGCACTTGACCCCTCCACCCTCGGAGACCGCGCAGGTGTGGGTACTAGTACTACCCGTAGCGATGGCGCTGACCCCGCTAATCAGTCCGTTGGCATTGACTGCGGTCAGCCGCTGGGTGGTGCTGCCGTCACCGAGTTGTCCGTCGTCGTTGCGGCCCCAGCACTTGACCCCGCCGCTCGTGGTGAGGGCGCAGGTGTGACCACTGCCCGCGGCGATGGCGCTGACCCCGCTGCTCAGCCCGCTGACATCGACTGCAGTCAAGCGCTGGGTGGTGGTGCCGTCACCGAGCTGCCCTTCGAGGTTTCTACCCCAGCATTTTAGCCCGCCGCTCGCGGTGAGGGCGCAGGTGTGGAAAGCACCCGTGGCGATGGCGCTGACCCCGCTGCTCAGCCCGACGACATCGACCGCCGTCAGGCGCTGGGTAGTGCTGCCGTCACCGAGTTGCCCGTTGCTGTTGAGGCCCCAGCACTTGACCCCGCCGTTCATGGCGAGGGCGCAGGTCTGGGATCTACCCGCGGCGATGGCGGCGACACCGCTGCTCAGCCCGCTGACATCGACCGCGGTCAGGCGTTGCGTGGTGCTGCCATCACCGAGTTGCCCGTTTAAGTTGTTTCCCCAGCACTTGACCCCGCCGCTCGCGGTGAGGGCACATGTGTGTTCGCTGCCCGTGGCGATGGCGCTGACCCCGCTGCCAAGGCCGCTGACATCGACCGCGGTCAGGCGCTCGGTGGTACTGCCGTCACCGAGTTGTCCCAAGCCGTTGAAACCCCAGCACTTGACCCCGCCGCTTGTAGTGAGGGCGCAGGTGTGGTTGGCCCCTAGGGCGATGGCGCTGACGCCGCTGCTGAGTCCGCTTACATCGACTGTGGTCAGCCGCCCGGTGGTGGTGCCGTCACCGAGCCGCCCGTTGCCGTTGCTGCCCCAGCACTTGACCCCGCCACTCGCGGTAAGGGCGCAGGTGTGGGCAGCACCTGCGGCAGCTTTGGTGATGTTGTTGAGCGGGGCCTGGGCGTGTACCGATGGGTGGTAGGCCGCCAAGCTCAGGACTGCGAGCAGGGCAAAGCGGGCACTGACCGCATTGGCGCGGCGCGTTAATGCGGCGGCGTGCCAACCGAGCAGGCACTCAAGCCAATCAAAGTCCAAGCCCCGTCCGATGCCGAAGCGCCCCAAACAGCGGGCGAAACCACCAACCAGCGATGCTATGAGAAGCGCGGGGATCGGTTGTCGCATGATCGTTCCTTAAAGGTCAGTCTATGGTGTGGCCTGTTCAAGTCGCGCAGCAGAATAATCCAGTCACCGCCCCAACACCCGATGCTAAAGCATCCGCCCGGCCCGGCTTCAGCGCGATCGAAATACTGCCCGAAGCGCTTCAGGAAATCTCCGAAACTCGCCTGTCGCTTGTTGCTCGCCGGTGGCCGCAGCAGACGGGCGATTTCCTTTCACGCTGTCAGTTGCGCCGCACCACCCGCACGGTGATCAATCCACCCAGAACCAACAGCAGGATCAGGCTCCACGGCGATGTCACCGGAACGGCGACGGGGGGAACGCTGATCGCCAGCAGCACGTCGCCAGGCAGGCCGTAGTTGCGGCCGCCGATGCCGAGCTGGCCCGACGAATGAGAACCCCAGCACTTGACCCCGCCGCCGGTGGTGAGGGCGCAGGTGTCGTTCTCACCCGCGGCGATGGCGCTGACCCCGCTGCTCAGCCCGCTGACATCGACCGCCGTCAGGCGCTGGGTGCGGGCGGGCCCGATGTGCCGGGCAACATGCAGCGGATCACGCTCGAAACGCATCGGGAGAAAACACGCCTCGATGTACACCGATGTAGGATGGCAGAAGCCGCCCGAAAGTGAGCGGCTATCATTACTCTGTCGATTTCGTGCGCTGCGATGCGGCAGCGGGCGGTCGGCGTACGACGGTGTTGTGTACCGGCTTGCACAACCGTTGTTGCGGATAGGCGTCGTTTTGCCCCTTGTAGGTGGGTTTGCGGATCAATACTTCCGTGCCAATGAGGAGCATTTCGCCCGCCTTGTTGAATTTGGCGACGATGCAGTCGTCCAGCGACGGCAACAAGCCTCCGTTGTGCTCACCACCCGATAATGTCGCCAATCGCATGGGCGGCCCGCCACGAGTGAGCCGGATCGTTCCGATGGTCAATTGGCCCGTTACCGGGGCGTGGCCTTTGACCTGATCAAGGGGTAGTTTCTGCCCTTCTTTGAACATGCGATAGACATCGTAAAGCATGGCTGATTTCTGGCGTATTGCGCAATAAGACTGTACATAAATACAGTTTTAAGTGTACAGCGCAAACGCAATCTCAGGTCAGATTTGCGCGGAGCTAACAGCCAATACGGGGGGTGCGCGGTTTAGCATTGGCGTGTGGCTCGGTCGAGTCAACTCTCCATGG
Organism: Burkholderiales bacterium; assembly: GCA_031409935.1. Lineage (GTDB taxonomy): Bacteria > Pseudomonadota > Gammaproteobacteria > Burkholderiales > Casimicrobiaceae > Casimicrobium. The sequence continues at coordinate 4,863 of JANNYE010000138.1, read as the reverse complement.
GTGCAGAAAATGACTGATCAAGAAGTGTTCGACCTCATAGAAGAACACTCGGAGCCTATGCAGCGGCTCGTGAAAGTGACATACGAGAGACACAAGCGATTCAAACACACGGGGTTTGTTGTCGGATCATTTGGCGATCTCAGTAACCCGGATCAACCGCATGTTTTTACGATCAGTTTTCCGGGGCGGCAGCGCGCGATCACGGGGCCAGCAATCGTATTGAAGCCCAGCGAAGAGCAGATGTACGCTAGTGAACTTGAAGTCGTGAAGAGTTTTGTGGCTTAGCGTTAAAGCAGAGCTAAGCACACGGTTTCCGATTTGGGCGCTCCAGTGATTTGGACGCCCCTCCCCTGATTTGGCATCAAGCCGGGGGCTGAATGCCACACTTGCTGCGTCGGAAAATCGCCTGTCATCTCGCCGCGTTCAACCGCGAGTCGAAGATTTTTTTCTCGCGCCCGGATCAGTTGCCCCAGCGCCCGCAATTGCAGCCTGATAGCGCCCGCGCAAGCATTGCGTTCATCAATCTGTTTGTTTGATGCTAGCTACGGTTTGATTTGAAATCTGACCCGTCAAGTGGCCGTTTCTTTAGTCCCTAAAGAGGGGGCGGGTGATTCAGGCTTCACAGGCGTCAAATTAACTGGATGAACGAATTTATGCGACGGCTTGCGACTGACTCGATTCGGCCAAAAGCGCTGGAGGCGGGCGAACACGGGGAGCTACTGCGAAAACTCGATTTGCTTCAACCGGTTTGCCATTTCTGCGCGTTCGGCAGCTATTCGCTGCGTAGAAGCTTCGCTACTCACAAACTCATGCCAATTAACGCGGCTGCGTCCGTCGCAATTGTCTTTCCTGCGCACTCCCGATTCCATAGCGCTTGGAATCCGTCGTCGCTGTCAGTTCTAATTCGTTTCCCGTCGCGGGTTATCAGAGCCTGCCCCTTCCGCATTGCGCCGAACCCATTTCTTGCGCGATAGACGTAGCACACGACATTCGTTCCCGCGACTACACCCGCAGTTTCGAACGTAACCGAAGCAGGATCGTGCGCGGATTTTTTGATTATTCGAGCGGCGTTGAAGGCTCTGTTCACGTTGAGCCCGATGCCGCCGAGGCCGAACACAACGACATTCGCGCCAGCCTCCACCTTGGCTGTGAACAACACGGCACCAATACCGGTAGTGACGCCACAACCGATGTAGCAGACCTTGTCGAACGGTGCGTCCTTGCGAATCTTCGCGAGTGAAATTTCCGGCGCGACGGTGTAGTTGCTGAACGTGGACGTGCCCATGTAATGAAAAATCGGCTTGCCATCGAGCGAGAAACGGCTCGTTGCATCCGGCATCAAGCCTTTGCCCTGCGTACCGCGAATGAGTTGACACAGATTGGTCTTGCGTGACAGGCAGAACTTGCAGCTACGGCATTCCGGTGTGTACAGCGGAATGACGTGGTCACCCTTTTGCAGGCTGGTCACGCCGGGGCCGACATCCACGACGATGCCCGCGCCTTCGTGGCCGAGAATCGCGGGGAAAATGCCTTCAGGATCAGCGCCTGAGAGCGTGTAGTAGTCCGTGTGGCAAATACCCGTGGCCTTGATTTCAACCAACACTTCTCCGACCTTCGGGCCTTCAAGATCGACGGTTTCGATGGTCAAGGGTTCACCCGATTTCCAAGCGACAGCTGCTTTCGTTTTCACGCGTAATTCCTTTGATGCACGGTGATTGCGAGTGTATTCGTTGCGCTGGGCTGAGCGTTAACGAAGCCGATTCAGAATGTTGGAACAATCGTGCAGACGGCGCAGATACAGTGCGCCCTATCTCATGCGACCCACCCTAGAATCAGTCTGCATCAAGCATTAAAGCCGCAACGTAGGATTGAAGCCGTGAAATTTCCCAAACTGTTTATATGGCTGACCGCGACCGTGGTCGGCGGATTCGCGCTAGGCACAGCCTCCGCCCAGATGAAACGCGCTGATGTCGCGGGCGGAATCGCGCCGCCCAAACTCGTTGTGGTGGTGGTCATCGACGGCTTGCCACAAGAGCAATTGCTTAAGAGCTACGACCTGCTGGTGCCCAACGGCTTTCGTCGTCTGATGGATAAAGGCGCGTGGTTTTCCGACGCGCATCAAGCCCACGCCTTCACGGTTACCGCTGTGGGTCACGCAGCCATTTTGTCGGGGGCGTATCCCTATCAAACGGGCATCATTGCGAATGACTGGAAGAGCCGCGACGGCAAGTTCATCTACAACACTGCTGACGCCGCACACAAGTACCTCGACGGCACGTCAACGACTGAAGATGATGGCGTAAGTCCGAAGAATTTGCAGGTAAGTTTGTTGGGTGACGAGCTGCGTTACGCGACCAACAACGCAGGCCGTATTTTCTCGGTCTCCGGCAAGGATCGTGGCGCGATCTTGATGGCGGGCAAATCGGGCACGGCGTACATGCTTTCCAAAAAAACAGGTCGCTTCACCAGCACTAGTTATTACATGGACAAGCACCCGTCATGGTGGGAAGCGTACTACGATAAAAAGCCGCAGGATCAATGGTTTCACAAGCGCTGGAATCTGTTGCTTGAAGACCCTAAGGCGTACCTTCGCGCCTTACCGGACGGCCAGCCTTGGGCGGCGGTCTACAACAGTATGACCTCAAAGATGGGCTACATGTACGGCCTTGGCGAGATCACACCGGGGCCGATTTATTACAGCATGCTGATTGCGGGGCCGTTTGGCGATGAGGCTACGGCTGAGTTTTCGACATCGCTGCTTAAAGGCGAATCGATAGGCAAAAACCCGAAGGGTGCCACCGACATTCTGACTGTGAGCTTTTCAAGCCACGATTACATCAATCACAATTTCGGGCCAGAGAGCATTCAGTCGATGGATCATTTGATCCGCCTTGATCGCACGTTGGCCAAATTTTTCACGGCCATTGACGCGCAAGTGGGCCGTGACAATGTGCTGACGCTGCTAACCGCTGATCACGGGTTCATGAACACGCCCGAGTACAGCACGGCGCGCGGATTTGACGCAGGGCGCGTTGATCCCAGAGCAATGCGCGGCGCTGTCAACGCGTTAGCCGAGAAAAAGTTTGGTATCGCCAACCTCGCACCACAACACATGACCGGCGGCTGGACGCTGGACTACGCCGCAATGGACGCGAAGGGCGTGAATCGCGAAGAGGTGGAAAACTTCATGGCGCGCGCCGTGTTGGATCAACCGGGCATGGCATTTGCCTTCACACGCAGTCAGTTGGAGCGCGGCACCCTGCCATCAACCCGCGTGGCAACACTGGTGCAGCGCTCGTGGCATCGGCAATTTGCGGTCGATTTGGTCGTCATTCAAAAGCCGTTCTACTACTTTCAGACCAAGTCGAATTCACCGCAGGCGGTGTGCTCACACGGCACGCCTTATAGCTACGACACCAACGTGCCGTTGATGATTCACGGTGCAAAATGGATTAAACCGGGACGTTACGGCGAGTATGCTGAGACGGTTGACATTGCGCCGACGCTCGCGCAAATTCTTAGTATTCGTGTGCCCAGCGCGAGCGAAGGCAAAGTGCTGACACAGGCATTGATCAGCAGGTAATTGCGCTGTAACCGTACCCAACAAATATGATCTAGGAGACCTTTATGCGACGCGTACTTACCGTTGTGTGTGGTGTGTTTTTAACGGGGGTGCTGTTTGCACAGGACTACCCGGTCAAACCCGTGCGGATCATCGTGCCATTCGCCACGGGCGGCCCCGCAGACGTATACGCTCGCGCCGTTGCCCAGCGATTGACGGAATCGCTCGGGCAATCGTTCATCGTGGATAACCGTCCCGGAGGCGGTGCGGTAGTTGGCACGGACGCAGCGGCGAAGGCGACGGCGGACGGCTACACGCTGCTCATGATGTCGAACGCGCAAACGGTCAACGAAACGCTGATTCCGAACAAGCCGTACGCGCTGTTGCGGGACTTCATTCCGGTGGCTCCTGTCAACTATTCCGACCTGGTCCTCGTCGCGCATCCGAGCGTTGCAGCCAACAACTTGCGCGAACTGATCGCTGCCGCCAAAGCCAGCCCGAAGGCAATGACTTACGCCTCCAGCGGTCCCGGCACGCCGTATCACATGGCGGGCGAGTTGTTGAAAGCGATGGCGGGCATCGACTTGCTGCATGTTCCGTACAAAGGCAGCAGCGGCGCGCGCACCGACATCGTCGCGGGCCACGTTAACGTCATGTTCGACGCAATGACCACGATGGCGGCACAGGTGAAAGCCGGCAAGGTCAAGGCGCTCGCCACATCGGGCAAAACGCGCTCCACCGTGATGCCTGACGTGCCGACGCTCGATGAATCCGGCGTGCCCGGCTACGAGTCTGTGATTTGGCTGGGCATCATGGCTCCTGCCAGCACGCCGCGAGCAATCGTCAACAAACTCAATGCCGAAATCACCAAGGCGGTAAGCCGATCCGACGTCAAAGCAGATTGGGCAAAACAGGGCGCAACGCCGATGCAAATGACGCCCGAAGCGTTCGCGAAATACGTGAAAGAAGACATCGACAAATGGGCGAATATCGTCAAAATTTCCGGCGCAAAGTTCGAAGAGTAGTAAGCACTGAACATCCTTAGCGCGGGAGCCGCCAAGGGGCTTCTGCAAACCATCGCGGCGGCCGAGGGCATTGAACTGAACGGCGAGTTCGGCGCGGTCGGCGCGATCAAAGAGCGTATGCAGGCTGGCGCACCGTGCGACGTGATCGTGCTCACTGCTGCCATCATCGCCGAGTTGGCGGCAGCGGGCATGGTCGACCCGGTGAGCGTCACGCCACTTGGGCGCGTACACACCGGTGTGGCGCTGCTGGCGTCATCCGCTCCCATGCAGATCAAC
>JANNYE010000137.1:0-36614 GCA_031409935.1 Burkholderiales bacterium | reverse complement strand
GACTTCGCCTTTGCGCTGCTCGCGGTTAAAGACACGCTCGAAATGGTGCTTAAGGACGAGCAGAGCACGCCCGAGCAATTGAAGATGGGCGTCGACATGACGCTCAAAAACATGGTGACCGCGTTCGAGCGCGCGAAGGTGAAAGAGGTCAAGGCCGAAAAGGCCAAGTTCGACCCTAACCTGCATCAGGCGATGACGCAAATTGAGTCCACCGAACCGCCCGGCACCGTGCTGCAGGTCTTTCAAAAGGGCTACACCATTGGCGACCGCGTGTTGCGTCCGGCGATGGTGGCGGTGGCTAAGTTACCGGTGGCTCCAGAATCTTCTGCTGAGAATTCGAGCACTCCACCAGTTGAACCGCACGCTTAGTCCCCAAACATATCAGTCATCGTAAACACAAGCCCTCACCCTAGCCCTTTCCCCGAGGGAGAGGGGACAAACAAAAAATAAAAGGAACACCTCATGAGCAAAATTATCGGAATCGATCTTGGCACCACCAACAGCTGTGTGGCTGTGATTGAGGGTGGTGTCGCCAAAGTTATCGAGAACTCAGAAGGCGCGCGCACCACGCCCTCCACCGTTGCTTACATGGAAGACGGCGAAGTCACCGTCGGCGCGCCTGCAAAGCGTCAGGCCGTAACCAACCCCAAAGCCACCATCTACGCGGTCAAGCGCTTGATCGGTCGTCGCTTTGAGGAAAAGGAAGTGCAGAAAGACATCAGCCTGATGCCGTACGCCATCGTCAAAAACGAGAACGGCGACGCATGGGTTGAAGTGCGCGGCAAGAAGCTCTCGCCGCCTGCAGTGTCCGCAGAAATTCTGCGCAAAATGAAAAAAACGGCCGAGGATTACCTCGGCCATGAAGTGACCGAAGCCGTGATCACGGTGCCCGCTTACTTCAACGACAGCCAGCGTCAAGCAACCAAGGACGCAGGTCGTATCGCGGGGTTAGAGGTCAAACGCATCATCAACGAACCGACCGCCGCTGCGCTCGCGTTCGGTATCGATAAGGTCAAAAAAGACGGCAAATTTGCGGTGTATGACTTGGGCGGCGGCACGTTCGACGTATCGATCATCGAGATCGCTGACGTGGACGGCGAAAAGCAGTTTGAAGTGCTCGCCACCAACGGCGACACTTTCCTCGGCGGCGAAGATTTCGATCAACGCCTGGTTGATTACCTCTGCGACGAATTCAAAAAGCAGAGCGGCATCGACCTCACCAAAGACCCGATTGCGCTGCAACGGATCAAGGCTGCGGCTGAGCGGGCGAAGATCGAGCTTTCAAGCTCGCAACAGTCCGAAATCAACGAGCCGTACATCGCGATGGACGCGACCGGTCCGAAACACCTCGCCCTCAAAGTCACGCGATCCAAGCTTGAGTCGCTGGTGGAAGACCTGATCGAAAAGACTATTGAGCCGTGCCGCATTGCATTGAAAGACGCGGGCCTCAGTATCGACAAAATCGACGACGTGATTCTGGTCGGTGGCCAGACGCGCATGCCCAAAGTGATCGACGCGGTGAAAGCCTTTTTCGGCAAAGAGCCGCGTAAAGACGTGAACCCGGACGAGGCGGTTGCCGTGGGCGCTGCAATTCAAGGCAGCGTGTTGTCTGGTGATCGCACCGACGTGTTGCTGCTTGACGTGTCGCCGCTGTCGCTCGGCATTGAAACGCTCGGTGGCGTGATGACCAAACTCATCAAAAAGAACACCACGATTCCGACCAAGGCATCGCAAGTGTTCTCCACCGCTGACGACAATCAGAGTGCCGTCACCATTCACGTGTTGCAGGGAGAGCGCGAGGTGTCTTCCGGCAACAAGAGCCTCGGCCAATTCAACTTGGAAGGCATCCCACCATCACCACGCGGCATGCCGCAGATTGAAGTGCAGTTCGATATCGACGCCAACGGCATCCTGCACGTCAGCGCCAAAGACAAAGGCACCGGCAAAGAAAACAAGATCACCATCAAGGCCAACTCCGGCTTGAGCGAGGACGAAATTCAACGCATGGTGAACGACGCCAAAGCCAACGAAGTTGAAGACAAAAAACGACTGGAAATCGTACAGTCGCGCAACAATTTGGATACGCTCGCGCACAGCGTGAAGAAATCGCTTACCGAATACGGCGACAAGATGGAGGGCGACGAAAAGGGCAAGATTGAAGAAGCTTTGAAAGACGCCGAAGCACTGCTCAAGGATGAGGGTGCCAGCAAAGAAGCGATCGACGCCAAACTCGAATCGCTATCCACCGTCTCGCAAAAATTGGGCGAAAAGATGTACGCAGCAGCGCAGGCTGAGCAAGCGGCAGCGGGGGCAGCGGCAGGTGCCGCCGATGCGGGCGCTTCGGGCGGCGCGGCTGGAGGCGGAAAGCCAGGCGACGACGCCAAGGTGGTCGACGCAGACTTCACGGAAGTCAAAGACGACAAGAAGAAGTAAGCGGCAATGAAATCGGGCTCCCTAGTGGGGCCCGAGTTTTTGAGGGGAAAGTTATGCCAGTAGATTACGAAGGCAAGAACTCGGCAGAAAAGCTGTTGGTCATTCTTGAGGGATTGCGTCTGACGAAAAAGGACAATCCCGCCGCGACGGTGGGCGATTCGCTTGTGTTTATGACGGGCGAGGGTTCTGTGGCTGAGGCTGTTTGGCACCTTCTTTCCATTTCAACTCAAGTGCGCACTAGCTTATTGAGAAATAATTCCGTTACAGATATCCAGCCGTATCTTGGTTGGTCGAAGAATCTCACGGAACTTTGCGCGCCAGCCGTCCTCGCGGGTCAAATGGGCGGCGGCGAACATCTTTTCTCGACGCAAAGTTCTACTCAAGTCTTGCTATCGATTTGTGCCGACCAACTCAGAGGCCTTGAGGCGGTCGCACCTGATGTAGTTTTGCTGCAAGAGTTGGACGACGCTACGACTTCTTTGTTTGAATCGATAGAGACCGCAACGGAGATTGACATATCGAGTCGTCGCACGCTTCTTCGGCTTATCCAAAATGTTCGCGATGCGATTTCGCGTTACCGTATTTACGGACCAGAAGGTCTTCGAGTTGCAGTCGAAGCTATGCTCGGTGGATTTGTATCTCAAAATCATGATGTTGCAGTTGTCGCCAAGTCTTCTGAAGAGCGTCGCTCGATCTTCCAAAGGGTCTTTGCAGTAATTACTAAGACGCTTTCGAAAGTCAAACCTGCATCAGAAAGTGCATCTGCACTTGCCGATGCACTTGAAAAGTTCGGCTTGTTAACCGGCCCACCGACCTAACCGCACCCCACGAATTACGTCTCGTCCGCCGTCCCCGAAGCCCCATTCGTCTTCACCGACGCGATGCCATTTTCCATCGCGGATTTACTGGAATACATTTCGCTCTTGCCGATGGTTTGGCCGTTGCCTGCCTTGAGCACGAAATACGGGCTGTCGTCTTTGGCGGTCTTGCGCTCGAAGGCATCGTCTTTTTGTGAGTTAGCCTGACACGATTTGATGCCGTTCATCGCGCCTGCTTTGTCGTTGTAGCTCTCGCTGGTGAGGATGACCTGATGGTTGCCTGCCAACAGATTAAACATGAACTTGCCACTCGCTGCTGCCTTGAGCTTGTATTTGCCTGCCACGATGATTCCTTTGGTTGTGTTGCGACGTCCGCAACGGAATGATGCGACAAGTTGCGCTTTTTGCCAACACCTTCCGCGCCATTCCGGCACAGATAAATCCTGTATTGCGATTTCACTGGTTTTCTACGTGGTGTTTGAGGGGACTGGAAAATTCAGTCGCATCGGCATCAATGCGCTGCACGACGATCCGCGTAACAACAACTCCCAGGCCGCACAATTTATCCCAGTCGCAGGGCGACTTCGCGGTATTGACAGGCGTCTGGTGTAAATCCCCCATCACGTGGTCAGACAGTTTTCAAGATGATTGCTGAGCGCTCGCCGACGCGTCCGGCCACAATCCTCGCATGGCGTTCGCGAACGCACCGGCAACTGAGGACGTTGCAGCATGCACGCCATCGCGAATCATCCACTTGCCCGCTACCAGCACGTCATCAAACGGCATCGATGGACTGCTAAAAATCATCGCATCGAGAGTGCGCGAGTCGGGAATGCCGAGCAGCGCAGGCTGGGATGAATTCACTGCCAGCGCATCGGCGCGCGCCCCCACGACCAAGCCCCAACACGCGTGACCACACGCAGATGCGCCGCCTGCCATCATGCGTGAGAACAGCCGCTCCGCAGTCGCGCTAAGACCCACGGCAGGCGAGGCGGAAATGTTTCTCGCCCGGTGTTGCAAGCGCTGCCCGTATTCGAGCCATCGCAGCTCTTCGCGCCAGTCGCGCGTCACGTGACTGTCGGAGCCGATTGAGAGCGTGGTGCCCGCGTTGAGCCAGGTACCAAGATCGGTCGTACCATCGCCAAGATTGGCTTCGGTGCTTGGGCAGATCACAGCACTTGCACCACTGCGCGCGACGCTGCCGATCTCCGCTGGCGTGACGTGCGTGGCATGGATCAACTGCCAACGACTGTCGAGTGCGTGATGATGCGCGAGCCATTCGACGGGACGCAATCCGGTGACCTTGATGCATTCGTCGACCTCGCCAGTTTGTTCGGCGACGTGAATGTGAATCGGGCCTTGCGCGCTGTTCACCAACGCCTGAATCGATGCGGGGCTTGCGGCGCGTAATGAGTGAATGGCGACGCCCGCGTTTAGCGTGGCGCGGGCTGTTGCATGCGTTGCAATTCGCGACTGTGCGTCCAGAACCCACTTAGCATCCGTCGCGAATCGGTGCTGATCGTCGCGCAACGTTGTCGCTGTGAATCCCGAACGCTCGTAGAGCACCGGCAACAGGGTGAGCCCGATGCCCACCTCTCGCGCTGCGTCAGCAAGTATCCACGCCATCGTGAGCGGATCCTCATAGGGCTTGCCGTCGGGCGCATGATGCAAGTAGTGAAATTCGCAAACCTGCGTGTATCCACCGCGCAAGAGTTCGAGATACAGCTGCGAGGCGACCGCCTTCAACTGCTGCGGCGAAATCGCCAGCGCGACGCGATACATGCGATCACGCCAACTCCAGAAATCATCATGCTCGCTGTCACGACGCTCAGCCAGCCCAGCGAAGGCCCGCTGAAATGCGTGGCTGTGAGCGTTCACGATACCGGGCAGCAATGGGCCCTCGACGACCGTTGCGCCTTGCCGTTGTGCATCTTCCCGCGACACGCGTGTGGCAATGTTCGACCAAAAACCGTTGGCGTCCGATTCAAGCAACACGTCTTTCGCCCAGGCTTGCGATGAGCCCGAACCGAGCCACGCCATCGATGCCCAGATCGCTTGTTTACTCATTACTTACTCCTCGTCGCCCCTGCGGAGGCAGGGGCCCAGCGACTTGCGGGGCATCTGCAGCTTGATGTGCCGCTGAAAGCCGCTGGGTTCCTGCCTTCGCAGGAACGACGAGAGTTGGAAGACCGTTGCACCGCCCATTAACGTTTCGGCTCCCACGACAACATAATTTCCAACAATCGGTGCAGCAACGGTTGCACCTGCACTGCGCTGTCATCAACGTACTCAAAAGGCAATACCTCCTGCATGTACAGCGACTGACACATCTCCATCTGCACCGCGTGAATGTTGTCCTCAGGGCGACCATAGTTGCGCGTGATGTAGCCGCCCTTGAATCGTCCATCGACCGCATGCGTGAACCGTGAGTTGAGTTGCAGCTCTTTGGCTAGCTCGCCTTTCAGTGAGTCCGCGCAACTGGTGCCGCTCGCCGTCCCCAGATTCAGGTCAGGCAGTTTGCCATCGAATAGCCATGGAATTTCGGAACGAATACTGTGCCCATCCCACAGCAACGCGCATCCAAATTGCGCGCGCACACAGTCAAGCTCAGCGCGCAACGCATCGTGATACGGCCGCCAGTAAGTCGCGCGGCGGCGACTGACCTCAGACGCATCAGGTGCTCTACCTTCAATGTAAAGCGAATCACCGTTGAAGAAGCGCGTAGGGCACAACTCGGTGTTCGATGCCCCCGGATACATCGGCGTGTCGTCGGGCGGTCGATTGAGATCGATCACGTAACGCGAGATGCGCGGCACGATGATTGACGCGCCAAGCGCTTTCGCAAAATCGTAAAGCCGTTCGAGATGCCAGTCGGTGTCTTCGACCTGTATCGCGCGTTCGGTGTAGTGTGGCTTGAGTACATCGGGGATGGTGGTACCGACGTGCGGCAGGCTCAGGACGAGTGGCGTTGTGCCTGAATGCAGAGAGAAAACGGCTTCACTCATAACGAGGTTCCATAGGGTACGCTGTGCGCTCCACCTTGGCTGGTGAAGGCCAAAGTTTTGGTGCGCAGAGCGCACCCTATGTGATCGGTAACGTCGACGCCACGGGCGATCAACCGCCGCAACGGATGATGCCCAAATCGATACACCAGATCGCGTGGATGATCGGCGTCCCACACGGCAAAGTCTGCACGCGAGCCCGCACGCAACACGCCAAACGTCGTGGGCAAACCAAGCGCACGCGCGGCGTTCACGGTGAAACCGCGCCACGCTTCAACTGGCGTCATGCGGAACAACGTACATGCCATATTCATCATTAACAGCGGCGACAACGTGGGCGATGAACCGGGGTTGTGATCGGTGGCCAGCGCGATACGAACGCCCGCTGCACGAAGCGCTGCGACCGGCGGCAACTGCGTCTCACGCAAGAAGTAATAGGCACCGGGAAGCAACACGGCAACAGTACCCGATGCGGCCATTGCTTTGATTCCAGCCTCGCTCACATATTCCAGATGATCGCAGCTCAATGCGTTGAACTCCGCCGCCAACGCGGCACCGTGCTGATCGCTCAATTGTTCGGCGTGTAGTTTTACTGGCAGCCCCAACGCCCGCGCCGCCTCGAACACGCGACGCGTTTGTACTGCAGTAAATCCGATGCGCTCACAAAATGCGTCAACCGCATCGACCAGCCCATCAGCATGCAGGTGTGGCATCCAGTCACACACTGCATTTACGTAGTCATCCGCACAACCGTCATACTCGGGCGGCACTGCATGAGCGCCAAGAAACGTGGTGCGCACTGTCAGTGGAAGTTCCTTCGCCAACCGGCGGGCGACGCGCAGTGATCGCGCCTCGTCTACCTCCGACAATCCGTACCCCGACTTCACCTCACACGCGGTCACGCCTTCACTCATCAGCGCGCGAGCGCGAGGCAGCGCGAGCGCTAGCAGCTCGTCTTCCGACGCAGCGCGAGTAGCCGAGACCGTTGCGCGAATGCCCCCGCCGGCGCGCGAAATTTCCTCGTACGTTGCACCTTGCAGCCGCAGCTCAAACTCACGCGCTCGATTGCCCGCATAAACGAGATGCGTGTGGCAATCGATGAGGCCGGGGGTTACGCAGGCACCATCAAGATCGTATTCGTCATCGATGGTGGCGACGTGCTCAGCCGGAAGATTATTCGCCTCTCCCACCCACAGCACCGACTCGCCTCGCGTGACTATTGCGCCGGGTTCGATCCAGCCCCACGGCTCCTCACCGCAGAAGGCGGCGATACGAGCGTTGCGCCAAAGTTTGCGTGATGTTGTCATCGCAGCATCGTGTAGTGAAACGCCCATGCCTGCGGAGAAGAGTGCAACTGCATGTCGGGAATACGTGCCGTCGTCCACGCCAGCGACATCGGTGGCAACGCTAGTTCACGTTGGCTACCTTCGCGCATGCGAAGTGTTGCTGCGCCCAACGTAAAAACACCAAAAAGCGCGGGGGGATTGCGATCCAGCGCGAAACTGACCCATTTGCGTTTGGTTTCATACCCAGTGCGCCAACGTTGCAGCCGACCGGCGCCCGCTCGCTCGTTGAACATCGCGTTCAGGTCACGCGTAGGTCCACGCACGAGCTTACAGTGCGGTGCAATGTCACCGGAAAATGTAAACGGTGGATCCTTCGGACGCAACTCGATGTCGAGCGGTGCATCCAGCCAAATCCCCGCTCCGCTCAGCACGGTGATGGTTCGCTTGATGCCCGGAAAAGCGGAGAACGGCCCATCTTTTTTGATGTCCGCCACGCTGATGCGCACTAGCCAATCCGACGGCGTGGGCCATGCGAGCAATTCGCGCGTCACGCCGCCGCCGTTCTTCCACGGCTGCGGTTTTACGTCCTCAAATCGAACGACGTTAAAACTCATGGCTTGTATGCGCCTTCAATTTGGTAATGCCCCGCCGGATGCGTGAGCCGCGCCTGCGTGATCGGTACGCCGCGATTGGTGGTGCGGCGCGACACGATAAGGCACGGGTCTGTCTGCTTCAAGCCCAGCAGCTTCGCTTCGCGTGGAGACGGCAACCCGGCCTCCACAGAAAAGTGCGCTTCCCATAGCGGGGCAACATCAAGCAAGTAATGCGTCGGCGTCATCTGCGTGAAATCAACAGACAGATAGTCCGGTGCGCACTCGGGATTAACGTAGCGATCTTCGCATTGCAACGGCACACCGTTTTCGTGGTGGACGATCAAAGTGTGGAACACCCGAGCGCCGGTCGCAACGCCAAGGCGCTGAGCAACAGCGGCGCTCGCGACTTCATCCTTCACCAAGTGCACCGTTGCATGATGCGTGTGACCGCGCGCCAAAATTTCCTCGTGAATGTCGCGAATCGTCAGCGTTGAGGACACACGATTCAACTGCGCCGCAAACGTGCCGACCCCCTGTACACGATCAATTAGACCTTCCAATTGCAGTTCACGCAACGCGCGGTTCACGGTCATGCGGCTGACGCCAAATTGCGCCACCAACTCAGCCTCGGAAGGCATCAACGCGCCGGGCAGCCAGTCGCCCGAAGCCAGGCGGCCCTTCAAGTGCTGCTTGACCTGCTCGAACGGCGCTACTTTAGAGCCCGCAAATCGCGAGCGTTTGCCGGTGCTTTTCACAAGCGCAACGCTCCGGGTCGAACCTTAGTCGTGACTTTCATACGGCAATGCTACTGCAAAATTTATCGCTTGCATCAACTTGTCTAGACAAGTATATTTCCGCAATTGGCAATCTACTCTATTCGTCCAACACAAGCTTTAGGTGACGCGATGACAAACCCGAACCACCCACCGATCCACGCGCTGCCGCGAACGGTTCGCGCACCGCGCGGTACCGAACTTTCCTGCAAAAACTGGCTCATTGAGGGCGCCTACCGGATGCTGCAAAACAACCTCGATCCCGAGGTTGCCGAGAACCCGGATGCGCTGGTCGTCTATGGCGGCATCGGCAAAGCCGCACGTAACTGGGATTGCTTTGAAGCGATTCTCAAGAGCCTGCGCGAACTCAATGAGGACGAGACATTACTGATTCAATCAGGCAAACCGGTCGGCGTTTTTCGCACTCATCCCGACGCACCGCGCGTGCTGATTGCCAACTCGAATCTGGTGCCGAAGTGGGCGACGTGGGAGCATTTCAACGAGCTTGATCGCAAGGGCCTGATGATGTACGGCCAGATGACCGCGGGCTCGTGGATCTACATCGGCACACAAGGCATTGTGCAAGGCACCTACGAGACGTTTGTGGAAGCGGGGCGCCAGCATTACGGCGGCAGTCTGGCGGGCCGCTGGATTCTGACTGCGGGCCTCGGTGGCATGGGTGGCGCGCAGCCGCTCGCTGCCACGTTTGCAGGCGCATGTTCGCTCAACATCGAGTGCCAGCAAGCGAGCATCGATTTCCGTTTGCGCACGCGCTACCTTGATGAACAGGCGACCGATCTCGACGACGCGCTGGTTCGCATTAAAAAGTACACCGCAGAAAAGCGCGCGATCTCCATCGGCCTACTCGGCAACGCGGCTGAGCTTTTGCCGGAGCTGGTGCGCCTCGCAAAAACAAGTGGCTTACGGCCCGATCTAGTCACTGACCAAACTTCCGCCCACGATCTGGTGAACGGCTATTTGCCGATGGGCTGGAGCTTGCAGCAGTGGCAGGCTGCGCGCGGCGACGAGAGCCAGTTCGCTCGGTTGCGCGACGACGCCGCGAAGTCCTGCGCGCTGCACGTGCAAGCGATGATCGACTTTGCCGACATGGGCATCCCCACGGTGGATTACGGCAACAACATTCGTCAGGTGGCCTTCGATCAGGGCGTTAAGCGTGCCTTCGATTTTCCGGGGTTTGTGCCTGCCTACATTCGTCCGCTGTTTTGTCGCGGTGTGGGCCCGTTCCGCTGGGTCGCGCTGTCGGGCGATCCGGAGGACATTCGCAAGACCGACGCGAAAATAAAAGAGCTGTTTCCGGAAGATGCGCACCTGCACCGCTGGCTCGATATGGCCGGTGAACGTATTGCGTTTCAGGGCTTGCCAGCACGCATCTGTTGGATCGGGCTTGGCGAACGTCATCGTGCCGGGCTTGCATTCAACGAGATGGTGAAGTCTGGCGAATTGAAAGCCCCCATCGTGATCGGTCGCGACCATCTTGATTCCGGTTCGGTAGCTTCGCCTAACCGCGAAACTGAATCGATGCTGGACGGCTCGGACGCGGTGTCCGACTGGCCTTTGCTCAATGCGCTGCTCAACACCGCGGGCGGCGCAACGTGGGTTTCGCTGCACCACGGCGGCGGCGTTGGCATGGGTTACTCGCAGCATTCCGGTGTGGTGATCGTGTGCGATGGCAGCGACGCCGCGGCAAAGCGCATCGAGCGCGTACTGTGGAACGACCCGGCCACTGGCGTGATGCGTCACGCCGATGCGGGTTATGAGATTGCAAAACAAAGTGCGCGTGAGTGGGGATTGAATTTGCCGATGCTCGCCGCGTAACTTCACCTCTGATTCGGACTTGTTTTGACAAATTACCTGCTCAATGTCGGCTCGCTCGCGCTCGATGATCTGCAAGCGCTGCACTCCGGCGGCGTGTCGCTGGCCCTGCCGCTCTCGGCACGCACGGCCATCCGCGCGAGTCACAAAATCGTTGCCGACGCGGCAGCCGGAGACGCGCCCGTTTATGGCGTTAACACCGGGTTCGGCAAGCTCGCGAACAAACGCATCAGCACCGCCGACCTCGACACGTTGCAACTGAACTTGATCCGCTCGCACTCCGTCGGCGTCGGTGAACCGCTCGCGCCGCCGGTGATTCGGTTAATGCTCGCACTCAAAGCGGCGAGCCTCGCGCGCGGCTACTCCGGCTGCCGGGAGATCGTGGTCGACACGCTGCTTGCGGTCTACAACGCGGGCTTAATTCCGTATGTGCCAAGTCAGGGTTCGGTCGGCGCTTCGGGTGACCTGGCACCTCTGGCGCATATGTCACTGGCGCTGCTCGGTGAAGGCGAAATGCTGGAAGACGGGCAGCGTATTCCAGCCGCGGCGGCACTCGCCAACGCGGGCATCGCGCCGCTAAAACTTGCTGCCAAAGAGGGCCTCGCACTCATCAACGGCACCCAAACCTCAACCGCACTCGCGCTGCATGCGCTGCTCAGGTTTGAGCCTGTGCTGGAGGCAGCACTCGTGATCGGTGCGCTCACGGTGGACGCGGCGCGCGGCAGCGACGGCCCGTTCGATCCGCGTATTCATGCGGTGCGCGGGCAGCCAGGGCAAATTGACGTGGCGAAGTATTACCGCGCGTTGCTCGCAGGCAGCGAGATTCGCCATTCGCACGAAGAGAACGATGATCGCGTGCAGGACCCGTATTGCTTGCGCTGTCAACCGCAGGTGGTCGGTGCCTGTCTCGATCAGTTGCGTCATGCTGCGCTCGTATTACTGCGCGAGGCCAATGCGGTGACCGACAATCCGCTAGTGTTTGCCGATACCAACGAGATGATTTCCGGGGGCAACTTTCATGCGGAGCCGGTTGCGCTGGCGTGCGACGCAATGGCGGTTGCCATCGCCGAGGTCGGCGCGATTGCCGAGCGTCGTATCGCGATGTTGATTGATGGCAGCGTATCGCGTTTGCCGCCGTTCCTGACAGCAGATGCAGGCTTGAATTCCGGCTTCATGATTGCGCATGTCACCGCCGCCTCACTCGCTAGCGAGAACAAATCGCTCGCGCATCCGGCCAGTGTCGACAGCCTGCCCACGTCAGCCAATCAGGAAGATCATGTTTCGATGGCGACCTTCGCCGCGCGGCGGCTGCAAGCGATGATCGCGAACACGGCGCACATTCTGGGCATTGAGCTTTTGGCAAGTGCGCAGGGTATCGAGTTTCTGCGCCCGCTCAAATCCTCGGCAGCGCTCGAAGCGGCGCATGCGCTGCTGCGCGCGCAATGCGCATCGATTGCGATTGATCGCTACATGGCCCCTGAAATTGAACGAGCGACCGCGCTGGTGCGAAACGGCGCGCTGTCGACGGTGTTCCGCGCACTGCCCCGCATGCCCGCGCTGTGGACGCCGGTGTAGCTTCGTTATGAACAGCCAGAATACTGCGCACTCGCCGCCCCCGCTTCCTCTTGAAGGCCTGAAGATTCTTGATTTTTCGCGGGTGTTGGCCGGACCGTTGGCGACGGCCTTGCTCGCTGATCTGGGTGCCGAGGTGATAAAGGTTGAGCCACCCCAAGGCGACGACTATCGTGCGATTGGCCCGTTCAAGAATGGCGAAAGTGCGCTTTTTTCTGCAATGAATCGCAACAAGAAAAGCATCGTCCTCGACCTTAAGTCTCCCACTGCGCTCACGCTTGTTCGCGAGATGGTGTTGCAAGCTGACGCCTTGGTCGAGAATTTCCGTCCGGGTGTAGCTGAGCGACTCGGCATCGGGTACGCGGCGATGAGCGAGATCAATCCAAAACTCGTTTACGTGAGCGTTTCCGGGTTTGGACAGACCGGGCCGATGGCGCATCGACCCGCCTACGACATCATCGTGCAGGCGATGAGCGGCATCATGGAGGTGACCGGGCAAGCCGATGGCCCGCCCACGATGGTGGGCGAGGCGATGTCTGACGTGGTCAGTGGCTTGTTCGCCTCGTGGGGGCTCATGGTCGCGCTGCATCAAGCCGCACGTACCGGGCAAGGTCAACATGTTGACGTGGCAATGTTTGACTCGACACTTGCGTTTTTGACGACATCGGTTTCGCGCTATCTGTTCACCGGAGTCACGCCTCGGCGCGTGGGAAATCGCCATCCGTTGTCGGCACCCTTCGGAATATTTCGCGCGCAGGACGGCTACTTCGCGTTGGCCGTTCTCAACGAAAAGTTGTTCGCCGCACTCGCACGAGCTATAGGTCAGCCAGAACTGCCGTTTGACACAAGGTTTACTAGCGACGAGGCGAGATCGACCAATGAGCCTGCGCTGCGCGCGATGATCGAAGCTTGGTCGAGCGCGATGGCCGTCGTTGAGGTGGTGCGCGTCATTGACGCCGTCGGTGTGCCTGTGGCACCGCTTTGGAATATCGAGCAGGCGCTTGAATCCGATCAGGCGCGACATCGTGGCGTGGTCGCGGACGTACGTGACGAGCGATTGCCGGGCTTGCGCCTTCCAACGCAGCCGGTGCACTTCAATGGCAGTGCTGCGAACCTGAACCAACGTGCGCCAAGGCTTGGCGAGCACACGCACGACACGCTCTCGCTTTGGCTCGGCGCGAGTGCTACGAGAATTGCCGCGCTCCGCGACGCAGGCGCGTTCGGAGAGATTCATGATGACCGCACGCGTAGCGCTTGCCAAACATGAGCTTCATACGACTCGGCATCAGCGACGACGAACAATCGCTTGCCGACACGGTAGCGAAATTTGCGGCTGCTGAATTGGCACCCATGGCCGCTGCGCTGGATGAGTCGGAGCGTTCGTGTACTTGCCACAACACAAAACTCGGCGAACTGGGTTTGATGGGGATGAACCTGCCTGAGCATCTGGGCGGCAGCGGCATCTCGTGCGTCGCCATGCTGTTAGCGCTAGTCGAAATTTCAAAGGCCTGCGCATCGACCTCTTCGATGATGGGCGCGCACTTCTTGGGTACCGATGCACTACTGATCGGTGGCTCGCCGGAACAGCATCAGGCTTGGCTTCCGCGTGCAGCCACAGGCGAATGGTTGGCAGGATTCGCACTCACCGAGCCGCGCGGCGGATCGCACCCGGCAGACCTACGCACCACGGCGACGTTGGACGGCCGCAGCAGCTACCGCATCAACGGCGTCAAGCATTTCATCTCTAACGCCGCCGAGGCAAAGTTCATCGTCGTTTTCGCGAAAACCGACATGAACGCAGGCGCGCGCGGTGTTACGGCATTTGTTGTTGACGCCCAAAGTCCGGGGATCACGATTTCGACGCCCGAAAAGCTCATGGGGATTCGTGCGGCTCATGCGTTTGAAGTGTCGTTCGACGATGTGGCGGTTCCCGTGGCCAATCGTTTGGGTGACGAAGGAACAGGTTTCAAGATCGCGATGCGCGTGCTCGACAACAGTCGTCTTGATGTGGCGGCTACCGCCCTTGGCATTGCCGAGGCAGCGCTTGCTGCGGCAGTTTTGTGGGCGCAAACACGCATGATCGCAGGCGAAGCGTTGGGCACCAAGCAGGGCGTGCAATTTATGCTGTCGGACATGAAGGTACGGTTAGAGGCCTCATGGGCTTTGACATTGCAGGCGCTGGCGCTGCGCAAAGCGGGTTTGCCGTTTACCCAGTATTCAGCCATGGCCAAACTGCACGCCTCCGAAATGGTCGGCTTTGTCACCGATCACGCGTTGCAGATACATGGCGGTTTCGGGTACAGCCGCGCCATGCCGTTGGAGCGCTATGTTCGTGATGCGCGAATTCTTCGTATTTACGAGGGGGCGTCCGAGATTCAACGGACGGTCATCGCACGCGCGATGCTGGGTTTACGTTAGTGAGTTTTTGGGGTTGTTTCTGTCATCATAAGTTTATTAACTGCGGAGAAATTATTATGAAAAAAATTGCGTTGGTGGTAGCTACTGCGTTGTCATTTGTGGCTGCATCAGCCTCGGCTCAGACGGCGGTCAATATTGGTATGTCTGGCTGGACGGGGTTCGCACCGCTCACTTTAGCCAAAGAAGCCGGCCTGTTCAAAAAACACGGCTTGGACGTAAGCATCAAAAAGATTCCGCAAAAAGATCGGCACCTCGCCATCGCGTCCGGTGACATTCAATGCGCGGCAACCACCGTTGAAACATGGATCGGCTGGAACGCGGCAGGCGTTGCCACCACACAGATTTTTCAGCTCGATAAAAGCTTTGGCGCGGATGGCATGGTGGTGAAACCAAACATCGCAAAGATCACTGATCTCAAAGGCAAAACCGTTGCCGCCAGCGCGCCCGGAACATCGCCTTATTTCGCACTTGCTTGGATGCTGAAAAAGAACGGCATGACCGTCAAAGACGTAAAACTCGTCTCGCTTGAACCGCAAGCCGCCGCCAACGCCATCATCGCAGGCATTTCCGACCTAGATGCTGCGATGACCTATGAGCCTTTTCTATCAAGCGTACGCGCGAAGCCAGAGGCCGGAAAAATCATTGCCACCACGCTTGATTACCCGATGGTGATGGACACCTTTGGCTGTACGCCGAAGTTTCTCAATGAAAATGCCAAAGCGGCACAAGGCTTGGCCGATGCGTACTTCGATGCACTTGCGATGATTAAAGCAGACCCGAAAAAGAGCTTCGAGATTATGGGCGCAGACGTTAAACAAAGCGGCGAAGCGTTCGAGAAGAGTCAGGCGTTTTTGCGTTGGCAGGACAAGGCTGCAAATCAAAAATTCTTCGCTGGCGAGCATGCGCAGTTCAGCAAAGAAGCGGCTGATTTGCTGCTTGAAATTGGCGTGATTAAGGCCATTCCTGATTTGTCGAAATTGGCGGATACGCGGTTTATCAAGTAGCTGGTTCGACTCCCCTCTCCGCCGGAGGGAGAGGGGTTGGGGGAGAGGGGGAAAGGTGGAATGGCAAGGCCAAACTTACTCTGACTCCCAGCCTCCCCCTCTCCCTAACCCTCTCCCTCCGCGGGAGAGGGAACACAACTGTCGGCCCGCCATCACCTGTCGCTAACTCATAGTTCGCATGAAACCACTTACGCCCGTCGCCCCTACCGCTCGCATCACGCTTGGCATCTCGTTCTTCGTGCTGTTCATCGCGGTGTGGTCAATAGCCACGTTCGGTGGTTTCGTGTCGAAAACCTTTCTCGCCGACCCGATCATGATGGTCAAGAGCGGCTACACGCTGCTGACCGAAATGGGTTTTGCGAAAGACATCGGCATGACCGTGTGGCGAGTGGTTGGTGGGTTCCTGCTGGCGACTGTGCTTGCGCTGCCACTCGGCGTGATGATGGGCGCTTACAAGCCGATTGAGGCGTTTTTTGAACCGTTCGTTTCATTTGCGCGCTACTTGCCTGCGTCGGCGTTTATTCCGTTGCTGATTCTGTGGGCAGGTATTGGTGAGGCACAAAAGCTTGCAGTGATTTTTATTGGCTCGTTTTTCCAACTCGTATTGATGATCGCCGTGGTTGTCGGCAATACGCGACGCGATTTGGTGGAAGCCGCGTACACCTTAGGCGCGAGTGACGCAAGCCTGGTCAAGCGGGTGCTCATCCCCGGTGCTGCCCCCGAAATCGCGGAGATTCTGCGTATGGTGCTAGGCTGGGCTTGGACGTATGTGATCGTCGCGGAACTGATCGGTGCATCGAGTGGCATCGGACACATGATCACTGACAGCCAAGCGCTGCTGGCCACCGATCAAATCATCTTCGGCATCATCGTGATCGGGCTCATTGGGCTGATCAGCGACCTGTTTTTCAAGGTCGCGAACCGCAAGCTTTTCCCTTGGGCCCAACTGGGCAAATGAGGGGAATGAAACAATGAGCATCCTCTCCATTCGCGGCGTTTCGCGCAGCTTCGAGACCGCAGGTCGCTCGCCGACCATCGCGTTGCAAGCCACCGATCTCGAAGTCGAAGAAAACGATTTCATCACCATCCTCGGCCCATCGGGTTGCGGCAAAAGTACTTTGCTGCGCATCGTCGCGGGGCTAGATAAACAGTCTTCAGGCGAAGCTTTGCTTGATGGAAAACGAATCGACGGCCCAGGTGCGGGGCGCGGCATGGTCTTCCAGAGCTACACATTATTTCCTTGGCTCACGGTGCTCGACAACGTCTGTTTCGGGCTGCGTGAACGCAATTTACCGCGCGCTGAGCAATTAGAAATTGCCAACGCCTTCATTCAAAAAGTGGGCCTACGCGGGTTCGAGAATCACTTCCCGAAACAACTCTCAGGCGGCATGCAGCAACGCACCGCCCTCGCCCGCGCGCTCGCCAACAACCCGCGAATGCTATTGATGGATGAGCCCTTCGGCGCGCTCGACCATCAGACTCGCGAGTTGATGCAAGAACTATTGCTGGGCATTTGGGAGGCCGAGAAAAAGACGGTGCTGTTCGTAACGCACGACATCGACGAGGCCGTGTTCATGGGCAGCCGCGTCGTGGTGATGAGCGCGCGCCCAGGCCGAATCAAGTTAAATCGCGAAGTGCCGATTGCGCATCCGCGCCATTATTCGGTGAAGACGACACCGCTGTTCTCCGAACTAAAAGCGGAGTTGATGGAGCAGGTGCGCGCCGAGGTGATTGCGTCGCAGCAACGGAGTTCTGGCTAGCGCGTGCGCTGCTGGCGAGCGGCTTAAATCGGCTTACTGCAGGCCGCAAAACACCACGCCTTCGTCGATCCAGCCAAGGCGACTCACCATATCCTGATGCTGCGCAAGGCTCGCGCTGAAACGATGATTGCCATCATCAAGGTAGCGCGGTGCGCCTTTGAACGCGCGATAGATCGGTATGCTCGCAACTGGGCAAACGCCCGCAGCGTTTTTGGGTATGGCATAGCCTTCAATACCTTCGAGATAGGGTTTGGCGGCTAGCTGCGCGTTGGTCGGATTTAAGCTCGTCATCACCACCTGATCGGCGGGCAAGGCGGTGAAGAAGTGGCTGCCGCGTTGTCCGGCGCGCGCAACCTTATCAAAGTAATGGCGCTCCAGCGGCAACGTGTCCACGTTAGGTGCTGCGTACATTTTTACTTGCTGGCCGGTGCGTGTAAACAAGTTGGGCAAGCCATCGAGCGCGATTTTATCGCTGGCTCGGCCGGTTAAAAAATAGTAGTCGAGTGACGCGATGTAATACTCAATGAGGGTAACGCCGACCTGCACGCCCGCCGGCAGTACATCCACACCCAGTGAATTGCTGGGAACGCTGCAGCTGCTGCTCAAGCTGTTGGTCACCAAGGCCGCGAGTCGACCCGTGTCGGGAAATTGATTGCGACTGATACTCACCGAAAGGGTGGTGCTATCGATCAAGGTCGGCACCAACGCCACGCCACCGACGGTCACGATGCTTGCCGCCGTGAAGCCGCTTCCCCGCAGCGTCACTGTGGCGGCCAACGTATCGTCGCCGAACACTTTCGGCGAAATGCCGGTCAGGCGTAGCGGCTCGGCGACCGAATTAAAGGTGGCCACAAATTCGGGAATCACCTCGCCCACAGTCGTGCTCAGTGTTTTTGCCGTGCCAGAAGCTGTGCCCGACCAGCCGGTAAAAATCGCGCTGGTATTGGTGGTCAGTGTCACCGCCAGCGGCGCCCCGGTGCGCAGCCAGGTGTTGTTGTCACTGAACGCGATTGCGCCTGCACAGGGGGGCACCACCTGTTTGTAGGGCGTCAATTCGCGATGCGCGTTGACGCTGACCGACCGCACCCCGCTTGCGGGCATTGCCACCTCACCCGTGGTCGCGTTGTCAAAACCGGTCACGCCGTCGAAGATGTGTCTGATCGAGGTGCCGATAAATTGCGGCGATGTCATCTCGTACTTCCACACGCCTTGCGTGGTGCGCGAAAGTCTTGGCGCGGACGCGTTAGAGACGACATTTCCGGGTGCTGTGACTTTGAGCGTGACGCCGTCACCCATCCCCGCCCCGACCACGTCCACCGCAAGTGTCGGGCCATTGTGAAACGCGAAGCCGATGGTCTGTGCGGCCACCCCATTGCCAACCACAAGGGCTACGCTAGGTCGCAAGCCGATACCGCCGCCAAATGCGTTGGCACTGCCAAACGTCGCATACGTCAGATACCCCGGGCTGGGCGCCGCTTGAAGATCAAA
Organism: Burkholderiales bacterium; assembly: GCA_031409935.1. Classification (GTDB taxonomy): domain Bacteria; phylum Pseudomonadota; class Gammaproteobacteria; order Burkholderiales; family Casimicrobiaceae; genus Casimicrobium. The sequence goes on along the minus strand of JANNYE010000137.1, from coordinate 17,634 downwards.
AATTGAGCTTTGTGGAAATAGCGTGCTCGTGCCCGGCCACGCTGACACGCGGGGCGTCACTGTCGTGGTGCCACCCACGGAAATCGAGGCAGTCGTGGCTACATCAACTAGGCGCACAAAATTGGCGGTTAGCAGTGTGGACGACGATGAGGTTTTAGGGCTGCCTAGGGAGCCGTCACCACCGGTCACCTCCCAGCTCAACTGCGTTGACGGTGCAACACCGGCGTCATGACTCCAGCGTCCAAACGCCATTTTGTAGCCGCCCAACGTTTGTAAATCGGTGCTCGCCCACAGCCGATGCACACTGCCGATGGGCCAGTCAAAGATGGCGGGCGTGGTTACGGCAACGCCGTCGACCATCAAGCGCAAGCCTACCGGGTTTGACGTCACGGTGGTGCGCGTCGGCGGCGTGCCGTAAAGTCTGGCGATCGCCTCTAAGTCCCCGGTAGAGTACGTGGTGGCAACGGCCAGATCCATCCCGGCAGGCTTGGTCTCATGCACGATGCGATCCGCGTAAGCCGCAAACGTCGTGCGAAAGTAATGCATGATCGAGGCGTAGTCGTAGCCCCCGAAAGTACGGGTGTTAAATCGCGGCTGACTGTTGCCACGCTTTGACGGCTCCATGCGATTGAGTCGAATGTCAAGAAACGGCGTCGCGTCCGCATCCTGTTGACCATGCCACAAACCGATCGCATGGCCCATTTCGTGCACCAAAGTCGACACACCGCATTCGGTGTCACCCTGAATCGCCTGCCGTCCGTTGCCCACGCGACCCACCGAGCTTGAGCACGCCCCAGCCCCACTGGTGGCAAGATTGAACGCCACATAGTCCGGCTGCGTCACGCGTGGCACCCACTGCAACACACCCGCCAGCGCACGGTTAGACTCGGCCACAGCAGAGTTGATGTTGGTGGCGTTGCCCGCCTCGACGGTGAACGGCACTTCGATGACGCCGCTCGCTCCCCGCAGCCACAACTTGGCCGCGCTATCGATAGTCAGCGCCTTTTGTAAGTGTGCGGTTTGCTGCGCCCCACGCGCCAGCGCCTCAGACCACTCGCGCACCGCCGCGATGGGGCCGATGATGATGTCACCCTCGGTGACCGCATACTCGCCCTGCTCAACATAATCGACCCACTGACCATGCCACAGCGTGCGCAGAATTTCGGCGGCGTTCGCGCTCGGCGAGAGCAACGCGAGCCCCGCCAGCAGCACAACGACAGCCTTGGCCTTGGCATGCGGATTAGCTTTAGCGAGTGTTTGGCGAACGCTCATAAGAATCTCCCGGTGAAGGGAGACGATACACCCAATTCATGCTGCGCCGCGCGTCGGGAAAAAATATTTCATTCGCGCGTCTGCCAGCGAACTTCCCGCGCTACGGAGTTGTTGCCGCACGGCAAGGGCGACTCGTCTATCCGCAACAACTTTATCGACTAATCTCCGTTGAATATGGGGTTACGCCGAGTTATGGCGTTAGTCGACTTCACGGAAAAAGCACCTTTTCCCCTTTGAGATTGGGGAATCAGCGATTAAGTCACGGCGAATCGCAGAAATGGCAAACCGGGCTACGCCAGCGCCAGCTCGGTATCCATCAACGGCGTCAAGCCTGCGCGCGCCGTGGCCGCGCAGCTCTCGATTTCGGGCAGCAGTTTGGCGAAGTAGAACCGCGCCGTTTGCAATTTCGCCTTGTAGAAGTCGTCGCCCGAGTCTACTTTGTCGAGCGCGATTTTCGCCATACGTGCCCACCAATAGGCGAACACAGCATGCCCCGCAACCCGCATGTAATCAACCGCTGCGGCACCAATCACATCGGGATTGGTTTGCGCAGCGCTGCCGATTTCAAAGGTCAACGCGGCTTGCAGCTCGGCGGCGTGAAGCATCGGCTCGATGAATTCTTTCATCGCCTCATTGCCCTCACAAAGCTCTGCGAAGTCTTCCATCATCGCACCCAATTTTTTGAGTGTTTCGCCCTTGTTACCGAGCACTTTACGGCCCAGTAAATCAAGCGATTGAATGGTGTTGGTTCCCTCGTAAATCATGTTGATGCGGGCATCGCGTACATACTGCTCCATGCCCCATTCATTGATGTAGCCGTGGCCGCCGAACACCTGCATGCAGTGCGACGTAGCAATCCAGCCGTTGTCGGTGATGAATGCTTTGACAATCGGCGTGAGCAACGCGACGAGTTCAGCGCTTTCTTTGCGCACGGCTTCATCGGGGTGATTCAACTCCTTGTCGATCAACAAGGCGCAGTTGAGCGAGAGCACGCGACCCGCCTCGGCATAAGCCTTGGCAGTCAGGAGCATCTTCCTCACATCGGGATGATGAATGATCGTGTCGGCCGGTTTGTCCGGGTTTTTCGGGCCGGACAGCGCGCGCATTTGAATGCGATCCTTAGCGTAGGCCAACGCGTTTTGATACGCCACTTCGGTCAGTCCTTGTGACTGCATGCCAACGCCAATGCGCGCCGCATTCATCATCACAAACATCGCATTCAGGCCTTTGTTTGGTGCGCCCACCAACCAGCCCTTTGCACCATCCAGCGCGATCTGCGCCGTAGCATTGCCGTGAATGCCCATCTTATGTTCAAGGCCGGTGCAGAAAATCGGGTTGCGCGCGCCGAGCGACTGATCCGCGTTCGGAATAAATTTCGGCACGATGAACAGCGAGATTCCCTTCGAGCCAACAGGCGCATCAGGCAAGCGCGCGAGCACGAGGTGAATGATGTTTTCCGCCAGATCATGCTCACCCGAGCTGATGAAAATCTTGTTGCCGGTGATGGTGTGGCTGCCGTCAGCAGCGGGCTCAGCCTTGGTGCGCAGCATGCCAAGATCGGTGCCGCAATGTGGCTCGGTCAAACACATGGTGCCAGTCCACTCGCCGGTGGTGATCTTGGGCAGGTACAACGCCTGCTGCTCGACGGTGCCGTGCGCATGCAAACATTCGTACGCACCGTGCGTCAAGCCGGGATACATCGTCCATGCCTGATTGCCAGAATTCCAAAATTCGTAGCAGGCCTGATTGACCACTAAAGGCAGGCCTTGGCCGCCGTATTTCGGGTCGCAGGAGAGTGCGGCCCAACCACCGTCAACAAATTGCTTGTAGGCCGCTTTAAAGCCCTTGGGCGCGGTCACGGCGTGGGTAGTGGTGTCGAGCGTGCAGCCCTCGCGGTCGCCGCCCTGATTCAACGGGAAAATCACCTCGGAGGCGAACTTGCCGCCCTCTTCCAGAATCGCCATGATGGTGTCGATGTCGTTATCCGCATGCGCAGGCAATGCAGCGAGCTCGGTGGGCACGTCAAGCAACTCCTGCATCACGAAACGCATATCGCGAAGGGGCGGGGTGTAGGTCGGCATGTTTCTCTCCTGTTGCAACAACTAAAAACGGTTGCAGCGGATTGTGTCTTACGACCGATTCAATTTGTCGTTTGAAACATATATTTTTTGAGGGTTAGGTGCTTCACTCTATCTCGATACTCGGGCCAACGGTCGGCGCTGGCGTGGCGCGGGGCGGTCAAACGGATAAGTTTGCGCCACGGGCGCAAGCGCGCCCAGGTCCGCGCCTGCAGGCGTCGTCAACATACAGGTGTTGTGTCGCGTTGGTCGACAGAACCTACGTTACGCCTTGGCATGCGTCACAATGGGCAGTTAACAAAAAAACAGCAGTGCGAAGCATGAATCAACGCATCGAATGGTCGCCCGCGCCTTTGCCGACACCGTCACCGTTCAAACAAGAAGGCACGCATCGAATTCCCAATCACGTGTACAGCGACGCCGAGTTGCATGCGCGCGAGCTGGAGGCGTTCTTCTACACCGCTCACTGGTGCTATGTCGCACTCGAATGTGAAATTCCAGAACCCGGTGATTACAAGGCCACGGTGATTGGCGAGAAGCCGGTGATTGTGGTGCGGGACCGCGATGGCAGCGTGAACGTTTTAGAGAATCGCTGCGCGCACCGAGGTGCGAAATTTTGCCAAAAAGAGTTTGGCAACACCAAGGTGTTTGTCTGCCCGTATCACCAATGGGGCTACCGGCTGAACGGCGATTTGGCTGGCGTGCCGATGAAAAATGGCGTTGGCGGTCAGGGCGGCATGGGCACAGACTTTAAGATGGAGGAGCACGGCCTGACGCGCTTAAGAGCGCATGTTCACAACGGCATTGTGTTTGCGAGTTTTGATGCGGATGTTGAGCCGTTCGAGTCGTTCGTCAGCGCCGAGTTGATGCCATTTTTCAACCGAACTTTTGATGGCCGCAAGCTCACACTGCTCGGCTACAACCGGCAGCGCATTCGCGGCAACTGGAAGCTGATGCAGGAGAACATCAAGGATCCGTATCACCCCGGTTTGCTGCATGTGTTTTTCGTGACCTTCGGACTGTGGCGGGCGGATCAAAAAAGCGAGCTGCGCATCGATCCGCGAGGTCGTCATGCGCAGATGATTTCCACGCGCAATGCGGGTGGCGAAAACAAGGAAGTCACGGCGGGTGTGACCAGCTTTAAGGAATCGCTGAAACTCGAAGACCCGCGGCTGATGGACGTCGTGCAGGAGCCGTGGTGGGGCGGGCCGACGGCGGTGATGCAAACCATATTTCCGAGCGTCATTATTCAGCAGCAGGTGAATTCACTCTCTACCCGGCAGATCATTCCGCGTGGCCCCGATGAGTTTGATTTTGTGTGGACGCATTTCGGCTTTGCCGACGACACGCCCGAGATGACCGAGCGGCGGCTCAAGCAGGCCAATTTGTTCGGCCCGGCAGGGTTGGTTTCGCTGGATGATGGCGAAGTGATTGAGTATTGCCAGCAGGCGACCACCGCTTATCCCGATGGCGAATGCGTAGTGGAACTGGGCGGCAAAGACGGCGGTGTGGCCACGCCGCACATGGTTACCGAGACGCTGATTCGCGGCATGTATCGCTACTACCGTGAGACGTTAGGACTATGAACTTGCTCGAAATCATCGAACTCAACGCACGCTACGGCGACGCGCTGGATCGCTTTGATCTGGTCGCGTGGCAGGCGCTATTCACGCCGGATGCGGTGTATCGCGCGCAGGCTCGTGAGAACTTTGATCGTGACTTGCCGCTCGCGGCGATCTATCTCGATGGTCACGGCATGATGACCGATCGCATCACCGGCATCGAGAAAACGCTGGTATTCGCACCGCGATTTATGCGCCACATCATCGGCTTGCCCGTGGTCGAAAACTACGTGGCTCGAACCCCGTTCATCGTCGTGCAGACCGTCACCACAGGACTGCCGGAAATCCTCGCGACGGGCTGTTATCACGACCGATTGGCCAGCACCTCTGACGGCATTCGCCTCGCGGCACGTACCGCCGTTTACGACAATGCGCTAATCCCCAATTCGCTCGTCTATCCGCTGTAATAGCGCTACGTCACATCGGTAACCAAACAGCTTTTTGCTTCTAGCCTTTATTTAATTGGGCGTGACGCCTATTGTCAATGAAGTCGACTTTGTGCCGATTATGGCCGATTCCCCAATAAACAAGCCATTTCAGAAAAAAGCTGAATGCTGGCTCAGGCTCGTCACACGACTGTCAATTTTCGTCAGTTAATCGCCCGCAACCCTCGCCGCAGACCTGCGTTTCTGTCAGATTTGCCCGTTTTTGCCGTGGGCACGGAGATTGCGCTAGCGCTAGCAATTCATTTCGCGGCGCACCCCATGGGTTTCCTTGAAAATTGGTTTGGTGACAAAACTCGGGCGCGGCAGCAGCGGTTTGCCGGTGCATTGCGGCCAACGCCGGTGCCGTTTGTTGACGAGATTAACGCCAACGTCACCGCTGACGAAATCGCGGCTGCGCTTCGTGCACACGTGGCTACAACCGCGCCGTCACCCGCTTTTGAGCGGCGGATACGCGACTACACCACGCAGCCCAGCATTGACCCTGCCCTACTCCGAAAAATCATGCCACGTGATGGCGAATGCGCGTTCACCGTGTCTGGGCTCGACGGCGTACTGACGGTGGGTCGCGACATGGTGATGTCGACCGACCGTCCCATTCACTGTCAAACCGTGCGCGTGCTTGGCACGCTTGAGGCTACCGTCATTGCGCAGCGCCTGATCGTGGCCGAGGGCGCGCTGGTTACCGGCAACGTGCGGGTCAACGATGCCGAAATCAGCGGCGAATTTGACGGTTCGTTGCAGGCCCGCGGCACCGTAAGCTTTAGCAAAACGGCAACCGTGTTTGGCAAAGTTCGCGCGCTGGAATTAGCCATTTCAACCGGAGCTCTGGTGCACGGTGCGGACATCAAGCGCGTGGTGCCTAGGGTATTCGACGAGCTCAATTCAGAGCCCATCAACGAGGGCCGATTTGATGACGGCTACGCCTCTATGTGCGTCACCGTATCGCAGACGGCTAGAACGCGGGCGTTGGCCACCTCACCCTCTACCAGGCCTCGCACCACACCGCCGAAAACTGCTCGCGAATCGCAGCTTGGGTGAAGCTGTGATTCTGCCCACCACGCTCGCCAATCTTGACTGAGCCGAGCAGGCTGCCAAGTTTGCATGCTTTCTCCACTGACCATTGATGCGCAATGCCGTACAACAGCCCCGCACGAAACGCATCGCCGCAACCAGTTGGATCGACCAGCATCGGCGCTGGTACCACGGGCACGTCAATCACCTTACCATCAGCGTAAATGCGTGAACCCGACGCGCCGAGCGTGACGATCAGTGCGTTCAAATCAGGAGCGAATGACTCAATAGCACGACCGGTTTTTTGCGCGATCATTTCCGCTTCGTAATCGTTCACGGTGAGGAAATCGGCCAGTCCAATCAGCTCAATAATTTCGTCACCCGAGAACGCGGGCATCGCCTGACCGGGATCGAAGATGAACGGGATTTTTTTTGACGCGAAGCCGCGCGCATGCCGGAACATGCCGTCGCGACCATCAGGCGACACGATGCCCAGCGCAATGTTGTCGATGGCGGTCACGTCGTTTAACTGCGACTGAAACATCGCACCCGCATGAAAACTGGTGATCTGGTTGTCGTCCAGATCGGTCATGATGTAGGCCTGCGCGGTGAACGTGTCGGGCACGGTTTTCAGCGCATCAAGACCAACGCCCAGCGCCTGCATGCGGTCGCGATACCCCGCCGCATCATTGCCAATCGTCGCGCAAATTACCGGCGCGCCGCCGATCAATTTGAGGCTGTAAGCCACGTTGCCCGCGCAGCCTCCAAACTCACGCCGCATCTGATCGACCATGAACGAGACGCTGATTTTGTGCGTCGCCTCCGGAACGATGTGCTCACCAAACTTGCCCTGAAACACACAGATCGTGTCAAAGGCCATAGAGCCACAAATCAGGACGCGGGGTTCAGCAGACATGTCTTCGCTTTCGTGTCGGAAAACATGAATTGTATGCAGTGGCATTGGGTGGCATTGGGTGGCATTGCGTCGCCACGTGGCGCGAGGAATGCGGTGGGCGACGCCACGTCGGCGCTATCTACCTGCGCCGTGATTTACTTCAAACCACGATTCCCTACCCTTGAAATTCACCCAAATAGATTTTCATGAACTGATAAGTGCCTCCAGGGGCGACCGCTGCGGGTGTCAACCGGCAACCGATTGCACAGCGATGGTTTACACCTTGACCGCCATGCAAATGCGGCGTGCCCATCACGTCAGCGCCCCAGGCCTTAGAAGCCGCCGCGTTGCCGCGATTGGTGCCCGGGCTCGACCACGCGCCGGGCCTGCGCATGGCCTGCAACGGATGGGCCCGGGGCCGAAATCCTGCATCGGTGATGGCGTTGAGACAATCGTCCCAAATGCTCCCCGTGGCAACGACGCCACCATGAATGACGTAACTCTTAGTGGTTGCGTCGAATTCGTGAATGGCGATATGGGTATCAGGCATGCGTGACTCCTTGTGGGTGAACGAGCGAGACTAAATTCGTGCATCGGTAGCCGGGTAGGGTGGCACTCCGTGCCCAGCAATCAGTGACCAAACAGCCCGTCCAGTGTAGCAACGCCGTGGCGGGCAGAAGCAACCCAAACTACTAAGCTGCGGGAAGAACACTACCACAGCCGTGTTGGGTGGGCAACTGGTTGCCCACCCTACGAATCCTCGTCAATTTGGCGTCACTCTTGCACGATTCACACAAGCATGACGGCACAGCAAAATGGCCCCTGCCATGCAAGGGCTTTGTAGCTCGTGTGCGTATATTCGCTTTTTACAATCATCACCAAACGACACCGCCGTGACCCAATCCATCGCCCTGATTACTCTCCTCGTACACGACTACGACGAGGCCATTACTTTCTTCACGCAGGCGCTGCGCTTTGAATTAATGGAAGACACGGCGGTGACGGCCGACAAACGCTGGGTGGTCGTGGCCCCTCCAGATGCGACAAGCGGCGCGTCGTTATTGCTGGCGAAAGCGGCGACGCCGGAGCAAGAGGCACGCGTCGGCGACCAGACCGGCGGTCGCGTTTTTATGTTCTTGCACACACAAAATTTTTGGGCGGACTATCGGCACATGCTCGCGCAAGACGTGAAATTCGCCGAGGAACCACGCGAGGAAACGTACGGCCACGTCGTGGTGTTCTTCGATATTTGCGGCAACAAGTGGGATTTGCTCGAACGGGGCGACGACTGACGTTTTTGTTCTGAAACCTGAAAATTGCAGCGACAGCTTTTTTCCGAAACTACCACTGCATATAGGCTAATCGCAGAAAAAGACGACAAACCGACTTTGGCTATTTATCGCGCTTAGTTCATATGAAATAAGGGCTAAAGCCAAAAGCTGATGGGCAGCTAACGACTACTCCCGCACCCGCTTCGCCAGCGACCGCACCTGCGCATGTTGCCTGCGACTTACTGGCAGCCGCTCGCCGCGTCCGCGTAGGGTAACGATCCATTGCGCCTCGCCGTCCGCGTCCGCATCGCGCTCAAACGATTCGATCAGGTCGGAGCGCGCGAGGCAGTTGCGGTGAATGCGCAGGTATCGGCCACCGAACTCCTCATCAATGTGGGTCAGTGAATCTTCGATCAGGTATTCGCGGCTGGCGGTCATGACGGTGATGTACTTTTGCTCGGCTCGAAAGTAGATGACTTCTTCGGCAGGCACCAGCAACAACCGCCCGCGTTCGTTGACGCTGAAGAAGCGGCGCGCGCCGCGTGGCAGGGCTGCGACTGCGGCTGATTCCAGCGGTTTGGCGCGCTCCAGCGCGGCCAGCAGACGTTCGCGGCGCACGGGTTTGAGCAGGTAGTCCACGGCGTGAACTTCGAACGCTGCCAGCGCGTGCTGGTCGTAGGCGGTGATGAAAATCACGCGCGGTGCGTTGTCCATTTTGAGCAAATGGCGCGCAGTTTCTAGGCCGTCCATTTCGGGCATGTTGATATCGAGCAGCAGGATGTCTGCGCCGTGGTTGGACGCCTCCAGTGCGGCTCGACCGTTCTCGACTTCAGCGACGACAGTGTGCGGAAACGCGGGCTGCAATTCGTCGAGCAGGTCAAACAAACGGCGGCGCGCGGGCGGCTCGTCGTCGGCAATGATGATGCGGCTGGGGCGCTTGGGTGTGGTGACTGCGTTCATACCATGGCTTTTACGTCGAGAGATTTTCGGTACGGCAGCACCAGTTGCACCTGATAGCGGCCATCGCGCGGGCCGCAGACCATGCGTGCTTCGGCATCGAAGTGCAACGCGAGGCGCTCACGGATGTTGCTCATCGCCATTTTGTTGCCGCCGTGATGCGCGCCGGCTTGTTCGAGGAACGGATTTTTCACCGTGATCATCAATTCGGATCGCAGCCGCGTGACTTCAATTTCGATGGTACCTGCAGCCTGCGTCGGCTCGATGCCGTGATAGACCGCGTTCTCGGCAATCGGCTGCAACACCAGCGGCGGCACCAGCGCGTCGGCAGGCATTTTGTCGAGCTTCCAGACCACGTTCAGACGGTCGCCGAGGCGCAGCTTTTCGAGATCGAGATATTGCCGCGTTAAAGTGATTTCGTCGCCAATCGGTTGAAGGTCGCGGTTTTCGCGCATCAGCACGCGGAACAAGTCGGCCATGTCCATTAGCGCGGCCTCAGCGCGTCGTGGCTCCGCACGCAACACACCGAGCACGCCGTTGATCGAGTTGAACAAAAAATGCGGCCGGATGCGCGCCTGCAACGCCTGCAAGCGCGCCTCGGTGACGGCGGGCGAGAGCGCGCGGCCCAGCGTGTGAAAGTAGACGAGCACGGCGGTCAATGCGATCAACGCCAGCGGCACTGAGCGCCAGACCACGCTGTCCATCCAGCGCGCCGCCGCAACGGACACCAGCGCCGTGAGCAACACCATCAACCCCGCTGCCTGCCAGTACGCCAGCCGCCGCAGCGCGGGGCTGCCCAGCGCCCACACCGCACCTAAGCTAGCCGCGACGGGCAAGCTCTCGGCCAACGCGATGCTCACGTTGAGCAACAAATCAATCGGGCGCGCAGTGACGCTGATGGCGTAGGCCGCAACCATCGCGATGTACAACACCAGCGCGCGAGCCAGAATGCCGACGTTCCTCAAGTCGGGGAACACGGCCTCACGGGCGTCACGCTCGCTGCGGGCTAAAATTTGTCGGGTCACGGTTTTATTTGCGCTCTTATGTGTATTGGCGTGACTCGATGCTGCCAGCGGTCTCCTCTGAGACTTTGTACCTGCTGGTGCTCCTTCTCGGTTATCAATCATCATGCGTATTGTGAAGCAATCATTGCTAAGTAGCTGTGATTGTGAACAAGCCAACACCAACATGCAAGCTTACTCATCGCCTCCTGCCAACCCCTCCTCCGCTGCGGTAGGTTGGTCAGGCCGTTTCGACGAACCAGTCGCCGAAATCGTCAAGCGCTACACCGCGTCGATCTCGTTTGACTACCGGCTGGCCGAATTCGACATTGCGGGATCAAAGGCGCATGCGCGCATGCTGGCCGCGTGCGGCGTGATCGCGGCGGCAGATTTGTCCGACATCGAACGCGGCATGGCGATCATCACCGCTGAAATTCAAGCCGGAAAATTTGAGTGGTCGCTTGATCTTGAGGACGTGCATTTCAATATCGAAAAGCGGCTCACCGCGCTGGTCGGCGATGCGGGCAAGCGCCTGCACACGGGTCGCTCGCGCAATGATCAGGTGGCAACCGACGTGCGGCTGTACACGCGTGCCGCCTGCGATGAAATCGCGCGCTTGTTGATCAAGTTGCAAGCGGCTTTTGTTGCGCTCGCGGAACAGCACACCGACACGATTCTGCCGGGCTTCACGCATTTGCAAGTGGCGATGCCGGTGACGCTGGGACATCATTTGATGGCCTACGTTGAGATGTTTGCGCGAGACTACGAGCGCATTCTCGATTGCCGCAAACGCGTGAACCGCTCACCACTCGGCGCTGCGGCGCTGGCAGGCACCACGTTCCCCATTGATCGCGAGATGACGGCGAAGGAACTGGGCTTTGATTCGGTGTGTCGCAACTCGCTCGACGCCGTCAGCGATCGCGATTTTGCAATTGAATTCTTGAGTGCCTGCACCATCACCATGATGCACCTGTCGCGTATCAGCGAAGAGCTGATTTTGTGGATGAGCCCGCGCTTTGGCTTCATCGATATTGCGGATCGTTTTTGCACTGGCAGCTCGATCATGCCGCAGAAGAAGAACCCCGATGTGGCCGAGCTGGTGCGCGGAAAAATGGCCCGCGTGCAGGGCCATCTCGTCGCGCTGACGACCCTGATGAAGGGCCAGCCGCTGACCTACAACAAAGACAATCAGGAGGACAAAGAGCCGCTGTTCGACACCGTCGACACCATCACACAGACGCTGATCATTTACGCCGACATGATCGGCGGCATTCGCGTCAAAGCGGACAACATGCGCGCCGCTGCAAGCGAAGGATTTGCCACGGCGACCGACCTTGCCGATTACCTCGTGCGCAAAGGCGTGCCGTTCCGCGATTCGCATGAATGCGTGGCGCGCGCGGTGAAAGCGGCTGAGGTCAAAGGCGTTGATCTAGCGGATTTGTCGTTGGGGGAATTGCAGACGTTCTCGTCCGTCATCACAGACGACGTGTTCGCTTCACTCACACTCGAAGGTTCGGTCGCCGCGCGTAAACACATCGGCGGCACGGCACCCGAACGCGTGCGGGCTGAGATTGCATTGGCGAAGACTCGGCTGGCTGCGCTGTAGGAGCGGCCTTGGCCGCGATTGGCGGTTCGCACAACGGAAATCGCGGCCAAGGCCGCTCCAACAAAAAGTAACAATGAATCAAGAAACCTTAGGCCTAATCGCAGGCACGCTCACCACCGCGTCCTTCGTCCCGCAAGTCTGGAAAATTTGGACTACGCGTTCTGCTCGCGACCTGTCGTGGGCAATGGTGGCGGTGTTCACGTTGGGCACGTTTTTGTGGCTGCTGTACGGCGTCAAAGTAGGCTCAGCGTCGATCATGACGGCCAACGCCATCACTTTTCTGCTCTCACTCGCGATCTGCGTGATGAAGCTTCGTTTTGACAAAGCAATTATCGGAGATCCGCGATGAAATTGGCATTCCTTGGTTTGGGCGTGATGGGCTATCCGATGGCGGGCCACCTGCAAAAAGCAGGGCACAGCGTGACCGTCTACAACCGCAACGCGGAGAAGGCAGCGCTGTGGGTGGCAACGTACGGCGGGTCCGCCGCCGCCACGCCGCGTGGGGCAGCGGCGGACGCCGACATCGTGTTGATGTGTGTGGGCAATGATGGTGATGTGCGCTCGGTGGTCTACGGAGATAACGGTGCGCTTGGGGCAATGAAAGCTGGTGGGGTGCTGGTCGACCACACCACCGCCTCGGCACTGCTGGCGCGTGAACTCGATGCAGCGGCAAAAGCGCTTGGGGCCGGCTTTATCGATGCGCCGGTGTCGGGCGGTCAGGCGGGCGCTGAGAACGGCAAATTGGGCATCATGTGCGGCGGTGATCAGGCGGTGTTTGATCGCGCCAAAGACGTGCTGAGTGTTTACGCCAAAGCGTTGGTGCGCATCGGCGATGCGGGGGCAGGGCAGCTCACCAAAATGGTTAACCAAATTTGCATCGCAGGGCTGGTGCAAGCGCTCTCAGAAGGGCTTGCGTTTGCTGAAAAAGCGGGGCTTGATGCAAAGCTCGTGTTGGAGGTGATTTCCAAAGGCGCGGCACAGAGCTGGCAGATGGAAAATCGTGGCAGCACGATGGTCGATGGCAAATTTGACTTCGGATTCGCGATTGATTGGATGCGCAAAGACTTGGGCATGTGCCTCGACGAGGCGCGACGCAACGGCGCACGATTGCCGATCACAGCCGTTATCGATCAGTTCTATGGCGATTTGCAGCAGGCCGGTGGCGGGCGGTTGGACACGTCAAGCTTGATTAAACGACTGTAGTAGTTTCATGTTGGCCGGTGCGCCGTGGACTTGATCGTGCTTCGCCCCGAGGGGCTGTATTGCCCTCCGGGAGATTTCTACATCGACCCGTGGCGAGCGGTTGATCGCGCCGTCATTACTCACGCGCATGCCGATCACGCTCGCGCGGGCCATGCTCGCTATCTGTCGCATCGATTCAGCGAAGGCATTTTGCGCGCCCGGATTGGTCAGAATATTAGTTTGCAGAACGTTGACTACGGCGAGCAAATTTCGATCAATGGTGTGCGCATTTCTCTGCATCCTGCGGGTCACGTTTTGGGCTCAGCGCAGGTGCGGGTGGAGCATCGGGGCGAGGTGTGGGTGGCCAGCGGCGACTACAAGGTGGCGTCTGACGCGACCTGCGAGGCCTTCGAGCCCATCCGCTGCAACACCTTCATCACCGAGAGCACCTTTGGCCTGCCGATCTATCGTTGGCAAGATGATGCAGCAGTGTTTGCTGAGATCGACGCGTGGTGGCAAACCAATCGCGATTGCGGCGTGCCGAGCCTGCTTGCGTGCTACAGCTTTGGCAAGGCGCAACGCATTTTGAGCGGGCTTGATGCAAGCATTGGCCCGATCATCGTACACAGCGCCGTTGAGCCGTTAAACCGCGCCTATCGCGATGCTGGTGTGGGCTTGCCGACAACCAAAATTGTGAGTGAAATTACCGACAAAGCTGAGATCAATCGCGCGCTGGTGCTGGCGCCTCCGAGCGCGTGCGCGGGCGCATGGGGAAATCGTTTCAAGCATGCGAGCGTTGCCTTTGCCAGCGGATGGATGCAGCTGCGCGGACGCCGCCGACAAGGCGGCTACGACCGAGGATTTGTGCTCTCCGATCATGCCGATTGGCCAGGTTTGCAAAACGCCATCAAAGCGACGCAAGCCTCCCGCGTGATCGTCACTCACGGCTATGAAGCGGTGATGACGCGATGGCTCACAGAGCTTGGTTTAGAGGCGGGGAGCTTTCACACCGAATATGGCGATGACGCGAAAGAGGCCGCAGCGGTGGCCGACGCGGTGGCGATTGCAACCGCAATATGAAACGCTTCGCGCAATTGTTCAACGAGCTTGATTGCAGCACCGCAACCCTCGATAAAGTGGCGGCATTGAAGCGCTACTTCGCAGATGCGAACGCGGCCGACGCGGCATGGGCGACGTACTTTCTCGCTGGAGGCAAACCGCGACAAGTGGTGAAAACAGCCGAGCTGCGCGCCCTAGCTGGTGAGCTCTCAAACGTGCCTGAATGGTTATTTGACGAGTGCTATCAGGCCGTAGGCGATCTGGCGGAGACCATTGCGCTGGTACTGCCGGAGCGTTCTGATATTGAGACCGTTGAGATCGGCCTTGCCGATTGGATCGAGCATCGGTTGTTGCCGTTACGTGCCATGGAAACGTTGCAGCGCGCCGAGAAAGTGTGCGGTTACTGGCGCGAGCTCGACACCACAGGCCGCTTTTTGCTCACGAAATTGATTGCTGGTGGCTTTCGCGTGGGCGTGAGCAAACTGCTGGTGCAACGCGCCTTAGCTGAGCACGGGGGCATTGACGCGAAGCGCGTGGCCGAGCGCATGATGGGCTTTACCGACCGCACGCGAGCGCCCACGGCAGCGGCGTTTTCGCGCATTATCCGTGGCGAGATGACAAACGAAAACGGCGACGACGATGAAGTCATCGGGCAGCCGTATCCGTTTTTTCTCGCCCATCAAATCCCGTTTGCGAGCGACGAGTTCGACGGGAAACTTGGCACGCCCGAGCAATGGATCGTGGAGTGGAAATACGACGGCATTCGCGCCCAAGTGGTCAAACGCAGGGGCATGGTGTTCATCTGGTCGCGTGGCGAAGAGCTCATCACGGATCGGTTCCCAGAGCTCGCCCTGATGGCCAATGCACTTGATGACGGCACGGTGCTCGACGGCGAAATCCTCGCGTGGCGCAACGGCGCGCCGTTGCCGTTCTCGGTGTTGCAGCAACGTATCGGTCGCAAAACCATCTCGAAAAAAGTGCTCGCCGATGCGCCAGTGATTTTCATGGCCTACGACGCGCTGGAACTAGACGGGCACGATCAACGCGACGCCCCCCAAGCCGGCCGATCAGCAGCACTTGCAGCCGTTGCGAATCGTGCGCCCGCACACTTTGCGCTATCGCCTCAAGTGCTTGGCCAGTCGTGGGGCGAACTGAAAGCGCTGCGCGAGGAGAGCCGCGAACGTGGTGTCGAAGGCCTCATGCTCAAGCATCGCGATGCGCGCTACGGCAGCGGTCGAACCAAGGCCGACGGCACTTGGTGGAAATGGAAAATCGAGCCGATGAGCATTGATTGCGTGTTGATCTACGCGCAGGCCGGACACGGCAGGCGGGCAAGTCTCTACACCGACTACACCTTTGCCGTGTGGTCGCGCGCCCCGCAGAATGCCGAGGCCGCAGCCGAGGTGGTTGACGCTATCGTCAGCGGCAAGCCTGCGCCCAGCGGACCGCTTGAAGCGACGTTGCAGCTGGTGCCCTTTGCCAAAGCCTATTCGGGGCTCACCGATGCGGAATTCAAGCGCATCGACGCCGCGATTCGCAAAACCACCCTCAACAAATTTGGCCCCGTGCGCAGTGTGAAACCCTCGCTCGTGTTCGAGCTCGGCTTTGAAGGCATCAACCAAAGCGCACGGCACAAAAGCGGTATCGCCGTGCGTTTTCCACGCATGCTGCGCATTCGTGCCGACAAACCGATTCATGAGGCCAATACGCTTGCTGAGCTTCGTGCCTTGTTGCGGCTCCAAGCACCGCAGAGCCCAATCAGAGGACAGTAGCTTTGTGGCGAAACGCCCATTTTAATTGGGCTAAATCGCAATAAGTGCTCAAGTCGATATTCGGCGGATAATGAGCCGATCCCATATGAATTGGGACTCTCGGACAAAAGCTATAGGCGCACTGCCCCAACTACGTCGTCGGGATATGAGCGCGACGAGGCGGCTACTTTTCGTGCCATCGCCAACCCTCGTTGATCATGCACGAGATTGAAAAACGCATGGGTGCCGCGCCGCAGCGCCTTAACAGAATTGAGTTCGAATTTGCAGCGATTGAGTTTGTCGACCATTCGCACCTGCGCGCAGACGGCCTAAGCGGTCACCTCTTCTGCTGCCTCTTTCGGCGTATCCGTAGCGGGGAAGGCGAGCTTCACTTTGCCATCGGCATCGATGTCGATTGATACCTTGCCGCCGCCTACCAGCTTGCCGAACAGTAGCTCGTCTGCCAGCGCACGACGGATCGTGTCTTGAATGAGGCGCGCCATGGGCCGTGCGCCCATGTGTGGGTCGAAGCCTTTTTTCGCGAGGTAGTCGCGCAGTCCTTGTGAGAACTCGGGATCGACTTTTTTCTCGTGCAACTGCGCTTCGAGTTCGAGCAGGAATTTGTCGACCACGCGCAGAATGACTTCCGAGGTGAGCGGCGCAAAGCTGATAGTCGCGTCGAGCCGATTCCGGAACTCCGGCGTGAACATTTTCTTGATCGCTTCGAGCTCGTCGCCTTGTTCTTTCGTATTGTTGAATCCAATCACGTTTTTGGTCAGGGTCTCAGCGCCCGCGTTGGTGGTCATGATGATGATGACGTTGCGGAAATCAGCCTTGCGACCGTTGTTGTCGGTCAGCGTGCCGTGATCCATCACCTGCAACAACACGTTGTAGATATCGGGATGCGCCTTCTCAATTTCGTCGAGCAAAAGCACCGCATAAGGATGCTTGGTGACGGCCTCGGTAAGCTGTCCGCCCTGGTCGTAGCCAACGTAGCCCGGGGGCGCGCCAATCAGGCGGCTGACCGCGTGACGCTCCATGTATTCGCTCATGTCGAAGCGCAATAACTCCACACCGAGACAGAACGCGAGTTGCCGTGCGACTTCGGTTTTACCGACACCAGTGGGACCGGAGAACAGGAACGAACCGATCGGTTTGCGTGGATTGCCAAGACCGCTACGTGCCATTTTGATGGCTGCGGCGAGTGCTTCAATCGCTTTGTTTTGGCCGAACACGACGTTGTTCAAATCACGATCCAGCGTCTTCAGGCTGTTGCGGTCATCGGTCGACACGGTCTTCGCGGGAATGCGTGCAATCTTCGCGACGATCTCTTCGATCTCGGCTTTGCCAATCGTCTTCTTCTGCTTCGATTTCGGCAGAATGCGTTGCGCAGCACCAGCCTCATCAATCACGTCAATGGCCTTATCCGGCAGATGGCGATCATTGATGTGACGCGCGGCCAATTCAGCCGCAGCCGTGATTG
>JANNYE010000136.1:0-14678 GCA_031409935.1 Burkholderiales bacterium | reverse complement strand
CAGCAGCGTTAGCGCATAGCGCGAATGCAGTGTTCGAGCACGTGCGTAAAGCGAGTTGTCGTTGAACACAAAATCGCTGTAGATCGCAGTGAGCAGCGGTGCGGTGTCGCAAAAGACGTAGGGGCGATTGCGTTGGCTTGCGGTGAACTGCGCTGCCATTTCGTTGCTGACTTGCGTTTCCAGAATCAATGATTGTTCATGCTGCGTCGGAGTGCGTCCGTACGAGTCGCAAAATTCGCGCAGATATTCCGCCACCCACGGGCAGTCGAACTGAGTCGCAAGGTCCTCCGCCAGCGTGGTTTTACCGGTGCTTTCTGCACCGATGATGCAGATGAGTTTCGGGGTATTCACGACGTGAGCAAACGTTTTCGCCAACCGATCCAGCCCCAGATAGCGAGCAGGAAAAAGATGACGTAGAGCACGACCGTGAGATGCAGTCCTTTGTGCGCAAACAGAGCAATGCTCGCCGCGTTCACGATGAGCCACAGCGGCCAGTTTTCGATGAACTTGCGCCCGAGCAGCACCGTACCCACGATGCTGCCTGCCGTGACAAATCCATCGGCCCATGGCACGTCGGAATCGGTGATGGCGCGCAGTAATAGCGCGCAGGCGACCCAAAGTGCCGCCCACGCGCCAGCGGCGATCATCAAACCGCGTTGATCCAGCCTTGCTATGGTGAGGGGGGCCTTCGCGTCCTTCGAGTCGGCACGATGTCCGTGCAGCCACTGCCACCAACCCCACACCGCTGCGACGACGAAAAACACGTTCACGCCCGCTTCGCCATACAGTTTGCTTGCATAGAAGAGCCACGCATAAAGCGCACTCGCAACAATCGTCAACGGCCAGCCCCAATGAATTTCAAACACGTTGCAGGCGATGTTTGCCAGCGCGAGCACGAAGGCAATCACCTCAAGCCAGGTGACGGCGGAGCCGACGAGGGTGAAGGCGGGGTCAAGCATGCTGCCCTGTGGGAGCGGTTCCACCGCGATGGGGCGTGTGCGTGCACCGTATCGCGGGGGAACCGCTCCCACAGGTAGCAGATAGTTTTGCTTGGAGTCTTGAATTATCGCGCTGCACATTTCGCCTTGTGGGAGCGGTGTCACCGCGCCTTCGGGTGCGACCGACGCCAGTCGCGGTGGCACCGCTCCCACAACCGATCATCAAAACGCCACCGTAACACTGCCGCGCACGGTGCGTGGTGTTGATGGGAACAGGTAAATGCCGCCCCAATATTGCGTCGGGGCTTCGCGCCAGTAAATGCGGTTAGTGACGTTTTCAATGTTCAAACGCCACGTCGTTGCCTTGCCCGCGACGGCGTGGTCGAAGCGTGTGCCGATGTCCAGTTGCCACGCGTTGGGCAACGTCACACTGCCGTCCGCGGTAACCGTTTTTCCGCTCTCGTAGGTGGCCAGCGCGTTCAACGCTAAACCCTGAACCGCAGCAATTTTGTAGTCGGCAAAGATTGATGTCTTGACGCGCGGTAGGTTGGTGACGCGCTGACCGACCAGCGTTGGATCAACCGCTTTCGTGAACTTTGCATCGAGCGCTGTGATGCTCGCTTGAACTGAGAGCGCATCACTCACGCGGCCAGTTGCGGCGAGTTCCAGTCCACGATGACGCGCTTCTTTGGCTCCGGCTACGCGCAGCGGGATGCCGCTCGCAGTCGCCACGTCATCGGCGTACGGTTTGTCGATGCTGAACAGCGCGCCGGTCATCAGCAGGCGCGAATTGGCTTGCCATTTCACGCCGATTTCAGTCTGCTTGCTTTTGAGTGCAGGCAGCGATTGCCCGTAGTTCACAAAGCGCGACGAACGATTCGGCACCACCTCCGACTCCGCACCTTGACCCCATGACGCGTAGACCATCGTGCTCGACAAGGGCGACCACGCAAGGCCCGCCCACGGTGTCGTAATCGTTTGGTCGTAGGCGACAGCGCGCGAGCCGTCGCTGCGCTCGCTCGCGCGGTGCAGGCGCGACACGCGCAAACCCGCAAATGATTGCAGCGTCGTGGTCAAGCTAGAGGTGACCGAGGCATACCCTTCAACCGCGCGCTCGCGGCTGTTGGTGTTTAGATCAAGCGGCGTCGCGTCGGCGGGCAGCGCAATCGGTGTGTAGATGTTGGTCGTGCCGACGTAGTTGTAGGCTTGCAGCGGTGGCAGCGCGTCGCGAATGCTGCGACCGCTTGCCCCAATGCGCAGCGCGTGCTTCATGCCCAGCGTGTTGACCTTGCCGTCAAGGTGTGCGTCCCAGCTCGATACGGTACGTTTTTCGCCTTCGCTACGGAAGTCGTAAACATCCACGTCAGCATTCGCACAGAGGCCCGGATACACGTAATTTGCTGCACTGCTACAGCCATCAGGGAACGCGATGCGGTCGTTTATTTTGGTGTTTTGCGTGCTCGCTGAAACGCGGGCTGTCCAGTCGGTGTTGAAGCGATGATTCAGCGCCACTTGCGCTGTGGTGCTTGTTGCCTGAAAGGGCAACGACCACGTTTGATTGTTGAGGTTCAGGCGCGGGTTGATGCGCGTTGGCAGGGTGTCGCCGACGCCGTCGTTGTTGCTGTCCAGCAAACCAAGGCCGGGCACCGACGGCTGGCTTTTGCGGTGATACTCAAAGTCGGCAGAAACCGATGTCGCGGGACTCAGCGCAGTGGCGAGCGCAAGGCTTGCAAACTGGCGCGAACCCTCAGCGCGGTCAAACTGCGTGCGAAGCCTTTCTGCGGCTACGTTGAGGCGCACACCTACGTTACCAAGCATTGCGTTGGCGTCCACATGCGCCTTGGTTCCGCCGTATTCATCCACACCGAGCGCGGCGGTAGTGAACGATTCTTTTTGCGGCACTTTGGTGACGTAATTGACCAGTCCGCCAGGGGCCGAAACACCGGACTGCAAGCCTGCGATGCCCTTCAAAATTTCGACGCGCTCCTTGTTCTCAAGAGCCAGCGGCGCGTAGTTTGAAATCGCTAATCCGTTGCGGCGAAAGTTCGCAGTCTGCGTCAGCAAAAATCCGCGAATGAACAGACTTTCGATGTAGCCCGTCGTGTTGTAGCTGTCGGCGAGTGAGGCGTCGAGCTTGAGTAGTTGCGACAACGATTGCGTTGCCGTCGCCGAGAGCAAATCGGCCCCGAACACCGTAATGCTTTGCGGTGTTTTTGCAAGTGTGGTGCCGAAGCCGCCAACGTCGGCGTTTTCAACATCGAGCACGGGCGATGATTTACCTGTGACCGTGATTGCTTCGACCCGCTGCGGCGTGGTTTGCGCAAAAGTGGAAATCGTCGCGAGCGCAACAAGTGCAGCAGCAACGGGCTTACGTTTCAATTGGAATGCCATCGATGTTCCTTTGTTCGACGGCAGGGGCAAAGCAGAACGAGGCCAAACCTATGCATAGGCCGGTGTGTATTCAGCGACGCTTCCCTGCGCAAGTATTACCTTGATCAAGTTCCAGGGTGTTATCTCAGCCGACCCTCGTGTGAAAGTCAGCACCCCTAGCGTTTACGGGCATGCGTCATGCATGCCGCGACCCGAAGTATATGCGGCGAACTGTGGGAGCGGTTCCACCGCGATTAGTTAACTGGGCAATCGCGGTGGAACCGCTCCCACAAATTCACTGCTCGCCCGCTAAACTTCCGTCTTCGAATTTGCACGCTTCCCCGACGAGGATTACGACATGCTGCTCGGCTTTGTTTTTTTGTATTTACTGGTCACTATTGGCATTGGCCTGTGGGCTGCGCGTCGAGTAAAAAACACCGCTGACTACGCCATCGCCGGCCGACATTTGCCGCTGATCATGATTGTCACCACCACGTTTGCGACGTGGTTTGGTTCGGAGACGGTGCTGGGCATCGGTGCCAAATTTGTGCAGGGCAATCTCGGTACGGTGGTCGAGGATCCGTTCGGCGCGGCGTTTTGCCTGATCTTTGTCGGACTTTTTTTTGCCGGGAAACTCTACAAACAAACACTGCTCACGATCAGCGATTACTACCGGCAACGGTTCGGCAAGATCGTGGAAATTCTTTGTTCGATCATCATCATGCTCAGCTATCTCGGCTGGGTTGCCGCGCAGGTGACCGCCCTGGGTCTCGTGTTCAACATCCTGTCCGCAAGTTCGATCACGTTTGAATGGGGCATGGTGATCGGCGTCGCGTCAATCTTGATTTACACGCTATTTGGCGGCATGTGGAGTGTGGCGATCACGGATTTCGTGCAGATGATTGTGCTGGTGGTCGGGCTGTCGATCATCGCCGTGATGGCCGCTGACATGGCCGGTGGTGCGGACAAGGTGGTCGCCTACGCACAGAGCAAGGACATGCTTAAATTTTTCCCGCCAGCGGAGATGAAGGACATCCTGTTTTTTATCGCAGCCGCAATCACCATCATGCTCGGCTCTATTCCGCAGCAGGACGTCTTTCAGCGCGTGATGTCGGCCAAGGACATTAAGGCCGCAACGCGCGGCCCGGTGATCGGCGGCGTTTGCTATCTGCTGTTTGCGTTTGTGCCGATGTTTTTGGTGGTGGCCGCGTTAATGATTTTGCCGGAGGCAACGACCGCATTGCTCAAGGGTGACACACAGAAAATCCTGCCGACGCTGGTGCTTGAAAAAATGCCGCTGATTGCGCAGATCATCTTCTTCGGCGCGTTGCTCTCCGCCATCAAATCAACGGCGTCTGCGACACTGCTCGCGCCGAGCGTGACCTTCGTCGAGAACATCTATAAGCACTTCAAACCACACATGAACGACCAGCAAACGTTGAAGGCGATGCGCGTCACGGTGCTACTGTTTTCGGTGTTCGTGCTCGGCTACGCAATGGCCTCACGCGGCACAAAAATTTACGACATGGTGTCGGGCGCCTATCAGGTCACGCTAGTCGGCGCGTTCATCCCGCTGGTGTTTGGTCTGTACTGGAAACGCGCAACGACACAGGGCGCCATTGCATCCATCGTGCTTGGTATCGGCACGTGGTTGCTGTTCATGGTTGCGCCAGGTTGGGGTGAAGTGTTTCCGCAGCAATTGGCCGGAATTCTCGCGGCGTTTGCTGGCATGGTGGCGGGATCGTTAATGCCGCAGCTAATCGCTAATCACACAGGCCATTTGCGGCATTTCTCAGGCTCGGTCGAAAGAGTTTGACGGCTACAGCTTTCTATTATTTCGTGTCTAAGTTGACCACCACATTGAGCGTCTTTCCCGTATAGCTGAATGATTGCAAGCAAAAGCTGGCGCCCTGCGAGTCACATCACAGCGGGCGCTGGGCATAGGCGCGCGGCACTAGCACCCATGCAACAAATGCAATCGCGAGACTGCCTAACGTGTTCGAGATCACCAGCGGCCATGCGCTGCTGCCGAGGCTCGGTGCCATGATCTGCCCGCACACAAACGCCGCCACCATCATGGCGAAACCTGACAGTGATGCGGCGCGACCAGCCTGCTCCGGGAAGTCCCCAATCGAGCCGGCCTGGCCGCAGGGTTGATTCACCCCGTGCGCGATGGCCAGCATTGCTTGTCCCGCGATCAGCGCCCACGGTTGCGGCTCGATTAACAGTGCCGTCAGCAACGTGAAACCAGCACCGATCAGGGTGAAAAGTGCACTGGTGCGCACCGCTCGCACCGGCGTGACCCGACGCAGCAACCAACGACAAAAATAGGTGCCCGAAATATAGGCAATGCTATTGCTCGCCAGCACTAGCCCGCACTCAAGCGGCGAGAAACCGAACACTTTGATGTATACAAACCCCGAGGAGAGCAAGAAGCAGAACAGGGTACTGTAGGTTGCCATCAGCATGAAGGTCCACGCTCGAAAGCGCGGGCTTTTGAGCACGGCGAGGGTGGCGTTGGTAGCGCTGCCCGAGTCCGTCACCGCCGTCGGCGCGGGGCGCGACTCCTGATAGTAAAGCCAGACCCAAATTCCTGCGAGCACGGCGTAGAGTCCGATAGCAATGAACGCAGCGTGCCACGAAAAATAGGCCACCATCGCCGCTCCAATCAATGGGGACACGAGCGCTACGATGCCGAGCCCCGAGAGTCCGCGCGACAGGATGCGCATGCCGTCCAGCGGCGAATACAAATCGCGGACCGAGGCGCGCGCGCACACCACCAACGCCGCCATCGCCGCCCCTTGCAGGCAGCGACAAATGACTAACCCAGAAAGTGTCGTGACCCACGCCCCGGCAAACGAAGTGAGCGCGTATCCAAAACAGCCAGCGAGCAACATTGGTCGGCGTCCGAATCGATCCGCCAGCGGCCCGACAACGAGCTGGGCCAAGCCGAAGGCGAGCATCAATCCGGTGAGCGTAAGCGCAGGGTTGCCAAGCTCTTCGGCAATTGATGGCAAAGCCGGCAAATACAGGTCACTGGCGACCGGCTGGCTGCCGAGCAGCAGTGCCAACAGAATGACGTAGCGAGGCTCGGAGAAGCGTCGGTTGCTGGATGACGCAGTGTGGGTGCCGATGCTCAACGAAGAAATGCGTCCGCCGCAACCGAACGGTTTAGCGCCCGTCGTAGCGCGGATTGACTTGCCTGACATCCGCAACTAAAGTCGCAGGCGCGCTTATTCTGGTAATGGTGCGGAGACGCTAGAACAGGAACAATTCCAAGCAGCATAGGGCGGGCGAGAACGCAAACTGGACACCGCCCTATGTTATCGACTGGCGAGCCGGCTTAGTTAATCGCTAACCGCCTGTGAGTCGCTGCGTTCTTTTTTGGCAGCGTTATTAACGAGGCAACCAAATGTTGCCGGTTGTTGCCGGTTTGACTCCCTCGCCCCCTGGGAAAGGGCGGGGGTGAGGGGCGGGGCGACGAAGCGAGCTGGTTTCGCGTACAAAGTCCCTCACCCCAACCCTCTCCCTCAGGGAGAGGGGGCCAGCAAAACTGGTCTTATTTCGTTGACTCAGTAATAAGGTCAACACGCCATGCTCGCGGTGCGCGCTGGCCTGCTCGGCGTCAACGTAGTGTCCAGCCGATTTTTCGCGCAACTGTGGACGTCGCGCGCTGCAATTTCAAGCGACGATCTTTTGCATACGAATGGGCTGCAAGGTTCCTGCGAAAATAGTCGAAAAGGTGCGATCCGCAGCAACGCTAAATCCTAGCTTCTCGAAATACGCTTGGTATTGTGGCGCATACGTTTCGACCGGAATTCGGATGGCGCGAACCTCTGCCTTGCGGGCTAGCTTTTCCAGCGTTTCTACCAACAGCGAAGTGAACCCGCGCCCGGAGTAGGTGCGCGTGACGCCAAGCCTGCGCAGCTCCCAACTGCCGTCGCGCGCACGCACATACGACAGGGCAGCCACAGGCAGATCGTTGCGATACAGAACAAGCGCGCCGCCTGCCCGGATGTCCTCGGCTATCTGGGTCGGGTTGTCGATTTTTCTGCGCTGCGAGATCGCCACTCGCTCCGACCAATCTCCCTTGGTCAGGGCTGACACGATCGGCGCATCGCGTGAGCTTGCCTTGAGAATCTTGTATTTTTCTCGTTCAAAAACAGTTCTAGTGGGGCTAAACATCGCGTTTACGTCACTTTCATGCCGACGGTTGCGCCGTCGTGGGGATTGAGCAGGTAGAGCCCTGCCGCATTCTTATCGTCTTTAGCCGACGCAGCAAGCACCATGCCTTCGGAGACACCAAACTTCATCTTGCGCGGGGCCAGATTGGCAACAACTACGGTCAACTGCCCGATTAGGCTTTCTGGCTCGTACGCGGATTTGATCCCAGAGAACACGTTGCGGGTTTTAGGTTGACCCGCAGCGTCAGTTTCACCGACGTCCAGCGTCAGTCGCAGCAACTTGTCGCTGCCTTCGACGTGTTCGGCATTGACGATTTTGGCGATACGCAGATCAACCTTGGTGAAGTCGTCGATGCTGATGAATTCACTGGATTTTGTGAGGGCGTCGACCTGTGGCCCATGTACGATGGGCTTCTTGGAGGTATTGCCGCCAGACGCACCTTTTTGTGCGGGCTGCGGCTTGGCCGATTTGTCGGTGCCGTCAGGGGGCAGGCCGAAAAGTTCGTCTAGTTGCTTTTCTTCTACTCGGGACATCAGGTGCTTGTAGGGCGCGATTACGTGACCGGGTGACAGTGTGAGTTTCACAGCGTCCCAGCTGTCAAGTTTCATATTGAGCAGTTTTTCTGCTTCCAAAGTTAGTGCCGGCAGGACAGGTGCGAGCATTACTGTCAGGTTTCTAAATAAGCCAAGAGCGGTAGTACAAACCGATTGCAGTTCCGAACTCTTGCTAGGGTCTTTCGCTAACAGCCACGGGGCGCGACGATTAACGTACTGATTCGCCTCATCTGCCAACTCCATGATTTTGCGGATTGCTTTCCCAAACTCACGATCTTCGTAAAGCGTTGCGACATCTCCAGTAGCTTCGAATACCGATCCGACTAGAGTGCTGGCCGAATCATCTTCCTCGGTAGAGAGTTTGCCGTCGAACTGTTTCGCGATAAACCCAGCGCAGCGACTAGCGATATTCACGAATTTGCCGATCAAGTCCGAGTTCACCCGCGCCATGAAATCTTCTGCGGTGAAATCAATATCTTCCACATTTGCGTTGAGCTTGGCCGCGATGTAATAGCGCAGCCATTCAGGATTCATGCCGATTTTTAGGTACGTGAGCGGATCAATGCCGGTGCCCCGGCTCTTGCTCATCTTCTCGCCCTTCACCGTGATAAAGCCATGCACGTTTACGCTGTCCGGCGTTTTGTGGCCGGAATACTTGAGCATCGCGGGCCAGAACAGGACGTGGAAGTAGACGATGTCCTTGCCGATGAAATGAGTCTGCTCGGTGTCTTCGGCTTCAAGGAAATCGTTAAACGAACGCGGCTCGCCGTTCTTCGCCGCTTTGCCCGTGTCGAAGTAATTTTTCAGCGAAGCAAGATAGCCCACTGGCGCATCCAGCCACACATAAAAATACTTGCCCGGCGCGTCAGGAATCGGGATGCCGAAGTACGGCTCGTCGCGCGAAATGTCCCAGTCGCCCATCTTGCCGTCTTCGCCCAGCCATTCCTTGGTTTTGGCGATGATCTCTGATTGCAGGCGTTTCTTGCCGTGGCGATCCAGCCCTTCCGTCCATTCGCGCAAAAATTCCACGCATTGCGGATCGGAAAGACGGAAAAAGAAGTGCTCGCTGGATCTCATTTCCGGCGTCGCACCGGACAATACCGAGTAAGGATTTTTGAGATCAGTAGGTGCGTAAACCGCGCTACAGTTTTCGCACGAGTCGCCGTACTGATCTTTGGTGCCGCACTTCGGGCATTCGCCTTTGATGTAGCGATCCGGCAGGAACATACCCTTGACCGGGTCGTAGAACTGCTCCACCGAGCGCCGCTCGATGAACGACGCGGGCTTGCCGTCGCGGACAAAGTCGCGCAGCTTGCGATAAATGTCCTGCGCCAGTTCTACGTTTTCTGGCGAATCGGTGGAATGCCAGTTGTCGATCGACAGATGAAATCCGTCGAGATATTCCTTGCGCGTGGCCGCAATTTCGGCCACGAAATCCTGCGGCGATTTGCCTGCTTTTTCCGCCGCGATCATAATCGGCGCGCCGTGCGTGTCATCCGCGCAAACCCAATGCACCTCATGCCCGCGCATGCGCTGAAACCGCACCCAGATGTCAGCCTGGATGTACTCCATCATGTGACCGAGATGAAACTTGCCGTTGGCGTACGGCAGGGCAGTGGTCACGAAGATTTTGCGCTTTTGCGGCGTGGCGTTAGGCGCAGGAGAAATGGTGAGGTCAGCGGTCATGGAGAATCGATGTAGCTTGTGCGTAGTGCTGATAAAGAAGCGTTCGATGGTATCAAAACCCCTGTAGGAGCGGCCTTGGCCGCGATCACCGTTACGAGAGCGCGGCGAGGCGGGCAACGTGGGTTCGCGGCCAAGGCCGCTCCTACAACGCGCTGGCGGTGTGGACGCGTCCGCCAGATAAACTACCACCATGACTGAATCAGACGTACTCTCCCACCTCGCGACCTGTATCGACCCGAACACAGGCCGCGATTTCATTAAAGACAAATCCATCAAACGCGTTGCCATCGACGGCAATGACGTGACCGTCGAGGTCGTGGTCGGCTATCCGGCGAAAAGCCAGTACGACACATTGCGGCAAGTGGTGATGCAGCATGTGCGCGGCATGCCGGGTGTCGGCAAAGTCGCGGTGACCGTATCGCACAAGGTCGTTTCGCACGCCGTGCAGCGCGGCGTCAAGCTCAAAAACGGCATCAAGAACATCATCGCGGTGGCGTCTGGCAAAGGCGGCGTTGGTAAGAGCACAACCGCTGTCAATCTCGCGCTCGCGCTGTCGGCTGAAGGTGCCAACGTCGGCATTCTCGACGCCGATATTTACGGCCCGTCACAACCGCTGATGCTGGGCATCACCGGACGTCCCGAAAGTGCCGACGGCAAGACGCTGGAGCCGATGGAGGCACATGGCATTCAGGCGATGTCGATTGGTTTTTTGATCGACACCGACACGCCGATGGTGTGGCGCGGTCCGATGGTCACGCAGGCGCTTGAGCAATTGCTGTCCGACACCAACTGGCGCGACCTCGATTACTTGATCATCGACATGCCGCCGGGCACCGGCGACATTCAACTGACGCTGGCGCAAAAAGTGCCGGTAACTGGGGCCGTGATCGTCACCACGCCGCAAGAAATTGCGGTGATGGATGCGCGTAAAGGGCTCAAGATGTTCGACAAGGTCGGCATTCCAATTGTCGGCATCGTCGAGAATATGAGCACCCATGTGTGCTCCAACTGCGGTCACGTTGAGGCGATTTTCGGCGAAGGTGGTGCTGCGGCGATGTGCCGCGACTACAACACGCCGTTCCTCGGTGGATTGCCGCTTGACGGAAAAATTCGTGAGCAGGCGGACAGCGGACGGCCCACAGTGATCGCCGATCCGGACGGAATGGTCGCAAAAATCTATCTCGAAATCGCACGCAAAGTCGCGATTTTTGTGGCGCAGAAGAGCGAGGATCACACCTCGAAGTTCCCGACGATCAAGGTGGTGAGTTGACCGCAGAAAGCGCTACGCGTTTGAGTTGCGTCGCGATTGTTCCGGCAGGTGGAAGCGGAGCGAGGTTCGGCTCCGTTGCGCCGAAGCAGTACAGCGTAATCGCCGGGAAGACAGTGCTGGAACACTCGTTAATCGCGTTGCAAAAATGCGCTGAGATTGAGAGGATTTTTGTCAACGTCCAACATGATGACGCGCAAGCTGAAGCGGCGACGGCAAATCACTCAAACGTAACGCTGCTGCACTCTGCGGGCGGCACGCGCGCAGACACCGTGCAAAACGCATTGAAAGATATTTCCAAGCTGGTTCGGCGCGATGCATGGGTGCTAGTACACGATGGCGCGCGTCCGTGCGTGTCGAGCGTTGATGTAGATCGCCTGATTGCATTGGCAGGCGCACATCCGGTCGGCGGTTTGCTCGCATCCCCCGTATCCGACACCTTGAAGCGTGCAAGCGCCGGCGGCGAGGTTACCGAAACCGTCCCCCGCGACGGCATGTGGCGAGCACAAACGCCGCAAATGTTTCGTTATGAAACGTTAGTTCATGCACTCGCGGCATCGCCCGATGTGACCGACGAGGCGCAAGCGATTGAAGCGCTCGGCATGTCGCCGCTGCTCGTCGCAGGCAGTGCGCGCAACATCAAGATCACGTTGCCGGAAGACGCAGAACTTGCGGCTTACTATCTTTCGGCACAGGAGAAGTAATGACCGTTCCGTTTCGTGTCGGCACCGGTTTCGACGTGCATCAACTGGTCGCCGGACGCGCGCTGATCATGGGCGGCGTGACGATTCCGTACGAGCGTGGCTTGCTCGGCCATTCTGATGCCGACGTTTTGTTGCACGCCATCGCTGACGCGCTGCTCGGGGCCGCCGCGCTCGGCGACATCGGCAAACATTTCCCCGACACCGATCCTGCGCACAGCGGCGCTGACAGCCGCGTGTTGCTGAGAACGGTGGTCAAACGAGTGCTTGAATCCGGTTGGCAAGTCGGCAATATCGACGCCACGATCATCGCGCAGGCCCCGAAAATGGCACCGCACATTGCGCAAATGCGCAGCAATATCGCGGCGGATTGCGGGGTGGCGCTGGATTGCATCAGCGTGAAAGCCACCACCACCGAGCAGCTCGGATTTACCGGGCGCGGAGAGGGGATTGCGGCCGAGGCTAGTGCATTGCTGTTTCGCGTGTGACACGTGTCCATCACGCATCCGCCCAGTACAATGGGGTGAATATGAGCGCTTCAAACTTTGTTTCTCTTTCGCGCGTCGGCCTCCTCGCCGCAATTGCGGTCAGTGTCTCGGCCAGCGTTGCCTTTGCCCAAGCGCCTGCGGTGCCAGCTGCGCCTGTGCTGCCGCCATCAAGCGAACGAGTCGAGGTGCCCGATGGTTCGCCGCAGCTTGCGAATGAAAAGCTCGTCAGCAACAGTTCGGTGGTCGCGTCGGGCAAGGGCGGCGCTAGCGTGATCGTCGACGAGGAGCGGGTGCAGGGACGCTTGAGCGCCGCTCATGTCAGCTTTGCGGGATCGAAGGGCTACACCATCGTTGATCCGAACGTGGGTCGTACCAATCGCGATGCCACCAACGGTAGCAAACGTGTAACAGCTTCACTCTGGGAGTTGCTACGCTTCTAGTCGCGGGGCGTCTGCACCCGTGTTATCGGGGTTGATCTTCGCGGTCACCCTAACCACCGTATCACTGCATTTTTTTCGATAAGTACAGGCATGTCTGTTTTCACCCGAGTCACCGAGAGCGAAGTTTCAGCGTGGCTGACGCGCTTTTCTGTGGGCAGCGTACAGCTGCTGTTGCCCATCTCGGAAGGTATCGAAAACACCAATTATTTTTTGACCACGTCCGTTGGTGAATTCGTTCTCACACTGTATGAACGAGTACCCGCAGAAGACCTGCCTTTCTACCTGAATTTCACGGCGCATCTGGCGAAGTCGGGCGTGGCCGTTCCAAACCCAATAGCTGATCGCACAGGCGGTCTGTTTTCGATATTGAATGGTCGGCCAGCCTCGTTGACCCAGCGGGTTTCAGGGCGACCCGTCATGCAGCCTGAGGCATTGCACTGCCGGGCGGTGGGTGCGGAGCTCGGGCGTTTGCACAATGCGAGTCATGCGTTTCGTACCCGCATCGCCAATAAGCGCGGCCCAGCATGGACGTTGTCGACCTCGCGTGCGGTGCGGCCATTTGTGACGGCTGAGCAAAATTTGCTTATTGAAAATGAACTGAAATTCCAACGCGAACGGCGGCAAACGCGCCTACCGAATGGCGCTATTCACGCTGATTTATTTCGTGACAATGTGCTCTTTGACGGTGACCGTTTGAGCGGCCTGATCGACTTCGGCTTTGCTGCAACAGATGAGTTTGCGTATGACCTCGCGATCACGGCGAACGACTGGTGCGTCACGCCGGACGGCGAATTTGACGCGCCGCGTTTGCTTGCACTTCTGAGTGCGTACGTTGTCGAACGACCGCTTACCGACGCTGAACAAATCGCGTGGCCCGCGCTGTTGCGTGCCGGGGCGCTGCGTTTCTGGTTGTCACGGTTGTATGACTTGTATTTACCGCGTGCCGCAGAGGTAAACACCCCGCACGATCCTGCTGTGTTTGAGCGGGTATTGAAGTTGCGCATTATCCAGGCCACACATTGGCCTACAGAACTTGCTGGAGCGGCTCTGTGATCCCGATTGCTTTTTCGATTGTGCCCGGTGTTGAGGGCTTTCAGTGGCTGCGTGAGTCGCTTCGAATTTTTCGTTCGCAGTGGTTGCGCTACACATCAATCGCGGCGCTTTTTTTGCTCATCATGCAGGTTGCGTCTGTGATCTCAGGCGGCATCTTGGTGGTGTTTTTGAAACCAGTATTGTCGGTCGGATTTTTGGCCGCCGCGTGGCATCACGAACGCGGCCAATTGCCCGAGGCACGTCATCTGTTTGCTGGCTTCAAATCTAACTTGAAAGCGTTGTTGCCGCTGGGCGGCATTTACTTGATCGGCATCATTTTTGCCGCAGCCATCGCGATGGCCGCGTCCGGCATCACGGTCGAGCAAGTGATGGCTGCTGAGGGCAAGCTTAAGCTTGATGAGGCGACGCAGTTGAAGTTCATGCTGATCACTGTGGTGCTGACGCTGCCGTTGTCTGCCGCGCTGTGGTTTGCGCCCGCGTTGATCGTTTTTTCTGATGCGACATTTTTTCAGGCGCTAGCGGTGTCGTGTCGCGCGTGTCTGCGCAACTGGCTGGCGATGAGCGCGTACGCGGTTGCCATCTTTTTGCTGGTGCTCGCTGCCTTCGCGGTGGCCGCCCCGGTGCTGTATTTATTTCAAAGCGCCGCGAACGCATTCGCAATGATCCTAGCCGTTCCGCTCGTAGCCGTCTGGATGATTAGCGACTATGTGAGCTATCGCCGCGTGTTTCACAGCAATGAACGGGTGGAGCCTGTGGGGACTGCGTAGGGCTGATTTCTCTGTATAACTTTACCGTGAAAAGCCCAATTCACCGGGGCTCACTGGTAGATTTAGCCATAAATCGACTATTATTGTATGCTGCGTTTAAGTACGAACTGTCGGCGAGCGCGGTGGAGCGAAGTGTATTTCGTAAGGGGTGAGGCCGTTCAAGATTTTTCGGGGACGGCGGTTGATGAAGTCCTGAACTTCGGCGACGTATTCGTCGGTGTAGCTGTCC
>JANNYE010000135.1:0-8254 GCA_031409935.1 Burkholderiales bacterium | reverse complement strand
CGACCGTGCCGCGACCGGAGATCGAGAACACGTCTTCTACGGGCATGAGGAAGGCACCGTCAACGGCGCGCATCGGCATGGGGATGTAGGTGTCGAGTGCTTCCGCAAGACGCTCGATGCAGGGCTCGCCCATTTCCGATTTGTCACCTTCAAGGGCGAGCTTGGCGCTGCCTTTGATGATTGGGATGTCGTCGCCCGGGAAGTCGTATTTGGATAGAAGTTCACGGACTTCCATTTCTACGAGTTCGAGCAGTTCTGCGTCGTCAACCATGTCGCATTTGTTGAGGAATACGACGATGTACGGTACGC
The DNA here is from genome assembly GCA_031409935.1 of Burkholderiales bacterium. GTDB lineage: Bacteria > Pseudomonadota > Gammaproteobacteria > Burkholderiales > Casimicrobiaceae > Casimicrobium. The sequence continues at coordinate 7,945 of JANNYE010000135.1, read as the reverse complement.
CGACCTGACGGGAGAGGAGGATGTGTTCACGCGTTTGCGGCATTGGGCCGTCAGCGGCTGAACAAACGAGAATGGCGCCGTCCATTTGGGCAGCACCGGTGATCATGTTTTTGACGTAGTCGGCGTGGCCGGGGCAATCAACGTGAGCGTAGTGACGATTGGCCGTCTCATACTCAACGTGGGCGGTGTTAATGGTGATGCCGCGGGCTTTTTCTTCAGGAGCAGCGTCAATCTGGTCGTAGGCGCGGGCCTCACCACCAAACTTACGGGCGAGCACGGTGGTGATCGCTGCGGTCAATGTCGTCTTGCCGTGATCCACGTGGCCAATCGTGCCTACGTTGACGTGCGGCTTGGTGCGCTCAAACTTTGCTTTTGCCATGATTTCAGTTTCCTTTTGTTTTAAATTTCAAAACGGTCGCTTCGATCGGCGACCATCGTTTTTACAAATGCGTTACTAAGCCTGTTTCGCTTTGGTAACGGCTTCAGCGACGTTCTTCGGCGCTTCTGTGTAGTGCTTGAATTCCATCGTATAAGTTGCGCGGCCCTGAGTCGCAGAACGCAGCGACGTCGAGTAACCGAACATCTCGGAGAGCGGAACTTCTGCCTTGATGATCTTGCCACCCAAGAAGTCGTCCATACCTTGAACCATGCCACGACGCGACGACAAATCGCCCATCACCGTGCCGGCGTAGTCCTCTGGCGTTTCAACTTCAACCGCCATCATCGGCTCAAGCAGAACCGGGCTCGCCTTACGCATACCGTCTTTGAACGCAATAGACGCAGCCATCTTGAACGCGTTCTCGTTAGAGTCCACTTCATGATAGGAACCGTCAAACAAAGTGACTTTGACGTCCACCACAGGGAAGCCTGCGACTACACCGTTGGTCAGCGTTTCAACCACACCTTTGTTCACAGCCGGTATGTACTCACGTGGAACCACACCGCCTTTGATGGCGTCAACAAACTGGAAGCCCGTGCCCGGTTCGTTCGGCTCAACTTTGAGCCAGACGTGACCGTACTGACCACGACCACCAGACTGCTTGACGAACTTGCCTTCGATTTCAGCTGCTTTGCGGATCGTCTCGCGGTACGCGACTTGTGGCTTACCAACGCTCGCCTCAACGCCGAATTCACGGCGCATGCGATCCACCAGAATCTCAAGGTGCAATTCACCCATACCGGCAATGATGGTCTGACCAGATTCTTCGTCGGTGCGCACGCGGAACGATGGATCTTCTTGCGCCAAACGGTTGAGCGCAATACCCATCTTCTCTTGATCCGCTTTCGTCTTAGGCTCTACCGCCTGTGAAATCACCGGTTCCGGAAAGATCATCCGCTCAAGCGTGATGAGGGCAGCAGGGTCACACAGCGTATCGCCAGTGGTGGCCTCTTTCAAACCCACCGCAGCGGCGATGTCACCGGCGCGCACTTCTTTAATTTCTTCGCGTTGGTTGGCATGCATCTGCAACAGACGCCCGATACGCTCTTTCTTCCCTTTGATCGGGTTGTAGATCGTGTCGCCCGTGGCAACCACGCCGGAATAAACACGGAAAAAAATAAGCTGTCCCACGAATGGGTCAGTCATGATCTTGAATGCAAGCGCCGAGAATTTTTCTTCATCACTGGCGGTGCGCGTCGTTGGCTTTTCGTCGTCGTCCATGCCACCTACGGGCGGAATGTCTGTCGGCGCTGGCATGTATTCGATCACGGCGTCGAGCATCGCCTGAACGCCTTTATTCTTGAATGCAGAACCACAAAGCATTGGCACGATTTCGCTGGCGATCGTACGCAAACGAATGCCCTTTTTGATGTCCACTTGGGAAAGGTCGCCCTCTTCCAGATATTTGTTCATCAGCTCTTCGTTGGCTTCGGCGGCGGTTTCGACCATCTTGCTACGCCACTCTTCGGCGGTAGCTTGCAGCTCAGCAGGAATTTCGCGCTCTTCAAACTTCATGCCTTGGGACGCTTCGTCCCAAAAGATTGCTTTCATTCGGACGAGATCAATCACGCCTTGGAAGTTTTCTTCGGCGCCGATTGGCACTTGCATGACGACCGGATTCGCCTTCAGACGAAGCTTCATCTGCTCGTAGACTTTGAAAAAGTCGGCACCCGTGCGATCCATCTTGTTGACGAACGCGAGACGGGGCACCTTGTACTTGTTAGCTTGACGCCAAACAGTCTCAGACTGTGGCTGCACGCCGCCCACTGCGCAATACACCATGCACGCGCCATCAAGCACGCGCATTGAGCGCTCTACTTCAATCGTGAAGTCAACGTGGCCCGGCGTATCAATGATATTGATGCGATGCTCGGGGAAGCTCTTGTCCATCCCCTTCCAGAAACACGTCGTTGCAGCGGATGTGATGGTGATCCCGCGCTCACGCTCCTGCTCCATCCAGTCCATGGTGGCCGCGCCATCATGAACCTCGCCGATTTTGTGCGACACACCGGTATAAAACAAAATACGCTCGGTGGTCGTGGTCTTGCCTGCGTCAATGTGCGCAGAAATTCCGATATTGCGATAGCGATCTATGGGAGTAATACGTGGCATAGCGAGTCACCAAAAAGCTGCATCCCGCTCGTGACGGGGGCAGCAGAAACAAATAATTAGAAACGGAAGTGCGAGAACGCTTTGTTGGCTTCAGCCATGCGGTGAACTTCTTCACGCTTCTTCACAGCGCCGCCGCGACCTTCAGCTGCCTCAAGCAGTTCGTTAGCAAGACGAGCGCCCATGGACTTCTCGCCTCGTTTGCGTGCTGCATCACGAATCCAACGCATCGAAAGCGCTGAACGACGGGACGGGCGAACTTCGACCGGCACCTGAAAGTTAGCGCCGCCAACACGGCGACTTTTCACTTCAACCATTGGCTTGGCATTGCCGAGTGCGGTTGAGAATATGTCGAGCGGATCTTTGCCGCCTTTTTTGCTGATTATGTCCAGCGCGCCGTAAACGATACGCTCGGCTACAGCTTTTTTTCCAGCGGTCATGATGACGTTCATGAACTTGGAGATTTCGACATTACCGAATTTAGGATCCGGAAGAATGTCACGTTTGGGAACTTCACGACGGCGGGGCATTTAAACCATCCTCAAAAATAAATATGCGTCCACCGAGGGTGGGATCAATTGCGCAATATCTGGTGTGTACTGATAAGGGCCGAGCAACGCTCGACGGAACTTAAGTCTTCTTAGGCGCTTTGGTGCCGTACTTAGAACGCGATTGTTTGCGATCTTTAACACCGGCCGTATCGAGCGAACCGCGCACCATGTGGTAGCGGACACCAGGAAGATCTTTAACGCGACCACCGCGAATAAGCACCACTGAGTGCTCTTGCAGGTTGTGGCCTTCGCCGCCGATGTACGAAATCACTTCGAAGCCGTTCGTCAGGCGCACCTTGGCGACTTTACGCAGAGCCGAGTTAGGCTTCTTTGGAGTCGTGGTGTAAACGCGAGTACAGACGCCGCGTTTTTGCGGGCCTTTTTCGAGTGCCGGACTTTTGCTTTTAACAACGACCGGGGTGCGCCCTTGGCGCACAAGCTGATTGATGGTTGGCATTTTTCGCCTTTGTTTTGTTGAACCTGCTCGCTACTGTTGGCGAACAAGCTTGGAAAAGACCGCAATTATAGACCGCGGTCTGATTTTTCGTCAAGAGGCGCAACCGACGATGCGCTCTAGTCGAGTCACGCGGGAATAGCTATTACGGCTATTCCCGCGATGCCTACACGCAGTTTTTATGCTGCGTTGGCGCTTTCTTCTACAACCGGCTCTTCCGCTATCGTCAACAGCGACGTATCGATGAGATCGGCCGCCAGATTGGCCAGACGCAAACGGTGGTATGCCAAGCCAGTACCGGCCGGGATCAAACGACCCACGATGACGTTTTCTTTCAGTCCACGTAGGTTGTCGCGTTTGCCCATGATCGCCGCTTCGGTCAACACGCGAGTGGTTTCTTGGAACGATGCTGCGGAGATGAACGAATCGGTCGACAACGAAGCTTTGGTGATACCTAGTAATACATGATCGTACTGCGCAGGCGCTTTGCCGTCCGCTTTGACGCGATCATTCTCGGCAAACAGTTCAGCGCGCTCAACCTGCTCGCCGAGGATGTACTTGGTGTCACCCGCTTGCGAGATGACCACACGGCGCAACATCTGGCGAACAATCACCTCGATGTGTTTGTCGTTGATCTTCACGCCTTGCAGGCGATAAACCTCCTGCACCTCGTCAATCACATACTTTGTGAGCGCTTCAACACCCAGCAAGCGCAAGATGTCGTGCGGATCGGCCGGGCCGTCGACAATAGCTTCGCCCTTGTTCACAACTTGTCCGTCAATGGCCATCACAGCCTTCTCTTTCGGGATCAGGTACTCGTGCGACACGCCGTCCATGTCCTTGATGACCAAACGTTGCTTGCCCTTGGTGTCCTTACCGAACGACACGGTGCCGGTGACTTCCGCCAGCATGCCAGCGTCTTTTGGCGAACGCGCCTCGAACAACTCGGCGACACGCGGCAGACCGCCAGTAATGTCGCGAGTCTTGGACGTTTCCATTGGCATACGCGCCATCATATCGCCGGGAGCCACTTCTTGACCGTCTTTAACCAGAATGATCGAGCCAATCTGGAAGGTGATCGTCAGCGGCGTATCTGAGCCTGCGGGCTTTATTTCGTTGCCCTTAGCGTCGATCAGCTTGAGCTGTGGACGAACACCTTTCGATTGCGATCCCACGCGGCGCTTAGCATCAATCACCACAAGGGTCGAGATACCGGTCACGTCGTCGGTTTGCTTGGCAACGGTCAACCCTTCCTGAACGTTTTCAAACTTCACACGGCCCTGGAATTCGGTGAGGATTGGGCGGGAAGTTGCGTCCCACTCGGCCATCACTTGGCCCGCCTTAACAGCTTTGCCGTCTTCGATGAGCAGTTTGGCGCCGTACGGAACCTTGTGACGCTCACGCTCACGGCTACCGTCGGAAATTACCACTTCCGCCGAACGCGCGATCACGATCTTGTCACCGCTGGCGCTCTTCACGTAGCGCATGCCGCCCGCGAAATTCGCGGTTCCCGCAGACTTCGTCTCGACCGTGCTTGCGGCCGCTGTACGCGATGCCGCGCCACCAATGTGGAACGTCCGCATCGTGAGCTGCGTGCCCGGTTCGCCGATCGACTGAGCGGCGATAACGCCAACCGCTTCACCTGCACAAACCAGTTGGCCACGACCGAGATCGCGACCGTAGCACTTAGCACACAAACCATGACGTGTAGCGCAAGTCAGCGGTGAGCGGGTCTTCACCTCATCGATGCCGAGGCTCTCGATGAGATCAACTTCATCTTCGGTCAACGTGAAGTTGTGCGCCACCACGACCTTGCCGGTTTCGGGGTGTACGACATCACCAATCGTAGTGCGCCCTAAGATGCGGTCACGCAATGATTCGATCGTTTCACCGCCAGAAACGACCGCCTTCATGACCATGCCTTCAGTCGTGCCGCAATCGTCCTCGGTGACCACTAAGTCTTGCGTCACGTCAACCAGACGGCGCGTCAGGTAACCGGAGTTTGCCGTCTTCAATGCCGTATCGGCCAAGCCTTTACGCGCGCCGTGCGTGGAGATGAAGTATTGAAGTACGTTCAGACCTTCACGGAAGTTCGCCGTGATTGGCGTTTCGATAATCGAACCGTCCGGTTTGGCCATCAGACCGCGCATACCCGCGAGCTGGCGAATCTGCGCAGCAGAACCACGAGCGCCTGAGTCGGCCATCATGTAGATGGAGTTAAACGAGTCCTGACGAACAGTCTTGCCCTCGGCGTCCACAACCATCTCGGAGCCGAGCTGCGACATCATCGCGCGAGCGATATCGTCACCGGCAGCGCCCCAGATGTCGATCACTTTGTTGTAACGCTCGCCTTGAGTCACGAGACCCGACGAATACTGCTGCTGGATTTCTTTAACTTGAGCCTCAGCATTAGCGATGATGCTGGTCTTCTCTGGCGGAACCAACATGTCGTCCGCACCAAACGAGAAGCCAGCGCGGGTCGCCAAACGGAAACCCGACTGCATCAGTTTGTCAGCAAATACAACCGTGGCGCGCAAGCCGCAACGACGGAAACTTGCGTTGATGAGTTTGGAAATTTCTTTCTTTTTTAGTGCCTTATTGATAACCGAGAACGGCAAGCCTTCTGGCAGGATATCTGACAGCAGGGCGCGACCGACGGTGGTCTCTTCACGCTTGACGACGTCAATTTTTTCGCCATCCGGGCCGAACGTGATTTGACGAATGCGCACCTTGATTTTGGCGTGCAGTTCAACCATGCGCGTTTCGTAGGCACGCGAAACTTCGAGCACGTCGGCGAACATCATGCCTTCGCCACGCGCATTGATTTTTTCGCGAGTCGCATAGTACAAGCCGAGCACGATGTCTTGCGACGGCACGATACAAGGATCGCCGTTTGACGGCAATAACACGTTGTTCGAGGCCAGCATCAGCGTGCGAGCTTCAGACTGTGCTTCGAGGGACAACGGGACGTGGACGGCCATTTGGTCACCGTCGAAGTCGGCGTTGAACGCCGTACAAACGAGCGGATGCAACTGAATCGCTTTGCCCTCAATCAGCACCGGTTCGAACGCCTGAATACCAAGCCGATGCAGCGTCGGAGCGCGGTTGAGCAGAACAGGATGCTCGCGAATCACTTCTTCGAGCAAATCCCAAACCAACGGATCCTCGCTCTCTACGCGACGCTTTGCTTCTTTGATTGTTTTGGCTTCGCCCATTTGCTCGAGGCGATTGAAGATGAATGGCTTAAACAATTCAAGCGCCATTTTCTTCGGCAGACCGCACTGATGCAGTTTGAGCTGCGGGCCTACCACGATGACCGAACGCCCCGAGTAGTCGACGCGCTTGCCGAGCAAGTTTTGACGGAAACGGCCCGACTTACCTTTAATCATGTCGGCAAGCGATTTGAGCGGACGCTTATTGGCACCCGTCATTGCTTTGCCACGCCGACCGTTGTCGAGCAATGAGTCAACCGACTCTTGCAGCATGCGCTTTTCGTTGCGCACGATGATGTCCGGCGCTTTGAGTTCTAGCAACCGCTTGAGACGGTTGTTCCGGTTGATCACGCGGCGATACAAATCGTTCAGATCGGATGTGGCGAAACGGCCACCGTCCAGCGGAACCAACGGACGCAATTCCGGAGGCAACACCGGCAAAACTTCAAGCACCATCCAGTCAGGTTTGATGCCGGACTTCAGGAACGCTTCCAGCACTTTAAGGCGCTTGGAAATTTTCTTGATTTTCGCTTCGGATGATGTCGCGCCTAACTCACCGCGAAGGCGCTCGGCGTCTTCGGCGACATGAATCGACGAAAGCAATTCGCGCACCGCTTCCGCACCCATCAGGGCGCGGAAGTCGTCACCGAATTCTTCCGTCTTCGCCATGAAGTCATCTTCGGTCAGGAGCTGACCACGTTGCAACGGCGTCAGGCCCGGATCAACCACGACGAAGGCCTCGAAATACAGGACGCGCTCAATATCGCGCAACGTCATGTCGAGCACCATACCCAAACGAGATGGCAGTGATTTCAAGAACCAAATGTGCGCGACGGGAGAGGCCATTTCGATGTGGCCCATGCGTTCGCGACGCACTTTAGTGAGGGTAACCTCGACGCCGCACTTCTCGCAGATTACGCCGCGATGCTTGAGGCGTTTGTATTTGCCACACAGGCATTCATAGTCTTTGATCGGACCAAAGATTTTGGCGCAGAACAAGCCGTCACGTTCAGGCTTGAACGTGCGGTAGTTGATCGTTTCCGGTTTCTTGACTTCGCCAAAAGACCACGAGCGAATGCGCTCGGGCGAGGCGAGGCCAATTTGAATGGCGTCAAACTCTACGTTCGGGGTCGTCTGTTTGAACAGGTCTAATAAAGCGTTCATTGCATGTCCCTTTCTG
>JANNYE010000134.1:0-46220 GCA_031409935.1 Burkholderiales bacterium | reverse complement strand
GCGGGATCAATCACCTCCGCCGTGTCCAGCCGCTTGATCAGGTAACGGGTGCGCCGATCAATCTCGCGCAGCCGCCGTTTGCCGTAAAGGTAATCGCCGTTTTCGCTGCGGTCGCCATTGCTCGCCGCCCACGAAACGATGCGCGTCACCTCCGGGCGATCCACCACCGTCAAGTGCTCCAGCTCCGCCTTCAGACGACCATGCCCGCCCGGCGTCATGTAATTTTTTGAACCCGCTGGCAACGCAGGCAACACGATGTCTTCAACGTCGACTTCGCTGTCGTCCGGTGCGTCAGGATTTTCTTTGGTGAAAGCTTTGCTCATCTGTGCTGCGCCGCAGACCGACGTTGTGGTGGCGGGAGGTGCATGTTAACGGAGTGGAATTTTGGACGCTGTAGGAGGGAGGCTGATTTCGAGCATCGATTCGCAGGGCGGGGCGCTTCGCGGGAGGCGAACGAGATTTGCATTCACCCGATGGAGATCGGCGAACTAGCCTGCGGCAACCTGCGCAACCGCATGATCCTCGCGCATCTGCAATTGCTTCCACAAGCAACCGTCGCCACCCACGACGAAGCGCTCGCGATGATCGAGCAACACAAACTCATGGAACGGAGCGTTGGGTTTGTTGACGTTCACCTGCTCGCGTCTGCGCAGCTTTCGAAGGCGACGCTTTGGACGCGGGATAAGCGGTTGGCGGTTATTGCGGAGGAGTTTGCCCTCCCCGTTAGGGTGAGTCGTTTGATTTGAGAGTTTTGTACCTCACCGCTTGTCAGCCACCCTCTCATTGGTCCTTGATTGCGGCCTTGGCGAATCGCTTGAATAGGTTGGGATAGTCCTCCGGTGTCAGCTTGGACAACGAAGGGCCTTCACGAGAGTAGTACTCGCTCGCAAGACTACTGGGGTCTTCCTGGGCTGAGACGTCAAAAACGACAATGCTTTTGTCGTAGTACCGAACCAATTTAATCTCCCGCACCAAATGCTCTTTCAGAGGCTGAGAAACATTCGAGGTTTTGATCTTCGCGATGATTTCTGGAAAAAACTGATCAAGAGATTTGCCGAGATGTTTAGCCTCGCGTTCAACTCCAGTCACGAAGAAGTTGAATTTAGACAATGGCTTTTCTTTGTCGAGTTTGTGAACCTGCTTTGCCGTTGACTCGTTGTCCGCAATACCAACGAGCACATATCCCTTGGCAATAGGCGATAAATTGGATATCGCCACGCAAGTTTTCAATATCTTCTCGAACGACTTTTGATCGAATGAGCGGTTCCCGTCGAGCGTCAGGAATCCTTGTTTGAAGTCATATGCGCTCTGTTCAGTCATGCTTTGAGAAAGTAGCGCCTCCAGTTGGCTTACCCAATGCACGTTTGCAGGATCTGATTGCTTAGATTTCTTAAACTGCTTCTGGATGACGCCGACGAAGGCGTTGACTTGCTTTTGCCGATGATCCGATCCCCACCGGCCTCCCTCGGGGATGGTGATGTGCGTTCCGCTTCCTTTAAGCGTGGTTGCGAATGATTTGAAGTTGGAAACCTGTTTGTTTTGCTTTATGAGCAATTCGTGAAGGGCAAGAAAAACGACCTGAAAGTAGCGCGGCGTGCGAGCTACCGCGTCATCGGGGAAAAGCAAACCGCTAAATGTTTTCTTAGATTGTTCCAACGTCAACAGAAGTACATCGTAAACCCGCTGAAAATCGGCGATCACCAAGTCCTGCGACCGCTTTTTCACATTTGCTTCGATCTCATCGTACCGCTTTATGGAGGCCTCGTCGGCACCAACACCGTAGTAGTCGTCGAAATACTCTGTCCGCGAAGATGGCGGGTCCGTGCTAACCATGTACGCAACGATATCCGCAACAATTTCTTCGTCCCGGCTTTGGCGGACTTCTTCTTTTGACAATATGCCGTTGTTGACCCAAAAGATGCTGTCGACCGGAATTCCATAGTTGAGTTCGCGGCTTGTGATGGAGATTAGTTTCATTCGGTTAAGTAAGAGTTCATCGCCAGCAGAGTCGTCTCCCCGGATTTTGGCGGACAGTCGCCTCACCGTCTGTGCGAACTCGCCGGTAGCGCCTGCCGTCCTAAGCTCTTGCCGTGAGAGTTTGCGGCCACCAGAGTTGATCCTTCTAAAAACCTCGTCGACACTTCCTTTTTCCGAAAATTCATAGATCGATATCGGCAACTGGTAGGACGCAATTCTCACGCAGGACGATCTAGACAGTTTCGGCGTCTTTTGTTCGAGCTCTTCGCCATCGACCAGACTTTTTGTGAGCGCCATCGTATTTAAATCAAAGTAGTTCCCATCTATTGCGAAGTCGTTTTCAATGAATGACGTGATGGCGTTAAGTCGTTGCATGCCGTCGATTATTTCGAGCAAGTTCGTGGTCGCAGTCGTGCTTTCTGCAAACAGAATAATTGGGACCGGAAAGCCTTGTCGAATCGAATCAATAAAACTGACCTTTTCGTCGATGCTCCAAACCAGCTTACGCTGATAACGGCGATTTACAAGCAACCGTTGGTCGCGATATTGGCCATAAATCCGCTCAATGGATTCACCCTTTACCGTCAGCTCTTGAGATGAAGTTGTCGCCATGGTTCCCCCTCTATTCGGCACTCGAAACTAATAAATGATAATAACTGTTACACATTCACGCGGCTGACGCACAGAAATCAAGAGAGGCAGGCAAAGGTTGTTTTTGCCCCTTACAACTTACTGGCGGCACGAACGCCGTACGTGGTGAATCACGCCGAATGCGGCTATTTGCGAAGCGTTGAGCCGTCGATGTTGAATCAGACCAATGACTGCCACGCAAAGGATCGCATGCGAAAGTAGGCTTATGGCTTTATGCTGAAACGCCCAATCAATAGGGGTGCGACGCCCGTTTTTACAAGAGTCGAGTTGCGGTAAAATAAGCCTTTGGCCCTATTGAAATGGCGCTTTCAACAAAAAGCCATTAGTCAGATCAGAGGCTTTCTGCTGTCCGCTGCGGCAATCAATCGTCAAGGCGCAACGAAACCGCGGGTCGCTTACCCGGCGCAGTTGCGGGGATGACCGCAATCGCGCCATCAAACGCGTCAACCAACGCCGCGTGCAGCGCCGCATCATTGCTCTCGCCATGCCCGGTGACGGCCCCATCCTGCATCACCAACACCCGATCCGCCTGCACTGCCAGCGGCAGGTCGTGCAGCACGGTGATGACGGTGTGGGTGCTGGCGAGGCGACGGAACAGACGGGCAAGTGCCACTTGATGTGGCGGGTCGAGGTGGGTGGTGGACTCGTCGAGCAGCAGTACCGGGGATCGCGTGGCGAGTGCGCGCGACAGCAACACGCGTTGCCGTTCGCGCTAGACCGGCCGGGCAGGCCAAACTCACCGTGCTCGTGCTCGATGCTTAGCTCGCACTTCTGGAAACGTCATCTGCGCGCTTTCTTGCAAGCGGTGTTCATCGCAAGTAACATTCAAACCAGCACAAAATATCTGGATATATGAACAGTTTTTATGAGCTTTTTGCTGGCGGGGGGATGGCCCGATTAGGGCTTGGGTCGAACTGGCGTTGCTTGTTTGCAAACGATTTCGACGCGAAAAAAGCGGATGCTTATGCGCAAAATTTTGGAAGTACGCATTTGCGCGTTGATGATGTCGCCAACGTCACAGCGAATGATCTGCCGGATCGCGCCGATCTTTTGTGGGCGTCGTTTCCCTGTCAGGACTTGTCGCTAGCCGGTAAGGGTGTCGGTCTGTGTGGCGAGCGTAGTGGGGCGTTTTGGCAGGTGTCTCGCCTGCTGTCGGAGCTTCGCGCAGAAGACCGGCAACCGAGCATCGTCCTGCTTGAGAATGTCGTCGGTGCGCTGTCGTCGAACGACGGCCAAGACTTTGCGCAAATTGCGGATTCTCTTCGCCAAAATGGCTATCGATTTGGCGCGATGGTTCTCGATGCGGTTCACTTTGTACCGCAGTCTCGACCACGGCTTTTTATTGTGGCGGTGTTGCCAGAACTTGCGATGCAATCGAGCTCGGCGCGGTCAGGGCCATGCGCGCACTGGCATCCCAATCGTTTGGTTGAGGCGAAACTGTCTCTGCCTAAATCGTGTCAGGAAAACTGGATTTGGTGGAACCTGCCGTCGCCACCGAAGCGAACGCAAGTTTTCGCTGATCTGATTGATACCGAATCACCCAGCATTGCCTGGCACACGGCGGAAGAAACGCAGCGGCTTCTCGACATGATGTCGCCTGTCAATCGCGAAAAAGTGTCGGTCGCGCAGCGCTCCGGCAAGCCCTGCGTCGGTGGCATTTATCGTCGCACACGACTGGGCGTGCAGCGCGCCGAAGTGCGTTTTGACGACGTGGCCGGATGCCTTAGAACGGCAAGCGGTGGTTCGAGCCGACAGTCCATTCTTGTCGTTGACGGATTGAGTATTCGTTCGCGCTTGCTCGCGACCCGCGAGGCTGCGCGCTTGATGGGTCTGCCTGAAACGTATGCGCTGCCGGTCAATTACAACGAGGCTTACAGTCTTGTGGGCGACGGGCTGGTTGTGCCTGTGGTTCGTTTTCTGTCGCGGCATTTGTTGACGCCGCTGGCGTCATTTTCCGAGCACTTGTCCGTCGCGGCTTGATGCGTTGCATCTGAAAACCGAGGCACGCTTTGTCTGAACGAATTGTTGAGCAAGCGACCTTTGAGACGGCTCAGCTCGTCGCTGGGCTTGAGCGGTTTCTCGACCAACGCGGCTCGTTGCTCCATGCTGAAACGTCAGAGCCGATCAATCAAAAGATCGGGAACTTCAGGTACGGTGTGCTCGCGTTTTTCGACTCTTTTCGACCATGGCGGCGAGCCGATTTATGTGGGGCAGACCAACGAGCAGCTTCGCGTTCGCATCCGCCGTCATCTGACCAATCAACGCACCGACGCGGTAGCGATGAAGGTGCTTGACCCTTTCGAGGTGTTTGAAATTGAGATTTGGCCGCTGCCAGATTTTGAGGGGCAGGACATGAATGCGGGCATTGCCCGCAGGCTGAACTGGCTGGAGCGCGGTGTTTGATCGACTCATCGAGCAATCGCGCTTCAAGGCGATTCTGAACGAGAAAGACCCGCCGCTGGTGGTAGATGAGACTGCTGTTATTCCGGCGAGCGTTCGTGGTCGAATCGTGAGCGACGCGGTGCTCAAGCTCAGAGGACATCCTGACACGCGAATCGCGCGACGGGCCGAAACGCTTTCGCTATTGGCCAAAGTGATCGCTGAGCGCCGAGTGCAAAGCGGCCTGCGGCGAACGCTTCTGACTCAAGCGAAACGTCTGGCGTGGCTCGCGGAAAAGCGTATGAATGAGCTTCGTGGACAGCCTGTTTCGGACGAGTAGACTGGAACTTAAAGCGGCTTAAACTGCGGCACCTATGACCGTGTCCGCCGAGGGCGGACGATTAGAAATTGGCCAATGACTTTAACCTGTAAGCCTTATTTTAATTGGGCGTAGGGCTTATTTATCCTAAAAGTCGATTTATGCAGAAAATCTGCTTTAGCCCAATTTAAATAAGGCTTTCAATGAAAAGCTATAGGCTAATTTGGCTGGTTTTCGTGTGTCCGTCTCGCTTCCAGCCCAAACCATCAACGGCCTAAACGCAGCGAAGGACGCGACAGATCGCCCGCGTCAACGCAGCCGAATTTCCGACGCCGTGGGCCGAAGCCTGATTTCGAGAATTGATCCGCAGGGCAGCGCGCTTTGTATTGCGTTTGCGCCGAGCGTTTCGTTCATCACCAGTGCGCGAAGTACGGCTAGCGGCCCGGCGTGGGCGATGATGATTAGCGGCGTGGTTTGTGTGGCCGACAATCGATGCCACGCGGTGGTGACGCGCGTTTGCAGGGCTCGCACGCTCTCTCCGTTCGGTGGCGCGTAGTCAAGAAAATTGTCTCGCCACTCGTTGATTTGCGTATGGGGAATGTCGTCCCAGCGCATGCCTTCCCAGTCACCGAAGCTACGTTCACGAAGGTCGTGCTCGACTTGCACGTTGGTGTGACTCTGTTGTGCGGCGATGGCCTCAGCTAGGCGGCGGCAGCGGGCGAGTGGGCTGGTCACGACCACCGCGTTGTGGGGCAGTCGTTGCGCTATTTCCGGCAATGCGGTTGCGAAGGCTGGATCATCGAGGGCTATGTCGGTGGTGCCATAGCAAACGCCCGCCTCGATGGCGGGCTTGGTGTGTCGCACCAAGTAGATCGACTCAAAACCCATGGAGCCCGTGAGTGCGCACCGATAGCCACGCCGCGCACACCACGAGGATGACAGCCTCGGCGCATTGCTCCACCGCGCCTAGCGCATCGCCGGTGTAGCCGCCCAATCTTCGCTGCATTTGCAGCGCGAGCAAGGTCGTGATGATGCCCGCTGAAACAGTCGCCGTTAGCAGCGCAATCGGGGCTTGATTTGACAGCCCGCACGCGGCCGCGCTTGCTGCGGCGAATGCGATCAACGCGACCGTCGGCAGCCACGACACGCAGACCTCTGCCCACGTCACGCCCATCGCCACTGGCCTGACTTTGCTGGTGGCGTCGTCGCGCGCGTACGGCAGCGAGGCCATGACGGTGACCGCACTTGCGCGCGCGGTTGCATGCGCGAAGACGAGTACCAAGACGGCGTCTATCATCGGCAGGCTGGCGAGGGCTGCGATTTTGATGACCGTGACCAGAATCAACGCTAACGCGCCGAAGCTGCCGACCCGCGAGTCCTTCATGATCGCCAGCGTTTGCTCGCGCGACTGCCCGCCGCCGATGCCGTCCACATAGTCCGACAAGCCGTCCTCGTGGAACGCGCCGGTGATCAACGCGGTAGTGGTGAAGGCAAGCGCCGCTGCAAGCCACGGCGAGAGCGCGGGCTGCAACGCCCACCAGATGAGGGCTCCAAACGCGCCGATCAGCGCGCCGACCCACGGAAAATAGCGCACGCAACGACTCATCCATGCGGGGTCAAATTGCGTGGCTGCGGGGATGGGGATGCGCGTCAAAAATTCGAGGGCGGTGAGGCACAGGCGCGCTTCGTAACGTAGGCGTTGCCACGGATTCATAGCAGGAGGTTTTTCGTTCGGGCCGAGCTTATTGAAGCCTCCCTAAACGCAACCAACCCTTCGACGAGCTCAGGGCGAGCGGCATTAAGTGAGCAGTGTTGAATCACGCGCTTCTGTCGGCTACGCCTGCCGACTCAAAGCTCGCCATGTCTGCGAGCAACAATTCTGCGGATTTGAGCAACGGCCAAGCGAGTGCAGCACCCGAACCCTCTCCCAAGCGCAGACCGAGATCAAGCAATGGTGTTGCGCCCAAAATATTGAGCCAACGCGCGTGACCGCTCTCCGCTGAGCAATGCGAAAACACACAGCGCTCAAGCACGGTGGGCGCGAGTTTTGCTGCCACGGCAACGGCGGCAGTGGTGATGAAGCCATCCACCACAATCACGCGGCGCTCTAAGGCCGCTTGCAGCGTTGCGCCGACCATCGTGGCTAGCTCAAGGCCACCGAGCGCGGCGAGTGCCGCCAGCGGCTCATGCGCGTCCGCGTGCAGGTCAAGCGCGCGTTGCAGGGTCGCGAGTTTTCGGGCAAGGCCCGCGTCGTCAAGGCCGGTGCCGCGACCGACGCAATCGGCGAGTGGCACGCCCGTCAAGCGCGACATTAACAGCGCCGCAGCCGAGGTGTTGCCGATGCCCATTTCACCGAGCAGCAATGCGTTGCCGTCGAGCGATTTCAACAGCGCTTGCCCGTTGGCAATTGCCTCCGCACATTGCGCTGCGGTCATCGCGGGTGCCGTCGTGCTGTCGGCGGTGCCGCGTGTCGCGCCGCTGACTTTGGCGATGACGAGTCCCGGCTGTGCGGCGAAATCGTCGTTGACGCCGCAGTCAACGACCGTCAACGCAAGCCCATGTTGCCGTGCGAGCACCGACACCGCCGCGCCGCCGGCGAGCATGTTCATCACCATCTGCGCGGTGACCTCGGGCGGATACGCGGACACGCCATTCGACGCAATGCCGTGATCCGCAGCGAACACGACCAACTGCGGTGAATGCAGTGCGAGGGTCTCTCGCCCTTGAATCATCGCCAGTTGCAGCATCAGCGCTTCAAGCCGACCGAGCGCGCCGAGTGGCTTGGTTTTGTTATCGATGCGATGTTGCACGCGCCGGGCGAGTGCGGGGTCTTCGATGCTAGCGATAGCGAAATTGGTCATGATTGAGTGACGCCAAAAAGTGAATTGAGTAGCGCGGGATCGAAGTGGGTTTCAACCATGTCGGCGAGCGTTTCGAATGCGGCGTCTAGGGTACGGGTGGTTTGTCCGAACAGCGCTTGCATGACGGCAGTTGATTCGAAAAGTCCGTGCGCGTACACGCCCATCACGTTGCCTGATTGCCAGCCAATCGGCTCGCCGCGTTCGTCGTGCAGCACGGCGGGTAACGGTTGCGCGTTAGCGGACACCCTAGTAATGCCCTGATGAATTTCGTAGCCGTTTGCAGTGATGGCATTCAACACGCCCCAGGTTCCATGCGTGTCACTGAAGTGCGCGGTCACGGGGCTAACGCGCTTTTCTGCTTGATAGTGCGTGGTCAAAGGCAGCAAGCCCAAGCCCTGCATTTCACTGACTTCGCCATCGTAGCCATGTCGATCGGAGAGCCGTTCGCCCAACATCTGCAACCCACCGCAGACACCAAGCACCGCGCCGCCATGCCGAGCGTGTTCGATGATTGCGCGATCAAGTCCGTGCGTGCGCATCCATCGCAAATCGCCACTCACCTGCTTCGATCCGGGCAGGATGATCCAATCGACGTGATCCAGTTCACCAGCGGTGCGCGCCCAGATGAGTCGAAGTCCCGGTACGTTCTTCAACGGTTGAAATTCATCCAGATTGCTGATGTGCGGCGACGCAATTATCGCCACGCGCAGCACCTGGGTATCAGCTTGATTTTGCGGCGTGGTGCGATCATCAAACACACCGTCTTCTTCCGGCAATCCGTGATCGCGCCGCATGGGGATCACGCCTGCGAGCGGCACGCCGGTGAGCGCCTGCAATTGCTGCGGTCCCGGCGCGAGTAACGCGGCATCGCCGCGAAATTTGTTGAGCACGAAGCCCGCGAGTGCGGGCCGCAAGTCGTCGGGCAAGAGCTGCCATGTGCCGTAAAGATGTGCGAACGCGCCACCGCGATCAATGTCGGTGACGAGTAGGCTGGAGAGCTTGCCGAGTGATTGTGCCCAGCGCGCGGTGCCGAGGTTCACGTAGTCGCTGGCGGCCAAATTGATCTCGGCAGGTGAGCCCGCACCTTCGATTACGATGAGTTCGTGCCGACTCGCTAGACGCTCGAAACTTTCGCGCGCAGAGACGGCGAGCAACGCGCTGCGCTCGCGCCACGGCATGCTCGACAGGGCCGCATTCACATGGCCCTGCAACACCACCTGGCTCGCCGTGTCACGCTCTGGTTTGAGCAACACGGGATTCATGTCGACGGTAGGCGTCACGCCCGCGGCGAGCGCCTGAAAATACTGTGCTGCGCCGATCTCGCCGTAGCCGCCATTGATGCCCGGAACGACGCGCGCGTTGTTGCTCATGTTCTGCGCTTTGTACGGGGCGACGTTGATGCCGCGCCGTTGAGCCGCACGACACAGCGCCGTCGTGAGCCAGCTTTTGCCGGCACCGCTCGACGTGCCCCACACCATGATGAAACGTGTGGTCTTCATGGCGTTTGGCTACCGAGCGTTAAGCGTAACCACAAACCAAGCGCTGCGAAAATAAGCGCGGAGTTAGCGGCTGTCTGTGCGATGCGTAAAGCCCTTGCCATGTGCGTC
This sequence comes from Burkholderiales bacterium, assembly GCA_031409935.1. Lineage (GTDB taxonomy): Bacteria > Pseudomonadota > Gammaproteobacteria > Burkholderiales > Casimicrobiaceae > Casimicrobium. Next base: position 36,426 of record JANNYE010000134.1, on the reverse strand, counting down.
GCATCCGGCGACGGCGCGGCCTCGTTTAGCGCATAGACATTGGGCTTGCGTAGCCGCACACCAAGGCGCAAAGCCATCGCGCCCATCGGCCAGCCGCCGTTGGGCGAAGGCGTGTGTTTCGCCTCGTGTTTCAAAAGCGAGAAGTGTCCCCACGGCCAGAGCAAAAGTGCGGTGATTCGCGCGGGAAGCCACGACAAAACGTCGTCCGCTCGAGCCGCCCACTTGCCCGCCCATTCGTAGCGACCACGATAGCCCCACATGGCGTCTGCCGTGTTGGCGAAGCGGTAGACAACCGCGCCCGGAAGTCCCGCAATGGCGAACCAGAAAAGCGGTGCAACGACCGAATCATTGAGGTTTTCGGCGAGCGTTTCGATGGCAGATTCGCGAATCGCGTCGGCCTGCATCGCGCTGACGTCGCGACTTACCAAACGAGCGAGTTGCGTGCGAGCGGCATCAAGTCCGTGAGGCAACGCCTGCTCAACCGCCGCGACCTCGTCGCGCAACATGCGCCACGCGAATGTGGGTTTGAGCACCAAAGTCAGAGCGGGCACAGCCAGCCAGACGGGCCACGTTGGTGCTGTACGTTCACACAAATATGCAGCGATAGCGAGGATTGCAACCAACACAGTCCACATGAGCGCGCCTCCGACGAACGCAACGAAATCTGACTGCGCAACTAGCCAATCTCCGAGAGGTTTCAGCAGTTGGCCCAGCCACGCCACAGGATGCAGCACGTTTGGCGGTTCACCCAAGGCGGCGTCCCACAACCACGCCAACAGCAGCGCCACGATCAATATTGATGCGGGCTTTGACGCTAAAGCGCTGGGATTAATCGACACAGATCAAACCCGTGTGAGTTCCGAAAATTCCGTAGGAGCGTCGCGCGCCGCGATGGGCTTCGGCTTCAGTGCAAGCATCGCGCCTGCGCCACTCCCACCGCCGAACCAGTCGCGTTTCGATGTTGCTAATTGAGGACAGGCGGCGATCAATCTTCGATCCCGCGTTGCGCTGGCACACCCGCTTTGAAATGATGTTTGACCAGCGTCATCTCGGTCACCGTATCAGCAAGCTCAATCAATTCTTCCGGCGCATCACGCCCGGTGAGCATTACATGCACATGCGGCGGTCGCTCGCGCAACGCGGCCAACACGGGCTCTAATGGCAACCAACCGTAGCGCAGCGGATAAGTGATTTCGTCAAGCACCACGAGAAAATGTTCGCCCGCGCGGATGGTCGCCTCGGCCCGCGCCCAGCCATCACGCGCAAGCTGCGCCGAGTGCTCAAGATCGCGGCTTTTCCAGCTAAAGCCGTCGCCCAGTCCTTCAATCGGCACGCCGAGTTGCTCGAACATTCGGTGCTCACCAAAGCGCGCCGTCGGCACCTTCATAAACTGATAAATCTTCACCGCTTTGCCGCGACCATGCGCGCGCAATGCTAGGCCGAAAGCGGACGTGCTTTTGCCTTTGCCGTGACCTGTGTTGATGAGGATCAGGCCGCGACGTTCGCCTTCTGCTTTGGGGGAACCGCGTTCGGTGGGTGGGCTGATAATTTGCATTGGGGGAGGTCTTAGTCTTCGAGTCGAAAGGAAACGGTAGGACGTCTGCTTTGCGCGTTAGCGGGGGTGACTGTGATCGCGTGATCGAAGGCTTCGATCAATGCGGCGTGCAGGTTGACATCATTGCAGTCGCCATGCGCCGTGATGGCTCCGTTGCGCATCACCAGCAGACGATCCGCCTGCACAGCAAGCTGCAGGTCGTGCAGCACGGTGATCACGGTGTGCGTTTTCGCGAGTCGACGGAATAATCGCGCGAGCTGCACTTGATGCGGTGGATCGAGGTGCGTGGTGGGCTCGTCCAGCAGCAACACCGAGGCTTCCGTTGCGAGCGCACGAGAGAGCAGGACACGTTGCCGTTCGCCACCGGAGAGTTCGTGTAATCGACGATGCTGCCACGCGGTGCTCTCGGTGGCTGCAAGTGCGGTGTCTACGATGAGCTCATCCGCAGCGGTCGGCGCGCCAAACAATCCGATGTGCGGCAATCGTCCGAGGTGAACGGTTTCCCGCGCGGTCAAATCGCCCGTGGCCTCGCCCTGTTGCGCAAGCCATGCGATGGATTTGCCGCGAACGCTCGCCGCATATTGCCCGAGTGGTTTGTTTTGAAAACTGATTTGACCACTCGCCGGTTTCAACAGACCGGCAAGTGCTCTCAATAGCGTTGATTTACCTGCGCCGTTGGGGCCGACTGCGGCGGTCCAACCCGGTTCGAAGCTGCACGAAACGTCGCTCAACACGGCGCGGTCACCGAGAGAAATGCACAAACTTTCAGCGCGAATGGTCATGCAAACTTTCGACGATGCAAGAGCCACAGTAGGTAGCCGCCACCAAGGATGGCGGTGAGCACACCCACGGGCAATTCCTGCGGCGCAATCAGCCCACGCGCCAGCACGTCCGCGCCCAGCAGCAGCACGCCACCCATCGCCGCGCTCATTATCAACACATAGGCGTGTTTTGAGGGTGCAAACCGACGCACGAGATGTGGCGCGGCGAGACCAACGAATGCGACCAGTCCCGCCTGCGATACGGCTAGCCCCGTGCATAGCGCGAGCACGAGCACCAGTATTGCGCGAATTTTTGCAAGCGGCAAACCGAGCGTTGCGGCGCTGTCTTCGCCTAGCGTGAGTGCATCAAGTGTTCGCGCCAAGACCCGCGCCAACGGTAGCGAAACACATAGACCGATTGCGAGCAACGTCACGCTGCTCCACCCCAAAAAACCAGTGCTGCCCAGCATGAAAATTTGTTTGCCACGCAACGCATCGGGGCTGGTGGTGGCGACTAACTCGGTGATCGCCCCAAACACTACGCCCACGACGACGCCTGCCAGCAGCAGACGCAACGTGTGCTGCGCACCACGAGCGAGTATTAGCGTGAGCGTTACGCCGATCAAAGCGCCAGCAAATGCGGCAGTGACGATGCTGATGCGGGCCGCGAATTGCGCGGTGGCCAGCGCGATCATGTGCCCGCTCGCAGCACTTACGGCGAGCACCAGCACAACGCCAAGCGATGCGCCAGCGGCTGAGCCGAGCAGATACGGGTCAGCCAGCGGATTGCGAAATAGCCCCTGCGCGATGGCACCTGCAAGCCCAAGTAGCGCGCCCACAAGCAGCGCCCCAAGAGTACGCGGCGCGCGAATTTGACCAAGGATCAGTGACGCGTCATCGGCCATCAGGTCAGCACGCAACGAGGTCAACGAGAAGCCTTCGCTGCCTACCGCGAGCCCAAGTACCGTGAACACAATGGCGGCGCTCAATAAGCCCACCGCGAGCGTTTTTCTCCGAGACGCATCGTGCGCCGCGTCGCTTAGCGCGAGATCGACCGCCGCGTTGCGCGTTGCAATCATTGTGTCGGTTGCGTTCGCAAACCCGCCAGACAATTGGCAATCGCAAGTGCGGCTTCGCCCATGCGTGGGCCGGGCCGAATCAGTAATTCATACCGCTCTGTTGCAAAGCCGCAGCTAGCGCCTTTGAGTGCAGCAAGACCTCGCCAACCAGGCCGATTGGACATCAACTTCACTTCGCGATCCACGGCCATGATGATGTCGGGTTTAGCGCGAACGATGAATTCTGGGTTCAATTTTGGGAATGGCCCCAGCTCCGGCGGCACGATGTTGCCCACACCAAGCCGAGTCAGCGTTTCACCGATGAATGAGCCCGCGCCCGCTGCATATGGCGCGGAGGCAACCTCGAAATAAACCTTCTTACCGCGCAATGCATCGGGCACGCGCGCTGTTGCGAGCTTGATGTCACGCTCGATCTGGTTCCACACCCGATCCGCTTGCTCAGGCGAGGCGAGTAGTCGCGCCAGCAGCGTCAGCGTGCGTTTCACGTCGGCATGGGTTTGCGATTCCAGCACGACTACCTTGAGCCCGAGTGATTCCAACCGCTCAGTCACACGCGCTGATTTTGCAGCGAGGACGACGTCAGGTTTCAGCGAAACGATACGCTCGATTTGCGCGTCCTCCAGCCCGCCTAGTTTGGGCAGCGCGATCACTTCCGCGGGCGAATTTGAGAATCGGTCTGTGCCGATCAGGCGCGTACAAGCGCCTAACGCGCACACGCTCTCGGTGACGGAGGGCAACAGGCTGATGATGCGTTGTGGCGATGCGGCAAAGTTGAGTTCGACGCCTCGATCATCCCGGAGGGTGATTGCTCCTCCGGGTTGGGCTGCGGCTGCGTTGATGTTCGATAGGGAGCAGAGGCTTGCGATTAAAAATAGCGCGATTTGAAACTCCAGACCCACCCTAGCCCTCCCCTTGAGTGAGCCTGCCCCGGCGCAGGCCGGAGGGAAGGAACCGACTCTAAAGTCCGTCACAGATGGACTCCTTTCACATTCATTTCGATTCCAGCAACCATCAGCGTGACTCGTTCACAAACACTCGCTAGACGCTGATGTAGCGTCCCAAGGTGATCGAGAAAGCGTCGTACGTCTGAGCCCAACGGCGTGACGCCTAGGCTGATTTCGTTGGACACCAACACTACCCGCCCCACCGATTTAGCGACCGCATCGCACAGCGCAAGTTGCCGAGCTTCGCATTCATCATCGTTGACGCCCACGCCGCTCATCGGCAGCAACAAATTAGTGAGCCACAACGTGAGGCAGTCAACGACCAACAGCCGTTGTGGGCTACTTTGCGCTGTGATTAATTCAGCAACCGCAAGCGGCTCTTCAAGCGTCACGAGTTGCGATACGCGCAACGCTCGATCCCGTTGGTGTCGGGCGATACGTTCATGCATTTCGTCGTCGCCCGCTTGGGCGGTTGCGATCAGCGCAGCCGAGTTCCCCGGCGTTCGCAACCAGTCAGCCGCACGCGCTTCTGCCGTGCGTGACTTGCCACTTTTGCTACCGCCGAGAATCAGCTCACGCATGACGATTCAGTTTAGAAGCCGCTGTAACGCAGCGTCAGATAGCCTTCGCGTCCAGACTGGTTGTAGCCGTAGACGGTCTCGTATTTTTTGTCGGTGACATTGTTGAGGCGAACGCCAACAGACCATTCTTTCGAGAGCCGCCAATCGGCGCGCAGATCAAGTGTCGCGAAACCGGGCAACCGCGTGGTGTTCGCTGCATTGTCGAACCGCTCGCTGAACGCAACGAAAGAGCCGCCCACGCGCCAAGCGCCGAGATCAACGTCAGCTCCAAGTTTTGCGGAATCCTTGACGCGTCGCGGTAGCAGCTTGCCGTAGTTTGCTGAGCCACTGGTGTCGTTGCGCGGGTTGACATGATCGACGCTGGCGGCGAGCGTGACGTTGTTGATGCGTGTTTCGTAGCTTGCGGTGACGCCATCAATGCGCGTGCGCGGAATGTTGGTCGGCAACGGGCCGCTGGATATGTAGCCACGAATGCGGTTGTCGAAATACGCGACGCGCGCTTGCTGATTTGCACCCAGCCAGCGAACGTTGACCTCGGACTGTTTGCCTTCTTCGGGCAGCAGTTTCGGATTGCCAAAGTTCGGGAAGTAAAGCTGGTTGAAGGTCGGCGCAACGAAGCTTGTGCCATACGACGCGCCAACGCGCCATGCCGCCGTAACGTCAAAGCCGTACCCAGCGGTACCAGTCGTTTGCGAGCCGAATTGCGAGTTGCTGTCGTGGCGCATATTGGCCTGCCAGTGGTGCGCGCCTGCTTGACCGTTTAGACCCGCCGTAACGCCCGTGATGTCGCGGTTAGAGACCGAAAACGGTGAGCCTGGACGACTGACTTTTTGTTTGGTTTGCTCAAGGATGACGATGGCTGCGCCAATCGGTGTAGCCACCGTGTTTTCCCATGCCAACTGATCCTGTACCGTGCCAATTTTTCCGAGATCGCTGAACGGCGAAGCGGTGGCGAGTGTGATGTAGTTGTCTGCCGAGCGTGCCACGCGCAAATTGGTTTGCCAAATGGTAGTAACCGGCCCGCCAACATTAACGGAGGCGACCTGAGTGCGCAGCTTTGCTTTGGCGTCTGCGCCGAGGCCATCGTCGTACTGTGTGACGCCGTCTGATTGCAACACGCGCGCATCAGCGCGCCAGCCGCTGCCGATTTTCCAGCCGAGCTGAGCGCTGCCGCTGTTCTGGCGGAAGCCGTCGTTGTCGGCGTTGAAGCTGCCGAACGGCACACGACTATTCGTCGCCGAGAAGCCGCGATTTTCGGTGTGTTGTACTTGAACGGAACCGTCAAACGCGCTCTGACCGAAGCTCAGGCCGCCGCCGAGTTGACCAAAGCGTTTCGAGCCAACGGTGGCGACAGCGCTGCCGCGCACGCCGTCTTTGCCGCGTCGCGTGAAAATTTGAATGACGCCGCCGACTGCGTCGCTGCCATACAAACCGGACAGCGGCCCGCGCACGATTTCGATGCGTTCGATGGATTCAAGCGGAATGTTTTCCCAAGCGGGCGTGCCCAACGTTGCCGAGCTGTAGCGCACGCCGTCAATCAGCAACAGCGTGTGCCGGGCCTCAAGGCCGCGCAGCGATACGGAACTGGCTTTGCCAAGACCGCCGCTAGACCAGAACTGCACGCCCGCTTGCTGACCCAATAGTTCGGCCAATGTCTTGCCAGCCGATTGCTCGATCTGGTATCGACCAATGACGGTGACGTCGCCCAAGGCTTCGTCGACACGGGTTGGTGTGCGGGTGCCGGTGACCACCACCGCGTCAACGGTTGATTTCGGTGCGGTCTGGGCAAAGGTGGCTGCGCTCAATGCGCACCCAGTTACCGCTAGCGCGACGACGATGAGTTTGGGCGACCGATGAGAAGACGGGCTCTGTCGTGGGCTGTTGTGAATTTGCATGACGTTCCTTGTGAACCAAGCCCTCCGCTCGGCAAGCTGATGCTGCTGAATGAGCGGATATGGACAAGGCAAAGAGAGCGCAGTGAGTGCCGCAGGAGAAGTCGGCAAGCAGCGCTCGCTTCACCATGCATCCCCGCACAGCCAGCATTGAATCCGTCACCTGAGGCGGGCAACGGGTAAGCAAGGCCGGTCTCCGGACTTAATCGCCGCACTTTGGTTTGCGCCTTCCCAAAACTCTAGGTTTCAGTGGCTAATGCAACCTGCGTTGATGCGATTTACCGTTGCGGGGGCAGTAACAGAATGGTCAAAAAATTCGACGCACTGTTTTCCCGTTTCACTCGTCGGCATGTTTAAACACACGTGGAGCACCTTGCTTGGAACGGGAGTTTATCAGTGTGCGTGTAACAATTTGTGCATGGTGACAGACTTTCAACGATACAAACGACTTCTAGGTTACGCAAAACCGTACCGAAGCCGATTGATTGCAGGCATGCTGATGTTGGCGCTGGTGTCGTTGATTGAACCGGTGATTACGATTGCCTTTTCGCAGATACTTGATCGCGCGTTTGTGCCCGACGCGGGTTTGGTCACGCCGCAGCTTATCTCGGGTGTTGCGGTACCGGTGTCGCCTGTGGCTGCCCTGCCCATGCAGAGCGCGCTGGCGAAGTCCCCATTTTTTTCTGGGCTGACCGACCTGTTGCGCGGTTTGCCGATCATGTGGTTTCCGCTTTTGCTGGTGGCGATCTTCGCCGTCCGCGGCGCAGCCAATTTTTTGGGCGATCTTGCACTGCACTGGGTATCCAGTCGCGTGGTTTTTGATTTGCGACAGATCACGTTTGCACACTTGCTGCGTCTACCAGTGAGTTTTTTTGATCGCAATGCGGCGGCCGAACTCACCTCAAAAATCACCTTTGACACGCAGCAAATCGGTGCGGTGACCAGTCAAGCGCTGACCACACTGGTGCAGGATTCGCTTAAGCTGGTGGTTGCGCTGGTGATGATGGCCTCGATTAGTCTGAAACTCACGCTAGGTGTGTTTGTCATCGCGCCTATTGTTGCCGTTGTGGTGCGCTTGTTGACCAAGCGATTACGCGCAGCGAGCGTCGCCTTGCAGTCGCAGATGGGTGAGCTTTCGCGCTTCGCCGACGAGGGTTTGAGCAATCAGCGTTCAATAAAAATATATGGCGCATTTACGCAAATATCGAATGCATTTGCGATGCGCGCTAACCGCGTTCGCCGCACGATCATGAGGCAGGAAACCGCCAACGCTGCGAGCGCGCCGCTGATGCATCTGGTTGTGTCGTTAGCCATTGCGGTCATCGTTGCCCTAGCTATCAGCGAGGGGCAGCGCCGCGCTATGACTGCGGGCGACTTCTTTATTTTTTTTACTGCACTGCTTTCGCTTTTACCGCCGTTGAAAAGTTTGTCTGCAATCAATTCGGTGCTTCAGCGCGGGCTGGCGGCGGCGACCAGTTTGTTTACAGTGATTGATGAGCCCGCTGAGTCGGTCGCGGAAACTCAAGGCAAAGCCGCGCTAATGGGTGGCGTCAAATTTGACTCGGTTACGGCACGCTATGCGGGCCGCGACAGGGATGCGTTGGTCGATGTGTCGCTTGAAATTGAGGCGGGTCGACACGTTGCCTTCGTTGGCGCCTCAGGCAGCGGTAAGTCATCGGCCATCGCCTTGCTAGCCGGGTTCTACGCACCACAAAGCGGCGAGATCACGGTCGATGGTCAGAGTCTCAAGTCCATTGGTTTGCAGACGTTGCGTGACAACATCTCTCTAGTCGCGCAGGACGTTTTGCTGATCAACGATTCCGTCGCGGCCAATATTGCGTTCGGCAGCACCGATGGCAAGGCAGATCATTCACGTGTTCAATGGGCGGCGCAAGCGGCGGGCGCTGCGGCGTTTATTGAGACGTTGCCCGGTGGCTATTCGGCAACGGTGGGTGAAGGCGGCAGTTTGCTCTCGGGCGGGCAACGACAACGCATCTCTATTGCCCGCGCGCTCTACAAAGGCGCGCCGATTGTGTTGTTTGATGAGGCGACGTCAGCGCTTGACTCAGAGTCTGAGCGCCTCGTGCATGACACGCTACAAATTCTCGGGCCTACGCATACCGTGATTCAGGTCGCGCATCGATTGAGCACAATCCGCAGTGCCGATGAAATTTTTGTTTTCGATTCGGGACGAATCGTTGAGCGTGGCACGCACGCTACGCTTGCGCAGCAATCGGGGCAGTATGCGCGCCTACTTGCGCGGCAGGCGGACTGAAGTCAACCACCCAGCGCTTAAGTTCAGCACGCACGTCCAGCGGAGTGGGCTGATTTAGCCATGTTTTAAGCGCCTGCAAGTCAATGGCAACATTGGCATCGCTGATAACCCGGCGCACTTTCGAGTGCTCGGTCTCAGCGAATCGCTCGCCCTCGCCGGTCAGCTCTTCGTGCATTTTTTCACCTGCCCGAAGGCCCGTGAAAATGATGGGGATCGAATTGACAGCGCCTTTAGCGAGACGAATCAGCTCTTGCGCCAATTCAATGATGCGAATCGGCTCGCCCATGTTCAACACATAGAGCGAACGTGCCTTGCCGATTAGCCCCGCCTGTACAACCAGTTGTGCCGCCTCGGGAATGGACATGAAATATCGCGTCATCTCGATGTGCGTAACAGTCACTGGGCCGCCAGCGGCGATCTGCTCACGAAATTTCGGAATCACGCTGCCGTTGCTGCCCAAAACGTTGCCGAACCGTACCCCGACAAATTGGGTGGGGGTGTCAGGCAGACTAAGCACCGCGATCTCGGCCAGCCGCTTGCTTGCGCCCATGATGCTTGAGGCGCGCACGGCTTTGTCGGTGGAGACCAACACAAATTTCTCTGCACCCACGCTGCGCGCGCACTCTGCGGTGACGAGCGTTCCCAGCACGTTGTTGCGAACGGCCTCCCATGCGTTAACTGATTCCGTTAGCGGCACGTGCTTGTAGGCAGCGGCATGAAAGATGATTGCTGGCAGCTCTCGATCAAAAATCTCCTTCATTCGCGTCGCTGATCGAGCATCGCCCACGTAAACCTCGATACGATTAGGAGGCAATCGCGTCGCCATGTGCTCGCCGACCACGTGCGATGCGAACTCCGATATGTCCACCATAACGAGCCTACCGGGATGAAATCGCGCAACCTGGTTGCACAGCTCGGTGCCGATTGAGCCGCCCGCGCCGGTGATCAACACGGTACGTCCGGCGATCCATTTTTCGAGGCCCGTGGTGTCGAGTGTGATCGGATCGCGCCCGAGTAAGTCCTCAAGCTCAACGGCACGCAGTTTGGCCAGCGGTGATTCTTCGGACAGCAATTCATCGTAAGACGGCACCGTCAGCACGGTGAGTTCGGCCTCGGCAGCCAGCGCAACCGCACGCCGCCGTGCTTCGTGATTTACGTTGGGCATGGCGATGATGGCATGGCGCGCGCCAAATCGCTTGGCCACGCTTCCTGTTTCGTGCAGTTTTCCGACGACGAGTGTGTTGTGCACGCGGCCACCCAGCTTGGCGACGTCATCATCAAGCAATGCAACGACCCGCCACGTTTCAGACTTAGCTAGTTCGCTTACCAGCCGAGCACCGGAAGACCCAGCTCCCAACACCAGCACCGGTTCACCTTTGGCGGCAGAAAGCCCATACAGTCGATGCTCGCGCCAACTTCGGTAGGCAAACCGGGCACCGCCCATCAGCAGAATGAGCAGCGCCGGCTGCAGCAGCAAAGCCGAGCGCGGCCAGATGAAGCCGTCGGGTCGCACCAGCACAAAAACTGCGGCCGTTGCAGCCGCAGCGATCAAGGCACCCACCACGATTTGTCGCAAATCCTCCATGCTGGCGAAGCGCCACAGGCCCTGGTACAGGCGCATGCCAGCAAACACCGCCGCGTGCACCGGTACAACAAAACCGAGGCTCCGCGCGATGTCTCGGGCTTCGAAATCAGCGCCATCAATATTGAAATTAAACCGCGCCCAGAAGAGCAAGGTCCACGCAGCAGCCGCAGCTGCAAGGTCGTACACCAACGCCAAGATGGCGCGTGGGTTCATCAGCAGATTGGGCTGACGGCGAAGCGTCCATTCGGTGAACGCAACATAGAAAATGGCGTAGCTCGCGGCCATTAGCAGCGCGATCTGCCCAGAAATGTCGCGCAGCAGGTAGGCTGCCATGGCCGACACCATGTTCCAGCCAATCATCCACAGCAGCATGCCACGGTGCCCAAGTCCTGCCAGCACCAGTCGCTGGTAGAGATGCTCCCGATGCGGCGTCAGTGGGCTGTGCCTGGCCAACAGCCGCCGTGTGAGCGTGTAGGTCGCGTCGGCCCAAAACGGCATAAATACGACGGCGGCGGCCGCCGCTGGCCACACGCCGTCGGCGACTCCTTTTACGCATATCCCAGTCAACGTCAGGCCGAGAACCGTTGAGCCGCCGTCGCCCATAAATATTTTGGCCGGTGGCAGGTTGTAGCAAAGTATGCCCGCTGCGGCTGTGGCCACGACGACGCCCAGCGCGACCAATGTTTGCGTGCTTCCCGTGTCCGGGGAGATGGCGGCCAGTCCGGCCAACGCCATGCCTCCCATCAAAGCGGTCGTTCCGGCCAGTCCGTCCGCCCCGTCCATGAAGTTGAATAAATTCAAGCCCCACATTAGAGTCACTAGGGTTATCGCGGCAATAACTGGCGTCGCGTTCGGCACCCATACCCACAACAAAACTGCCGCCGCGACCGCGTGCACCAGTAGGCGCAGCACCGGTGGCGCGCTGAACCAGTCGTCCCAAGCTGACACCGCCCAGACCAGCGTGAGCGCAGCCACCACGGGCGGCGACACCCCAAGCAGCACCCATCCGAACAAAATTGCACCGACGACACCCAAACCACCGCCTCGGGGAATCGGACCGGCATGTAGTGAGCGCTCACTAGGCAAACTTAGTGGTGAACTCACCCACCCTCGGGCGACAGCGGTGCACATCAATAGACTCAGCCCAAAGCAGCTTGCGGCTAGCGCGATTAATAAATGCATTAAGTCTTTAAAATCAGCATCTTACGAAAAAAACCCGGAAAGAATATCGCGGTGACTTTCGCGCCGGTTTGACAAGGGTGGTTGTTGCAATTTGACAACATACGAGAGCCTGCAAAGTCACTCCCAACCCACGATAAGGTTGGATGAACCTCCGTAATTTGTCAGAATTAGAGCAGCTTCCGGGATTGAGTAGGAAGAAAATTTGTTGGTCACAGCGCCCGTAGGGCTGTGCTGATCGTCTATATCTGAGGAGAGACTGTTATGAATAAGAAACTCTTGGCGCTGGCACTAAGTGCAATCGCCGCTGGTGCCGCATCGGCCCAAACCGCAAACGTTACGCTGTACGGCATCGTTGATACGTACGTGGCAAGCCACCGCGCTAACGGCGTCTCATCGATGAATGTCACCGGTGGTGGTATTTCTGGCTCACGCTGGGGTATGCGTGGCACCGAGTCGTTGGGTGGTGGTCTCAACGCAGTGTTCGTGACGGAAGGCGGCTTTGCTTCTGACACTGGCGCTTTAGGCCAGGGCGGTTTGCTTTTTGGTCGTCAGGCGTATGTCGGCCTGAATGGTGGCTTTGGCTCGCTCACATTAGGCCGCCAATATGCACCAGCGTTTTACGTTCAGTGCAATGCGGACGACTCGTTCGGTGGCTGCTTGACCGCTTGGTCTGCTGTCGCGAACATGAACGGCTTTTTTGCAAACACGTTACGTCCTAACAACGCGATTATTTACGCAACGCCAAACATGGGCGGCGTCACCGCTGCACTGATGTGGTCGGCCGGTGAGTCGACCGCAGGCACGAGTGCAAGTCGCACGTTTGGCGCCAATCTGCAATACAAAAAGGGCCCGCTTTACGCTGGTCTCGGGTATAGCGACCAAAAGGGTGATCAACTTACCCCAGCAACTCGCGGCTCCAACAAGCATGTGAGCTTTGGTGCAACGTACAACTTCGGAGTTGCGTACGCTGGCTTGTTTTATGCTGAGAACAAAAATATCGCAGGTGTTAAGTCCAAACCACTGGTTGCGAGCGTAACGGTGCCATTTGGTGCGGCGCGCGCAGGTTTGCAGGTTGGACAAGTCAAGAGCGGCAGCGCAAAGGCATCTAGTTTCGCACTGCTCGGCGAGTACGATCTTTCAAAGCGGACGAACTTATACGGCATCTACTCTAGCTGCAAAAACAAAGGCCTCTCGTGCACTTCTGACGGCAACGTCGCTGTGGCTAGCGCCGCACTCAATAAGTCGTCGAGCACATTCGGCGTGGGTATCAAGCATAAGTTTTAATAACGAGATAACTGCGATCTGACTAGAGTTGAGCCGAGCGTTGATGGCGCGTCGGCTCATCTCGCATGAGGTCGCATGGCTCGGTCAAATAACTTTTCTTTTTAAGGGTACATCATGAAATTCAACAAGGTTGCAATCGCAACATTGGCCGTGGTCGCAGCATCTGCGGCGCACGCACAGACAGCGAACGTTACGCTGTATGGCGGCCTGCGTCTGGCGCTCGAATCAGCGTCTTACAAAAGTGCCACCGCGTCAGCCCGCATCACCTCGATGGAAAATATTTCCTCACGCTTCGGTTTCCGTGGTCGTGAAGACTTGGGTGGCGGCTTGGCTGCCATTTTCCAGCTGGAAAGCGGCTTCGCAGCTGATACCGGTGCGGCCGGTGCGTCAAGCGGCGTGACACAAATTTTCGGTCGCGAAGCGTGGGTCGGCTTGGCTGGCGGTTTCGGTACAGCCAAGCTGGGTTACGGCCTGACACCATACGATGACGTGCTCGGTTGGGCGCACCATCAAGGCGCGAACAGCTGGGAAAACCGTAACAACGGTGTTTCCGGTGGCGCTGGTTTTGCAAAGCGTGACCTGTTCACCAACTACGTAAACGCCACGGGCTGCACCAGCAGTGCTTTCGATGCGCGCTACGCTAACTCGCTTAGCTATGAAACGCCAAATATGGCAGGTTTCACGGTTCGTACACAGTACGCCTTGATCGGCGAGACACCAACCAAGTCCTGCACGGGCTGGGATACCGGCGCACGATACGTCAATGGTCCGATTCGTTTTGGCTTGGCCTACGCAATGCACAAGAACTTCACCGGTCTTGGCACGGTTGCAGCTGCACACAATCAAGACGCTCTGCGTGCCTACGGTTCGTTCAATTTTGGCCCAGCCACGATTGACGCAACCTACGAAGTGGCTAAGTACAAACTGGCCACCGGTGCTCTGAAGTACAAGTATTGGGAAATCGGTGCATTGGCACCATTCGGTGCAAATACACTGGGCTTGCAGTACAGCCAACGTGACAACGGTTTGGCGGCCGGCTACAACCCAATTGCACAGACTCTTACGGTCAATGCAGCCACACTGGCAAACTGGAAAAACGGCGGCGGCAAGCACCTCAGCGTGACCCACGACTACGCTTTGTCAAAGCGCACCTCGATTCGTAGCTACTACACGCAGCTCAAGAACGAAACGGGCGCCAAGATCAACGTCTTGTCATCAGGCCTCTGGCATTCGTTCTAAATCAGTCTTCAGACCGAGTTAGAACTAAGGGCGCTTCGGCGCCCTTTTTATTTGGCAAAATGTAGGTTGTTGTTTTTTCGGGCCACGTCTGATGGATCACCTGATACTGTCCTTTGACCGTGCCATGCGAACCTTGTCTGGTGCGGCGCGCGCCCATCGGTTGAGCCCCGCACTGCATGTGCAAACGCCCACGATGAGCGCCGCAGAGCGTGCTGAGTCGATTCGACTCATGCGAGTGAACCACGCGGGTGAAGTGGCGGCGCAGGCGCTGTATCAAGGGCAGGCGCTGGCATCGAGGTCGCAAGCCTTGCGCGACGAGCTAACTCAAGCAGCCAACGAGGAGCTAGATCATCTCGTGTGGACTCGGGAACGGGTTCATCAGCTTGGCGGGCGCACCAGCCTGCTCGATCCGCTCTGGTACGCCGGTGCTTTGCTGATGGGCGCCACGGCTGGGGCATTGGGAGACAAAATATCGCTCGGCTTTCTCCAAGCAACCGAGGAGCAGGTGGAGGCGCATCTGGCGTCTCATCTTGATCGCCTGCCCTTCACCGACACGCCAAGCCGTGCCATCGTGGCACAAATGAAGCAAGACGAAGCGGGTCATGCGGCAACCGCACGCCACCTCGGCGCACAAACGCTACCGCCGGTCGTTCAACGACTGATGAAAATCGGCTCCAACGTGATGACCGGGCTTGCGGCCAAGTTTTAGCGTGGTGGGTACGAACCAAAATCGAGTGTTTCAGGCGATTGCGAGCCGACGCAGTCCCACTGGATTTGTCGCAACAACTTATGCACCTAAGCCAATAAAAACATGGGCTACAGCCAGAAAATGATAACTATCGATAATTGCTTTTTTATCGATCCAGCCCCGGTAAATCAAAGCGGTAGACAAAAAGTTGATACTGCAAGCATCGGCCCGTTATCCTCGCAGTTATGAAAATTGCATTCCATATCGACCCGCTCGCCAAGCTCAAAAGCTACAAAGATTCCACGGTTGCGATGATGCGCGCCGCTCAGGCTCGCGGCCATTGCCTGTTCGCCATTGAGCCAGGTCATGTGTTCAGCCGCAACGGTAGCGTGCAGGCCAACGCGGCTCCGCTGTCCGTCAACGACGACGATCATCACTGGTATGCCACAGAGCCAACGACGCTCATGCCGCTGGCCGCTTTCGACGCGGTGATCGAGCGCAAAGACCCACCGTTCGACATGGAGTACATCTATCACACCTATCTTTTCGAGCGGGCGATGGATCAGGGGGCGCGCGTGTTCAACCGTCCGGCAGCGATTCGTGACAATAACGAAAAAATGGCGATCCTCAAACACCCGGACATGATCGCGCCGACCGTCGTGACACGTTCGGCCACGGTGTTGCGTGAGTTTGTCGACGAGCACAAAGACGCGATTTTCAAACCGCTCGACGGCATGGGCGGCAGCGGCATTTTTCGCGTGCGTGAGCGCGACCCTAACCTCAACGTCATCATCGAAACGCTCACCGCACTTGGCACGCAGAGCATCATGGCACAGCGCTACTTGCCACAAATTGTTGACGGCGACAAACGCATCCTGTTGATCGCCGGTGAGGTTGTGCCGTACGCCCTCGCCCGCATCCCAATGATCGGCGAAACGCGCGGCAATATGGCAGCCGGTGGTCGCCCAGAGGCGCGTCCGATGACGGCGTCCGACACGGCCATCGCCGAAACGATGGCCAAACGGCTGTGGGCGGAAGGATTGTTTTTAGTGGGCCTCGACGTCATCGGCGACAAAGTCACCGAAATCAATGTCACTAGCCCCACCGGCTTCGTCGAGATCGCTGCACAGACCGGTTTTGATGTGGCCGATTTGTATATTCGCCACTTGGAAGTAGCCGCCAGACGCTAATTGGTGCGATTTTCTGCACCGCAGCAATTTCCCTGCTACCATCGGTGATCGTCATAAATCTGCCACATAAGAGGGCGCGGCGAAGCCCGGTGCAGCACAGCTCAGCGCCGAGTAGGGAGAACTCGCGGAACGAGGTCTAGGCTATGATCGGCATACTCATTATTGCGCACGGAAATTTCGGTGATTCACTGATTCAGTGCATGACGCATCTTTTGGGCAACAAACCCGATGGCATCACGTCCCTGCAAGTCTCGGGCACCGATGACGCGAGAAGCCTGTTGCCGACTGCGCAACGACTAGTGGCAGCGGTTGACGACGGCGACGGCGTACTCGTTATCACCGACATCTTTGGCGCTACGCCATCAAACTTAGCGTGCAAACTGCTCGTACCAGGACATGTTGAGGGTGTTGCCGGTGCTAACGTGCCCATGCTGGTTCGCGCCATGACCTACCGCACACGCGGCATGGAAATGCTGCTCAAACGCGTCGTGTCAGGCGGCTGCGAAGGCGTGTTTCACATCGACGCTGACCCTATTCTCGGCCCACAAGTGGCCCGCTCAGCCGCCAACGAGGGCACCCCAGTCATGAGCCGTCACTAAACGCCGCGCCAATCCCAGCCTGATATAACCAGACAGATGCAAAAACGCGACATTGAAATCGTCAACAAACTCGGTTTGCACGCCAGAGCGTCAGCCAAGCTCACCCAGCTCGCAACGAGTTTCAAGTGCGAGGTAAACCTTGAACGCAATACCCGCCGCGTCAACGCCAAAAGTATCATGGGCGTCATGATGCTCGCCGCAGGCAAGGGCGTGACCATTGTTGTTGAAACGGATGGTGAAGACGAAATCGCCGCGATGGACGGCGTGGTCGCCCTCATCAACGACAAGTTCGGCGAGGGGGAATAACCGCCAATCAGGCGAACCATCGTACGAGCGAACCTGCGTCGCAAATACCTCGCCTCGCGGGCACACGTCGGTTCAGCGTTTGCAGTAACCATGATTCGTCGGGAACATCGCTGCCACGTGGGCAGTCGGAAGTCGGAAGTCGGCAGTCGTTGATGTTCACGCACCTACGCCGTCAACCCACACCGAATGGCGTGCGTCAGCCTGCGCTCCGCGCCGCTAACTCAAACCGCATGATGCAGAAATCGTCTCTGACGTGGTCATGCTTCACCGCCCCGATGCGTTCATAAAAGCCCGGCCCGTCGGTGCCGAAGTAAACCGCTGCAAAGCCCAACCGCTGGGCCTCGGCGAGCAGCGCGCGGACCAGCTGCGTACCAATCCCCTGCCCACGAAACTCCTTAGTCACCACCATCGCCGCGAGCCACGGGCGCAAGTGCGTGCGTGTGCTGTCATCGTTTTCGATCAGGTTCACGGTGCCGACGAGCTCACCGTCGACCAGCGCAATCAGTGACAGTGGAATGCGCGACGGGTCTTGCGTGTTGTGCAAATGCGCGTTAAGGAATTCAAGGGTCAAGCCGCCGACCACGTCGATCCAGAACTCGTTGTAAATCATCTGCGCGACGGCGTGCGTGTGCTGCGGGTGATGAAACAGGTGGGTGATTTCGGTCGTCATAAGCGCAAATGTATCGCCAATCAAGTCCTTGGACGAGGATCACCCAACAAATATCGCGGGCCGCTACCCCGGACGCCCACTGCGTCTGCCGGGTTGTACAGTTTGCAGGCCGTGAGCGACAAGCAGCCGCAGCCGATGCATTGATCGAGCTGGTCACGCAACACTTCGAGCGCGTGGATGCGCTCGTCGAGCACGGTGCGCCAGCGCTTGGATAGGCGAGTCCAGTCGGCGCGCGTAGGAGTGCGTGATTCGGGCAATTGCGCGAGCGCTCTAGCGATGTCGTCTAGGCGCAGGCCCACGTTCTGCGCGGCGCGGATGAAAGCAACGCGGCGCAACATGTCGCGGGCGTAGCGGCGCTGGCCACCCACCGTGCGTGCGCTTTTGAGCAGCCCTTGCGCTTCATAAAAACGCAATGCGCTGTGCGGCACGCCAGCGCGTTCTGCGAGATCACCGATGCTGATCAGCGATTCACTCATGTTTGAAAAAAGTGCTTGACCTCAAGTTAACTTGAGCTTTTATCATGATTCACTTCCACCATTCACCGCACTGGACAGGCCATGATTCGCACCGATACTCCACCCGTTTTGAGCGCCTTCCTGGAGCGCGCGCAAGCGTTCGCGCCGGAGTACGGCGGCAACCTGAGCAACCATCTGCCGATGGCGCTGGTGGCGCTGAATTCGCTGGGCGCGGACGAGGCACGCATGGAGTCGTTCTTCACCATTGCCAGTGCCAAACTCGACCCCGCACCGCCGCTCGCACAGGCTTGTGGGGATTGGACTGCGAGGCGCCATGACCTGACGGCGTTCGCTGCGCTGCGAGCGCATTTCTCGCAGGCAATCGCCATCCAAGGACGCGATACAACGCTGCGTCAAACGCTGCCACTGCTCATCGACGGCGTCGGTGCTGCGGCGTTTCACGGCCTGCTACGCACCGCCAGCGCTGTGGTCGCAGCGCACGACGACGAGCTTGCGTCCGGGCTCGCACATTGGGCGTGCTGGCACCTGCCGCTGGCACCGTTTGTCGCGGCGCAAACGGTCGGCGATTCAGCTGTACCGACGTGGTTGGCGAGCATCGCCGCACAGGCCGACGGCTGGCAGAGCGATGCACGCTCAATTACGCAAGGCATGACGGAATTCGCGAGAACGCCGAGCTTTCACGACGGCGCCGATCGGCTGACCGTGCATGACAACACGTTGCGCGAACTGGCGGCACATGCGCTGGCGATTTATCTGCGCACCAAGAATTTCACCGTGTTGCACTTGAACACCAGCGCGCACGCGTTGCGCTTGCTGATGCCGTGGCTAGCCGAGCCGCTCGTCGCCGTGCGTCACTACGCTCGTGCCTACGCGGCGGGGGTGGCTGCGAGTGGTGTCAAGGGCGATCCTCCAATCGTTGCAGTGAACGTCTTGCCGTGGCCGGATGCGCTGCAGGCAGGTGCCGCGTCCAACGATGAGCACGTGATCAAGCTGGTGTACGCCTGTTATGAGGAATGGAAGGTGACGGGGGATGCAGACTATCAGCGGGCGGCGAGTTTGGCGGTGCGGTAAATCCGAAGCACACGCCCGTCGCCCCTGCGCAGGCAGGGGCCTAGCGACTTATTGCCATGAGCAGGCAACGCACGCCTTCAAGTCGCTGGGTTCCTGCCTACGCAGGAACGACGAAAAAAGTATCAGCTTTTTACTTAAAGCGCCATTTAATATGGGCTTAGGCGTCTATTTGGCTATTTTTCGACTTACGACGATATTCGGTGTCAGCCCCTATGAATAATGGCTTTCACGAAAAAGCTGTATCGATTTTTCTGCCGTTAGGCCGCCGCCAATCCAAACCGAATCAACCCATCCTCGCCCACGTCCCGCGTCAAGCGCCCGATGCGCCAGCCGTGATTCACGTGGGCCACGGCCTCAACGATGGCGAAGAACAGTTGATGGTTATCGAGCTTGCGGCGGAACAGCGTTGGGATCAATTCTGCGGCCGTTTTCGGCCCGTCTTGCACCGCGCCATACAGATCATTCATACGATCTTCATGATGCGTTTCCAGCGCCTCGACACGTGCCGCAATGCCGCGAAACGGCAGGCCGTGCGAGGGCAGCACGAGCGTGTCCGGCTCACAATATTTGTACGCCTGCAGCGAGTTCACATAGTCGCTCACCGGGTCGGCCAGCGGCGTCACCGGCCACACGCTGATGTTGGTGGAAATTTTCGGCAGCAGCATATCGCCCGAGATCAGCACCTTGATCTCCTCGCAATAAAAACTCAGGTGCTCGGTGGTGTGGCCGTAGCCGCCGATCACGCTCCAGAATTTGCCACCGATTTCGACCGTGTCGCCGGGCGAAATACGCAGGCACGACGGTGGCCGCGTCGGCACGCCACCGCTGTAGGTATTGCCGCGATTCGCGGTGACGTCGACCTGTTCCTGCGTCAATCCGTGCGAGTGAAAAAACTTGGCGAGTGTTGCGCGTTGATACGCGCCACTGCCCTCGGCCACGCTGTGCGCCGCGAGCAATTCCATGAGGCTCATCTCAACCACCAGCGGCCCCTCGCGTGTCGCGAATCGCTCGGCGAGCCACTGCGCATTGCCCAGATGATCGGGGTGGTAATGGGTGCAGATGATGCGCGTGATCGGGCGGCCAGCCATCGTTTCCACGAAGTGCTTTTCCCACAGCGCACGCGTCGCCTCGACACCGAAACCGGTGTCGACGACCGCCCAGCCGTCCTCTTCCTCAATCAGCCACAGATTGATGTGATCCAGCGCGAACGGCAGCGGCATGCGGATCCATTTGATGCCTATGGTGCCATCTGCGAGGTCGGTAAATTCGCCCGGAGCGGGTGGGGTGGCGTGGGGGAAAGACAAGGCAGCATTCATGCGTTGGATGCTACCGGAACAGCTTGCTGATTGACGTGTGCGTCAATTGGCGACACCGACCGGCAGCTTGTGGGAGCGGTTCCACCGCGACAGCCCCCGGAGACGCCTATCGCGGTGGAACCGCTCCCACAGCACAATCTGCGCTCATAATCCACCCACCAACAACAAAGGAGGACATCATGCAAAAACTTTCCACCATCCGCCGCCAGATCGTGCTCAGCGCAATCGCAGCGCCCGCGCTGGCAACACTGCCGCGCATCGCCCTCGCGCAAGTCCCCGCTCAGGCAAAAATCATCGTCGGCTTCGCGGCGGGCGGCGGCGCTGACCTCATCGCGCGCATGCTGGCTGACAAGATGCGCGAAGGCCTTGCCGCTGGCACGCAGATCGTCGTCGAAAACAAAATTGGCGCGGGCGGCAAAATTGCGGTGGAAGCGCTGAAAGCCTCCACGCCCGACGGCGGTACGCTGCTGCTCGCCCCACTGGTGACGCCGGTGTTGTCGCAGCTCACGTTCAAAAACCCCGGCTACGATCCGGCCAAAGACATGACGCCCATCGGCATGGTCGGTCACTTTCAGTTCGCGCTCGCCGTGCCACCGAATCACCCGGCCAAAAACATGGCGGAGTTCGTCACCTGGCTTAAAGTCAACAAGGAAAAAGCCAACTTCGGCAGCCCGAGCCCCGGCAGCCTGCCGCACTTCTTCGGCATCATGCTCGGCCGCGCGATCGGCGTGGACATGGTGCATGTGGCGTACAAGGGCGGCGCGCCGATGCTGAACGACCTGATGGGCGGCCAGATCGCCTGCGGCATGGACACGCACATCGAGTTGATTGAACTGCACAAAGCAGGCAAGCTTCGCATCCTCGCCTCGTTCGCGGAAAAGCGCAGCGCGCTGATTCCCGAGGTTCCAACCATGGCAGAACTAGGTTTCAAGGACGCCACCGGCAGCGGCTGGTACAGCCTGTGGGCCCCCGCAAAAACGCCCGCCGCGACGATTGCCGCGCTCAATAAGGCGTTGAACATGGCGCTGGCGAATGCCGAGGTGAAAGAGAAACTCGCCCGCACCGGCACCGAACCGGCGACCTCGACGCCCGAGGGGTTGGAGAAAATTCGGCTGGCTGAAATTGAGAAGTGGAGGCCAGTGATTTTGGCTTCGGGGTTTAAGGCGGATTAATAGCCCCTCTACTCTCAAAAAAATCGTGGACATCTAGAACGGCATTTGGTACTTATTAGTGGTACCATTCAGCAATGAAACGGCGGCATCAGCGAATTGTTGAATTGATCTTTTCGCGGCCGACGAGCGGCAATGTCCAGTGGCGCGATGTTGAGGGTCTTTTCGTTGAACTGGGTGCGGAAATTGAAGAACGGGCAGGCAGCAGGGTTTCTGTCTTTTTGTTTGATGAGGTGCGGGTCTTTCACCGCCCACATCCATCACCCAACACAGACAAAGGCGCAGTGGCGGCAATCCGCAAATGGCTGGAACAACACGGAGTCGAACCATGAATGTAATGACTGTTGACGACTATCACGCAACCATTGAATTTGACCCTGATCTTGATTTGTTCAGGGGGGAGATTCTCGGCCTCAATGGTGGCGCGGATTTTTACGGAAAGAATCCGAAGGAACTTCGTGCGGAGTTCAAGCGCTCGCTTCAGGTTTTTCTTGAGGTTTGTGCCGAGAAGGGGATTGAGCCAAAGCGTCACTTTTCCGGCAAATTTAATTTGCGGATTTCACCGCAGTTGCACGAAAAACTCGCCATCGCCGCGCAGGCAAAAGGCAAAAGTATCAACACCTTGGCGCAAGAGGCTTTGCAGGAAAGCTTTGCGTGAAGGGGATGTACGTTAAGTAGTCATTCCGTCGGACGGTCGCGCCATGCTTGCCTAGCAGTCGCAAACCAAGTTTCGTAGTCACTCACACCCCGGAGCAACACCATGTCCAAACTCCGCGTAGAAAGTTTCACCATCTCTCTCGACGGTTTCGGCGCTGGCCCGGACCAGGACATCAACAATCCACTCGGCGTGGGCGGCACATCGCTTCATGGCTGGGCCATGTCCACACGAACGTTTCAGAAAAACGTGTTCGGTGGCGATGGCGGAGCGACGGAGGGTGTCGATGAAGCATTCGCCGCGCGAGGCTTTCAGAACTTCGGCGCATGGATTCTTGGCAGGAACATGTTCGGGCCAGTTCGCGGGCCGTGGCCGGATGAGAGCTGGCGCGGCTGGTGGGGCGAGAATCCTGTCTATCACGTCCCCGTGTTCGTGCTGACCCACCACGCACGCGCACCGCTGGTTATGGAAGGCGGAACGACCTTCCACTTCGTCACAGAAGGCCCGGTCGCCGCGCTCAAGCGCGCCTGCGATGCGGCAGGGGGCAAGGACGTGCGAGTGGGTGGCGGCGTCAACGTCATTCAACAGTATCTTCGCCACCGCCTGATCGACGAGATGCACATCGCCATATCGCCCGTCCTGCTCGGCTCCGGTGAGCGACTATTCGAAGGCGTCAACCTTCCTGCCCTGGGCTACGCCTGCACCCGGTGTGAGAGCTCGCCACTTGCCACGCACGTGGTGCTTGCGAGGCAGTGACAATCGATAGCGGGAAGCCTACGCCGGAGGCCCAGCTCCAGTCCTGCTACGACCGGTTTGATCCGGCGCATCAAAAGTTCATTCGAACGGTGCATGCCACCGTTCGTGGTGAGCTTGTCGAAGCATGAACACATGCCGCCCTCACGCTCCATGGCCGCGCGGGGCCAGTCACTTTTGGCATTGCCCCAAAAGTAACCAAAAACGCTAGCCCTGCACCCCGCTTCTCCCTGCGGTGCTCGCAACGTGCGGGGTGCGTCGAACGGCACACGAAAGCTTCGCTAGCGCTACGCACTGTGTGTGCTGACGACGCATCTACGACCGCCCGTTGCTCCGCTCCTCGGCGCGGGCTGAAGGGGCCGTCGAACCGATGCTTGATCGCTTCGCGATGGGAACTACAAGCACCCGGATGAGAGCGTCGCCGCTCCGTTATCGCTCTACCAGTCCATGTTTGCAGCTCGGTCGGATTGCCAGTTCAACTCGTCGACAAGTTTCGACATCTCATTGACAGAGGACATTGCGCGGGCATATGTACCATCGGCAGCGAGGGTAAGAATGAGAGGAAGGTCACTTTGTTGGACATAAATTTCAGCGGGCGCGCGCGGTTCATTCCAAACTTGCTTGATGAAGCTTTCGATCACCTCAATAGCTGCCGCTTCCTCGAAAACGAGACCGCTTCCGAATAGGAATTTACGGCTGCCGACGCGATGCGGAAGCAAAACTGGAACAGCCCCTGCGCGGGAGTGAAATCGAAATGCTTCGCCTTGTTTTCCGAAGGCGCCATGCGCAACAAAATTGCGAAGTTCTTGTCGGATAACTATTAGCTTGTCGAAAAGATCCTTCGTTGTTGGATCAGAAAGATCCATCGCTCGTTTGAATTTGACCGACCAGTCAGATGCTGCGGCATCTGCGACTTCATTTCCAGTGGTTAGCTTTCCAGCAAGAATCGCGATGTGAATGAATACGTGTTCGGTCCAACTGAAGAACGCGTCTATGGCGGCAAGAGCCAACCAACGCGCTTCCTTTTGTATTTGAAATGCCCGGTAATGGACAGCAGACCATGCTGTCTTTGGCGTTTCGTGTTTCTCTACGATCCGCTCATCTTTACGATTAACCGCTTCTTTACTTTTCTCTCGGTAAGCACCCAACAAGTACTGGAAACGTTCAAGAAGCGCCGAACTATTGTTGAGTACGTTGACTTGGGAGTCTTCAACGGCGCGTTTTGCGAGCCATTCAAAAAAAGGGCGCGCCGCTTTAACACCTTTTTGAATCCGAATGACGATCTTGCGTGCAGCCTCTTCTTCCGCGCTCGCGTCGTGTGCAAAAACGCCCAGGCCCATCTTGCGATGTTCAATTAGAAATGCTCGGCCATTGAAGTCGATGGGCACTGACCACGCGATTTTTTCGGATTTGCCAAGATTCTTGAAACCCAGCAAGTCAACCAACAAGAAGTAAACCAGATAGTAATCAGGGAGATCCTTACCTGCTTTTGTTCGTTGGGCGTCGAAAAGAAATTTCTGATCGGCCTTAGTATCATTGTCCGAGGGACGAATAGGCCCAAGCGCGCGAAGCGCCGCCTGTTTGACAGGCTCGAACTCTAGCGGCAGCGATAGTTTGCTAGTCATATCTTGCTATCTTTGTCTTGTCGATTGCGAGTGTGAGCATTAATTCTGCTGCATATCGCCGCCGATGTGATGCGATACAGTACCCGCCCCTTCAGCCCGCGCCGAGGAGCGGAGCAACGGGCGGTCGTAGATGCGTCGTCGGCACACACTGTGCGTAGCGTCAGCGAAGCTTTCGTGTGCCGTTGACGCATCCCGCCCGTTGCGAGCACCGCAGGATGAAGCGGGGTGCAGGGGCTAGCGTTTTTGGTTACTTTTGGGGCAATGCCAAAAGTGACTGGCCCCGCGCGGCCATGGAGCGCGCTGGTGGCAAACGCGCCAGTCGTTCAGCAGACCCTTCGACGGGCTCAGGGCGAGCGGTGTTGTGCGAGCCGATCCACTTCATTCCACGCTCCCCCTCTCCCTAACCCTCTCCCTCCGGGGGAGAGGGGACAAAACCGAGCAGCGACGACGCGCATGGGGGCGGGACTGCGCTAAGCTCCCCCCCATGACCTCCCACCCCAATTTCATCTTTATCCTCGCCGACGATCTGGGCTCTGCTGACCTTGGTTGCTATGGCGGTGCGGGAGCGCCTTATGACGTGTCGCCCCACATCGACCGCATGGCGCGCGAGGGGCTGCGCTTTACGCATGCGCTGGCCAACTCGCCCGTGTGTTCGCCCACACGCTTTGCGTTGCTGACCGGCTGCTACCAGTATCGTTTTCGTGGTGCGGCGGAGGAGCCGCTGGGCAGCTCGGAGCGGGGCAGCAGCGTGCTGGGTTTGCCGCCTTCGATCCCTACGCTGGCCAGCCGTTTGCGTGACGCGGGTTATCGCACGGCGCTCACCGGCAAGTGGCACCTGGGCTACGCGCCGACGTTTGGGCCGCGCAAGAGTGGTTATGACTATTTTTACGGCGCGACGTCGGGGGCGATTGATTACTTCACGCACAAGGATTCGCGCGGCACGCATGACCTGTGGGAGAACGAAACCGAGGTGCATGAGGACGGGTATTTCACCGACCTCGTGAGTGATCGCGCGGTGAACTGGATTTCTGAGCAATCGTCTGAGCAGCCGTTTCTGCTGTCGGTGCATTACACGGCGCCGCACTGGCCTTGGGAGACGCGCGATGATGCCGCGGAGGCCGCGCGCATCACGCCGCGCATCAGTCATAACGACGGCGGCTCGCTCGATAAATATTGGCGCATGATTCATCACATGGATGAGGGCATCGGGCGCATTCTCGCGGCGCTGGATGCGAAGGGGCTGGCGGAGAACACGCTGGTGGTTTTCACCAGCGACAACGGCGGCGAGCGCTTTTCGAAAAACTGGCCGTTTGTGGGCGGCAAGATGGATTTGCTGGAGGGCGGTCTGCGGGTGCCGCTGGTCGCGCGCTGGTCCGCGCGCATCAAGGCGGGCGGCGTGTCTGCGACGCCGAATCTGACGATGGACTGGACGGCGACGATGCTGCGTGCGGCGGGTAGCGTTGACGCGCCGGATGCGCCACTGGATGGCGTTGATCTTGCGCCGGTGCTGGCCGACCCCGCGCTGAACCCGCCGCGAAAACTGTACTGGCGCATGAACCACCGCAAGCAGCGCGCGCTGCGGGATGGGCGCTGGAAGTATTTGATGGTGGATGCGCACGAATACCTGTTTGACGTCGAAACCGATGCACGCGAGAAGGCCAACATGGCGAAGCGCGAGCCGGAGCGGCTGCTGGCGATGCGTGCTGATTGGGAGGCGTGGGCTTTGAGCATGCCGGGGATTCCGGAGGATGCGAAGGTGCATCTGGTTTATGGCGAGGCGGATATTCCTAGACCTACGGGCTAATGCAATCGCGCGGTACGAAAGTTTTTGTCCCCTCTCCCCCGGAGGGAGAGGGTTAGGGAGAGGGGGAGGCTGAAAGTCGAATTAAATCTGGCGGGGCATCCCATCTTCCCCCTCTCCCCCAACCCCACTCCCTACCGGGGAGAGGGGAGCCGAGCCGCCGCAACATGTCGCTAAACTTTGTGCATGCCCAAAGCCGCCGCACCCTCCTCCGCCACGCAAAGCCATCGCCGCGAAACTTTCACCATCACCGATCTGGCCGATGAATTCGCGCTGACCACGCGGGCGATTCGTTTTTATGAGGATCAGGGGTTGCTGTCGCCGGAGCGACGCGGCACGCGGCGGATTTATGGTCAGCGCGAGCGCGTGCGCCTAAAACTCGTGCTGCGCGGCAAACGTCTGGGCATGAGCCTCGCCGACATTTCGGGCATTCTTGATCTGTACGACGCGGACCACAACGAGCGCCCGCAGTTGCTGAAATTTATGGAAGTGCTGGCGGCGCGACGGGTGCTGCTGGAGCAGCAGCGGGAAGACATCGACGTGGTGCTGGAAGAAATTTCGACCATCGAGCGCGACTGCCGCAGGCGACTCAAGAACTCGACCAAATAGTTTCGCCCAATAACCGCTCTCAGCAGTGCGTGGGTAAACGCTGACGTTGACGTAAACGTCAACTTGCGAGCTACAATTCGTATTCATGATCACGCCGCAAAAAACCGCTGACATCCTGAACATTTTCAATGCTCAGGGCGCGATGCAATTGATCGGTGCGCGGCTGACCGAGATAGATGAAGGCGTAGCGGAGTTTGAAGTGGACTTTCGCTCTGAACTCTCCCAGCAAAACGGCTTCTTTCACGCCGGAATCATTGGAATGCTGGTGGACACGGCCGGCGGCTGCGCGGGTGCGACGTTGATGCCGCCCGGAAGCAATGTGCTGACCGTCGAATTCAAGCTGAATCTGCTAGCTCCCGGTGACGGCGAAACGCTGCGTGCTCGCGGCGAAATCATCAAGTCCGGGCGCACGCTGACCATCACGCAGGGCAAAGTATTTGTGACGAAGAACGGCAAGGAAACGCTCTGCGCATTGATGCAGCAGACGTTGATTACGATACCGGCAAAGTAGATTTTTTGTGGGAGCGGTTCCACCGCGATGGCCATGCGCGGAAGCCACCATCGCAGTGGAACCGCTCCCACAACACACGGGGCAATAGGAGGACACCATGCAATTTCCGCAACTCAAATTCGATCTCGGTGAAGACATCGACATGCTGCGCGACACCGTCGCCGCATTCGCTGCCAAAGAAATCGCACCGCGTGCCGCAGAGATTGATCGTGAAAATCATTTCCCCATGGATTTGTGGAAGAAGATGGGCGACCTTGGCATTCTCGGCATCACCGTGCCGGAGGAATATGGTGGCGCGGGCATGGGCTATCTCGCACATTGCGTGGCGATGGAAGAAATCAGCCGGGCCAGTGGTTCGGTGGGTTTGAGCTACGGCGCGCATTCAAACCTCTGCGTGAACCAGCTCAAAATAAACGGCAGTGATGCACAGAAAAAGAAGTATCTGCCGAAGCTGATTTCTGGCGAACATGTCGGCGCGTTGGCGATGAGCGAGCCGGGTGCGGGGTCGGACGTGGTCAGCATGAAGTTGCGCGCCGACCTCAAAAGTGACCACTATGTGCTCAACGGCAACAAGATGTGGATCACCAACGGGCCGGATGCCGACACGCTGGTCGTTTACGCGAAAACCGATGTGGGCTTGGGTTCACGCGGCATCACAGCGTTTATCGTTGAGAAGGGTTTTGCAGGTTTTTCCACCGCACAAAAGCTAGACAAGCTAGGCATGCGCGGCAGCAACACCTGCGAGCTGGTGTTTCAGGACTGCATCGTGCCTGCCGAGAACGTGCTTAAGGAAGTCGGCAAGGGCGTCAACGTGCTGATGAGCGGCCTTGACTATGAGCGGGCGGTGCTGGCGGGCGGGTCAGTCGGCCTGATGGCAGCGTGTCTCGACGTGGTGTTGCCGTACGTGCATGAGCGCAAGCAGTTTGGCCAATCGATTGGCGAATTTCAGCTCATGCAAGGCAAACTGGCGGACATGTACGCGACGTTTTCGGCGGGTCGTGCGTATCTGTACGCGGTCGCCAAAGCCTGCGATCGCGGCGAAGTCACGCGCAAGGACGCGGCGGGCGTGATCCTGTACTGCGCCGAGAAGGCCACCTGGATGGCGGGCGAGGCGATTCAGGCACTCGGCGGCAACGGCTACATCAACGACTATCCGACCGGACGCATCTGGCGCGACGCGAAACTTTATGAAATTGGCGCGGGCACCAGTGAAGTTCGCCGCATGTTGATCGGACGCGAACTGTATAACGAGACAAAATAGGTGAACTGCAGTACGCCTGAAACAAGTGCCTGCAGCAACACGCCGTTCGTCCTGAGCGTAGCGAAGGGTCTGATGCTTGAACAATCAAACCCTTCGCTACGCTCAGGGCGAACGGAAGAAAAAATGAAGTTCGAATCGTAAGTTCGATCCCCTATGAAATCTCTAGCTCATCTCTTCGCCAACAACCGCGCCTGGGTACAGTCCGTCCTCGCTGATGACCCGCAGTTTTTTGAGCGCTTGAAACACCAGCAAGCGCCGGAATACCTCTGGATTGGTTGCTCCGATTCGCGCGTTCCGGCCAACCAAATCATCGGCCTGCCGCCGGGGGACGTGTTCGTGCATCGCAATGTGGCCAACGTGGTGGCGCACAGCGATCTCAACTGCCTGTCGGTGCTGCACTTCGCCGTTGAAATCCTCAAGGTCAAGCATGTGTTGCTGGTGGGTCACTACGGCTGCGGCGGCATCGCGGCGGCCTACGATAACTTGCGCCTCGGCTTGGTGGATAACTGGCTGCAACATGTGCGAGACACCGTAGAGGCGCACCGCGCGAGCCTGCACGCCATTGAGGGTCGCGATGCGAGGCTGCGCCGCCTGTGTGAGTTGCATGTGGCCGAACAGGTGGTGAACGTGGCGCGCACCACCGTCGTACAGGACGCATGGCAGCGCGGGCAGGCGTTGACCGTTCATGGCTGTGTCTACGGCATAGAGGACGGCCTGTTGCGCACGCTGGATATTGATCTCACCGGGCCCGACGAGGTCGACACCGTATCGGCCCGAGCGCTGAACGCCATCGAATCACGCGCGGGTGAGGCTATCGCGCCCAGCGTCCCGGTTTCGGCTGCACCGAGCGGAGCGTCGCTATGACCCGCAACCACTGGATGCTGCTCGGATTCTTTCTCGCCATCGTCGGCATGTTTAGTTTTGCCGTGATGCCTGTGCCCGCGCGCATCATGCTGTGGCTTGGCGTGGCGTTGGCGTGGTTCGGCATGGCCATTGCGCTTCAGCAGCGGCCTTGGTCAGCGGTTGGAAAGCTTTTTTTGCAAATATTGATTGGCGCGTCGGCGTTGGCCATTGCCATGACGGCGACGCGCTTGTCGCTGGCCGGGATCGCGCTTTCTGCACTGCTCGGCGGCATCATCGGCGCGTTTGCGTCACAATGGAGTTTGTGGATTTCTCGTCGTTCGTAAGTAGCGGTTGAGGTAAGGGCTAGCACGGAAACGCTGAACTAATCGAATTGTCATCCTGAGCGAAGCGAAGGATGAGGCGGCGCGCAATCTGATCCTTCGCTTCGCTCAGGATGACAGTAATCGGCGTTTGTTATGTGTCATTTTTTGGAGAATATTTCATGTCAGATCCAGTAGTCATAGTTGCCGCAGTGCGCACGCCAATGGGTGGAATGCTGGGTGATTTTTCGTCGCTGTCGGCGTCTGATTTGGGCGCTGTAGCGGTCAAGGCCGCCGTTGAGCGCGCGGGCCTGAAACCTGAGCAAATTGAAGAGGTCATCCTAGGCAATTGCCTGATGGCCGGACAGGGTCAAGCGCCCGCGCGGCAGGCCACGCTGAAGGCCGGTTTGCCCAAAGGCGTGGGCGCGCTGACCATCACCAAAATGTGTGGTTCCGGCATGAAGGCGACGCAGCTTGCGCACGACGAAATCATGGCGGGCACGCGTGAAATTGTGGTGGCGGGCGGCATGGAATCGATGACCAATGCGCCACATATGTTGACCAAAGCGCGCACCGGCTATCGCTACGGCGCAGGCCAGTTGCTCGACCACATGGCGACCGACGGCCTGGAAGATGCGTACGAAAAGGGCAAGCCGATGGGCTTTTTTGCTGAGAACTGCGCGGTGAAATATGCGTTCACACGCGCCGCGCAGGACGAGTTTGCGATTGCCTCCACAACCCGCGCGCAGGAAGCGACCAAAAGCGGCGCGTTCAAATGGGAAATCGTCCCGGTGACGGTGAAGGGCAAAGGCGGTGATATCGTGATCGATGCCGACGAGCAGCCGCCGAAAGCCAAACTCGACAAAATCCCCGGCCTGAAGCCCGCGTTCGTCAAGGACGGCACGATCACAGCGGCGAATGCATCAAGCATCTCGGACGGAGCCGCAGCGTTGGTGCTGATGAAACTGTCGAAAGCGACGGCATTGGGATTGCAGCCGATCGCCAAAATCGTGGGCCACGCCGAACACAGTCAGGAGCCAGAATGGTTCACCACGGCCCCGGTCGGCGCGATCAACAATCTCTACAAAAAAATCGGCTGGACAACGGCCGACGTGGATTTGCTTGAGATCAACGAAGCGTTCGCCGTGGTCACCATGGCGGCGATGAAAGAGTTCGACATTCCGCACAGCAAAGTGAATATTCACGGCGGCGCCTGCGCGCTCGGCCATCCGATTGGCGCTAGCGGCGCGCGCATCATCGTGACGCTGATCGGCGCGCTGAAAAAGACCGGCGGCAAGAAGGGCGTCGCGGCGCTGTGTATCGGCGGCGGCGAGGGTATCGCGATGGCTATTGAGATGATGTAGACAATCTGTTGGAGCGGCCTTGGCCGCGATAGGCGGTTTGGTTCGCGTCAATCGCGGCCAAGGCCGCTCCAACAGGGAAAATGAGCATGGCAAAAACTGTATTAATCCTCGGCGCAAATCGTGGCCTCGGGCTCGAATTTGCGAAGCAATACGCGGGCGATGGCTACGACGTGATTGCGACGTGCCGGCGGCCCGCTGAGGCGGCTGAACTGCGCCGCGTTGGCGTGCGCATCGAGGCGCTCGATACCAGCACCGCATCGTCTATCGATGCGTTGGCAGCGAAACTCAAAGACCAATCTATTGACGTGATGATTTGCAACGCCGGCGTGTATGGCCCGAGGAGCGACGGACTCACCGACATGCCCACCGAGGACTTCGATCTGGTGATGCGCACCAACGTACTTGGGCCGCTTCGACTTACCTTGGCGTTCACCGACAACGTGGTGCGCGCGCGCGGCGCGATGGTGTATTTGTCCTCACGCATGGGCTCCATTGCCACCATGAGTTCATCGAGCGGCATCGCGTACCGCGCGAGCAAAGCGGCGCTCAACGCGGTGGTCAAAGCCACCTCGCTGGAGCTCGGAAAAAAAGGTGTGCGCGTCATGGCGCTGCATCCGGGCTGGGTGCGCACCGACATGGGTGGGCCGCAGGCGTCGCTGACGCCGACCGAGAGCGTCGCAGGCATGCGTCACGTCATCGACAACGCATCCGACCGCCACGGCGGTTTTTACGACAACATGGGGGCGACCATTCCGTGGTGAATGCCATGGAAAATAGTCAACAACTTTTTCCTAAATGCACCATTTCATCTGGGTGTAACCGTGTTTTATGGTGATAGTCGACTTTATGCTTAATTTGCCCCTTAGCCCCTATGCAATGAGTCATTCAGTACAAAGCTGTAGCCATGCGTAGCGCGCAAGAACTCGTGATCGTTGCTGAACGCGAGATCGTCACATTGACGCTCAACGAGGTGCGCGCCGCGATGGACGATCCAGATACCGTGATTGTCGACATCCGTGACGTCCGCGAACTCTGGCGCGAAGGCAAAATCCCCGGCGCGCTGCACAGCCCGCGGGGCATGAATGAGTTCTGGATTGACCCGTGCTGTGAATATCACAAGCCGGTGTACGCCAGCGGCAAACGCTTCATCTTGTACTGCGCGGCGGCGTGGCGCTCGGCGCTCGAAGCCAAGATGTTTCAGGACATGGGTTTGGCGAACGTCGCGCACATGAGCGGTGGATTCACCGCATGGAAAGAGGCCGGTATGCCGGTAGAAGTTGTGGAGCGAAAGTAAGTGCTGCTCACTGAAGACCAGCGCATGGTGCGCGACAGCGTGCGCGCCTACGTGCAGGACAACATCGCGCCGAAAGCTGCCGCGTGGGACAAGTCGCACACGTTTCCTGCGGCTGAACTGAAGGGGCTGGCTGAGCTTGGCTGCTACGGCATCGCCGTGCCCGACGAATACGGCGGCGCAGGGCTCGACTACACCTCGCTCGCCATCATTCTCGAAGAAATCGCGGCAGGCGATGGCGGCGTCAGCACCGTGATTTCGGTGAACAACTGCCCCGTGTGCTCGATCATGATGAGCTTCGCCAATGAACAACAAAAGCGCGATTGGCTGGTGCCACTTGCGCGTGGCGAAATGCTCGGCGCATTTGGTTTGACCGAGTCGCACGCGGGTTCCGACGCGTCCAGCTTACGCACCACCGCAACGCTGGACGGCGATCATTACGTGTTGAACGGCGCCAAGCAATTCATCACGTCGGGCAAGAACGCCGACGTGGCGATTGTGATGGCAGTCACCGACAAGGCCGCAGGCAAACGCGGCATCAGCGCGTTCCTCGTGCCGACTAAAACCCCCGGCTACACCGTGGCGCGCATTGAGGACAAACTCGGACAGCATTCGAGCGATACCGCAGCATTGCTATTCGAGAATTGCCGCATCCCTGCATCGTTGCGCATCGGCGAAGAAGGCGCGGGCTACAAGATCGCGCTAGCCGGACTCGAAGGCGGTCGCATTGGCATCGCATCGCAGAGCGTGGGTATGGCGCGTGCTGCGTTCGAGGCGGCACTCACCTACGCGCGGGACCGCGAAGCGTTCGGCAAACCCATCTTCGAGCATCAAGCGGTGCAGTTCAAACTCGCAGACATGGCCACACAGATTGAAGCCGCACGACAGCTCATTCACCACGCGGCAAGCTTGAAAGACGCAGGGCAACCGTGTCTGACTCAAGCCGCAATGGCGAAGCTTTTCGCCAGCGAAATGGCTGAGCGGATTTGCTCGGACGCGATTCAGATTCACGGCGGCTATGGCTACGTATCGGACTTTCCGGTGGAGCGCATTTATCGCGACGTGCGCGTGTGCCAGATTTACGAAGGCACCAGCGACATTCAGAAAATTTTGATCGGACGCGGCCTGGCGTCTGGCGCGCTGGATAACTGACCGCGTCGTGAAAACCACCCTGTTCACCATCCCATTGGCGTCATTCTCGCGAAGCGGGAATCCAGTGCGTAGTCCCATGCGAAGCATCAAATATTTGCGCTCCGCGTGTCGCACCGGCTGGATTCCCGCTTCGCGAGAATGACGGCAAAAAAGAAGTTTTGCAAGCGTAATTTTTATGCCTACCCCCATCGATTTCTATTTCGACTTCTCTTCCCCATACGGCTATCTAGCCGCAGAAATGATTGAGGCGTTGGGCCAACGCTGTGGCCGTCAGGTCAACTGGCACCCAATGCTGCTCGGCGTGGTTTTCAAAACCACAGGCGGACAGCCGCTGACAATGGCACCGCTGAAGGGCCCTTATTCCGAGAAGGACATGCGCCGCAGCGCTGCGTTTTACGGCGTGCCGTTCACCATGCCTACCGTGTTTCCCATCGCCACGCAGAACCCGGCGCGCGCGGCGCTGTGGATGCAGCAGAAGCATCCTGCTCACGCGAAAAAATTTACGCTGGAACTATATCGCGCTTTCTTTCGCGGAGATCGTGACATCAGCAAGCTGGATGTCGTGGGCGACATCGCCGCTGGCCTCGGTTACAGTGCCGAGGAAGTAATCGCAGCAACTCAAAGCGACGAAATCAAGAATCAACTCAAGAGCAATGTCGAGGCGGCCATTGCCAAAGGCGTGTTCGGCGCACCGTTCTTTATCGTTGATGGCGAGCAGTTCTGGGGCGCAGATCGGCTGCCGATGATGGAGCAGTGGCTGACCAAAGGCGCTTGGACCTACTAATGCCCGTCATCGAAACAAAACTCAATCCGCGCGACGCGAACGTACTTGCGTCAACGCAGGCCATGCAGGCGCTCGTCGATGATCTTCGCGCGAAGCACTCTGTGGCTGCACTAGGCGGCGGCGACGCACCGCGCGCCAAGCACACCGCTCGCGGCAAACTGCTGCCGCGAGATCGCGTGAAACAACTCCTCGATCCCGGTTCGCCGTTTCTCGAACTATCGGCGCTCGCAGCGCACGAGATGTACAACAACGAGTCTCCGGGCGCGGGCATCATCACAGGCGTGGGTCGCGTAAGCGGGCGCGAATGTGTGATCGTTGCTAACGACGCGACGGTCAAGGGTGGCACCTACTATCCACTGACCGTGAAGAAACATCTGCGCGCGCAGGAAATCGCGGCGCAGAACAATTTGCCATGCATTTATCTGGTTGATTCCGGCGGCGCGAACTTGCCAAATCAGGATGAGGTGTTCCCGGATCGCGAACACTTCGGTCGCATCTTCTTCAATCAGGCCACGATGAGTGCGCAGGGCATCGCGCAAATCGCGGTGGTGATGGGTTCCTGCACCGCAGGCGGCGCGTACGTGCCTGCGATGAGCGATGAATCGATCATCGTGAAAAATCAGGGCACCATCTTTTTGGCTGGGCCACCACTGGTGAAAGCCGCTACGGGTGAAGTCGTCACGGCGGAGGATTTGGGCGGCGGCGACGTACACACGCGTCTCTCCGGCGTTGCCGATCAGCTTGCGCAGAACGATGCGCATGCCTTGGGACTCGCACGGCAGGCCGTGGCCAATCTCAACACGGTGAAGCCATCGCAACTGGCGCTCACCGAGAGCGTTGAACCGCTCTTCGATGCACGCGAACTGTACGGCGTGATTCCTGTGGACACACGCAAACCGTTCGACGTGCGTGAAGTCATCGCACGTATCGTTGACGGCAGCGATTTCGATGAATTCAAGCCGCGTTACGGCACCACGTTGGTGACGGGTTTCGCGCGAATTTACGGCATGCCCGTGGGCATCATTGCTAACAACGGCGTGCTGTTTTCCGAGTCTGCGCTCAAAGGCACGCACTTCATCGAACTGTGCTGTCAACGCAAGATTCCGCTCATTTTTTTGCAGAACATCACCGGTTTCATGGTCGGACGCAAATACGAAAACGAAGGCATCGCGAGGAATGGCGCGAAGATGGTGACCGCCGTGTCCTGCGCGCAGGTACCCAAGTTCACCATCATTATTGGTGGCAGTTTCGGTGCGGGCAACTACGGCATGTGTGGCCGAGCATTTGCGCCGCGATTTCTCTGGATGTGGCCCAACGCGCGCATCAGCGTGATGGGCGGCGAGCAGGCGGCGAGCGTGTTGTCCACGGTACGTCGCGACAACATTGAGGCCAAAGGTGGTGCGTGGACGAAGGACGAAGAAGAAGCGTTCAAGTCGCCGATCCGCAATCAGTATGAACGCGAAGGCCATCCGTACTATGCAACGGCCCGTTTGTGGGACGACGGCATCATTGACCCCGCAGACACGCGCCGTGTGCTCGGTCTTGGTCTTTCCGCCAGTTTGAACGCGACGATTCAAGAAACAAAATTCGGCGTC
>JANNYE010000133.1:0-45740 GCA_031409935.1 Burkholderiales bacterium | reverse complement strand
GAGCCCCGACATCGCCGCGCGTTTCACAATAAGCACCACGGTCGTATCCACGCACCTTCAACGTAGTCACCACAAGGGTTAGTACGAACGATATTCGCCGTAGAAAGTTGAAAATTACTGGCCTTCAGGCTGCGTGCCGTCTGGCAATATTTAAATTCATAGGAGGACACCATGTCAAACACAAACCCTGAAAATATCACCGCACGGCGCCGCTTCCTGAAAAGTGCCTCTGCGACCGCTGTGGGCGGTGCTGCGATGGTCGCGCCGATGCTCTCCAGCGCGCAAGCTGGCCCGATCACCATGCGTTGGCAGAGCACCTGGCCAGCCAAAGATATTTTTCATGAGTACGCGCTTGATTTCGCCAAAAAAGTCAACGACATGACGGGCGGCGATCTTAAGATTGAAGTGCTCCCAGCCGGCGCGGTTGTGCCCGCATTCGGTTTGCTCGAAGCGGTATCGAAGGGAACGCTCGACGGTGGTCACGGCGTGTTGGGCTATCACTACGGCAAGCAAAACGCACTGGCGCTGTGGAACTCTGGCCCAGCATTTGGCATGGACGCAAACATGCTGCTGTCGTGGCACAAATACGGCGGTGGTGCCGAGTTGCTCGCCAAACTCTACGCCTCTATTGGAATGAATGCGGTGCAGTCGTTCCTGTACGGTCCGATGGCTACACAGCCGCTGGGTTGGTTCAAAAAACCCATCACCAAGGCTACTGATTTCAAAGGGCTGAAGTTCCGCACCAACGGCCTCGCAATTGACTTGTTCACCGCGATGGGCGCCGCAGTCAACGCGCTGCCGGGTGGCGAAATCGTGCCCGCAATGGAGCGCGGTCTGCTCGATGGCGCCGAGTTCAATAACGCAACCTCTGATCGCTTGCTTGGCTTTCCTGACGTCTCAAAAGTCTGCATGCTGCAAAGCTATCACCAGAGCGCTGAGACCTTTGAGATCATGTTTAACAAGCCGAAGTACGATGCGCTTCCAGCCAAAATGAAGGCAATCATCGCAGGCGCGGTCGAGGCGTCATCTGCCGACATGTCCTGGAAAGCTATTGATCGCTACTCCAAGGATTACATCGAGTTGCAGACCAAAGACAAGGTTAAGTTCTACAAAACTCCGGACGCAATCCTTCAAGAACAGCTCAAGCTTTGGGAGGAAATTTTGGTGAAAAAATCCGCCGAGAATCCGCTGTTCAAGGAAATTGTCGCGTCGCAGAAGGCGTTCGCCGGCCGCGCTGTCAAATGGGAACAAGATACGGTCGTCAACCGCCGTATGGCTGTGAACCATTTCTTCGGCGAGAAGAAAGCCTAAAGCGTCCCACCCATAAAAAGCCATCCGGGCCCAATCCGGGTGGCTTGTTTTTTTGAGCAAATAACAATATGCAGAAATTATTTCTATTCGTGGATAAGGTGAGCACCAAGGTCGGCCACGCCTTTTCCTGGTTGATTCTGGCTTTGACCCTCATGATTGCATGGGAGGTTTTCTCTCGCTACGTTCTAGATCACCCGCACCCGTGGGCGTTCGACATCATGATCATGATGTATGGCTCCATGTTCATGATGGCAGGCGCGTACACACTGTCCAAGAACGGCCACGTGCGCGGCGACGTGCTGTATGGGTTCTTCCCCCCGCGTCTGCAAGCGGGTCTGGATTTGACGCTGTACATCCTGTTTTTCATACCGGGCGTTTTCGCCCTCGCCTGGGCAGGCTATTTTTACGCCGCCGAATCCTGGGCCATCAAGGAAATTTCAAACATCACTTCAGACGGGCCGGCCATCTATCCGTTCAAAACCATCATCCCCTTGGCCGGTGGCCTGTTGCTGGTGCAAGGCGCCGTCGAAATTCTGCGCTGCATTGTTTGCCTTCAGACGGGTAAATGGCCCCTACGCGCTGACGACGTAGAAGAGGTTGATGTCGAGAAGCTCAAAGACATGGTGAATGTAAAAGACGAAGACATTAACAAGCTCGATGCATTGGTCGTCGCGCAGGCAGGGGTTCGCAAGTGAGAAAAGAAATATGGTTCGGCCTCAGCATTCTCATTGCTGTGGTGATCGGCGTTTTCATATTGATGCCCGCCCCTTCGCAAATGACCAACGGGCACTTGGGCCTGTTGATGCTCGGATTAATCGTCGTTGCGATCATGATGGGCTTCCCCACAGCGTTCACGTTGATGGGCATGGGCATGCTATTCGCGTGGTTAGCTTTTCGCAGCCAGAACCCCAATCTTGCGGTGCAGCAAACGCTCGACCTGATGGTGCAGCGGGCCTATTCGGTCATGTCTAACGACGTGCTGATCTCGATTCCGCTTTTCGTGTTCATGGGTTATCTGGTCGAACGCGCCAACCTGATCGAAAAACTGTTCAAGAGCCTGCACTTGGCAATGGCCCGAGTGCCGGGATCGTTGGCTGTGGCCACGGTGGTCACCTGCGCCATATTCGCCACGGCAACAGGTATCGTCGGCGCAGTGGTCACGCTGATGGGGTTGCTGGCCCTGCCCGCCATGCTCAAAGCGGGCTACAACACCCGACTTGCCGCGGGTGCCATTACCGCAGGTGGCTGTTTGGGTATTTTGATACCGCCATCGGTGCTGCTGATTGTTTACGGCGCCACGGCCGGCGTGTCCGTAGTCAAACTATACGCAGGTGCTTTTTTCCCTGGCATCATGCTGGCCACGCTTTATGTGGGCTACATCGTCGTAGTCGCGAAATTGAAGCCGCACCTTGCGCCGCCGCTTCCGGAAGCTGATCGATTCGTTCCGTTGCCTGCATACGCCACGCAAATCTCGACCAGCTTCAGCAATAACGTAGTCAGCGGCTTGGTGGTCGGTATCCAAGGCAATTTGAAGCTCGACGTGCCCAAGCGCACGCTGTTGAATCAGTTGTTCATTGCCTTGTTGCCAGCGCTTGTCTTCACCGCCGCGATGGGCTTAACGTACCGTATGGTGACCGCCCCCATCGAGGCCGTGTCCAGCGAAGCCGTACAGATGGGATCAGGTTTTTCGAGCGACGACGTCAAGGGCGAAAGCGGTGGTTTGGCGGAGCCGCCGCCTGAAAGTGGGCTCAAAGAGCCGCCTGCGGACGATGCCAAAGCTACTGCCCCGGCGCCCGTCATTACGAAAGCACCCGCAAAACTCCCCGCCGTCGCTGCTGTGCCATCGGACACCGTTGCCGGAGAGCGCGTCGCTGCGCCAATGAGCTACTGGATTACGTTTGCCATTGGCGCGGCGGCGTTAGCGGCGTTCTACGCGATATTCACCTTCGCTCGCCTTGAAATATTCAAGATGCTGCTCGGGTCGTTTTTTCCGCTCGCGGTGCTGATCATGGCCGTGCTCGGCACGATTGTCTATGGTTTGGCAACGCCGACTGAAGCCGCTGCCATGGGGTCACTGGGAGGGCTGTTGTTAGCGGCGGCGTACCGGCGGCTTAACTTCAATGTGGTGCGAGAGTCGGTGTACCTGACCGCGAAAACGAGCGCGATGGTCTGTTGGCTATTCGTCGGATCGAGCATTTTTTCAGCGGCTTTTGCCTTGCTAGGCGGGCAGGAGATCATCAATCAATGGGTGCTCTCGATGAATTTGACCTCACTGCAGTTCATGCTGCTCGCGCAGGCCATCATCTTTTTGCTCGGGTGGCCGTTGGAATGGACGGAGATCATCGTCATCTTCATGCCCATATTCATTCCGTTGCTGCCGCTGTTTAACGTCGACCCGTTGTTCTTTGGCCTTCTAGTAGCTCTGAATCTGCAAACCGCGTTTCTATCTCCACCCGTAGCAATGGCCGCGTTTTATCTAAAAGGTGTTGCCCCGCCGCATGTCACGCTGAACCAGATATTCATGGGAATGCTGCCGTTTATGGGCATTCAAGTGGTCGCACTAGTCTTGCTCTACACCTTTCCAGCCATCGGCATGTGGTTGCCTGGGGTGCTATACAAATAGGCTGGCTGTCGACGTCGCTCGCTGCCGATGCGAAGCGGGCGTGTTTCGCGTAAGTTGTGTCTTGTCACGGTTGAATTGACGATATATCGCGCCGCCATGCACAGCGAGGGCAAGCGAGATGCGTCATTTCAGGCGTGACACGACACTAGGATTTGGCGATTGGTAAAGCGATTCGCTGGCGGCTACGCTGCCCGCTAAACTTCCCCGCAATGACCATCGAAGAATTTATTGCCTGGGGCAGCAAGGCCACCGGCAGCGAGCGCGCTAACGCGCAAACCTTCATCAGTAAGCTTTGCGCTGCGCTCGATCTGCCGCCGCCCGATCTCGCAAAGGACGACAACGCAGAGAACGACTACGTGTTTGAGCGCAGCGTGGTGTTTCAGCACGGCGACGGCAGCAGCACCACCAAGTTCATCGACTGCTACAAGCAGGGCGCATTCGTCCTCGAAAACAAAAAAGTACGCGCCGATGTCAAGAGCAAAACCTTCGACGACGCCATGCTGCGCGCGCATGGGCAGGCCGTGGCTTATGTTCGCAATCTGCCACCCAGTGAGAGCCGCCCACCGTTTGTGGTGATTGTTGACGTCGGCAACGTCATCGAGCTTCATTCAGAGTTCAGTCAAACCGGCGGCGCATACATCCCTTTCCCTGATCCGCGCAGCTATCGCATTCCGATTGCCGCACTCGCTAATCCTGACATTCGTGCGCGCCTGCGTGCCGTGTGGCTTGAACCGCTTTCGCTTGACCCATCGCGGGCTTCGGCCCGCGTCACCCGCGAAGTATCTGAAAAGCTCGCCATCGTCGCCAAATCGCTCGAGGCTGCGGGTCACAAACCGGAGGCCGTAGCAGGTTTCCTGACCCGCTGTTTGTTCTCGATGTTTGCCGAGGACGTGGAACTGTTGCCGAAGGGCAGCTTCAAGGGCCTGCTGGCCGCACACCGCGCAGACCCGCCCGTGCTCGGACGCATGCTGGAGGGATTGTGGGGCGAGATGGATGTCGGCGGCTTCTCGCTGGCGCTCCGATGCAATATTCTCAAGTTCAACGGCAAACTGTTCAAAACGCCCACCGCGCTGCCGCTCACGCAGGCCAACATCGACACCCTGCTCGCCGCCGCGCAGGCTGACTGGCGCGATGTAGAGCCCGCCATTTTCGGCACGCTGCTGGAGCAGGCGCTTGAAACGCACGAACGCCACGCGTTCGGCGCGCATTACACGCCGCGCTCGCATGTGGAGCGACTGGTGCTGCCCACGGTCATCACGCCGCTGCGTGACGATTGGGCCAATGTGCAGGCCGCCGCCGTGCTGCGCGCCAACGAGGGCAAGATCAACGACGCACAAAAGCTAGTGCGCGAATTTCAGCTCCACCTCTGCTCGCTCAAAGTGCTCGACCCCGCCTGCGGTAGCGGCAACTTTCTCTACGTCACGCTGGAACATTTGAAGCGACTTGAAGGCGAGGTGCTGATTCAGCTTGAAGCGTTTGGCGACGTGCAAGTGCGCATGGAAACCGACCGCCTCACCGTCGACCCGCATCAACTGCTCGGCATCGAGGTCAACCCGCGCGCAGCGGCCATCGCCGAGGCCGTGCTGTGGATTGGCTACCTGCAATGGCACTTCCGCACCCGCAGCAATGCCGCGCCGCCACAGCCCGTGCTGCGCGACTTCAAAAACATCGAATGTCGTGACGCCGTGCTGACGTGGGACAGCATGGAATACGAGCTGGACGCGAAAGGCATTCCAGTCACACGTTGGGATGGTCGCAGCTTCAAATCCCATCCGGTCACCGGCAAGCAAGTACCTGATGAAGCGGCGCAGATTCCCAAAGAACGCTACGTCAACACCCGTCAGGCCGCATGGCCAGACGCTGATTTCATCACCGGCAACCCACCGTTTATTGGTGCCGGGCCGATGCGGCTGACGCTGGGCGACGGTTACGTCGAAGCGCTGCGCGGCGCATGGCCGGAAGTGCCCGAGAGCGCCGACTTCGTGATGTTCTGGTGGGAGCACGCCGCCCGCGCCGTGCGCAGCGGCAGGACGCGCCGCTTCGGCTTCATCACGACCAACAGCCTGCGACAAACGTTTAACCGGCGGGTGGTGGAGGCGCATTTGCATCCGAAGATTGCAAAAAACTCGGCCACGGTTCTACTCCCTCCCCCAACGCCTGCGACTACTGGCGCAAGTGTGCTCCGGGGCGGGGGTGGGGGCACTGCGAGGAAGCGCAGACAAACTTTACTCTCCAAACAACTTCCCCCACCCCAACCCTCCCCCGCTGGGGGAGGGAGCCTGATCGCTGCCCCGGCACTAAAGCTCGCCTTCGCGATCCCCGATCATCCGTGGGTGGACAGTGCGGACGGTGCTGCCGTGCGCATCGCCATGACCGTCGGCACGCTCGCCAGCGACGACAGCGACGAACCCGGCTGCCTGCAAACCGTCACCACGGAATCGCCCGGCGCGGACGGCGAAGTGAACGTCACGCTCTCCGAACAACAGGGCGAAATTCATGCGGATTTGACGGTGGGCGCGAACATCGCATCTGCCAAAGCGCTACGATCAAACGCAGACATCAGCAGCAGAGGCCATGAACTCGGCGGCGCAGG
Source organism: Burkholderiales bacterium (assembly GCA_031409935.1). Lineage (GTDB taxonomy): Bacteria > Pseudomonadota > Gammaproteobacteria > Burkholderiales > Casimicrobiaceae > Casimicrobium. The sequence goes on along the minus strand of JANNYE010000133.1, from coordinate 39,213 downwards.
CTTCATAGTCACCGCAGCAGAAGCCAACGCCCTGCTCCCCTCCGTTCTACCCCCTCTCCCCCGGGGAGAGGGTTGGGGTGAGGGCAGCCCTGAGCACAAAACCAAGTCCGTGATCCGCGAATACCGTAACGGTCGCGACCTGACCGACGTGCCACGCAACGCAAAAGTCATCGACCTCTTCGGCCTGACCGCCGACGAAGTGCGGAAACTGTATCCGGCTATCTTCCAACATTTATTGCTTAGAGTTAAGCCAGAGCGCGACCACAACCCAATGCCCAGCGTGCGCCAGAACTGGTGGCTTCATCGACGTCTTCGTGAAGATTTGCGCGACCAACTTCGCGGCCTTCCCCGCTACATCGCCACCGTCGAAACCGCGAAACACCGCACGTTCCAATTTCTCGACGCCAGCATCCTGCCGGACAACAAACTCATCGCTATCGCCCTCAGCGACGCGTTTTCCCTCGGCGTGTTATCGAGCAGCGCGCACGTTCGCTGGGCGCTGGCAGCGGGCAGCACGCTTGGGGATCGCCCGGTTTACGTCAAAACAACGTGCTTCGAAACCTTCCCATTCCCCACGCCTGAAACCGGCCTCACGCCCGCGCTGTCCGCGCGAATCGCAAGCCTTGCCGAAGATGTTGATGCGCATCGGAAACGCGTACTGCAACCCACCGCTACGCTGCCCCCTCCCCCAGCGGGGGAGGGTTGGGGTGGGGGCAGTGGGCAGAGGAGTTCAGTTGATTCCGCACACGAAGTTCCCCCACCCCCGCCCCTGCGCACGCTTGCGCCAGTAGACGCACGCGCTGGGGGAGGGAGTCAAGCCGTAACGCGCGCGGCGGGCAACGGCCTAACCCTCACCGGCCTCTATAACGTGCTCGAAGCGCTGCGCGAAGGCCGCGTGCTGACGGCGAAGGAAAAGGCCATTCACGATGCTGGACTGGTGGCGGTGCTCAAGTCGTTGCACGATGAACTGGACGCTGCGGTGCTGGGCGCGTACGGCTGGGCTGACCTTCAGTTGCCGCGCGACGAGCAGACGCTGCTGGCGCGCCTAGTCGCGCTGAACGCGCAGCGCGGAGAGGAAGAAGCAAACAAGAAGATCGCCTACCTGCGGCCCGCCTACCAAGACTCAGCGTTGCGCGGCGCTGCCGTAGTGCCAGTGACCGAACAAACCACACTCGCCATCGACACGCCGCAAGCGAGCGACATGGTGGCCGCGCCGAAATCACGCACCATCGCCAAAACCCGCAAGCTCACGTGGCCGCGCACGCTGCCGGAGCGCATGAAAACAGTGGCGACACTGCTTGCGGAATCGGGCTCGCCTATGACCATCGCGCAGGTCGCCGCCCGCATTGGCGGCAAATCTGACGCCAAGGTACAGTTGCCAGAAATTCTTGCCACGCTGGTGGACTTCGGCCGGGCGCAATGCGTGAATGACACGCAGTTTGTAGCGGTTTGAGCAGCTGATTTACGAGGACGGACGGGCTCGGAGAGAGCAACAACTTTCTTCGCTAAACGCCGTTATATAAGGGCTACAACCCTATTTTTGCTAATTATCGATAATAAGCAAAATGGCACTCTATGCCTAATAAAACTGTGCTTTCAGCAAAAAGCTGCTAGCCTTTGAAACAGCTAATTCCGTTTCTAAATCAATAGGAGACTAGGCGCGACGACGCAGGCAGTGCGTTAGCACGGCAAGGAGGAGCAACGACGTATCGTATTGATTTAGAAACGGAATAAGGCAAAGCCTCAAGCCGCGTTACGTCGCGCCACCCAATACGTCGCGCCTTGCGGGCCGTAGCGCTCGCTGTGCGGCACGTCGTGCGCGAGCTTAAACGTGTCGCCCGGTGTCAGGTACTGCGTTTGGTCGCCACAGGTGAGCCACATTTCGCCCTGCGTCAACACAGCTTCTGCATCGAATGCGTGGGAATGCGTGTCGAGTACGGTGTCGGCGGGCCAGACGCGCTCCAACGCCTCGTCGTAGCCCGCGCCGAGGGCGTCAGCCTGGAATGCGGCAAAAGAGCTGCTGTTGAATGGACAGGATGGCTGGGTTGGGTTCATGGAAGCGACCTCGCGATAGACGATGAGCAATACTGAATTAAATCAAACTTCGGTCACACCATCGCCGTGATGGCATGAACGTAGACACAAAAAAGCCACCAAAAAGGTGGCTTATTCTGTTGGCGGAGACGAAGGGATTCGAACCCTTGATACAGCTCATCACCGTATACTCCCTTAGCAGGGGAGCACCTTCGGCCACTCGGTCACGTCTCCGTTAACCATCGATTATAGCGGGTTTATTCGGTTAGTTGATGTCTGCCTGACCGCTTGTAAGAGCGACTTGTCGCGACCCGCACGAGAGAGCTTGTCGCGGCAAACCGCTCCTACAGAATGAGCGAGATCAACTACGCAGGCGTCTTGTCGAGATCGAACGCCTTGTGCAGCGCGCGCACTGCGAGCTCCATGTACTTGTCGTCGATGACCACTGAAATTTTTATTTCGCTGGTGGAAATCATCTGGATGTTGATGCTTTCTTTCGATAGCGTTTCGAACATGAGTGCGGCGATCCCCACGTGCGAGCGCATGCCGATGCCGACGACAGAGACCTTGGCGCATTTGGCGTCGCCGATCACTTGTTTCGCGTGAATGACGTCCTGCACTTCATGCTTCAAAACGTCGAGCGTTTTTTGCAGCTCGTTACGATGCACAGTGAATGAAAAATCCGTGGTGCCGCCTACGCCGGCGTTCTGGATAATCATGTCGACGTCGATGTTGGCCCTGGCCACCGGCCCCAGGATAGCGAACGCGATGCCCGGTTTGTCGGGTACGCCAAGCACAGAAACTTTGGCTTCGTCGCGGTTGAAGGCAATGCCGGAGATGATGGCTTGTTCCACGTTTTCGTCTTCCTCAAAACTGATCAATGTGCCGCTCGAGGCCTCCTCCGCGATGGGAATCATCGGGTCGGTGAAGCTCGACAGCACGCGCGTCGGGACTTTGTATTTGCCGGCAAATTCGACCGAGCGGATTTGCAGAATTTTCGATCCGAGAGACGCCATTTCGAGCATCTCTTCGAAGGTCACCGTTTTGAGCGGTCGCGCATCCGGTTCAACGCGCGGATCGGTGGTGTAGATTGCATCCACGTCGGTGTAGATCAGGCATTCGCTGGCCTTCATCGCGGCAGCAACCGCGACCGCTTGCGTGTCCGATCCTCCTCGTCCAAGCGTGGTGATGTGGCCGTCGTCGGTGATGCCTTGAAAGCCCGTGATGACGACGACCTTGCCGAGCTCAAGATCAGCGCGAACGCGCGCGTCATCAATGCTCGTGATGCGCGCCTTGGTGTATGAGTCGTCGGTGCGAATCGGCACCTGCCAGCCGCAGTAACTCACCGCCTCGACGCCCTCGGCGTGCAGCGCGATGGCAAGCAGGCCGACCGAGACCTGCTCACCCGTGGAGGCGATCATGTCGAGCTCGCGCGGGTTCGGGTTCGCGTCAACCTCTTTGGCCAATGCAAGCAGGCGATTGGTTTCGCCCGACATGGCGGACGGTACGACCACCATCTGGTAGCCCGCGCGATGCCATTTGGCGACGCGCTTGGCGACGTTCTTGATGCGCTCGACTGAGCCCATCGACGTGCCGCCGTATTTGTGAACGACTAAGGGCATAGTAGAAATTCGTAGGGTGGGCACCCCGTGCCCACGCGTGTCAAAGTGATCAAAGTAGGTGGGCAAGTGACTTGCCAATGCAGACCAAATTCAACAGTCCGCTAACGCGTGGGCACGGGGTGCCCACCCTACGGTCAGTAGTGCGTGTTCTTCAAATTCGCTTGAAAACAAGCGTGCTGTTGGTACCGCCGAAGCCAAAACTGTTGGACATCGCCACATCCACTTTAGCCTGACGCGCCGTGTTGGGCACCAAATCAAGGTCTACCGCCGGATCCTGTTGGTGCAGGTTAATGGTCGGTGGAATCACGCCGTGATGCAGCGCAAGGATGGTGAATACGGCCTCAATACCCGCCGCCGCGCCGAGCAGATGCCCGGTCATGGACTTGGTGGAACTGACCATGAGTTTTTTGGTGTGATCGCCGAAGGCCGCCTTGACTGCGGTGGCCTCAGCGAGATCACCCAGTGGCGTCGAGGTACCGTGGGCGTTCACGTAATCAACATCGGTCGGCACCATACTGGCGTTATTTAACGCGTTCAACATGCAACGACGCGCGCCGTCGCCGTCTTCACGAGGTGCTGTGACGTGATAGGCGTCGCCCGACACGCCGTAGCCGATGAGTTCGCAATAAATTTTTGCACCGCGTGCCTTGGCGTGCTCATACTCTTCAATCACCAGAACGCCCGCGCCTTCACCGAGCACAAAACCGTCACGATCAACGTCCCACGGGCGGCTGGCCGCTGTTGGGTCGTCGTTACGCGTAGACAACGCGCGCGCCGCGTTGAAACCGCCGATGCCGAGTTCGCAGACAGCAGCCTCCGAGCCGCCGACGACCATGACGTCCACATCGCCATATTCAATCTTACGCATGCTCTCACCAATGCAATGATTGGCCGTGCTGCACGCGGTAACAGCGGCCATGTTGGCACCCTGAAAACCGTATTCAATCGAGATCAAGCCCGAAATCATATTGATGATCGAGCCGGGGATGAAAAACGGTGAAATTTTGCGTGGCCCACCATCACGCAGCGCGTAGGCGGTCTCCATAATGAGCGGCAAACCGCCAATACCAGAGCCAATCGACAAACCGTATCGCTCGGGGTTTGCTGGGTTAGGTGTGATGCCTGCATCGGCCATCGCTTCTTTCGCAGCGGCGATGCCGTAGTGAATGAAGCTGTCGTAGCGACGCGCCTCTTTGCCCGACATGTATTTCGCCGGGTCGAAGCCCTTGACCTCGCCGGCAATGTGGGTGTTGAACGCGGTCGAGTCAAAGCGGGTGATCGGGCCGATGCCGGAACGTCCGTTGATGACAGAGTTCCATGCAGAAGGCACGTCAATGCCGACAGGGCTAATTACACCCAGTCCGGTCACGACTACGCGTCGCTGTCTAACTGTCATAGTCGGTCATAGTTGATTACTTTTCAGATGCGCAAAAAAGGCGGCACTATGGCCGCCTTCATTTGTACGCTCAAGGGCGGGCCTTGGTTTCTTTGGCGCTTACTTCTTATCTACTTTTTATGCGTGGTGACGTAATCAATCGCCAACTGCACGGTGGTAATTTTTTCGGCTTCGTCGTCCGGAATTTCGGTGCCGAACTCTTCTTCGAGTGCCATCACCAATTCGACGGTGTCGAGCGAATCGGCACCAAGGTCGTCAACAAATGACGATTCGTTTTTGATGTCGCTTTCGGCCACACCTAGTTGATCGGCAACAATTTTTCTAACGCGGGCTTCGATATCACTCATGGCAAATCCTTAATGGATCCTTTTATGAAAAGCGGCACAAAGCCGATTAACCAGAATTTTAACAAACGAAATGCGGCGCTCGTGGGTCAAAGTGCGCAAGTCAAACACGGCGCAAATCCGCGCATCTCCGCCGAAATTACGCGAAATACATGCCACCGTTCACGTGCAGCGTCGTACCGGTGACATATCCGGCCCCGTCACTACACAAAAATTTCACCGCTTCGGCGATGTCCTGAGGGCTTCCAAGTCGTCCAGCGGGGATCATGTCAACTAGTTTTGTGCGTTGCGCCTCGGGCAACGCCTTCGTCATATCGGTATCAATGAAGCCCGGCGCGACCAGATTCACAGTGATGTTGCGCGAACCGAGTTCTGCTGCCAGAGATTTCGTAAGCCCAATCAAGCCAGCCTTCGCCGCTGCGTAATTCACCTGCCCCGCGTTGCCCATTGAGCCCACCACTGAGCCAATATTGACCACACGACCGAAGCGCGCTTTCATCATGCCGCGACTCACTGCGCGCGTCAGGCGAAACACGCTTTTCAGATTAGTGTCCATCACGGCGTCCCAGTCGTCGTCTTTCATGCGCATCAGCAAGGTGTCGCGCGTGATGCCGGCGTTGTTAACAAGGACTGTGATTGCGCCTTCTTTCGCGTCGATGTCTTTGATCGCAGCATCAATCGCCGCTGCGTCCGTCACGTTGAGCGCGATGCCGCGTCCGCCGTGAGCTGCCAGCGCAGCAGTGATCTTGTCAGCGCCTTCTTGCGTGGTTGCTGTGCCGATGACTTTTGCGCCCGCCTCAGCAAGCGTTTTGGCGATAGCGGCACCAATTCCACGTGTGGCTCCGGTGACAAGCGTGATTTTGTCTTTCATGGCGTGTCCCTGAGGTCTATTTGATGTTATTCGGACGTGGGCGTGATTCGCAACCACCGTGCCGGAAATTGGCGAATATTAGAGCATGCGCCGAACCACGAATTCTTGGGCAAGTTGTTAATTGCAAGATATCAGCTTTTTTCTACTATCCTTATTATATATGGTCTGCAGCCCGATTAGATGACAAGTCGATATTGCTTCTTTTAGCGATTTGGCCCATATAAAACAACGGCTAGGCTGAAAAGTTTTACCTAGAGTCGCACACCGCAAACCTAGTGTCGTGTCAAGGTAAAAATGACGGTGTATCGCGCCGCCATCGGTGCGCAGGGCTAGGCGCGAAACGCAGCTCGTGCCGGGGCACGCGCAAGTTTTGCAACGACGCCATGCGCGGCGAGTGCAAGCGAGATGCGTCAGTTTTGGCGTGACACGACGCTAGCGTTGTGGCAAATCCGACCCGGTACGACACAGCGCACACCACGCATCAGCGCCTGACGCTATCAGTCCAACATGGAAGGCACCTCACGTGCCGTCGAACAGCACAGAACGATCTACTTCACTGATAGCGCGTACACCAGAGAGCTGCATGGTGCGAATCAACTCATCCTTCAAAATCGCGATGGCACGACTGGCACCGGCTTCTCCTGCGGCTGCTGCGCCATAGAGCGTAGCTCGGCCAAGCATCACGCCTTCGGCACCTAGCGCCAACGCTTTGACGATGTCGCTGCCACGGCGCACGCCGCCATCGAGCAGCACCGGAATTCGACCGTTGATCGCGGCTACAACACCCGGCAACGCATCGAGGGTGGCCACCGCACCATCAAGCTGGCGGCCACCGTGGTTGGACACGACCAGCGCATCGCAACCCATGGTCGCGACGCGCACCGCGTCGTCGGGGTGAAGAATGCCTTTCACGACCAGTTTGCGCGGCCAGTGGTCGCGAATTTTTTGCAGACCATCCCAGTTAAAACCGGGATCGTAGTTGCGGCCAACCGAGGAGGCAATGGCGGTGGCGCTGGTCGCCTGGGTGTCAAGACCCACCAGATTTTCCATGACCGGCATACCGTGACGCAAGATGCTTGAGAGCCATCGCGGGTGCCGTGCGAAGTCAATAATATTTTTTGGCGTGAAGCGAAACGGCACTGAAAAGTCATTGCGGAAGTCGCGTTCCCGCTTGCCGCCCACCGGCAGGTCCACGGTGATCACCAGCGCCTCATAGTCGGCGGCACGCGCCCGCTCTATCAAGGCATCAAGGAAAGGCTTATTGCGCAGGATGTAGGCCTGAAACCAGAGCCTTCCCGGTGCCGCGTTGGCAATCTGTTCAATCGACGCCGTCGCGGTGCTCGACAGCGTGTACGGAATACCTGCGGCTGCCGCCGCACGGGCAATGTTGATGTCACCGCCGCAGCGACCAAAACCAACCGCACCGGTGGGCGCAATGGCTAAGGGGAGTGAAGCACGCGCGCCAAGTATGAGCGTGCTGGTGTCGATTTTCGACACGTTGCTCAGAACTTTTGGCAGCAGCCGCAGGCGCTGGAACGCAGCTTCGTTGTCACGCAGCGTTATCTCGTCCTCAGCGCCGCCGTCAAAGAAATCAAAGACGGCGCGCGGCAGCCTTCGTTTTGCAGAAAGGCGCAGGTCATTGATCGAGTAGGCCTTCGCTATGTTGCGTGTCACGCGGTGGCCTCAGTTGTCCGCGCGGCGACAATGCAGCGTCAATTGGCGTCAGGCTTGATCGCCGCAGTCTTGATGACCTGCTCCCACCGATCATAATCGCGCTTAAGGTAGGCCGTGAATGCGGCCGGAGAATCGCCCACGATGACGGCACCCAGCTTTTCCAGTTGCGCCTTGACCTCGGGCTTGGCCAGCGCCTTGAGCATCGCATCATTGAGACGGTTGACGATGGCAGCAGGCGTTTTGGCCGGGGCGAGCAGGCCGACCCAGGGGGCAGTTTCTTCGAAGCCGGGAAAACCGACCTCTGCCATGGTAGGGGCGTCGGGGAACTGGGGAAGCCTTTTTGCGGTGCCGACTGCCAACACGTTGAGACGCTTCACGGCGACGTTTTCGGCAATGCCGATCAACGGATAAAACATAAAGTCGACCCGACCGCCGATGACTTCCAGCAGCGCGGGACCATTGCCCTTGTACGGCACATGGAGCATTTTCGCTTTGGCCTGCGTGGCCAGCAGCTCGCCCGCCAGATGTCCTGACCCGCCATTGCCGGACGACGCAAAGCTCACGGCGTCGGCTTTGGTGCGGGCCTTTTTCAGCAGCTCCGGCATCGTTTTGATGGGTGCTTCGTAGGCACTCACCAGTACCAGCGGCAGCGTTGCTGCATTGGAAATCGGCGTGAAATCGGTCTTCGGATTGAAACCCGCCGCGTCACCCAGCAAGATCGGGTTGACGTTCAGTCCGAGTGACGAGAAGAGCAGCGTGTAGCCATCCGGCGCGGCGCTTTTGACTTCGCGGGTAGCAATCATCGAACTTGCACCGGCCTTGTTTTCAACAAATACCGATTGACCCAGAGTGATGGTCATATCCCGAGCCAGGACGCGGGCGATGACATCGGTCGGCCCACCAGCGGCGAACCCGACCAGTAGTCGGATCGACTTGGTCGGAAACGGTTCTGCGCTCTGGGCGGACGCAAATGTCGCGCCGCTCATGGCCACAGCGGCGATGAATTTGAACAGTGATTTTTTCATTGGAGTCTCCGTAATGTCGGTAGCGAGTGAGGTGCGGCTTGCGGGCGGATCGCCCGTCACGCAATCAGGTGTTCCATGGTTCCCACCTGGCTCACCTCAAAGCGCAGGCGATCACCGGGCTTCAGGTACACCGGCGGGACTCTGAACGCGCCAATGCCAGCAGGCGTTCCGGTCGCGATAACGTCGCCCGGCTCCAGTGTCATGAATTGGGAAATATAGGCAATCAGTGTAGCGACCGGGAACAGCATGTCGGCAGTATGCCCGTGCTGCATTTGCACACCGTTAAGCCAGCACGAAACGTCAAGCGTATGTGGATCGGCAATTTCATCGCGTGTGACGAGCCACGGGCCCATGGGGCAAAACCCATCCATGCTTTTCGCAAAGGTCGTCTGCGCTGGTGAAATGTCGAACTGAAACTCGCGTGCGCTCAAGTCATTGAGTACCGTGTAGCCCGCCACCAGGGACAAGGCTTCCGATTCGGCCACATCCTTGCCGTAGCCGCCGATCACCACGGCCAGCTCCGCTTCAAAATCCATTTTGATGACCGTGGCCGGACGTTTGACGGCGGCACCAGGGGCTGCGACCGACGACGGCACTTTGAAGATGATGCGCGGCGACTCGAACGGTGCGACGCCGGTCTCCTTGGCATGATCGGCGTAATTACGCCCGACACCAATGATCTTTCCGGGTCGTGGCACCGGCGCGTAGAGCTGAATGTTCGTGAATCGTTCAAGCGGTGTTGCCGTGCGGCTCAACGCGTCGCGCACGTGTGCGGCCAGCGCACCGATAGCGTCCGGGCCGCTTTGCAACCAGCGCATGATGCCGCCGCTCGCAGCTTCAACCCCCGCTAACGCATGATGTGCTTGCGCGACCTTGGTGATCGCCAAACAGGCAATCCATGCAGTGATGTCCAGCACTCGCTCGTCAATGACGACACCGGTCAAAACCACACCACCGCCGCTGCGGTAGGTGATGAGTTTCACGCCGCCTGTTCCTGAGCAGCGTCCTCAAAATAGCGATTCGCCATCACCTGGCAACGCTTGATATAGCGATGCTCATCAGGTCGATAGTCCGCCACCGCATTGTGCAGGGTGCCCATGTTGTCCCACATCAGCACGTCCCCCACGGCCCAGCGGTGACGGTACTGGTATTGGGCTTGCAATTGATGCACGGCAAGAAAGGCCAGAATTTGATCGCTCACCACTTGCGGCAACTCATTAATGCGCATTGAGTAACCCGGATTGGCGTACAGCACCTTTTTCCCAGTGATGGGATGGGTCAGGAAAATCGGGTGCGAGACAGGGGGCTTGGCCTTGCGCTGGGCATCGGTCAGGGGCGGTCGAGTGCTGCCTTTTTCGCTACGCATCTTGTCCCAGAATTTGGCGAAGTCGTGGGTGACGGTCATGCCCGCCAGTCGGCTTTTTAAATCGTCCGACAGACCGTCATAGGCCGCGTGCATATTGCAAAATTCGGTGTTGCCCAGCGGTTCGCCGTCACGGTGAGGAATCTCAATGGCATACAGCACATTGGTGAACGCAATCATGCTGCTGTAGGACATGTCGGTATGCCAGTCCTGTCCCGCGTCGGCGAGGCCCAGCGGTTTGCCGTTTTCCACCTTGTTGGAAAGAATCATCACCTCTGGCAGACCGGGTTCTTGATACAGATTGGCGACGTTGACTTCCAGCCGACCAAACCGCTCGGCAAATGCTTTGAGTTGCAACGACGTCAGGGACTGTTTGGGATAGCTCAGCACCCCGTACTTGCCGAGCCCAAGCTCAAGCTCCCTGAACTGTTCACTCGACAGCGGCTGCGACAGATCAAGGCCTTCAACACGAGCGCCGAGTGAATGTCCGCTGGAAACAAATTTCATAAGGTTTTCTCCGGGGATTCGCGCCTGAGCGCAACATGAGTTGAGGGCACTTCTAGAAATTCGTTTTTCGGGATGAAATGCCGCAGTTGGCAACATCGGTGCGGCGCGGAGCAACCGGAATGTACTGGGGTACATGAGGATTGCGAGCACCGCACAACGACGCAGTTCGCCCGAACAACGGATTTATAGGAGTGCCCTTGAGCGAATTCTAGGTTTGACAAGCAACCCGGCATAGACTCCAGCGTGGAACATATTGTTCTCAATGTGGAAACTATCGGGCCACCATGGATCGATTAAGAGCGATTGAAATATTTGCCGAAGTCGCACGCGGGCGAAGCTTTACGGCGGCGGCCCTTCGGCTCGGCATGGCGAAAGGCAACGTCACCAAACACGTGAAATGGCTCGAACAACTGCTGGGCGCTCAGTTGCTGACGCGCACCACCAAGAGCGTCAGTCTGACCGAAGCAGGGCTTTCGCTACTGGAGGGCGGCCAGCACCTGTTGGATAGTTTTGATGCCGTGCAGTCGACCGTTCGCGGCGCAGTCAATGGCCCGAAGGGCACCATCCGTATCGGCGCGCCGCCGTCGTTTGCTGCCGTGCACTTGGTTCCGCTGATCACTTCGTTTTCAGCCCTGCACCCGGATCTTCAGTTCGCCATGCACTTAGACGATGGCCGCGTGGATATTGCGGGCGAAGGCCTTGATTTGTCGTTGCGCATCGCGCCGTCGTTGAAGGACACGAGCCTGGTGGCACAGAAACTGGGGAGCGTTCCGCAACTTTTGGTGGCGGCCCAATCCTATCTCGCAGTCCGAGGAAAACCGAAAACACCGGATGATTTGTCAGCGCACAATTGCTTGGTGCACGCCTTGAAAGCGCCTACCAATTTTTGGACTTTCACCGGGCCCGGAAAATCGAGCGGCAAGAAATCGGTTCGCGTTTCCGGTTCGATGCGTGCCAACTTCGGCGAACCGCTGAGGCACGCCGCACTCCTCGGACATGGCATCTCGATGCATCCGAACTACATGGTGGCGCAGGACATCAAGGACGGTCGACTGAAGGTCGTGCTGCCCGCCTATCTGCCCACCAGCCTCGACATCTACGCGATGTATCCCAGCCGGCGAAACATGCCGGGTCGGGTACGCTTGTTTCTGGAATTTCTCAGAGAGCGCTTTCACAGCGGCACCGATTGGCAGGCTAGATAGCCTGTCACGTAAGGCCTTGCGCGCCAGCTAGCGCGTTGGCTGGGTTGCAAAACCCAGCGCCACATGCAACCGACGCGATGCTGGGCTTGACAACCCAGCCACCCGTCTATCGCAACAATTCGTGTGTCGCGGTTTTCGCCGCCTTGCGATCCAGCGTGAGCACGGGCGCATAGCCCGCCACTTGTGTGCGCGCGGCAAGCAAATAATCAGAAAAATCAGCAGGCCCGTCGGCGTAGAGCAGTAACGCTTGTCGCACCTGCTCAGGCGATTCAAGCTTGAGCTGGTTGTGCTGCAGCAGGGTCGAGATCGCAAGGTGCACATGCGCCCGCGCGTAGCCGTAGCTGCGCTCCAACACCCAGGCCAGCTCACAGAGCACGACGTGATCTACATAAGCGGGGCGCTTGGCGGATGCATGTTCGCCGAGCCACGCTTCAACTTTTGCGGCCTGTCGCGGCTCGTCGTTGGTGAGCAGGCGCACCAGCAAATTCGTGTCAAGCGCATACATGGCGCTACTTTCGTTGCGCGCCGCGATGTTTTGCGCCAAGGTGTGCGGCGATACCCGCGTCCATCTGCTCAGGAGACAGCGCCCGCGGAGGACGTGGCAACACACCGCGCAGCGAGCTTGACGACGCACTCGTCGGGCGCTTAAGCACGATGGTGTCATCGTCCTGCACAGTGACCAGTAAATGGTCACCCGCTGCAAGCCCTAAGCGTGCGCGCACCGCGCTTGGCAGCGTCATCTGGCCTTTTGAGGTGAGTACCGTTTGCATTCGCTCTCCTTACGTTTTAGTAAGAATAACATGATTTGCGCCATACGCATTAGTCGCTAATCCAACACCGGCGGCGATTCCCACGAGCCACATTCAACACTCTGCGCGACTATCCGCCGCGGTGACATACGCTGCGTTAATCCGACCGATGAACCGAAATATTCCCCACCGACTGGAGAATGCAAAATGAAAACAGAACCATCAGCCACACTGATAGACGGCGCGCAATGCACCGTCATCGGCGGCACGCACAAGGGTAAGAGCGGCAACGTGCGCGACATCAACACAAGCAAAACCGGCCACCTGACCATCACCGTTGTTCAAGCCGATGGCGAGCGATTCAAAACGCTTGCGAAGAACGTGGTCGTGCAGAAGTAGTTGCGTGGCACCGCAGGCTGGGTTGCAAAACCCAGCGCTCAGCGACGGCAATCACATGCAGAATCTTAATGTCTAGCCACCTCCATCACTGAACTAATTTTGGTAAACTAAGTCTGAAACATAAGACTTAGTTAGGGTTCCCATGCAGACCATCAACATCCATCAGGCAAAAACACAGCTCTCCCGGCTGGTTGATCAAGCGGTGAATGGAGAAGCCTTCATCATCGCCAAAGCGGGCAAACCGTTGGTGACGGTGTCACGTCTTGACGCGCCTGCTGCTGGCAGCGCAAAGCGCATCGGATTCATGAAAGGAGAGTTCACGGTGCCGGACGACTTCGACCGCATGGGCGCGGAAGAAATCGAGCGAATGTTTGGCGTCTGATCGTGAGATTTCTTCTCGACACACACATACTGTTGTGGGCTGCCTCCGCCCCCAAGAAGCTTTCAAAACCGCTGACCGCGCTGCTGCAAGACACCGACAACAGTTTGCATTTCAGTGCAGCAAGCATCTGGGAAATCGCTATCAAAGGCACTCTCGGCCGTGCCGATTTTCAGGTACAGGGACGCGTGCTGCGACGTGGTCTGCTCGACAACGGCTACACCGAAATTACGATCACCAGCGAGCACGCGCTATACGTCGAAAACCTACCGCCAATTCACAAAGACCCATTCGACAGAATCCTCGTCGCGCAGGCAAACGTGGAAGGCATCACGCTGCTAACGTCAGACGAACTTGTCGCAAAGTATCCGGGGCCGGTGCGTTACGTTTGACCGCCTAATTCGAACCCATCAAAACGTAGTTACAATATATCCGTGATCACTTTCGATGAAACCAAACGTAAAGCGAACATTGCTGCCCACCGCGTTGACCTCGCTGCACTGACCGAATTCTTCGATGGCGACATCATGACGCGTGAAGACTCGCGCGTCGCGTACGGCGAGCCACGCTTGCAAAGCGTTGGTTGGCACGACGGAGAACTGCTGTTTGTCGTCTGGACACCGAGAGACGACGATTGGCCTCACCTGATTTCGGCGCGAAAGGCAGAACGACATGAGCGCGAAGCTTGGAAACGATATTTTGGTTGATTCACCCACAACTTCTGCGTCTGATTGGGACGACGCATTCACGTCACGTTCGACCACCGAGTTGCGCGCCAAGTTAGCCACTCGTCGCGCACGCGGCCCCGGCATGAAGCCACCCAAGCAGAGTGTGACGGTGCGCTTTTCTCCCGAGGTGATCGACTATTTCCGCGCTACGGGTGATGGTTGGCAGACGCGCATGGATGACGCGTTGCGGGAGTACGTGGCGGGGCGGCGCTAGGCGATCCCGATGGGCAACATCACAGACAACCCCACGCCCAAAAAACTACTGGAACAAATTCAGGCGTTCGATACCATCGAAGCGCTTTTCGATGCATTTCCAAATTTGGGTGATTTTGTTCCCAACCTTGAAGTACTGCGCAAAGATTTTGCAGAAATCAAAAAGAACGCTGCTATCTTAGGTGTTCCAGATCGATTTAACTCAGCGTTTGCTTCCCTCGGTTGGATCGCGTACGAATCAATGAGCTTTGACATCATGACTAAAGCGGTCGAATTGGCAGAGGCAGGTGACCTAGATTCAGCAGAGAACATTCTTGAGCAACATTACGACGGCGAAACTCTGCAGTGGGGAATCTTTAGGCTTACAGGTCACAAGGAATTTCGTAAACGGCTGCGGCTAATTGAACTGGCAAGAGACGATTATTTAGCCGGTCGCTATCACTCATGTGTGCCCCTGCTCTTATTGCTTACAGACGGTATCGTCCAAGATGTTTCCAAGCATGTTGGTTTTTTTGCAGAATCAAGTGATATGACCGTGCCAGACAGCATGGCAGCCCATCAAAGCGGGCTTGGTGCGCTCGCGAAGCTTTTTAATCTAAGTCGCAACAAGACAAACGAAGAGCTTATCTCTATTCCTTACCGCAATGGAATTCTCCACGGTCGCGATCTTGGTTTTGACAATCAAAAGGTCGCGGCAAAGTGTTGGGCATTTCTATTTGCCGTGCGCGACTGGGCGTGTGCCGTCGCGAATGCCAAGGCTGCGGAAGCCCTCCCTACCGAGTCGGAATCAACCTTGCTGGAGTCGTTGCAGAAGTATGAGGAGGTCGTTCAATTTCGTAACTTCGCTGAAAGTTGGCGGCCTCGCCAACTTAGTGAGCTCACGCACCTGCCGCACGATGGCGCTCCGGAAAATTTACCTTTGGGCACCCCAGAGCGCGCGGCCGCCGAGTTCTTGGTCAATTGGTGCCAAGGGAGATTTGGACTAATGGCAGATGCGCTTTGGGACGTAACGTCCACAGGGCTTGGCAAGAAAGCAGGAAATGCAAAGCGAGACTTTAGTCACGCTACACCCAGCTCATTTGGCATTGATGGGGTAACTGATCATGCGCTTGCTTGTTCACACGTCAAAGCAACTTTGCACTTTCAGCAACCCAGTGGAGCGCGAAGTAAGCCGGTTGAGATAAGACTGCTCCGCCACGATGTCCAAAACCATCCCGTTACAAGAGACGATCCCAATGGCAAATGGTGCATCGTCCAAAACAGCTTCAGCAACGTTCTCTATGCAATGCCGACGCCGTGGTCCGGAGCCACGGCGAAGTAAAAAACTCACCTAATCACGCAAACGTATACCCCTCATCCTTAAGCGGCAAATTGCGAATCGGTTTTCCGGTCGCTGCAAACACAGCATTCAAAACCGCCGGCCCGACGACGCAAATCGTGGGCTCGCCCACCCCGCCCCAAAAGTCAAACGTCGGCACCAGCACGGTTTCTACCTTTGGCATTTCCGCGAGTTTTAGCAGGCGGTAGCTGTCGAAATTCAGCTCTTTCATGCGGCCGTTTTCTACGGTGACTTCGCCGAAGTAAATGGCGCTCAGGGCGAACGCGACTGAGCCTTCGATTTGGGCCGCAACCTGATCGGGGTTGACGACATGGCCGCTGTTTAGGGCGAACACCATACGGTGAATTTTGATTGCGCCGGACGGGGTGACGCTCACCTCTGCCGCAGCGGCAGAGTAACTCGCGTAGCCCATGAACTGCGCGATGCCCTTAAAGCGGCCCGCTGCGAGCGGTTTGTCCCAGCCGAATTTTTCAGCCGCAGCGTTCAAAACGGCCAAATGCTTAGGGTGCTTTTGCATCAAGGCGCGGCGGAATGCGAGCGGGTCTTTGCCTGCTGCCTTCGCGCATTCGTCCATGAAGCATTCGGAGTACACACCGTTTTGATTGGTGTTGACGCCGCGCCATGGGCCAACTGGCACGTGCGTGTTGCGCATCGCGTATTCAGTGAGCAGATTGGGTACCGTGTAGCCCCATTGCGCGTCGTTCGGCTGCGCCCACAGGCCCTGCATCTGGCGCTCGTCTTTACCGTCTTTTATTGCCAGCGGATTAAGATAGGCATTGATCGATTGGCCGGAAATACGCGCATGCATCCCAACCAATTCGCCTTTGTCGTCAAAGCCCGCGGTCATCTTCGCCATTGAAATCGGGCGATAGAAATCATGCGCCTGATCTTCTTCGCGGCTCCACAGCAGCTTGATATGCGTCCCGGGAAATTGTTTAGCAATCGCGGTGGCTTGCTGCACATAATCCTGCTGACCACCGCGTCTTCCAAAGCCGCCGCCGAGATCCATTTTGTAGACCTCGCATTTGTCGAGCGGCAGACCGGACGACTCGGACAGCGAGGTGTGCGACGCCTCTCCGTTTTGCGTGGGCACCCAGGCCTCCGCGCGCTCGGGCGTGTAGCGCACGGTGCAGCCCATCGGCTCCATGCAGGCGTGCGAGAGGAATGGCGTGCTGTAGGTGGCCTCGATTTTTATTGCAGCGCCTGCAATGGCTTTGAGCGCGTCGCCTTCGACGCGGCCTGCGTACTGACCGCCGGTTTCGACAAGACCGGCCCGGAGCGACGCGGCAATCGTCGCGCTGGATGCCTTGGCGTATTCGCCTTCGTCCCACACGATGGGCAGTTTGTCGAGCGCCGTCTTGGCGCGCCACCAGGTGTCCGCGAGCACGGCGACGGTGCCGTCGTTGACGCGCACTGCGGCCTTGACACCGCGCATGCTTTTGATTTTTGATTCGTCAAAACTCGTAAGCTTGCCGCCATGCACTGGGCAGGCTTTGATCGCTGCGCAAAGCATGCCGGGAAAGCGCAAGTCCACTGCGTACATCAGCGAACCGTTGAGCTTGGACTTGGTGTCGAGTCGGCGCATCGACTGGCCCGCCACTTTCCATTCACGCGGGTTGCGCAGCGTGATGCTTTTTGGGTCGGGCGGCGTGAGTTTGCCCGCCGCAGCGGCGATCTTGCCGTAGCTCGTCGTGCGCTTGCTCGCGGCGTGCGTGATCACGCCTTTGGACACGGTGAGTTCGGTGACTGGCACCTGCCACGCCTCGCCCGCCGCCTGAAGCAACATGATGCGCGCTGCCGCTGCGCCGCGACGCACGTAGTCCTCAGAAATACGAATGCCGCGACTGCCGCCGGTGGACATTTCGCCCCACGCTCGTTTGCGTGCGTAGTTCTGTCCGGGCGATGGATATTCGGTTGCGACTTTGGCCCAATCGCATTCGAGTTCTTCAGTCACCAGCTGCGCGAGGCCGGTGCGCGTGCCTTGCCCCATTTCGGATCGCGCGATGCGGATGATGCAGGTGTCGTCGGGCTTGATGACGACCCAAGCGGTGACTTCCGCGTCGCCCGGAGCGACCGTGGCGAGACCTTGTGCGTTGGCCGCTGATGACCACGTTGCCGCCAGGCCGAGCGCGAAACCGCCGCCTGCGAAGGCTGCCGAGCCCACGATAAAGTGACGGCGTGATGGGCTTACGGTGTCGGCACTGGATGATTGGAGAAGTGTGTTCATCATCAACTCCTATGCCTGCGCCGTTGAAGCTGCGTCAACGCCATGCATCTCCGCATGCCGATCCATCTTAAGCCACTCGCTTGCGTCCGCCGTTCGCATCTTCGCCGCGAGATGAATCGCAGCCCGAATGCGCTGGTAGGTGCCACAGCGGCAGAGGTTGGTCATCGCGTCGTCGATGTCTTTGTCGGTCGGGTTCGGCTTGTCCTTCAGCAACGCCGCTGCTGCCATGATTTGCCCGGACTGGCAGTAGCCGCACTGCGGCACATCCAGCTCCAGCCATGCGCGCTGCACCGGATGCGAAATGTCGGGAGAAAGGCCCTCAATGGTTACGATCTTTGCGCTCTGCAACGCCGAAGCAGGCACCGAGCACGAGCGCACCGGCGTGCCGTCGACATACACCGTGCAGGCACCGCACGCAGCGATGCCACAGCCGTACTTGCTGCCTGTCATGCCGAGAATTTCGCGCAACACCCAGAGCAATGGCATTTCGTCTTCGACGTCCGCCTGATGGGCTCGGCCGTTGATGTTCAACTGAATCATGTGCACTCCTAATGCGAGCTATGCTGTCGAATCGGCACAGCGAAAATGCACCGTAAACGATCAACAGCATGTAGATTGGAGCACACGCCGCGCGCCGTGCCGCATGCGAATTTCGAAATTCGCAGGGTTGGCGTTCTTGCGCTGGATCACGCCTGCAACGCCTTCTCCCAAACGCCCGCCTTCATCACCGCAACGATGGCCTTTTCCGGATCGCACAACAGTGTGACGTCAGCCGTCGGGTCGCCGTCAACCACGACCAAATCCGCATGTGCGCCTGCGGCGATTACACCGAGTTTGCCCTCCTGATTCAACAATTTGGCAGCCACGCTGGTTGCGCTTTGCAAAATTTCTACGGGCGTCTGCACACCCGCACGCAAGCGCCATTCAATGCTCTGCTGCGCATGCATCGCGCCCAGCAAATCGGTGCCGAACGCAATCGGAATGCCCTCAGCTTTGGCGATGGCGATGGCACGTGCGCCCGCGTCTTTCACCCGATCTAGCTTGCCGAGCATTTCGTCGCTCCAGCCGAGGCGTTTGCCCTCTTCCGCGAGCATTGCGTAGGTGGCCAGCGTGGGCACCAGAAACGCGCCCTCCGTCTTCATCACCTTGGCGGTCGGCTCGTCGAGCAAATTGCCGTGTTCGATCGAGCGCACGCCACACTGCACTGCCCGCGTGATCGAGCGTGGCGAGTAGGCGTGCGCCATGACGTAGGTGTTGGCCGCATACGCCTCCTCGCAGGCGGCGGTGATTTCCTCTAACGAATATTGCGTTCCGTCGATGGGATCGGTCGGGCTTGCCACGCCGCCACCGGCCATGATCTTGATCTGGTTGGCACCGTGGCGCAATTGCTCACGCACCGCGCGGCGCACTTCGGGCACGCCATCTGCAATCGCTGGGAACAGGCCAAGACCTGCGCAGGTGCACATGAATTCTTTGACGCCCCGAGGACGAATATCGGCATGCCCGCCCGTCTGCGAAATCGGCGCCCCCGCAATGAACAATCGCGGCCCGCGCAAAAAACCGCGCTCAACGGCCAACTGCACACCATAATCCGCGCCCGCCGCATCACGCACGGTGGTGAAACCGCGCATCAGCATGCCTTCAAGCACGTGCCGCGCTTGGGCGGTGATGAAGCTCGGCGGCTGCATTGACAGCGCCCAGACGTCGTGGTGCACGGCGGTGACGTGCACATGGCAATCGATGAATCCGGGCAGCACGATGCGGCCTTTAATATCGACCGAGTCCGTGCCGCTAGTGGCGGAATTAGCTTGATCGCCAACATCGGCGGCGATTTCGCCCACCGTGACCGAGGCGATGCGCCCATCCATCACAACAACCGTGCTCGCAGGCAGCACGACGCCGTTGATGCTGTCGAATACTCGGGCGTTACGTAGAACTTGGCGGGGCATGATAGTCACCTAAAAAAATATACAACGCGCGAATTATCAGAGATACGACGCAACAGAAAAATTCACACGCTTCTCAGAGGCGACGAAGAAAAAACTAATGAATAATTTCGTTTAAACGATATAAAGACGTGTTGACAAAGATTTTTACGCCACCACACCCATTTTGAGTACCGTCTCACCGCAACTGTTTCAGCAAGCCGCCAGCGGCGACGCTGATGCTATGAGCAAGCTCTACGCCGAGCTCTATCCCGAAATCAAGCGGGTCGCCCGTGCGCGGCTCGCGCAGGCCGGCGGCGTGACCGGGTTAAACGCAACGGCGCTGGTGCATGAGGGCTTTATGCGCATGGCTGAGCGCGAGGGTTTAAACGGGGACACACGGGTGCAGTTTTTTGCGTACGTGGGCAAAGTGCTGCGCTCAATCGTGATCGACTTCATTCGCGCACGTGATGCTGAAAAGCGCGGCGGCGGCGAGACGTTGCTCACCCTGTCGCATGCAGATTCCACAGCGGCAGAATTTTTGCCTGCGGTCGATGTCGTTGCGCTGGATCGAGCGCTGGAGCGGCTCAAGGCGGTTGACGTGGGCATGTATCAAACCGCTGAGTTGCATTTTTTTTGCGGCATGACCATTGTTGAAACCGCCGAATCGCGGGGGCTGTCAACGCGCACCATCAATCGCGAAATTGTCAAGGCACGCGCGCTGCTGGCGGAGTGGCTTGACGTTGCATCAACGCCGATCTGACGCGGTTTTTCAGGCGTTTGCGTCTTTGCTGGTGCGATGAGCCCATCTTCTCCACCACCCATTCCTGAAGCCGCCCCCATCGGCGAAGATTTTGATGCTGCATTCTGGCAGGCCGTCAACGCGGCGCTGGATGAGGCGCTGGAATGTGATGAGCTGTCGCGGCCAGCGCTCTTCAAGCGACTGCACGAGGTTAATCCCAAGCTCGCGCAGGAAGTGCGCAAGCTTTTGGGGCGTGCGCACGCGCAAACACAGGTAACCGATGTCGTTCGCCACAGCGCTGCGGCGGGTGCCACTGCTGCGGCGGCGGGATTTATCACCCAGTTGGCCCCGGAATTGGGCGAGGCTGGCGAGCGCGGTTTCGACGGCCTGCTCGCCCGCGCCTTGCGTGCCGAGCGCGGCCGGGCAGCCGACCATCGCCATGCGGGTGAACGCTGCGGCGCCTGGAAGCTGCAAGAGGTCATCGGCGTGGGGGGCATGGGCGAGGTGTGGCTGGCCACGCGGGCGGACGGGTTGTTTCAGGCCAAAGCCGCGGTCAAATTTTTACGCGCTGAGGGCGACTCGCAACAGTTCGAGGCTCGCTTCGCGCAGGAGCGAGCGCTGCTCGCAAGGCTCAATCAC
Organism: Burkholderiales bacterium; assembly: GCA_031409935.1. Lineage (GTDB taxonomy): Bacteria > Pseudomonadota > Gammaproteobacteria > Burkholderiales > Casimicrobiaceae > Casimicrobium. The sequence continues at coordinate 17,835 of JANNYE010000133.1, read as the reverse complement.
CCCGGCATTGCCCGGCTGATTGATGCTGGGCGTTTGTTCGGGCAGCCGTTTCTGGTGCTTGAGTACGTCGATGGGATGCCGCTGCTCAACTACGCGGCAGAACACGCCACCACGGTGGCCGCCCGAATCGAATTGATCCGCGAAATCGGCGAGGCGGTGTCGTACGCGCATTCGCAATTGGTGGTGCATCGGGATTTGAAGCCGTCGAACGTGTTGGTCACGCCCGGCGGTCACGTCAAACTACTCGATTTTGGTGTGGCGGGCCTACTCGAAGATCGTGAGCACATTGATGCCACCACCTCGGAAGCCACCAAAATCGGCGGTCGCGGCCTCACGGTGGAATATGCCGCACCCGAGCAGATCAGTGGCGAGGCCACAGGTGTGGCCAGCGACATTTATTCGCTGGGTAGCCTCGCCTATCATCTACTTTCTGGCCGCCGCGCGCATCTGCCCGAAAAGCCGGGTCGGGCCGCGCTCGAGTACGCGGTGCTACACATCACGCCAGAACGGGTGTCGCACGCAGCGACGCACCCCGCACAAGGCGCCGGCCTCGCCGCCAAAGACAACCTGCCAGCACCATCGGACGCCAGCCGCTTGCACGGCGACCTAGATGCAATCATTTCGCGCGCGATTCGCATTGATCCCGCCGATCGGTACCGTACCATGGAGGCGTTCGTGTCTGACCTGCAGCGCTGGGCCACGCAGCGCCCGATTGCCGCGCGGCGCGAAGACCGCAGCTATCGCACGCGGCTGTGGCTGCGCCGCAATTGGCTGCCCGTAGGTTTGACCGCCACCTTGATCGTAGCGCTTGGCGCAGGCCTTGCGTTTTCGCTATGGCATTTCCAACGCGCCAGCGCCGAGGCGGCACGAGCCAATCAAGCCACCGATTATCTGGCCGATTTGTTTCGCAAAGCTGACCCCGAATTTCACGGCGGCGAATGGCCAAGTGCGTATCTTCTGCTGGAGCAAGCACGCAAAGAGGTCGCGATACGATTTGCCGATGTCCCGGAAACGCAGCAGCGACTCAACGCTTCACTCGCCAGCATTTACACCTCGCTTGGCCGAAACCCGGACGCACTGGCACTGGCAGAGCAGTCGTTCAGCAGTGCCACCGCTCTGTATGGGGCAGACTCATTGCGCGCTTTGAACGCTGAGGTCACATTGTGTCTGGTGATGTCGCGCTTGGGGCGTGGTGCAGAGGTGGTGACGCGTGTGGAGCGCCTGCTGCCGTTGACGCAGCGGCTGGCGAAGTCCCAGCCGAACTTACGCGGCGACACGCTGCTCGCTGCGGTCAATGTCTACAGCGAGGCGCGCTTGACCGACAAGGCGGAGGCGGCGCTAGCGCAGTACAGCAATTTTGTGGATCAGCGAGGCTACAAAACCACTTGGGACGAGGCACAAATTGACGCCGAGCGTGCGGCGATTTTCGCGATTCAAGGCGACCTACAAAAAGAGTTTGCGCTGCTTAAAAAACATGAGATGACCTACCTCAATCCGCCGCCCAACCAGCTCAAGGCGGGGCTGGCCTACCTCGGTCAGCTAATTTCAGTGCAATTGACTGTGGGTGACACCACCGGTCTGGAGGCGCGCGCTGTGGCGCTCATCGCCAAGTGGGACAGCCTAGCCGGGCCGAGCAATCGACACAGCCTTGCCGTGCTCGATGAAATTGGCTTTTTCCAGATGCGCTACGGCACCCCGCTGGCCGCCAATCGCGCCTACCAAGACCGGGTATCGCGGCTCGCTGCGGCGCCCGCCAACAATTTGGCAGTTGAGTACGCCAAGCTCGATCTGCTCGAAGTCGACACCCTGTTTGCCGTCGCACCTATGGCTGAACTGCGGCGACGATTCGCCGAGCTTTTGGCAGTGGTTGATGCGCCTGCGACAACCGCGACGCAGCGCCGCTTGTTTCGCTTTCGCTGGCGCCTGCTTTATGTGGCCGCCGCACTCGACGATGTGCCTGCGATGGAGCGGCTGTACGCAGAAGCTGCTGAGTTTGTGCGCGCCGAGGGCATCACCGAGGGCACCGACTTCCGTTCGCTGCAATCGGCGCGCAACGGACTGCTAATCGCCAAAGGCCAGCTCGTTGAGGTCGCGCCGGTAATGTTTGCCGCCTACAAAGCGCTCACACCGCAGCGCGGTGCCTACTACTACTTCGCCTTCACCACGCGCGTGGCGGTGCTGTTAGCGCTTGCCCGCGCGCCCGGAGCCGACGAGTTGCTGGCGACTGCGCAACAGTCGCGCCCCAAAGATCTCGGCGAGCAGCATCGCATCGTGCTCGCGCTACGCTATGCCGAAGCCCTAGCGGCCAGCAAAGACGCCAACAGTCCAGAGGCGCGCACGGCGCGCAAACGCTTCGCCCAATCGGTGGGCCGAACATCAGCCGACGATGTGCCGCCGACGCTGTATGGATTGTATTTTTACTGACCGACGAAAAAATTGCTGGCAACACTGTCATGTTTTGCCGCGTTGTCGCGTCTATACCCACAGGCGCTGTGCAATCCCGACCGTCTCGCGATCGTCAGCATTGCACAGGCCCGACGCCCGATTCCCCCGAATTGCTGCGTCTGCAGGTGCGCCGTGCGCTTGCAAAAAACGCCACTGCACTCCCCGGTGCCATGGCGTGCCATTGACCGCTCCTCCCGTGTCAATGGCAAACTCCCGAGCCCGTCTTGTACGGGCTCTTTTTTTTGCATGTATCCGAAGTTATTCATTACAAAACGTCTCATGCTTCGTCGTTCCTCCGACGGCAAGAACGACGCGATTTCGGGTGTTTCGTAGCAATTTTGGGGTGCTCGAAAGACGCTGGGCACGTGGCTTCGCAGCGGCGGAGAAGAAAAAAACTAATGAATAATCTCGACTAATTAGTTACAGCTCTGTGCGTGAACGACTGTTTCTATGGGGTAATAGTGCTATTTATGCCATTTATCGACTTATTAGTAAAATACCTGTTAAGCCCCATAAAAATAAGGCTCTTGCAAAAAAGTTAATACTATTAAATTAAGCATAAACGCAATTAATTGCTTAAAAAACTATTTGTGCGCAATTTAAATTTGATAAGCGTTTGTATTGTTGCTTTTACGCAATTTTCTTGCTTATCGTAAAATCAAACCATTGCAACAGTACTCGGTAGAACCTGACATGACCGCCACACTCAATCGCCAAGTCGACGACGTCCGCATCAAGGACATCTTCGAGCTCGCCCCTCCTGCTCACTTGCTGCGTGAATTTCCGGCCTCGGAGGCTGTTGAGCAATTGGTGTTTGACACGCGGCGCGAGATTCACGGCGTGCTGCACGGCGCGGATGATCGGCTGGTAGTGATCGTCGGCCCCTGCTCCATTCACGACAAAAAAGCAGCACTCGAATACACCCGCAAGCTCAAAATGCTGCGCGACGAGTTGAAGCTTGATTTGATCGTTGTAATGCGCGTGTACTTTGAAAAGCCACGCACCACCGTCGGCTGGAAGGGGCTGATCAACGACCCGCTGCTCGACGGCAGTTTCAAAATCAACGAAGGCCTGCGTCTGGCCCGCGAGCTGCTGCTGGAAATCAATGCGTTGGGTGTGCCCGCCGCGACTGAATTTCTCGACACGCTAACGCCACAGTATTACGCCGACTTGATCTCGTGGGGCGCAATTGGTGCGCGCACCACGGAGAGTCAGGTGCACCGCCAGCTCGCGTCGGGTATGAGCTGCCCAATGGGTTTCAAGAACGGCACCGATGGCAATATCAAAATCGCCGTGGACGCGATCAAAGCCGCCGCCGCACCGCACTTCTTTCTCTCGGTCACCAAGGGCGGTCACAGCGCGATTATTTCGACCAATGGCAATGAAGACTGCCACGTCATTTTGCGCGGTGGAAAAGGCCCCAACTACGATACGGCAAGCGTTGAAGCGTCCGGTCAGGAACTGGCCAAGGCAGGCCTGCCGCAGCACATCATGATCGATTTCTCGCACGCCAACTGCAGCAAACAGCACGACCGCCAAATCGAGGTGTCCGCTGATGTTGGGCGACAAATGGCGGCGGGAGACGAGCGAATTTTCGGCGTCATGATCGAGTCGCATCTGAACGCAGGTCGACAAGATTTGACCCCCGGAAAAGCGTTGGCGTACGGCACCTCTATCACCGATCCGTGTATCGACTGGACGGCCACCGAAGGCGTGCTGCGACAGTTGGCGGCTGACGTTCAACAGCGCCGATTGGTGCAGCCCGAATAGGCAGCAGTAGCAGCACTGCGTCAGCTGCGCTAAGCGTTAGGCTGCCACGCCCCAGCACGCAAAATTTCGTTGGGGCCGAAATTCGCTTTGTACGCCATCTTCTCGCTATCCTCGATCCAATAGCCGAGGTAGACGTAGCCCAAGCCCAGCGATTGCGCCTGATCCATTTGCCACATCACACCAAACGTGCCAAGGCTGCCCTTGATTGACGGATCGTAGAACGTGTACACCGCTGACAGGCCGTCCGCGAGCACATCAACGAGGCTCACCATAGCAAGATGGCCGCGCGCATCGCGAAACTCTACGAGCAGCGTTTCGACGTGGCTTTGCAACAAGAAGTGTTGATACTGCTCGCGACTGTCGCGATCCATGCCGCCGCCGTGATGGCGCAGCCGCTGGTACTTTAAGTACAGCTCATAGTGCTCGGCGCTGTATTGCAGCGGCACAAAATGCACCGAAAACTCAGCTCGGTGCGCAGCCCATGCGCGGCGCTGGCTGCGGGTTGGCTTGAACATGGCAAGCGGCACGCGTAACGGCATGCAGGCGTCACAGCCGTCGCAATGCGGGCGATAAATAAAGGTGCCGCTACGACGAAAACCCACGCGCAACAATTCGCCATATACGCTGCTTGAAATGAGATGGCTTGGGGTAGCCACCTGCGAACGCGCGATTCGACCTTCAAGGTAGCTGCACGGATACGGCGCGGTGGAATAAAACTGCAACGCTTGCCATGGAACATTTGCGAGATCGTTGAGCTTGCTCATAACTGCATTCTGGCACTAATTTAACTGTCAACGCGATTTGCCGGCGTGAGCAAATCACGCAGCAAATCCGCATCAAATTTCCACGTCCCCGCGCGGGCCGAAACGGCAGCTGCATGCACCAGCCGATTCAACTCGTCTAAAAACGCTTTTCGCGAAATCGGCGCGGCGCCTAGTGAGGCCAAGTGCTCGGTTTGCTGTTGGCAATCGATCAATTCAAACTGCCAGCGCTTGAGCTGCGTCACCAAATGCGCAAACGCGATCTTTGATGCGTCCGTTCGTCGCACAAACATGCTTTCGCCGAAGAACACGCGACCCAACGCGATGCCGTACAAACCGCCCACCAATTCATCGTCCATCCACGTCTCTACGGAATGCGCAAAACCCGCGTGATGCAGTGCGGTGTATGCCGCAATAATGGCCTCGCTGATCCACGTTCCACCCTGCTCAGGCCTTGGATCAGCGCAAGCGCGCATCACCGTCTCAAAGCTCGTATCCACGCGAATTTCGTATTCCGTATGTTTCAGCGACTTGCGCAAACTGCGATGCAGGCGAAAATTTTTTAGCTGCAACACCATGCGCGGATCGGGACTCCACCACAGCACCGGCTGGCCTTCGCTGTACCACGGAAAAATGCCACGCTGGTAGGCTGCAAGAACCAGTTCAGGCGTGATCTCAAGCCCCGCGCAGAGCAAGCCATTCGGATCAGTCAACGCCGTTTCCGCAGAGGGAAAAGGGTCGCCAGGATTGATCCAGTCGATCACTATTCACCCATCTGAAGTAGCAACCCTCGCTCCCGACCCGATTCCACAAATCGCCAGAACAAAAAGGCGCAGGCAACAAAATAGACCAGATTGAGCAGCATTGACATCGCAAGCATTTGCCACGCAATTCGCCCTTCGATCAACGCAGCGCGCATTGCCTCAAAGGCCCACGCAGTAGGCAAAGCGTATGCCACCGCTTGCAGCCATGACGGCAACACTGAAACCGGGTAATACGCGCCCGACAGCGGCCCGATCAGGAACACCACCGCCCAGCCAATTTCTTCCGCGCCAAGCCCAAATCGAAGCACCAAACCGTTAGCCAGCAAGCCCACCGCCCAACCAAAAACCAACAGGCACCCCAGACACAACGACAGCGCGAACGCTTGCTGCGCGATCTGCAAATCGAAGCACAGTAAGGCGACCAACAAAGCCACGCCGGAGCCGATCACCACGCGCACAATGCTCATCAACATTTGTGCGATCACAAACTCATGCAGCCGCAACGGACTTACAAAAAGATTGCCGAGATTGCGCGAATACATTTCTTCGAGAAAAGACAAAAACAATCCCAATTCGCCGCGCACCAACACGTCCCACAGCAACACGCCTGTCAGCAGAATGCCCGGCACCGCCTGCAACACCCCCTGACTCGCACTCTGCGGCCCCAGATACTGCGTAACAAAGCCCCACACCAGTAACTGCATCACCGGGTAATAGGCAAACGAAAACAATCGCGGCCACGATTTGCGAATCAAAAAGAAATGCCGCGACAGCATCGCGCCGATGCGCTGCACGGAACTATTGCGATAGCCGGGGCGTGCGCTCAAATCGTCACCTCCGCTACGTCATTGGGTTGGCCGCGCGAAATATCGAGGAACACGTCGTCAAGATTGCTACGACCGTATTTGGTCAGCAACCCGGCTGGCGAGCCCTTGTCCACGATCTCACCGCGTTTGAGCATGATCACTTCGTCGCACAATCGTTCCACTTCGGCCATGTTGTGCGACGCCAGCAGCATCGCGCAGCCAGATTGCTTGCGGTAGCGCTCCAGAAGCGAACGCATGCGATCACCCACATCTGGATCTAGCGATGCGGTCGGCTCATCAAGCAGCAACAATTCGGGCGAATTCAACAGCGATTTGGCAAGACTGACGCGCGTGCGCTGCCCCGCAGACAAGTTGGCGTAAGGGCGATCTGCAACCTCTTCCAGATCGAGTTCACCGAGCAATTCGGCAATGCGTTTTTTGCCATCACGCACGCCGTACAGCCCGGCAAACACGCGCAGATTTTCGACCACGGATAGGCGCTTTGGCAGGTCGACGTAGGGCGACGTAAAGTTGATACGCGGCAAGATGTCATAACGATGCGCCGCCAAAGACAAACCCAGCAATTCAATGCTGCCTGAGGTTGGCGTGAGCACGCCAAGCAACATGGAAATCGTTGTCGTTTTGCCTGCGCCGTTGCCGCCGAGCAGCCCCACTGTTTCGCCCTGCGCGACCGAAAACGTGATGCCGCGCACAGCATCGACGGCACCATACGATTTCTTCAGATCACGAACCACAAGAGCCGCCACGGTTCCAGCGACTGTAGCGTCTAGGGCCGTTCCGCTATGGACAAGTCCAACGCTCAACACTGCGCCACATTACGGCAGTACTGCGCCAGTTCCTGCAGCCGCGTTTGACTCGCCACAGGGCTTCGCGGACTGCCTTGAAATTCCATATTCAACTTGAACTCATATTTCGTAAAAAATGCATCAAATTGATCCGTACCTGAGGTGCCGACCGCCGCAAGCGTGTCGTCACGGGGGTTGAATTCGAGCGTTATGGCAGCTAACGGAAGCGGAGCAGGTCCTGTCACCACCGCAGCCCCGCGAGCCGGGTCGTACACAGAGTGATCGGCACAGCAGTGAATACGTTGCGCCTCGCTGCGCGACGATGCATTCGCTTGAAAGCGAATGAAGCTTACTTCCTTCGCGGGATACGCCAGTTTGTGCGAGCAGATGGCGGAGAAAGCGACGATGGACTTGCGCAGACCGACGCCGCCAACATCACGGTCAAGGTTGAGCAGTAAGCAGGGTGTAGCCACGAAGGGATATTGAAATAGATAGTTGGTCAGTGGCTTGAGCGAACTGGCGCGAACCGCCCGACCCTGCTCATCCGCTAATATGCTGCGTGCATACCGGCGATCGCGCTTGCCAGACGTCGCGCTCGACGCTGAGGTGCCGGTAAATGTCTGCGCGCTTACCCATTGTGACGCCACAGCTACGAGACTCGCGGAGCACGCGCTTAAAAAAACCCGGCGCTCGGTGTCTTGCGTATTCGTGGCGGAGTTTGTTTGCGCGGAGTTCGTTGACCTAGCTTTACCATCCGCTGACGACATATTTTGACCACTTTCACGATTCAGGAATTTTTTTCGTGTCCCCATCGCCACACATTTTGACCGCGAGCAAACTGCTCAGCGAAATCCACCAACAGCTCGATTCGATTGTACTGGGCAAAACCGAAGTCACTCGGCTTGCGGTCACATGTCTGTTAGCACAGGGACATCTGCTGATTGAAGACGCGCCAGGGCTCGGTAAATCAACGCTCGCGCTAGCGTTGGCGAAGACTTTCGGGCTCGCCTACAACAAGGTGCCGTGCACCAACGATTTGTTGCCGTCTGATCTGCTGGGGCTGTCGATTTGGGACAGCACGGCGCAGGCCATGCGCTTCACGCCAGGGCCGATTTTTGCGCAAGTGTTGTTGGCTGATGAACTCAACCGTGCGCCTTCAAAAACGCAAAGCGCACTGCTTGAAGCGATGGAGGAGCATCAGGTAACCGTCGATGGCGTGAGCCGTGATTTGCCATCGCCTTTCTTCGTGATTGCCACCCAGAACCCGCTGGATCAGGTGGGTGTGTCGCCATTGCCAGAGTCGCAGTTGGATCGCTTCATGATGCGATTGACGCTGGGCTTTCCCAGTGCGGAGGCTGAAATTGCGTTGTTGCGCGGGGGGGATCGCAGAGCCAGCGCCATCAAATTGGGCTCTGTGCTCGCGCCCGACGCGCTCGCAAAGTTGCAGTCACTGATCGAACAAATCCACGTTTCCGAAGCCGTGCTTGTTTACGTGCAGCAATTGTTGAATGCAAGCCGAACCGGTGCGACACGACCGCTCTCACCTCGCGCAGGCTTGGCGTTGCTGCGTGCCGCACGCGCCGAGGCGCTGCAGGCGGGACGCGATCACGTCTTGCCCGACGACGTGCAGGCCGTGTGGTCGGCGGTGGTGAGCCATCGCTTGAGCGCAAGCCATGACAGTCTGACCAAGGGCGGTCAGCTGGCGAGCGCGGTATTGTTGAGCGTTGCGGCACCTTAGCCGTGGCCACTGTTGCACATTCCACTGCATTGTTGCCAGCATCGTGGTGGGCGCGGCGGCGGGCGCATTGGCAGCAAAGTTTTGGCAAAACACCCACAACCGCTGCTGAACTGGAGCTGTTACAGCGACGTATTTACTTGCTGCCGACGGGGCGAGGCGTGTTCGTGATCGTCACGGCGATTGTGTTGCTGTTGGTGGGTATCAACTACCAGTTGTCACTCGCATTCGTCGTCGCATTTCTGCTGGCTGGATTGATGCAGGCGGCGTTATTGGTGAGTTATCGCAATCTGCGCGGGTTGATAGTGCGAGCCGGGCGGTCGCCGCATTGCAAGTTGGGTGAGTCGCTGACGTTCTCTGTTGCGCTTGCTTCACCCGAGCGCACGCGAGACGGTATCTCCCTGCGCACACAGGCGGACGGCAACAGAAAGATTGCCGCGAAAAGCGCGCAAGTGTCGGTGACACAAGACACCACGGCGGTCGTGCCGTTGGCGTTCATACCCACCCGTCGTGGGCTCCTGCCGCTGCGTCGCATCGTCGTTGAAAGCCGTGCGCCCTATGGCTTGATTCGCGCTTGGAGCTACGTCCATTTTGAATGGTTGGGCGTGGTCGAGCCGCAACCAGAAACACCACCGCCTCCGCTGCCGTTGATGGCGGGCGACAACGATGGTGCGGCTTCACGCCAGCTTCATGTGGCACATGATCCTGACAGCCTACGCGATTACGCGCCTGGCGACTCGCTGAAACGAGTGGCATGGAAACAAGTCGCGAAATCAGGAGACTGGTACACGCGAACCGGCGACAGCGGTCACCGGCAAGAAATCGCGTTGTCGTGGCAGGCGGTGACGCTGACTGACACCGAAGCACGTTTGTCGCGCGTGGCCGCATGGCTTTTGCGCGCCCACCACGAGAACTGTGCCTATGAACTGACACTACCCAATGGTCATTTGCCGCTCGCTGATGGCTCGCAGCAATTCGCCGATGCGTCGCTGCTGCTTGCGGCATATCCGCAGCGTGTTGAAGACTTGCGAGGGCTGCGATGAGCGCCACGAGTGCCACATTGGGCGATCGGGTAAAAAGCATCGGTCGCAAGCAACACGCAAACATACCGAAGACGCCGAAGCCTGTGGTAATCGAGCCTGATCTGCGCGCTCGCCGCTTCATGTCATTCGCCATTTTGCTAGCTCAGGCGGCGAACGTCCTAGCGGTCAAACCTGTTATCGCGGCGGTTGGAGTGATCGCGCTGGTGGTGTGTTTTCTGGTGCGGCAGCAGCCACGTCAATGGCTGTGGCGAGCGGCGTTGATGCTGCTGACCATCGGCGCAGGCGCGCTGATATTTCAGCAATACGGAAGAATTTTTGGTCGCGATCCCGGCGTAGCGCTGTTGTTCATTCTGGGGCCATTGAAGCTAATTGAAGCGAAGTCCACACGCGACTTTATGGTGGTGTGGGGCATGGCGCTGGTGCTTTATGTGGCGAGTTTCTTCGAGAACCTAGGCCTGCTCGCTGCACTGAGCGTGCCGCCGGTCATCATTATTTATGTGGCGGCACTACGCTTGTTTGACGCGCCTTCGCGAGCGTCAGATGCGCGCTCGACGCTCGTGCATCACCTCAAAGGTGCATCGGCACACACCTTACTCGGCATTCCGCTAGCAGCGATGCTGTTCGTGCTGTTTCCACGCGCCACAGCTCCACTGTGGGGTATGCGCGACACCACTACGGGTCAAAGCGGTTTGTCCGAGGAGATGCGCCCAGGGCAGATCGCACAACTCATCCTGTCGAAAGAAACCGCGTTTCGAGTTGAGTTTGAAAAGCGCAAGCCCGCGCCATCCGCGCTGTATTGGCGAGGCCCAGTGCTACGTGAATTTGACGGCGTAACTTGGAGCGTCGGTGCAGAAAACGCAGCACGCATGCGAGGCGATTTCATCAACTTCACGCCAGACGAGCACGCTCGCGAAGCCGTTGAATACACGGTAACCGTCGAGCGACAGGACACGCGCTGGTTGCCCGTTCTTGAGCTGCCGGTTGCCTATCCCTCCGGCCCCGCCGTTGAGCAAACGGCTTATCTGACTGATGCCCAGCAAATTGGTGTGCGGCGTGCGGCGACTGGTGCCACTCAATATCGAGCGCAGTCCTTTGCGCGTGGCAGCTACGACGCACCGGAGCCCGCCGCAAATAGCCCCGAAATGCGCACAGGACCGCGCCAATTGAGCCCGCGCTCTCGAGCATTTGCTACCGAGCTTGCCACCCAATTCCCCGATCCGACTGCCCGTGTAAGCGCCCTGCTCCAATACTTCAATCAGGAAAAATTTTTCTACACCCTCAACCCACCGATTTACGGCGGCGCGCGCGGCCTGACCGCCATTGACGAATTTCTATTCGACGATCGTCGCGGCTTTTGCGAGCACTATGCGGGCGCGGCAGTGTTCGTCCTGCGAGCGAGTGGTATTCCAGCGCGCGTAGTCACCGGTTATCAGGGTGGCGAATACCACCCGGCGGGGTACATGATCGTGCGCCAGAGCGATGCCCATGCGTGGATGGAGGTGTGGATCAACGGGCAGTGGCGACGCGTTGACCCCACCGCTGCCGTCGCGCCGAACCGCATTGAACTAGGCTTGCGACAGTCACTGCCCGAGACCGAGCGGATGCTGGTGAATGCACGCAGTTGGTTCTCGCTTTCTGGTTTTGGTAACGCTTGGGAAGAAGCCAATTTCAGCTACACCAAATGGGTAATCGGCTTTGATCGAGATCGTCAAAAAGCACTGCTCAAAGACTTGGGGCTCGCCGGTATCGATGTGTTCACGGCGCTCGGCTGGATGCTGCTCGCCATCACCGCGAGCGGCGCGCTGATGGGCGGCGCGTGGTGGTTATGGGTCAAACGCAACGAGCAAAAAATTGATCCCGCGATGCGTGCGTGGCGAGCAGGCAGAGCGCGGTTGACTAAGGCCGGGATGGCCATTGAGCGGCACGAAACCGTGGCTACAGCGATGCAACGCGCAGCGGCGCGTTGGCCAGACCACGCCGACAAGTTCGCTGAATTTGCGCGAATCTATAACGTGGTTCGATTCGCGCCAGAAAATCGCGCTACACCTGTCGGCAATCTAAATCGCACGCTGCGCAATTGGCCCTCCGCGTATCGGTTGCGCAAGACCCGGTAACCGCTGCGCTTATTTGCTGCGCGGCACCCGCCCCATCAAGTAGAACTCGTCGTTTGGCCGCATGCTGCTCATGTTGGCAATACGGTTGCTCATGCCGAAAAAGGCGGTGATCGATCCGATGTCCCAGATGTCGTCATCGGTAAAACCATGCTCACGTAGCGCCGCGAAATCCGGTTCGTCAATCTCGTTGGAATGCAGGCAAACCTTGAGCGCGAAATCGAGCATGGCGCGCTGCTTTGGCGTGATCTCGGCCTTGCGGTGATTGATCGCGACCTGATCAGCGATGCGCGGATTTTTGGTGTAGACGCGCAGGATCGCGCCGTGCGCCACGACGCAGTACACGCAGTCGTTGGCTCCACTGGTGGCCACCACAATCATCTCGCGCTCGGCCTTGTTGAGTGCGGGCGTCTCTTTGAGCATTAACGCGTCGTGATAAGCGAAGAAGGCGCGGCATTCGGCAGGGCGATGGGCGAGCGCAATGAAGACGTTGGGGATGAAACCCGCCTTCTGCTGCACCTCCAGCATGCGTGTGCGCAGGTCTTCCTGCATGTCTGCGAGTTCGGGGACGGGGAAGCGGGAGATTGCGGTCATGATGAACTCGTTTGGTCGGTTCTTGTGGGAGCGGTTTTACCGCGAGAAACGTGGAAGATCCAACCACCTGTCGCGGTGGAACCGCTCCCACAAAAGCTGCAAAAAAACGCCGCGTTACTTCGCCGGCGGCACGTAGCCGCTTGCGGTTTCGCCGCCGCCTGAGAAGAAGTATTTATCCATCTGCTCGGCTAAGTATTTGCGCGCTTTCGGATCGGCTAAACCGAGGCGATTTTCGTTGATGAGCATGGTCTGGTGCTTGAGCCAGCCGGCCCAGGCCTCCTTGCTCACGCTCTCGTAAATCTTCTTGCCAAGTTCGCCCGGATACGGCGCGAAATCGAGGCCGTCAGCTTCGCGGCCGAGTTTGATGCATTGAACTGTGCGTGCCATATTTTTTCCTTATGTTGTTGTAGGAGCGGCCTAGGCCGCGAGGGGCGATTCGTGCAGCGCCTCTCGCGGCCAAGGCCGCTCCTACAGGTTCTTGACGTAAACCTGAGACGCTCGCTCAAAGTTATAGAGCGCTTGCTTTTTCTCGGGTAAATCAGTGAATTTTGCGGGAGTGAAACCGCGTTCTGTGAACCATTGCGCGGTGCGTGTGGTGAGTACGAACAGCGTATTGATGCCTTGCGACTTCGCTTCGTTTTCAATGGCTTTCATCAGCCGTTCGCCGTAGCCTTCACGTCGATAGTCTGGACTCACGGCAAGGCACGCAAGCTCGGCCTTGTTAGCTTCCGGGAATGGGTACAACGCTGCGCAACCGATGATCTGGCCGTCGTGTTCGGCGAGAAAAAAACGCTCTACTTCACGTTCAATCAATGATCGTGGACGTGCCACCAAAACGCCCTGCCGCTCCAGCGGTTCGATGATCGACAGCAGTGCGCCGACGTCATCAATCGTGGCCGGGCGCAGGTTGTCGAGACTGTCGACCGAGATCATGGTGCCCACGCCGTCGCGAGTGAATAGTTCTTGCAGAATCGCGCCGTCGAGCTTGCGGCCAATCAGATGAGCGCGGCCCACGCCTTTCTGGCAGGCGCGCACGGCGGCTGGCAAAAAGTATTGCACGTCTGAGGCCTGCGCGGCCTTGCTTGAAATCGCTGACGCATCTCGGGTGTACAGCGTCGAGATGACCGTGCCCTCGGCATCAAGTACGCCGGGAGTATCAAGCAAAAAGATGAGCTTGGTCGCCTTGAGTGCGATGGCGGTTTGCGTCGCGACCTCTTCCACCGTCAGATTGAACGTGTCGCCCGACGTGGAATAGCCAAGCGTCGACATCAGCACGATGTCGCCGTCCTTCAGGCAATCGTTGATTGCCTGGGCGTCAACGCGGCGCACCTCGCCGCTGTATTTCATATCAACGCCGTCAACCACACCAATCGGTTTGGCGACGACGAAGTTGCCGCCTGTGACGCGGTTATGAATGGGCGTAACCGCCGCCGTGCGCGGAGCCATCGACAGCGCGGCTTCGATGCGGGCACGGGCACGCGCGCTGGCGCCGATCACGCTGCCGAGCTGCGACTCATCAGTAACGCGAATGCCCTTGTGATAACGGCTTTCCATGCCACGCTGTGCGAGCAGCTTTTCGACCTGCGGTCGCGCGCCGTGAACGAGCACAAGGCGCACGCCAAGGCTCGCCAGCAGGTTCAAATCAGCGATGAAATTCGGGAACGTGTCATCGGCAACAACCTCGCCACCAAACGCCACCACAAACGTTTTGCCGCGAAACGCGTGGATATAGGGTGCGGAGCCACGAAACGATGGCACGAAGGCCGACAGCTCAGTATTGGGAGGGGCAGCGACAGGATTACCGTTGCGGGGCACGTCGAGTGACTGCTGGGGTAGTGCGGGATCAGGGGACATTTAGCAATTCTATCGACGGCGCTGAACGGACAACGCACGGGCTGTAGGAGCGGCCTTGGCCGCGATTCGCAGCTCAATCGCGGCCAAGGCCGCTCCTACAGAGAATGTTGCGGCAACGCGCTACATTGTGGTCATGCTAGGTTTCCTCATCCGCCTGCTGCAACTACCGCTTGCCCTCGTCGTGCTGTTCTACGACTGGGGTTGGGAGACGCTTTCTCACGTTTTCGACTGGTTGGCGAGGCGTCCGCTGTGGCGTGCAATGGAAAACAGTATTCGCAAGCTGCCGCCGTGGGGCGCTCTGCTGTTGTTTGCTCTGCCGACGGTGTTGTTGTTCCCGATCAAACTCGCGGCGCTTTGGCTGATGGCACAGGGCAAAGGCACGCTCGGTGTGATCGTGATTATTAGCGCCAAATTGGTCGGAACCGCAGTGGTGGCGCGGCTGTTCAGCTTGACGCAACCGGCGCTGCTGCAATTGCCCTGGTTTGCGGCGATTTATCACTGGTTCATTCCGTGGAAAGACCTGTGGCTGGACGCAATCCGCGCCAGTTGGCCGTGGCGAGTGGGTCGCGTGATCAAGTACCGAGTCAAGCGTGCGGTGGTTGGCGCGTACAAGGCTATTTTTCGGCGCGCCTGAATGCTGCGTCTGTAGGAGCGGCCTTGGCCGCGAATGACGACTTCGTATGCGGCGTTGGGATCGCGGCCAAGGCCGCTCCTACAATGACTCCATGTCTTCAAAGTTACTCGCGCATTTAAACGAGCCGCAACTCACTGCGGTCACTCTTCCTCACACGTCCGCCCTGATCCTCGCTGGTGCGGGCTCGGGCAAAACACGTGTGCTCACCACGCGCATTGCGTGGCTGCTTTCCACAGGGCAAGTGAGCCCGTCTGGCGTGCTCGCCGTGACCTTCACCAACAAGGCCGCGAAGGAAATGCTGACGCGTCTGTCGTCGATGGTGCAGGTCAATGTGCGCACCATGTGGATGGGAACGTTTCATGGGCTGTGCAACCGTTTTTTGCGCATGCACTGGCGCGAGGCCGGGCTGCCGCAAACGTTCACCATCATGGACACGCAGGAACAGTTGTCGCTGATCAAGCGCATCCTCAAACAAAACAACATCGACGACGAAAAATTTCCGCCAAAACAGTTGTCGTGGTTTATCTCCAGCGCTAAAGAAGAGGGCTTGCGCTCGAACAACGTTGAGGCGTATGACGATTACACGCGCAAACAGGTTGAGCTATATCAACTGTACGAGGCAACGTGTCAGCGCGAAGGTGTCGTTGATTTTGCCGAGCTGATGTTGCGCTGCTACGAAGTGCTCTCGAAATTCGAGGCACTGCGCGAGCATTACAACGCGCGTTTTCGATACATTTTGGTCGACGAATTTCAGGACACCAATACGCTGCAATACAAGTGGCTGCGGCTGCTGGCGGGGCCGAACACGGCGGTGCTGGCGGTCGGTGACGATGATCAATCGATCTATGGATTTCGCGGCGCAAAGGTTGCCAACATGCAGCGCTTTGAGCATGATTTTGCACCGGCAAAAATCATCAAGCTCGAACAAAATTATCGAAGCCAGGGGCACATTCTTGACGCGGCCAACGCGCTGATTCGCAACAACAACGGACGGCTCGGCAAGGAGCTGTGGACCGATCAGGGACATGGCGAGCCGATTCGCGTTTTCCAAGGATACAGCGACGGTGAAGAAGCGTCGTTCGTGCTCGACAGCGTGAAGGCGGCGATGAACGACGGCGTGCCGCTCGATGACATCGCGATTCTGTATCGATCCAATGCGCAGTCGCGGGTGTTCGAGCATGGCCTGTTCAACGCAGGTATTCCGTACCGTGTGTATGGCGGATTGCGCTTTTTTGAGCGCGCCGAGGTCAAGCATGCGATGGCGTATTTGCGGTTGATCAACAACCCGGAGGACGACAACGCACTCCTGCGCGTGGTGAACTTTCCGCCGCGTGGCATCGGTGCCAAATCCATCGAGAATTTGCAGCAGGTCGCGACCAGCACCGGCGTGACGTTGTGGCAGGCCGCATGTGCGGGCGGCGCGGGCTCTCGTGCGCATGTAGCGATGGCGCAGTTCATCGGTTTGATCGAAGGCATGCGCATTGCGACCAAGGGTTTGGCACTGCCGGAGATTGTGCGGCACTTGCTCGACGCGAGCACGTTGAAGGCGCTGTACGCGGCTGATAAAGACGGTCAAGATCGCGTCGAAAATCTGGAAGAATTAATCAGCGCAGCAGACAATTTTTTGCGCGAGACCGGCGGCGTGGTTCACGTTGAAAACTTCGATGGCAGCGTCACCGAGAGTGACGATCCGGTGAGCGCTTTCCTCGCGCATGCATCGCTCGAAGCAGGCGACACGCAGGCGGCTGAGGGCCGTGCGGCGTTGCAGATGATGACGGTTCACTCTTCGAAAGGGCTGGAGTTCGACTATGTGTTCATGACGGGGCTGGAGGAAGGTCTGTTCCCGCATGACAACTCGTTGAACGATGATGGCGGGCTGGAAGAAGAGCGTCGCCTGATGTATGTGGCGATCACGCGCGCGCGCAAGCGGCTGCATTTCAGCTATGCGCAGATGCGCATGTTGCACGGGCAAACGCGCTACAACGTGCCGTCGCGCTTTTTGGATGAAGTACCTGCGGAATTACTGAAATGGCTGTCAGCAAAACCGAAAAATCTGCTGGCGATGGAGCCGCATGCGCCGTTGTCGGGTGCCTACGCCGATTCCCGTTCATCGTTCGCGTCGTCGATTGGCAGTGCCACGCGCACCGATTCGGGCTTCCGAATCGGGCAACAGGTGTCACATGCGAAATTCGGTCACGGCGTGATCATCAACGCCGATGGCAGCGGGAAAAACGTGCAGGTGGAGGTGAATTTCGTCGATCACGGCATCAAGCGGCTGGCGCTGGAGTATGCGAAATTGACGGCAATGTAGGCGATTTCTGCACATTAGCTTTTCGCTGAAAGCCTTATTTACTATGGCTTAGCACGTGAATAGCTGAGTTAAACCACGAACAGTCGCACTTAGGTTTTAGGAGGGATGAAGAGAAGCGAAGCGCTACCCTTTAGTTTCTTGAAGACGAAAGGACGGTGTTTATGGCTTTCTTCACCCCAGAGAAGAGGATACAGCTTGAGA
>JANNYE010000132.1:0-53453 GCA_031409935.1 Burkholderiales bacterium | reverse complement strand
CTGTAACCGAAGTTGTGGCCGGGGTTGTAGGAGCGGCCGTGGGCGCGATTGGCGCTATGCCATCGTGTGATCGCGGCCAAGGCCGCTCCTACCGAGTTACTTCGTTGCCGCTACCTTCGGGCTCGCCACATCAGCACGTGGCTTAGCGTTCTTCACATACTTCTCCATCCACAAATTCGTTTCATAAAGCATGTGCGAAATGGATTCACGCGCGCGGTAGGCGTGGCTTTCGTTCGGCAGCATCACCAGTCTTGCTGTGCCGCCCAAGCCTTTAATCGCCTGAAATAAACGCTCGCTCTGCACCGGGTATGTGCCGGGATTGTTGTCCTGCTCGCCGTGGATAATGAGCAGGGCATCCTTGATTTTGTCGGCATAGTTAAACGGCGACATCGCGCTGGACGTGCTTTGCGCCTTCCAAAAACTGCGCTCTTCCCCCTGAAAGCCGAACGGCGTCAGCGTGCGGTTGTATGCGCCTGAACGCGCGATGCCTGCGCGGAACAAACGCGTGTGCGCGAGCAGATTGGCGGTCATGAATGCGCCGTACGAATGACCGCCAATAGCAATGCGATCCCGGTCAGCAACACCGCGTTTCACCACTTCGTTGATGACCGCTTCAGCGCTCGCGATGAGTTGCGGTAGAAAGGTGTCGTTCGCCTCTTTACCCCCTGCGCCGACGATGGGCATCGACGGATTATCGAGCACCGCGTAGCCCATTGCCAGCAGCGCTTGTGGCCGCCAAAAGCTGATGCTGTTGAAGCGATACGGTGATCCGGTTACCTGACTCGCCGCGCTGGCGCTGGTGAATTCCTGGGGGTACGCCCACATCAACATCGGCAGCGGGCCATCGCGTTTGGCGTCGTAATTCGGGGGTAAATAAAGTGTGGCCGTCAGGTCAACACCGTCGGCGCGCTTGTAGCGAATTTGCTCTTTGCTGACGTCGGCCAATTGTGGCGTGGGATGCGGAAACTGCGTCAATTGCGTGAGTTGCGCGTCTTTCGCTTTAGTCAAATCGCGCAGGTAGAAGTTGGACGGCTCGGTCGGCGATTCACGCGTGGAAAGGAGTCGTTTGCCGTCGTTATCGAGCAGCGCAATCACCTCTTCAAATACCGGTGCTTCCGAGCGAAAAAGGCGCTCTTTCTGCTTGGTGACGAGATTCAATCGATCAACAAATGGGCGGTCACCTTCGGGCGACGCGCCCGCACCGTCGAGAAAGATGGACTCGCCGTCTGGCGCGATCAACAGGCGCGTGTGGCCCGATTCGTCCATTGTTGTCTTGGGCTTACCCGGATCGTTGTAGCGATCTTCGCTTGAAAAACTCGCAATCAAATCGGCGGACTCTTTTGTAATGCCGTCTGCGTCTGGCGCAATTCGCCATGTTTTAACGGCACGCGTTTTCCACCAATATTCGGTGATTAACGCCAGATCGCCTCGCCCCCACAGCGCGCCTTGATAGCGCGTCGCAAGTTTGATTAATTCACGCGGTTTGTCAGTGAAGGGTGCTGCCTGTGTCATCACCACATCGCGAAACTCCGCCGCCTTTGCCTGATTGCCGCCATCGAGCGCCTCCGCCCATACCAGCGCCGCTGGCTTGTCTGCGCGCCACGTAATGTCGCGAACGCCCGTGCCTACCGAATCGTAGCCCGACGGGAGTCCTTCCTCCAATGGCAATTTGGCAACGGTGTGGATCACGCTACCTGCCAAATTGCGAACCTCAATACGGCGCGGAAAAGATCGCGAAGACACCACGTACGAATACGGGCGCTCAATGGCTTGCGTCAACACGTGCTGGCCGTCCGGCGCGGCGCTGATGGCCAAAAATCGATCCGGCGTGCCGATTGTCGTGACCTTTCCGCTCAGCTCAATCAGCGCCGGTTGCACCAACGTGAAGTGATCAAAGACGGCAGCATCGCTTTCGTTTTTGAGCAAGTCTTGCAGGGTCACGACCTGTCGCACACCTCCGCCGGGAATCGCGTCTTGACTGTTCGGCCCCGCTGGAACGATGGTCACCGTAGGAGCCGCACCCTGCGCTGCAGGACGCAAGCGCACCAGTAGTGAGCGGCTGTCTGGCATCCACGAAAAGCCACGTCCATAAACAGTGTTGAGCGGCACTGCCGAAATTTTTCGCGCAGCTTTTCCGGCAATATCGACCGCCCACAATTCAATGCTCGTTTCTGCCACATGCGTGAACGCAAGCGAATGCTGGTCCGGCGACCATGCCATATCCGCCAACCTCAAATTTTGCGGCAACCCAGTCAGGCGAATCTCGTTGCGCGTCGCAAGATCAAACAGCCACAAGTCTTCGCCAAATGAAAAACGGCTTTGGCTGTAAGTACGCGGATTGATGCGCAGCCCCGCGAGCTTGAGTTCCGGCTGCGCGACTTCGCGAATGCTTGGCAGAGTAGGCGTCTTCACCAGCGCGGCCAGATCGCGACGCGGGCTCAAGTTGACCGAAGGGGCACGCAGCTGTTCAACGATAGCCTGCAATGGCGCAGGCGGCGTTTTGTAGCTGGCTGCGTCTTGCGCTGCGGCAGCCGTATGCAGCAACGCCGTGCCAAGAAAGCAGGCTGTCACAGCCACGGCGAAACGCTCGGTGAAGGATGCATGAGACATGAAAAGTTTCCTAGAAAAATGGATTGCGTTCGCGTGAGCCGTACGTTGCTTGGATAAAGACGGATTAGGCACGATTGTGCCGTCAAGGCGCGCATCGCTTAGGCGCGCGCGCCACGTGCCACCACGCCGCGATGCGCAGGCGGAATGCCCGATGCGAACACTACGCCACCGCTCACCAGCAGCGCCGAGATGCCAAACGGCACCACCGCCGCACCAAACGCTAGCGGAACCACGACCGAGCAACTGTTGCTCAACACCGAGCGCAGGCCCACCGCCTCGCCACCGCGACCGATGGGTGCCGCCGCGTGCAGCAGTGACAACATGTTCGGCTGGCTCATCCCCACCGAGCAGCCGAAGAGTAGCCCCAGTGCCATCAAACTCGGAGCCACGCTGGCCCAGGGTAGCAGGCAAAACACCAGCACCACCACGCAAACGGACGCACGAAGAATCTGCCACTCGTTGGCCCGTTGTGACAGCCACGGCATCGCTGCGCGCGCGGCGAACGTACCCAGCGCGAACAGCGAAAACACGGTGCCGATCACGGACGCCGAATAGCCCAATCGCGTGCCAAGCACCGGCAGCATCACAATGAACAAATCCCAACTTGATGCCATGATCATGTTGACCCAATAAATACGTCGCATTTCTGGGGTGGATAGCAAATCCAGCACGCGTGGCTTCTGTTGCACTTCGCGCGTCGCATTCTCCTCGTTGATGGCGACCTCTGCTTCGGGGTCGGCGTACGGGCGCGGCAATTTGTGCGCTTTGGTCAATACCAGGCAGGCGGCAACACAAGCACACACCGCAAGTGCCGCAAATGCCGCGCGAAAACTCAACGCGTCAATCAGCACGCCAGCGATGAACGGCCCAATTGTGCTCGACGCGGAATGGCCCATGGCAAACCAGCCGAAATTGGCTAACCGCTCCGATGGGCTGGCCGTGGCCACCAAATGCCCGACCGTGTGTTGCGCCGCAACCGACAGAATGTTGAAACCGCAGCCGATAGTCACCGCCGTCATCAACAGCGTCGGCACCGTCAAATACACCACGGGCAACCACGCGCCGAGAACGATCAATGCCACGCCCAAGCGCATGACTCGACCCGCCCCCACGCGGTCTACCCAGCGACCAATCGACAGCGAAGTCAATACCGGAATGATCGAGAACAGCGCCATGAATACACCGACCATATATTCCGCGCCGTTCGCCTTTAGGATGTAGAGCGATCCGGTGAGTCGCCCGCCTGACAGCGCCATGTGAGCGGTCAGGTTGATGAGGATAAGCGGGAGCAGAAAAGGCGGAAGTCGGGCGAACACTGAGCGAGCGTAACAAGAACTGGTTTTTTGAGTGCTGCGATGGGTCAGAAATGTTTGGACGGTTGTTACAACATCGCCAATGGCGTACGTTTGCGCGGCGGCGGAAAGGCCGCATCCAGCGCCGCAAGTGTTGACGCATCAAGCTTCAGCTCAAGCGCGCCAAGGTTTTCTTCAAGGCGAGTGATGTGCGTGGTTTTCGGAATGACGATCACGTCGGGCTTCGTGAGCAGCCACGCAATTGCAAGCTGGGCAGCCGTCGCGCCGACTTCGCTGGCGATGACTTGGAGCTTGGTTGAAGCCAGCAGCCGCGCCTGCTCAATTGGCGAATACGCCATCGTCGAAATGCCACGTTCGCGCTGCCACGGCAACAGCGAAAACTCAACGCCACGACGCGACAAGTTGTAGAGCACCTGGTTGGTTGCGACGTTTTTTCCGTTGGGTACGGAGTGAAGTTCCTGCATGTCCGCCACGTCAAAATTTGACACGCCCCAAGCGCGAATCTTGCCCTGTGCTTTGAGTGCCTCAAACGCCGCGACGGTTTCCGCAATCGGATGCTCACCCGGCCAATGCAGTAGGTAGCAATTGAGGTAGTCCGTGCCGAGCCGTTTCAGGCTTCGCTCGCAGGCTGCGACCACGCCCTTTCGCGACGCGTTGTGCGGATACACCTTACTGACGATGTAAAGTTTTTCGCGTGCGGAAGCCATGTCGGCCATTGCGCGACCAATCACGTCTTCCGCGCCGCCGTCGCCATACATTTCCGCCGTATCGATCAGCGTAACGCCACGCTCAATCGCGGCCTTGATCACCGCGATTTCCGCCTGCGCAGCAGACGAGCATTCGCCCATGCGCCACGTGCCAATGCCAAAGCGGGGGATTGAGGTGCCGTCGGGGAGAGGCGTTGTAGAAATCGTCATTCGTACCTTGCAGCGGTATTCAAGCCGGAGCAATACATCCGACAAGGTGCTTTTGCGCACGTTTGTCGAACGTCATCATCGCGTTGCAGCCTCGTCGCTGATAGGTCGCGTGGAACAAGCACTCGGCGAAGTCTACGTTCACGTTTTCATAAGTGTGCAATGCTTCTTCGACGGCCAATTCATCATCGATAACCAGATCGTGCAATTCAAACAGTTGCCGCAACATCGCCACCACCGATGGCTTGTTCAAATCAGAACGCGAGCGCAGCACCCATTCGAGCTCAAGAAACATCGCCGAACAAATCATCACATGTTGATTGTTCGCGATAGCGTCTTGTAGCGACTTCCTCGCCAGCGCCGACTGTTTGGCATCGTCGTCAAGAAGGAAGCGCGCGAGTACGTTGGTATCCAGCC
This sequence comes from Burkholderiales bacterium, assembly GCA_031409935.1. Taxonomy (GTDB): domain Bacteria; phylum Pseudomonadota; class Gammaproteobacteria; order Burkholderiales; family Casimicrobiaceae; genus Casimicrobium. The sequence goes on along the minus strand of JANNYE010000132.1, from coordinate 48,199 downwards.
CGATCATGCCGCGCGTTTTCTGATGGCCGCGGATTTCGTGGCTGCGACTTTGGTCTGCTTGGGTGCTTTCCATGCACCGGCGAGATCAAGAATGCTCTTGGTTTTCGCCCGCATGATCACCGTGCCATCGGAGAGCAACGTGAACTTCAGTTCGTCGGAGGGTTTCAAGCCAAGCGCATCCCGAATATCTTTCGGAATGGTCGTTTGGCCTTTGCTGGTGAGGGTTGAGGCAGACATGATTTTCCTTACAATTTTCTATTTGTAAGGATTGTATAGCGGGCAACAGCGGTCTAAACTCACCGCACCTTCGTAAATTCCTTAAGCACCGGCGTGTCAAACTCCACTGCGATCTTCGGGCCGCCTTGGCCCGACGCGTCGTGCGTCCACTTGCCGGTCAGCCGTTGCGGCGTGTTCGCGGTCAACGTCATGCTGCCCGGCTCGGCGGTGCCCGACGCCTGCACGCGCTGACCGTTTGCCACGAACCAATACAGCAGGCGCGGGCCGGAGTCGAACTCCACGGTCATGCCGCTTTCAAGCTTGGCGGTGGTGCAGGACATCGTGGCGCATGACTTGATGTGCGCGCCTTGATCCACTTCGGACAGGATCAGCAGGCGAGCCGCCTTGTCGCCAAAAGCGTTGGGGCCTTTGACGAGGTAGGCGTGCTTGACGTTGACCGTCGCCGGGATTTTGCCGGTCGCCGTGAGCGTGCCCTTGGCCGGTTCGGCCATCGCCGCGCCTGAGAGGCTGAGCGCGGCGACTGCGAGCAACGTTAGCAATGACGACTGGGCTCTCTCGCGTGACGGGCGGTTGGTGTTGTGTTGCAGTGCGTTCAAGTGGGGCTCCCTAGATTGAAAACATAGACAACCCGAAAGACGAATTCAATTTGCACTGTGCGCCATTGGATCGGCGTGGAGCCTTCCGCGAAAGACAGCTTTTAGGCGAAAGCCTTATTTAATATGGGCTTAGCGACGGTTTTATGTGAAAGTTGGTTTTATGCATAAAACGACGCTAAGCCCATGATAAATGGACGTTTCATGCAAGAGTTGTTTGGTATTTCTAGCCAGCCGAAGCAGAGGCTAGCCGCGATGAAACAACGTGGAATCGCGGTGCTTTCCGTCCCCGCTCCTCGATTCCGCTGCGCTGCATCGAGGCTACGTACTCAGCCTTGCGCCAGATCGAAGCGTTTGTGGACGCGGTTGAACACGCGGCCTTGCGCCTGCGGGTCGCCTTCTTCGACGAGATAGGTCGTAAATCCCATGCGGCTGTAGTACGCCAGACCGCCTTCGTTGACGACGCGGATCGTGGCGTTGATCGCTGAACAGCCGAGCTTTGAAGCCGCTTCGCGCGTGCGGGCAAAGAGCGCGCTGCCCACGCCGGATTTATGGCGGGACCGGCTGGCAAAGGTCGCGATATCCACCCACCCGGTGGGCAGGCTGCCGTAGGTGCTCAGCGACTGAAAACCCATGATTGCCCCGTCGGAATCGACCGCCACGAAACAGGAAACCACCTTCTCGCCGGAGATGAACCACTCGCGCATTTCGTCAGCTGACAACTCGTTCGTGATCGCCGTCGTTCCGCCGACACGAATGATCTCGTTGAGCAGCGTGCGCATGCCCTCGGTGTCGTCAACGTGGGCGGGGCGGATGGTGAGGGATTCGTTCGCAGTGTTTGGTAACAACGCGGCTCGCGCGAGCGCGACAAATTGGCCGCGTTTCATTTCACCGAAATCAGAGCGTTTGTAGCTCGCTCGCATGCCGGTTGCGTCGCGTTTTATTGGATACTTCATGGACGCGATAGTAGCGTTTAGATGCGGTCGTTATGATCAAGTCGTAGGGTGTGCACCACAGTGCGCACCGCATTGGCCATTCGACGATGGTCGCGCAGGCAACGAACGGTGCGCATTTTGATGCGCACCCTACCTCGCTTCGACGTCGGCGTCACCGGCTGGGCGGATGGTGAGGGATTCAGTGGAGGGCTTCATCGTGTCGATTCTTAGGGTGCGCTTTCAGCGCACCCAAATTGACACAAACCGAGACGGATTGAAGAAGTGCGCCTCGCGCGATGGGTTACAAGGTGCGTTGGAAACGCACCCTCGGCGAGTTAAAAACCAAACGGTGAATTTGCGACAAAAAATCCTTTAGCGGTATACATCGCGAACGCCATGAAAAAGATGGCAAAAAAAGTTATTGGAAATAAGGGAAAAAGATGTCTTTTTATTGAGAACCGCCGATCACTTATCGCTGCGCGAAGCTCTCGTAATTGGTCTCGCTGGATAGCGATCGCCACGAATGACATAACCATCATGAAGAGCAAAGCTGCAGAAAGCAACGGAATCGCCATCTGTCCAAGTTTGCCTTTGGCGGGATCGAGAACTGGGGCCCGAAATGTAGTGCTATCGAGCTTTCCTTGGTCGACAATCGTCCCTTCTATCGATACATCGAACTTTGAATCGCCGGATACGAGGAACTGCAACAGCGCACCGTCGTTTCGTTCCATTATTTTCAGGTCGATATCAAGAAAATGATCCGTCGACGTGACCCGAGCAATCTGAAGACCGGCTTCCTCTCGCGTTTTTCGCAGTATCTTTGCATCCAAAACAACGGCATCGGGTTGCCAAGTGATCCGAATAGGCTTCAGGATATCGTCCCGTCGAATTGCTTCGCGACCGGCGTTCCAGATAGCAACCTGGTACGCACGCAACGATCCCGTGATCGGTGTTCCACGGTACGTTACGGCAATGTCCGAGACGACACCTGCTTTCACAATTTCACCGACAGCTGGACTAACTGTCGCGGCGAAATCACGGGATTTGGTCTGATGCCACCACGTTCCCAAAGCGATGGCGATACCGAGGATACCGATCCACCGATCAAACGGAAACGTCGATTTTGAACCACCGTCTGTATTGTTTCCCATTGTCAGTCCTATAGCGATAACTTACGCGACGATGGTGTCACCAAGAATGTCCGCCAATCTGGGGCGTGGCATGACTACCGTGTTTCACCCTAACTAGAGTGGTGGGGTCACATTCCGCAACCGAATATGCAACTCCCTAAGTTGCTTCTCAGTCACCGGCGTAGGCGCATCCACCATCAAATCCTGACCGCGTTGCGTTTTCGGAAACGCGATCACGTCGCGGATTGACTCGGCTTCGCACATCATCGTGACAATCCTATCTAATCCAAACGCGATGCCTGCGTGCGGCGGTGCGCCGTATTGCAGCGCGTCGAGCAGGAAGCCGAATTTTGCGCGCTGATCTTCTTCACTGATGCCGAGCGTGGCGAATTGTTTGGCTTGCAGTTCGGGGCGGTGGATACGCACTGATCCGCCACCGAGTTCCCAGCCGTTCATGGCGACGTCGTAGGCCTTGGCGAGCACCTGGCTTGGGTCGGTGTCGAGGAGTGGCCAGTGGTCGTCTTTCGGGCTGGTGAACGGGTGGTGGGCGGCGACGTAGCGCTTGTTTTCTTCGTCGTACTCGTAGCACGGGAAGTCCACGACCCAGCACGGCTTGAAGCCTTTTTCGAAGAAGCCGAGTTCCTGACCGTGCTGCACGCCGATCTTGGCGCGCAGTGCGCCCATCGCGTCGTTGACGACCTTTTTGCGGTCTGCACCGAAGAAGATGATGTCGCCGCTTTGCGCGCCGCTGCGACTGATGATCTGCGCGATGGAGTCTGGCGTCAGGAACTTGACGACCGGGCTTTGCAGGCCTTCTTCGTTTAACTTGGTGACGTCGTTGACCTTGATCCAGGCGAGGCCCTTCGCGCCATAAATGGCGACGAAAGTGGTGTAGTCGTCGATCTCTTTACGCGAGATTTTCGCGCCACCGGGCACGCGCAGACACACGACCCGACCGTCTTTCAAATCGGCCGCACCACGGAAGACTTTGAAATCCACCGTCTTCATCACGTCGGTGAGTTCGGTGAGTTCGAGCTTGACGCGCAGGTCCGGCTTGTCGCTACCGTACTTGCTCATCGCTTCCGAATACGGCAGACGCGGGAAGGTTGGCAGGTCAACGCCGAGGCCTTTCTTCCACAAGTGCTTGATCAGGCCTTCCATCATATCCTGCACGTCGAATTCGGTGAGAAACGAAGTCTCAATATCAATCTGCGTGAACTCGGGCTGACGATCCGCGCGCAGGTCTTCGTCGCGGAAGCATTTGACGATCTGGTAGTAACGGTCAAAGCCTGCGACCATCAGCAGTTGCTTGAAGAGCTGTGGGCTTTGCGGCAGCGCGTAGAACTGGCCGTCGTGCATGCGCGATGGCACGAGGAACTCGCGCGCGCCTTCCGGCGTGCTCTTGTAGAGCACCGGCGTTTCGATGTCGACGAAGCCGCGCTCGTCGAGGTATTCACGCGCAGCACGCGCGACCTTGGCGCGCAGCATGAGGTTCTTCGCCATTTGCGGACGACGCAGGTCGAGGTAGCGATATTTCAGGCGCACTTCTTCGCTGACTGTTTCTTCGTCCATCATGAACGGCGGCGTGAGCGAGGCGTTGTAAATCTCGATCTCATGCGCGAAGATTTCAATGCCACCGGAGACCATGTCCTTGTTGGTGGTGCCTTCAGGGCGCGCGCGGACCTTGCCGGTGACGCGGATGCAGAACTCGTTGCGCAGCGTTTCTGCGAGTTTGAATGCTTCGGGGCGATCCGGGTCGATCACGACCTGACTGATCCCTTCGCGATCACGCAAGTCAACGAAGATCACGCCGCCGTGGTCACGACGACGATGCACCCAGCCGGTGAGGGTGACTGACTGGTCGATATATTTGGTGTCGACTAGGCCGGTGTATGTGGTTCTCATGATTTAACTTTTTGTCATTCTGAGCGCAGCGAAGAATCAGGCCGATGTGCCATGGATTTTCTTACGCCGGATTGGAGGTTATGCCGCGTGATCCTTCGCAAAGCTCAGGATGACAGGGCAGGGAAATCGGTGTGCTTTGGTTCGGGAGAGCCACGCTGACTAATTCAAAGCGCGACCCACCCAATCAATTTCGATTGTCGGGCAGTACTGGTGGCTCGGCGTTTGCGAAGCTGCCGTATGAGCCATAACTGCCATTTGGCGGCGCAGCCACCCCCATCGAGATGATGTACTTCAGCGCCTGATCGACCGTCATGTCGAGTGCAATGATGCGCGACTTCGGCACCAGCAGCATGTAGCCACCGGTCGGGTTGGGCGTGGTCGGGATGTACACCGCGACGTGGTCGTCGCCGAGTTTTGATGCAACTTCGCCCTCGACCTTGTTGGTCAAAAACGCAATCGAGTGATAGCCCGGATGCGGAAACTCGATCAGTACCGCTTTGCTAAACGCCTGACCGTTCTCTGACAGGACCGGGTCGCTCAGTTGCTTCACGCTTTTGTAAATGCCGCCGACCACCGGGATGCGGTTGACTAGGCTGTCCCACGCTTTGACAAATTGCTTGCCAAACACGTTGCTGGCAATCGCGCCGGTAACGAACAGCAGCACGAACGCGAGGATGATGCCGAAGCCGGGGATCAAACTGCCGTCCCACGTTGGACGCCAGTGCGCGGGCAGCAGCAGGATGGTTTGATCCAGTGAGGTGATCAAAAAATGCAGCACCCAGATGGTGATGCCAATCGGCACCAATACCAACATGCCTGCGAGTAAATACCTTTTAATCACGATGGTCTCGTAGTGGCCTTATTTGTCGGAGCTGGCGGGTGCAGGGGCAGGCGCAGCGGTGGGTGGGGGTGGCGCGGCTGGGGGGCTGCTCGCGGGCGCGCTAGCACTATCGGTCTTGGCGGGCGCGCTGTCCGTTGATTTCGCGTCGCCGCTGGGTGGCGGTACGGTCGTGCCGTCGGCTGCTTTCTTGTCGTCCGGTTTTTTCCCCGTGTTGCCATTTCGGAAGTCGGTGACGTACCAACCGGTGCCCTTGAGCGCGAAGCCCGCAGCGGAAATCTTTTTGTAGTACTTGGTGCTGCCGCATTTGGGGCAGGCGGCAATCGGTGCGTCGGCCAGCTTTTGCAGGTGATCGTTCTGGTAGCTGCAATCGGGGCAGGCGTATTCGTAAATCGGCATGGTGCGGGTATCGGAACCGGTGAAATTGTGAGTAACGCAGAATGCGCTAAACCCTTAATTATACGGGGGTGCGGCGGGGTTTTTTGTGCGCTGCGGGAGGGGAATTGCCAGCGCGGAAGTTTTGGTTTTGAACCCTCTCCCGAAGGGGGAGGGCAGGGTGGGGGTGGGTGGATTGAGCAAGTGCCCTTGGTCGTGCGCCGAGTTCCCCCCACCCTAACCCTCCCCCGCTGGGGGAGGGAACCAGACGCGCCTCCCCCGCTGGGAGAGGGAGCCTGCACGAACGCCTACAAATCCCCTCTGGTCGGGCTCCCTGCGACCACCGGCGGGTAGCCTGCCCTCAGTTGCGGGGAAATGCCTTTCCTCCTTGCCCATTCCTCCGTATGATGGTGACCATTGACGGAGAAATAAGACATGGCACTGTATTACCTTTGGTGGATCGCGGCGGCCGTTTTGGTGGGCGTCGAAATGATGACGGGCACCTTTTACTTGCTGGTCGTCGCACTTGCCTGCGTGGCCGGTGGCTTGGTTGCTTACAGTGGTTTCGACGCGAGCTGGCAGTGGGGCATCGCGGCGGCCATTGAGGTGGTTGGCACTGTAGCCATCATGCAGTGGAAACGAAAGTACGCGTCCCTTCCAAAGCTCTCCAACAATCTTGACGTCGGGGCACGGGTCAGCGTGCTGGAGTGGCGCGATGACGACAGCGCGCGCGTGGCCTACCGCGGCACCCAGTGGGACGCGGTGCTCGATTCACCCGCAACGCCTAAGCGGGAGCATATGGTGATTGTGGACATGCGCGGCGCGGTGCTGGTGCTCGGGCCCGCCCCGTTGACGGCCTGAAATCACCCGACCTAACCTGATGCTAAGTCCAAAGAAACCTCCCGGCGATGATCCGCTTTCGCGATTGCTGACCGACGTTGGCAAACAGATCGAGGCGCGGCTCAAAGCCTGGGTCGAACAGCAAAAGGGCGGCAAAGCGCCGGCCCCACCACCCGCTCGCGGCGTGTCATCGCCAGTGAGCACGGCCACGCCCAAACACGCCCCCGGATTTGGCAACGTCGAACCGGTGCTGCAACCGATCACCGCGTCGTCGCCCATTTCAATCGGGGACACCGGTTGGGATTCGAAGTGGGTCGGCAAGTGGGTCATGCGTGCCTTCTTTGTGTTTTTGCCCGCTGTGGCGGTGATCAAGTACATCGGCTCGGGCAAGTGGAAGAACAACACGGATTTCAGCGAATTCAACGACATTAACAGTTACATCAACGCGTTTTCTAACGCATTCGGGGACATCATGAACGGTCTATTAGGTTCCATCGTACCGCTGGCGATATTTATCGTGGGCATTATCTTGGTGGCGAAATCCATCCGCGTCGTGCCGCAACAGCGCGCGCTGGTGATTGAGCGCTTGGGCAAGTTTCACGCGGTTCTTGAGCCGGGCCTGCGCTTCACCATTCCGTTTATCGACCGCATTTCTGCCAAGCATGACTTGCGTGAAGTGCCGCTCGATGTGCCGCCACAAATTTGCATCACCAAAGACAATACGCAGCTTCAGGTGGACGGAATTCTGTATTTTCAGATCACCGATCCGCGGCTTGCGACCTACGGTTCGAGCAACCCGATTCTGGCCATCACCCAGCTTGCCCAAACCACGCTGCGTAGCGTGATCGGCAAACTCGAACTCGACAAGACGTTTGAAGAGCGCGACACCATCAATCACGCGGTGGTGAACTCGCTGGATGCCGCTGCTATGAACTGGGGCGTGAAAGTGTTGCGCTACGAGATCAAGGACTTGACGCCGCCGAAAGAAATTCTGCACGCCATGCAAGCACAGATCACCGCCGAGCGCGAAAAGCGCGCGCTGATTGCTGCATCCGAAGGCCGCAAGCAGGAGCAGATCAATATCGCGGTGGGCCAAAAAGAAGCGTCTATCGCGAAGTCCGAGGGCAACAAGATCGCCGACATCAATCAGGCGCAGGGCGAAGCGGCGGCGATTTTGGCCAAGGCCGAAGCGAACGCAGAGGCGATCAGAAAGATTGCCGCAGCTATCGAATCGCAAGGCGGTTTGCAGGCGGTGAACTTGAAGGTGGCCGAGCAATATGTGGCCGCGTTTGCCGAGATTGCCAAAGCGGGCAACACCATCGTCGTGCCGCAAAATTTGAGCGATATCGCGGGGCTGGTGACTGCGGCGACCAGCGTGCTTAAAGCGCAGAAATAATGGGTCTTTTCAAATGACCACCACCACTTCGTCGTTCCTGCCCTTCGACAGGCTCAGGATAAACCGGCCGTCGGCCGGGCAGGAACCCAGTGCCTTTTCGTTGCTCACCAACGATGCTCCGTGCGCACAAGACGCTAGGCCCCTGCCTACGCAGGGGCGACGAAGCGTTGTGTTTGCCGCTATAACCGCGACGTTGCTGCTCACCGCCTGCGGCGATATCTCAATCTCCTTCGGCGACGACGTTTCCAAGGTCAAAGGCAACGGTAAAAAAGCCACCGAAACCCGTGCAGTCGCTGCGTTCACAGCCATTGAAGCCACCGGCATAGGTAGTCTGAAACTGCGCGTGGGTGAAGCCGACAGCCTGAAAATCAGTGCCGACGAAAACATCCTGCCGCTGATTAAATCCGAGGTCAAAAACGGCGTGCTGGTGCTGTCAACCACCGGAGCGACGAAGTCGAAAACCGACATCGTGTTCGAAGCCACCGCCCAGACCATCAAGCGTCTTGAGAACTCAGGCACCGTGTCGATCGATGCGCGCGGATTTAACGGCGGCGACTTGTCGGTGGAAACGTCCGGCGTCGGCAGCATCACACTTGTCGGACGCGTCGATTCGCTCAAAGCAGAGCTGTCCGGCGTAGGCAGTCTGGAGGCTGAAGAACTCACCGCAGACCGCGTAACCACCAGCCTATCCGGCGTCGGCAGCGCCAGCGTCCGCGCTCAAAAATCGATCAACGGCAGCGTAAGCGGCGTCGGTAGCCTGACGTGGAAAGGCACGGCTACCGACGTATCGACCAACGTCAGCGGGATTGGGCGGGTTAGCAAGGGCTAGTACATCGTTTCATTAAAACCTAGACGAATGAAATCGATGGATTTTTTCGTCAGGCAAGGCGCGCAGCCGCAGCCGTACTGAGGTACGGCAAGGATTTGCAACGCAGCATGGCGGAAAAAGACGCGATTTCATGTCGAGGTTTTAGTGAAACGATGTACTACTGTCGTGTCACGCCCGGCATGACGCATCTCGCTTGCCCTCGCTACGCATGGCGTCGTTGGTGCAGCATGCCTCAGCCACAGCAGACCTTAATTAATGGGAGACGGACATCATCACCCGCAAACCGACCCCATCGAAAGGCGAATCCGCGCTGCTGGAGCCGTTCGTCGGACTGCCATTGGAGCGCATTTATGTGCCCGTTACGGCGCAAGACTTTGCGGCGGCTGCGGCTGCAATTGTGTCCGCAGGTGTAGTCGGGTTTGACACCGAATCCAAGCCTATTTTTGATCGCGGTGTAGTCAGCGATGGCCCGCATGTGGTGCAGTTTGCGCTGAACGACTGCGCCTATATTTTTCAATTGCACCGCGCCGATTGTCGGGCGTTCTTGATTGAAATTCTGGAGTCGGAGTCGGTGTTGAAAGTGGGCTTTGGCTTGCGTTCTGATCACAAGGAGATTCGCGCGAAATTGGGCGTCACGTTGTGCGCGGTGCTTGATATGAACGACGTTTTCAACAAGCACGGCCATCGCGGCACCACTGGCGCGCGGGCGGCGGTGGCGATGGTGATGAATCAGCGGTTTCACAAATCCAAAGCGGTGAGCACGTCAAACTGGGCAGTCACCCAGTTGTCCCCCAAGCAATTGCTGTACGCAGCCAACGACGCTTACGTCGCGATTAAAGTGTTGAGGGCGATGGATCTGCCTCGCGATCAGTTGCCAATCGCGGGGCTGACCAAAACCTAAAACGGGTAGTGCCTTGGTGCCGTCTGCATCGTGATCCAGCGCAGCTCGGTGAATTCGGCAATGCCGGCCTTGCCGCCAAATCGCCCGATGCCGCTGCCCTTGACGCCGCCAAAAGGCATTTGCGCTTCGTCGTGAACGGTGGGGCCGTTGATGTGGCAAATGCCGCTGTCGATCTTTTTGGCGACGTTGAAGGCGCGTGCGATGTCGCGGCCAAACACGGCGGCGGACAAGCCGTATTCATTGTCGTTGGCGCAGGCAATCGCCTCTTCGGTGTCCTTTACGCGCACGATGGCCTTGACCGGGCCGAAGGTTTCCTCAGCATAGATGCGCATCGCCGGGGTGACATGATCGAGCACCGTCGCGGGCATCAGTGTGCTGTCCGCTTTGCCACCGCACAAGAGCTTTGCGCCGAGCTTCAACGCATCGTCGATCAAAGCGTTGCAGTGCTCGACGGTTGCCATGCCGATGACGCTGCCGAGCACTACGGGTTCAGGCTTGCGCGGATCGCCCAGTGGCAGCGCTTTGGCTTTGTCAGCGAATTTTTTGACGAAGGCATCGGCGATTTTCTGATCAACGATGATGCGCTCGGTGCTCATGCAAATCTGCCCGCTGTTGGCAAAGCAGCCGAACGCCGTGGCGTTCACTGCGTCGTCGATGTCGGCGTCGTCAAGGATCACCATCGGGGCCTTGCCGCCGAGTTCCAGCACCACCGGCTTGAGGTATTTGGCGCAGGTCTGCGCGATGATGCGACCCACTTTGGTCGAGCCGGTGAAGTTTACGCGGCGCACCGCCGGATGCGCGACCATGGCCTCCACGACCGCGCCCGCATCGGCCGGGGCGTTGGTGATGTAGTTGACGACACCGGGCGGAAAGCCCGCCTCCTGAAACGCCTCGACAATCAACCGATGGGTACGCGGGCAGTTTTCGCTGCCTTTGAGAATCACCGTGTTGCCACAGGCCAGTGGCACGGCAATGGCACGCACGCCCAGGATGATCGGCGCGTTCCACGGCGCGATGCCGAGCACCACGCCCGCGGGCTGGCGTACGGCCATCGCCAAAGAGCCGGGCACGTCCGATGGAATTACCTCGCCGGAAATCTGCGTGGTTAGCGCAGCCGCCTCGCGGATCATGCCCGCGGCCAGCATCACGTTGAAGCCTGCCCACATGCCGGTGGCTCCGGTTTCTGCGGATACCGCGTCGATGAAATCCAGCGTCTTGGCCTCTAACTTTTCTGCCGCTTTCAGCAGCAGCGCGCGACGCATGCCGGGGCCGGTTTCGCTCCAGGTGCGAAACGCTTCGGCCGCCGCTTCAACGGCCATCACCGCGTCGGCGGGCGAGGCGGCTGGTGCGCGTGTTGCCACCGTGCCGTCGAGCGGGTTGCGACGTTCGAAGGTGGCGTTTTTCTCCGCCGTCACTTTGAGGCCGTTGATGAGCATGGTGAGGTCAGGCATACAAGGTCCTTAAAACAAAATTTTTACGAAACAACCACACCATTCGTCGTTCCTGCGAAGGCAGGAACCCAGTGACTTTGGACGTGTCGAAACAACTCAGGCGTGTTCGAAAGACGCTGGGCTCCTGCCTTCGCAGGGGCGACGAAAAAGATGTCCAACGTACGATTTGGATCAAGCGAGTTTGCCGGTTGCGAGGTTTTTGCGCACATTGACGGCGTCGCTTGCTGACGTGGTTTCAGTACTCGCTGCACCAAGATAAGCCTCGCGCACAATCGTTGCGCGGGCGAGCAATTTGGCGGGTCCGCTGGCGACCATCGTGCCGCGCTCCAGCACGTATCCGCGATCAGCCACAGCCAGCGCTTTTTTCACGTTCTGCTCCACCATCAGCACGGTGGTACCGTTGTCGGCAATGCGTCGTGCCATGGTCAGCAGCTCGTCGACCATTTTGGGGGCGAGGCCGAGCGACGGCTCGTCGAGCATCAGTAAGCGCGGCGAGCTGATCATGGCGCGCGCCACAGCGACCATTTGTTGCTCACCGCCGCTCATGGTGCCAACCAGTTGCTGTGAGCGTTCGCGCAACTTCGGGAAGTCATTGAACGCACACTCGATACTCTGCGCACGTTCCATTTTTGTTTTGAGCCAGCCGCCGAGTTCGAGGTTTTCGGTGACCGTCATTTGCGGAAACAGTTGCCGACCTTCGGCTACCAGTGCCACGCCAGTTTTCACGATTTCATGTGTCTTTTCGGGCAGGTCTTCGCCATCGAGCAGCACTTCGCCGCGACGCGGAATCAGTCCGTTCAACGCGCGCATCAGCGTAGTTTTTCCAGCACCGTTCGGGCCGAGAATCACCGTCAGTCCCGGCTTGATTTCCAGCGACAGGTCACGCAGTACCTGCACCGGGCCATAGCCTGCGCTCAGGTTGCGTACCTTCAGGCCTGCCTGCTGCGAGCCGCCAAGCACAAAGCCGGGTTGATGCCACATCATGCGGTCACCGCCACGCTCTCCGCGTCCTGCATTTCGTCCCCGAGGTAGGCCTCAATGACTTCCGGGTTGCGCACCACTTCAGCGGGTGGGCCGTCGGCAATCTTTGCGCCTTGATGCAGCACGATGACGCGTTCGACATGACGCAACAGCGTGGTCACGGCATGCTCGATCCACACCACGGTAAGGTCAAGTTCATCGCGCAAGCGACGAATCAAAAGTGCCATTGTTTCTACCTCAACACCGGTCAAACCTGCAGCCACTTCGTCGAGCAGCAACAGGCGCGGACGCGTGGCCAGCGCCATGCCTATTTCGAGCAAACGCTGCTGCGCAGGCGTGATGGCTGAGGCGGGCATTGCAGACTGCGTCGACAAGCCGATCAAGGTCAGGATACCCGGCGCATCACGCAGCGCCCAGGGCACGGATTGTTCCTCGCCCCACAGCCAGTATTTACGCGGGCGACGGCCTGCGAAGTTAAGGCCAAATTCGATATTGGCCGTAACCGACATGTCGGCAAACACGCGTGGCGTCTGAAAGGTACGGGCCAGTCCGTGCGCGGCAAAACGATGCGGCCCTTTGCCGGTGAGATCCCGGCCCGAGGCTATGAGCTTGCCCGACGTGATCGGCGTCACGCCTGAAATCGCGTTGAAAAAGGTGGTCTTGCCTGCGCCATTGGGGCCGATGATGCCGACCAGTTCGCCCGGAAAAAATCGCGCGCTCACGTTATCCACGGCGGTCAAGCCACCAAAGCGCACGGTCACTGCCTGCGCGTCGAGCAACGGAGCGTCATCGCGGTCACGGTCAGACAAGGCGCTGCTCCTTCGCGCGACGTTTGTCGCGCGCTTCGTCGCGTGCTTTGTCGCCACTCCATGTGTAGCGAATGTCCTTAAACCAGTCGCGTGTGTCGTCCCACCAGCCGCGCACCGTCTGCCAGCGCAGCGATGCGAGGCCGCCCGGCAAAAACAGCACCGAAAGAATCAGGAGCAGCCCCAGCGACATCATGTAAACCTGTGGCGCTTTCAGGCGCAATGTTTCGGCGAGCAGGCTAAACACGACAGCAGCGATCAACGGCCCCCACAGCGTGGTGGCACCTCCGATCAAAGCGATCAACACCGTCTGAAATCCGATGAACGGATTGAACACGGTTTGCGGATCGATGTACGTCCAGCGCACTGACATCGCGGCACCTACCGCGCCTGCCACCGCTGCGGTCATGGCGAACCCGGCGATTTTGATCAGGCGCGTGTTGACGCCGAGCGTTTGTGCGCGTTGCTCGTCGGCCCCGATGCCCATCAGCGCGAGGCCAAACCGTGTGCGCCGCACCCAGATCGACAGCGCCACCGTTAGCACGGCCAGCGCGAGCACCGTCAGGTAAATGGTGTCGCGATCCGGCACCTTGCTGAGCACACGACCGACCGTGCCAGTGACTGATTTTTCAAAGTAGGCGATGGCATGACGAATCAATTCAGTCATACCGAAAGTGAGCACTGCGAAGTAGGTGCCGCGCAGATGCAGCACGGCCGCGCCCATGATCACCGCCACCAGCGTGGCGAGCGCGGCTCCGAGGGCAATCGCCTGAAGCCACGACACCTGCTCCAGCACCAGCGCGCTGGTGTAAGCCCCGATACCAAAGAAGGCCGAGGTCGCCAGTGACAGATAGCGTGTGCTGCCGCAGAATAAACCCCAGCTTGACGACAGCGCTACATACATCAGGCAGGTCAGCGCCATCGACACCATAAACTCGGAGCCGTAATGCGGCAGCGACAGTGCCCATCCGGTCAGGCCGAAGAGCACCAACGCATCGCGCAGCAGCAATTGCCGGTCGTTCATTTGGCGAACAGACCTTTGGGTCGCAACAGCAGCACCGCAATGAACACGACGTACGACAGCAGCGCTTTGAGCGATGGATTGGTGAAGTGCATGCCCAATGCCTCAATCACGCCAAGCAGCAAGCCGCCCGCGAGCGCGCCACTCATGCTGCCAAAGCCACCGAGTGTGATGACGATCAGCGCTGTGACGGTGTACGGTTCGCCCATGGATGGTGAGATTGTGTACGCCATCGACAGCAGGCAACCGGCCACACCAGAGAGCCCCAGCCCGATACCGAACATCAACGGATGCAGCCGTTTGGTGTCAATACCGACCAGTTGCGCGCCGACCGGCGATTGCATCAGCGCACGCACGCCTTTGCCGAGCAAAGTCATGCGCAGCAGCATGATCAGCGCGCCGCTGAAGGCGAGCGCCAGCGCGAATACCAACAGCTTGTTACCCGAAAACTGGGTGCCACCGACTTTCACCGGATCGGTCAAAAAGTCGTAACCACGCAGATCTCCACCCCACGCCCACGACACGAGGTTTTGCACGAGAAACATCAAGCCGAAGGCCACCATCAAACCGCGTGCTTCGAAAATATCAAGGTTCGGCGACGTCACCGACAGGCGTCGAAAGCACAGCCAGTGAATAACGACCCCGAGCAGCATGAGTGCTGCAAACGACAGTGGAACCATGATGAGTGGCGCGTACCATGAGTCGTTACCCCAAGTGGTTTGCACCATCCAAGTCAGATACGCGCCGAGCATCAAAAACTCGCCGTGCGCGATGTTCAGAATGCGCATCAAGCCGTACTGAAGGTTCAGCCCAAGCGCCACGAGCGCATAGATGCCGCCCGTGATTAAACCGCTGGCCAGCAATTCCAGCCAGGCTGTCAAAGACATGCAGTTGCTCCGCTGTTCTTCGTTACTTCCAGGCGGGCTTGTTCGGCATCAGTGCAGCGGTGGCGACCTTTTGCGGCCACACGACTTCAAACTCACCGTTCTGCCACTGGCTCACGGTACCCGGTGTTGAGGTGTTCTCGCTGCCGGTGAATTTGATGTCGCCGATGATGGTTTTGTGTGTGGTGTTGGCGACGTAATCGCGAATGGCTGGGCGATCTAGGCCCACCTGCGCCACCGCATTAGTGAGGATTTCGAGCGACGCCCAGCAATGGCCGCTGGCCCAGCGATCTGGCTCTTTCGCTGCGCCAAATTTCTTCACATGCGCTTCGAAATAAGCCTTGGCTCCGGCGCTGGTCTTCGGGTTCCACGAACCCATACCGAGCACGCCCTCGGCACCCGCTGGCGTCATCACGTTGCGATAAAGCTGAAACGCCGTGCCCACCGAGGCGTAGAAAAATTTTGGATTGAATCCAACTTCTTTCGCCTGTTTGCTGGCGAGAATAGTGTCCGGCGGATAAGTGAAACCGACGAAGGCATCGGGATTTTTGTCCTTGATTGAGCGCAACACAGGCGACAGGTCCCTGACGCCACCGGGATAGCTTTTATCCTCGACCATCGTAATGCCGCTGCCGGGCAGCGCGGCCTTGAGTGCCGAGAAGTTTTCCAGCCCGAACAGATCGTCGACATAGACACAGGCCAGCGTCTTCACGCCGTTCGCCTTGAGCATGTCCACCAGAGCGCCGACCATCGGAGCGGGCTGTTGCAGCAGCAGGAAAAAGTACGGCAGCTTCATGTCTACCAGCCGCTTCGACAGCGCGGTGGGCGCGAGGAACGGATAGCCAAAGCGGTTGGCCAGTGGGGCGACGGCAAAGTTTGCATTGCTACCCCAGGGAGGCAAAACCAGATCGACCTTGTCGCTGCCCATTAGCTTTTCGTAGGTGCGCACAACGGTTTCGGTGTCGCTACGGTCGTCCGAGCTGATCAGTTCTATCGGTCGACGCACGCCTTTGACATTGAGGCCACCGGCTGCATTTTGCTGCTCGGCCCAAAGCAGATAGTTGGGCTCTTGGCTGACCTGCGCACCGCCGGTCCACGGGCCAGTTCGTGCGATCGCGTAGCCGATGCGAACCGGCGTGGCTTGCGCAAAAAGTGAGGGTGAAAAAGCTGCTGCACCAACGGCAGCGGTTGCGCCCTTGAGCAGAGTGCGCCTTGCAAGCTGAACCATGTTGTTTCTCCTTGGTGTTTGATCGTTGTCAACCAGATTAGCGAATATTAATGTCGAAGCGGAACCGCTGCTGTGCTCAGCGCGCACTTTTCGAACGCGACATCGCGTGCTGCACTACGGGTTAATACTTAAACTTCGTAGCTCGTCTCGCACCGCACAACACCCATAATTCACGCTCTGTGCCTCTGCTTCGTCTGCCATCGTTTCATGATCACCCCAACCGTTGTCTCCACCCGTCATGTCGCGGCTCGTGAGCGGGCCGCGGTGTGGCAGGAGCTTGTAAAAAGTCGCTTCGACGGGCTCGAATCTGACCTGTATGGCGACACGGAATTTGACGGCGAGATGACGTCCCTGAACGCGGGCGATGTGGTCTTGACTCGCCTCGAAGCTAATCGCCATCGCGTCATCCGGTCGAAGCGCGCGGGCCGCGACAGTGATGTGGCGTATCTGAAAATCGTTGCACCCATGTGCGGCAGTGCGGGTGTCGAGCAACATGGCCGCCGTACCTGGGTGGGCCCCGGTGCATGGACGATCTACGACACCACAGGCAGCTACGCAGTGGGCAACCCCGAGCGGGTTGAGCATCTGATTGTGATGCTGCCCAAGTCAAAAATCGCTGAGCCCAAACTGCGGCTGGATCGGTTGATGGCGCGCGATGCGGGCGGTTCGAGTGGAATTTCGCGCGTGGCTCTTGCGACTATGCGGAGCACCTTTGACGAGTTACCTGATATGAGCGCTGACGCCGCCAACGGGGCCGGTGATCTCATAGTGCAACTGGTGCGAGAGTCGCTGCTGGAGTTGGCGGGCAGGCCGTCGGAATCGGCGCAACGCGAGATATTGAAGGATCGTATTCGGCGCTACGTCGCGTTGAATCTGCGCGATCCGTCGCTCTCCGTCGCGCAGATTGCGCTCGCTTTAAATTGCAGCAAGCGCCATTTGCATAACGCGTTTGCAACCGATGAAAACACGCTTTCCGATCATATTCTGCGACTGCGGATCGAGGCTTGCATCCAGGTGTTTCAGCAACCCACATCGCAATCGCGACCGATCACCGACATTGCGTTGGCATTGGGCTTTTGCAACATGTCCCACTTCAGTCGCGTGTTTCGCGACCACACGGGCACTAGCCCAAGTCAGTTCAGGTTATCGCTGAATTCGTGCAGCACGAAAATTCGTGTGACGCACTAGCCCCGCACATCGAATCACGCTACGGCGTGCGCAACGACAGGTTCGGGATCGCGTGAAGGCAAGAACAGCACGGCCACCGTGGTGAGCGCCGCAATTGCCGCCATTACGAACAGTAGCGTACTGAAACCGCTGGCTTTCACGAACGGCCCCAACGCCCAAACAGCGACCGACGAAATGCCAAAACTCACGGCAAGTCGCAGTCCGGCCACGCGCGAGCGCATGCTGTCATCAACAAAGCGGGCGATGATGGCGTCGGTAAACGGAATCGCGCCGAACACGAAGGTCATGTAGGCCACGGCGAACACGTAAAACATCCAGCCTTCAGCGCGTGCGGCCAATGCAAAGGCAACGATTTGCATTGCCACAATCGGCAGAAAAATTCGTTTGATCGGGAACCGGTCGATCAGTTGCCCAACGATCACTTGCGCAACGGATGCGATGGCGTACACGCCCGCCAACATCATGCCGAGTGTCGCCGGATCGCTGGCAATCGAGGCAGCCCGCTCGCGCAACAACTCGCCGTTGCCATTGGTTGTAAAGTTAAAAATCAGGCTGCTGAGCGTGGCGGTGCAGGTGAGCACAGCAAACACGCGGGCTGCCGTGGCGCGATCCACATGCAATTTTTTGCTACCGGTTTTCTTGCCCGGTGCGGTCATTTCTTTCGGTACCGTCATCGCGAAAAACACGCCCACCAGTAGGCTCAAAATGCCCGGCACAATAAATGCTGAGCGCCAGCCTGCATGCTTGACAAGATAGCCAGTAAGCAGTGCGGCGAACGCGATGCCAAGGTTGCCAGCAAGCCCGTTCACGCCGATCACGGCACCTGCCTTCGGCGCGTTTTGCAGCAACATGGGGATGCCAACCGGGTGATAAATTGCCGAGAACGCGCCCATCAGCGTTAACGCGACGCCCATTTGCAACGGCGTTTGTGTCAAAGCCACCAACAGCAGCGATGCACCCATGCCAAAGTAGAAAACCAGCATCATCGCCCGACGCCCCCACAGGTCGCCGTAGCGCCCGGCGGGCAGCGAGGCGATGCCGAACATGACGAACGCGCCCGTTGCGTAGGGCATCAAGTCTTCCCACCGCGAAACACCGAAATCGAGCGCGATGGCACTCACGGCAGTGGCAAAAATCAGCAATGCCAAATGGTCAATGGCGTGCGCGAGATAGAGCAGCAATCGGGTGGTCATAGCGGTGAAGCGTAACGGATGGGCGGCATTTAAGTCGTCGGTGTTGATGCGTTTTTCTGCACGTCCGTTCCAGATGCGGTCGCTGCGCTGCGGGTGGCAGCACCCTGCAGCGTTTGTTCTAGCTGAGCGATGCGATGGTGCAGCGGCCACAGCGCTAAATCGAGCTTGACAGCCAGCAGCAGGCGGGCGCGCGCACCGGTGGCGTTGCCCGTGCGTTGCAGCAGCTCACCCAGAGCAGCTTGCGCCACACCGAGCTGCGGGTTGTAGGTCGCCATCCTGCTGATCTCCTGCGCATGCCCCTGCGGCCCCTCAACTCGCATGCCGAGGCGCGCGATGTAGGCCTGACCGGCGGGCTCGTCAAGCGCAATGCCTGAGTTAACCAAGGCCATTTGTGCTGCAGCTACGTCATCACCTAATAGGTGCAGCTCGGCGATTTCGGCAGCAAAACAATGCTCATCGGGCCACGCGGTGAGCGTTTGCAGCGCAGCGCCCGGCCCCTCTGTGCCGAGTTGGGCAATGGCCAGCATCCGCTGATTTCGCTCGGTTAACGAGGCACCAGGTGCTAGGGCGAGCACACGAGTTTGCTGGTTGCTGCGGTGCGCCAGATCGAGCAGCGCATCACGCTCCTCAGTGGCCAGCGGCTCGCTGTGTTGAAGCGCGGTGGCGACCGCTTCAGCCGACACAAGATCGCCTTCAAACAGCGTCACTCGTAACCGGGCAAGGGTGGTGGCGCGGGCGGCCGGAGCGATGCGCTGCATTTGTGCCAGCGCCGCATGCGCCGCGCCTGACTCGCCACGCAGCAGCGTAGCCTGCACTCGCTCGCCGTGGCTTTGTAAAAGCGCGAGTGCCTGAGTCGATAGATCCTGCTCGGATTTTGCCTCGACAGCGACGGTTTCAGCGGCTGTTTTGGCGATAGATTGAAATTTGGGCCATGCTGCCAGCAACAGGCAAATGAGGGCGGGGAAAAATACCGCGATGTAGGTGCTGCTACCTGCGGCCAATGCCGCAATTTTTGGAATGGTGAGCACCGCCAACGCACCGGTCATCGCCCACATTAGCGCTGCTGCGCCGCTGCTTGACCACCGCGTGCTTGCCGCGCTGGCGGGCCACAATTGGTGCGTCATCAGCACCCCAAGCGCGAGCCCCGGCAAGCCGCCGGACGCAGTCGCCACTGTGCTGAGCGTGCCAGTCGGGTCTACCAAGGGCTTGAGCAGGCTTGGTGCGGGGATCATGCCCTGCGCCACCGCTGCCAGCAATAGCATTGGCAACGCGGCCAAAAGCACGATCACTCGCATGGTGCTAGCGGGCATTCGGCTCGACAGCGTGCTCTGCGATGAACCCAACCAGATGACCAATCCCGGCACCATGGCAACGGCTGAGACCAACGGCGCCAACATCCAGGCCACGCCAAGGGCCAACGCGGCCAGAGCCGTGCGTTGTGCCGCGGTCAACGGCAACTGCGGCAGCGCAACCGAGCGAGCGAGCAGCAGCAGCGCCAGCGCTGCGGCCATGCCGGCACCCAACGGCACCGTCCAGCCCGGCCAACGGTTGGCGAGCACCGTCAACACCACTGACGCTGCTACCAGCAGCCCCACGCTCAGCTGCAGGGCTTCGGCACGCTGCTCAGGCTTTTTTCTAAAAAGCATCGCAACCAACAGCAGGCTGCACGCTGCAATCAGCGCGAGCCAAAGTGCCAGTGGCAGCAGGCGGCTTGCAGATTCATTCGGCGTGATGATGTTGCCAGCGGGGCTGAACCACGCTGTGGACAACAAGCGCATGCCTCCGAGCGGACTGGCTGGCAGCCATTCAGCGCGCGCTAATAATGCGCTTACGGTTGCGCTCTCAGTGCGGTTGGTGCGCTCTACTGCCAGGCCCATCCGGGTCACTCGCTCGCGCCACTGAGGATGTCCGGTCAGCAGCACCACGCTTTGCTGCAAATCTGCGTTTGACGGCAGGCTCACGTTAGTCGTCGCGGGGCGGCGTAAATCGAGGGTGGACAACCAGCCAAGCGTCAAGCGAAGGCCGGGCGAGACATCCTCGGTGTGCAAAATCAAGCCAAGCGCGTTGTTGGCGGGTAGCAAAAAATTGGCTGCCTGAGCCACAGCCGCCCCCCGAGTCGGGTCAAAGCGCAGGCCCTTGGTTTCACCCACGTTTGCGTCGCGCACGTTGGCTCCGGCCACGAGCGGCAACTCGTTTGCCACATTGCCCAGCCCCCAGCCCAATGCGCCGAGTAACCCCAGTTGCAATAGCAATGCCAGCAGCGTGCTAATGATGATTGCGGCGAGCGCCGCGAGTGCCGTTGGACGAATCGTCATGCTGGGGTAAAGTTCAAAGTCATGCCCTATTTTGTCATCCCCATGCATTCTGATCATGATCGTGACTACCCAAGCGCACCTGCCCGTCGCCGAGCGCTGCAAACCGCTGCCAGCCTAGGGGCGATGCCGCTGGCGGCGTTGACGCCGTGGGCACACGCTGCCGTGCTCGCGTCCGCCCCGGCAGTGTTTGATGTGCATGCCGACCGCGCGCTGATTTGGTTGTCGGCCAATGAGGCGGCGCGGCTGCACATCCGCTGGGGGTTGACGCCAGATGCGATGACGAACAAAAGCGCCGACCTGGCGCTCGACAAAGCCAGCGACTTCACCGGGCACGTGGTGCTGCAAGGCCTGCCGCCCGGACGCCAAGTGTTCTTTCGCGTCTATAGCGACGACAAACCGGTGCAAGAGGGCGGGCGGTTCAGCACACCGCGTGTAGCCGGACAAAACTTTGTGCTCGCGTTTTCAGGCGACATGGAAGAAAAGTACAAACCGTTCCGCATTTTTGACGTGATGGCTGCGGCCAAGCCGGACTATTTTGTACATCTTGGTGACACCGTTTACGCCGATATTCCCAAACGCGATTTCGCCCCGACGCTATCGCACTATCGGCGCAAACATGCCAATATTCGCGCGGATCGTCCGTTGCAGGCATTTTTGAATCAGTGCGCGACGTACGCCATTTGGGACGATCACGAAATCGAAAACGACGCGCACGGCGGCCTGCCGCAATTGCCGGTGGCCGAACAGGTGTTTCGTGAGTATTGGCCTTGCGCTGCGGTTGAAAAATCGGGTTTGTATCGCGCTGTGAGTTTGTCGCCCGAAGTGGATCTGATCATTCTTGATACAAGGCGATTTCGCAGCGTGCAAAGCATGGCTGACGGGCCGGAAAAAACAATGCTCGGCACACAGCAAAAACTCTGGTTTCTGGATCGTTTGAAGCAGTCCAAAGCCACCTTCAAAATTGTCGCCACCTCGGTGCCGTTTCATGGCGGCAGTCAGGACGCATGGGGCAACTACAAAACCGAGCGGGACGAGGTCGTTGCCTTCATCAAACGCGAACGCATCACGAACGTGGTGATGATCTCCGCCGACTATCACTTTGCCCGCGACTGGAGCAACAAACGCACCGGAATCCACGAGTTTATGGCCGGGCCACTGGCCACCTTTCGCGCCTTCGACAGGACACCCGAAATCAAAGAACGGCACAGCAAAGGCCCGCATTTTGTGTTCGGCGATGACTTGAATTTTGGGCTGCTGGCGTACGACGGAAAACAAAATTCGCTGACCGTCTCGTATCGCGATAGCGCCGGGAAGCAGCTGTTTGAGACGGTGATTTCGGCGAGTTAAAGGCATTTTTGACGAACAACTTTATCGTGAAGCCCGTGTTTTATTTGGGCTTAGCGCAAATTTAATAGTAAGTCGACTTGTTGCAAAAATTAGCTTCCTGCCCCGTAATAAAAGGGGGTTGCCCAGAAGCTATAAGTTTTTCCAACGCAACTTGCCGCGCCGACATGGCTCGGCCGGCGACCAGAGAACCGCATTCGCACTCGACAGGGGACTGCTGAGCGGTTGCCGTCAAGCTCAAACGACCCACATGCATGCGGCCGCTTGTCCTACAGACCGTGCCGCCCGTTCATGCCAAAGTCATGTTTCGTTGGGAAGTTGCCAGCCATCCATTCAACCTCCTCTGATCGTGATGAATATCTATAACCCGCTTTCCTCCTCGTCCCCGCCGTTAAACAAACCACATTCGCCCAAGACAATCCTTCAAACGTACAGCCGCGTTGCCTGCGCGTTCATTGCATTCTCCGTGTCAACTGGCAGCATCGCCGCCGCGCCGTATTTGCGCTCAGACCGCCCTATCAAGGACGAGCAGGGGCGCGTTGAGGTCATCGTGGATTTTTTGGATGATGCGCATTTAGCCTACCCAAATAAACCTGCGTCCATCGAATTGTTCAAAGCGAGGTTTTTGCATGTGCCACAGGCGGTATTGTTGGTTGAAGACTTCGAGCGAATCCACGGCTTCAAACGCACCGGCATGACCAGTTGGGTGGGCAACAGCGTTGCCGCGTATTTAGCCCCTGCGCAAATTGAGCGATTGCTGGCTGACAAAGCGGTCAAGCAAATTTCGGACAACACCACTCACCAGTTCAGCGCTGTGCTGCCGCCAAACTGGGGCAATACCAGCGTGGGTAATGAGTGGCGATCGTGGGGGCATCAAGCGGTCTCCGGCCCCGGTACAGCGCGCACTGCGGGCAACAGCAGTCGAGTGGTCTACGTTATCGACAGCGGCGTGGCCGACCACACTGACTGAACATGCATCCGGTATTTCCAAGAGTGAACGTTGCCTGCGGTGCCACCGGAGATTGCGATACGGCGGGCACCGCTGCCGAGCAAGCACAGTACCCCGTTGTCGGCTGCTACGCGCACGCAACTCATGTGGCGGGAATCATTGGTGCCAAGGAAAATGGTGCGGGAACGGTGGGCGTTTATGCGGGCGTGCGCTTGCGGTCGGTATCAGTCGTCAAGGCATCAGCTCCCTACACACATGGCACCGGCTCACCGTTGGGCGGGAATAGTGCCAGTAGCGGCTGGTGTGCAAATCTATCGGTACAAGCCTCGACACCATATTTTGATTCGGCCAACGTCGGCTACGCTCTAGACTGGATGTATAACCGAATTTTGTTTGACAACGTGGGTGTCGGCATTGTCAACATGTCATTAAACACTGGCGCAGTCGGTTTATTCAAAGAGGTGGGCGGAAGCATGACGCCAGAGGCCAACCACCTCAAGCTCAAGAAGCTCGCCACACCAGCCTTTCTGTCTCCGTTCGGTTTCGGTCAATATTACGCAGCAGCATTTGTCGCGCAATCGGCCGGAAATTTTCGGCGCGACCTGTGTTTGCACTGCGGCTCTGGCATTTGCACATGCCCCAACCCGGCATGTGATCCTAACGACATGAGTCCGTTTTGCAACAATTCCACCTGCGATCACGGCCCCTCACTAGCTTACCGAGTTGACCCAGCGGTGTTCCCCAACGGTACCGATCCTGCGGACGGCATTATGGTGATTGGTGGACATCACCATACCGGCGAAGCGGCCACTTACGCTGTTGCATTTTCGCAATCGCACCCCCCCGGTGTCGTCAATGCTCCCGATTCATCAAATTTTGGCAAATGTGTTCATCGGTGGGCACCTGGCAATTCCATTGTGTCTTCGTTTGGTGTGCAGCAAAACTTCGGCACAGGAGGTGCCCAAACAGTTGTTGGTGCGCAGTACTCCGGTAACGTAAACCAGAGCACGTCGGGCTGGCTTTTCCTCTCAGGCACGTCAATGGCCGCGCCGCACGTTGCGGGAGCGGCAGCTTATGCCGCAGACGCGTTCGGGCTCAACACTCCGGGAGAGATTGAGCAAAAACTGCGAACCTTCATGTATTCCTACGGCACCGACCCGGCGAGCGAACTCGTCCGAACAATACAAATTCCCTAGTCGGCCTCAACGAAGCCTAAGAGGACTCACCATGCCTTCTATTTGTGTTGGCCGCCGATTATTTGGCTGGTCTTGTGTCGGACTCAAACGCACCTTCCAGGCGCTTGCTTTTTTGGCGCTGGTACTGTCGGGGCCTGGCTTCAGTCAGTCGCTGGCTGCCTACTACATAGCCTACCTGCCCACCAAGTACATGACACCGCCCAACATTCCCTCGACTGATACGCCACCGCAAAGCCGAACTGTGGGTGGCGCCCCAGAACCTTGGAGTTTCTCGTGGTACGGGCCCAACGACTACAGCATGAGCCGATACTATTTGTATTCGTATTTTGTCGAACGTAGCGCGTTGATACTGGGTTCGCCGACAAACAGCCCCTGTCTCAATCCTGAGGCGGGCGCTGCGTGGCC
This sequence comes from Burkholderiales bacterium, assembly GCA_031409935.1. Taxonomy (GTDB): domain Bacteria; phylum Pseudomonadota; class Gammaproteobacteria; order Burkholderiales; family Casimicrobiaceae; genus Casimicrobium. Next base: position 23,259 of record JANNYE010000132.1, on the reverse strand, counting down.
GTTAGTCTTCGACGGAAAGACAGTCGTCGGCGATATCGTGCGACAAGAGGGCATAGCGTTCAAGCAAAGTGGTCCGGGCGCCGTGCCTTATTTGTGCAACCCAAACGACTTTGGTGGCACGTCATTCACCTACTGGCGCATGACAGACGTCAACACCTTCGGTGCCCCCATCCGCCGCCGCGCCATCGACGGCGGCGCATTTGACGCATCGCCGATGACGGTGACTCGGGAGGGCGTGCCGTGGATGACCTACTACTGGGGTTATCGCCTCGGCATGGTGGAAAGTCGCAGTGATTGGGATGACAAAAACAAAGGCGCATCCGCGCAATTTGCCACTTGGCCCGCGTTTCCGTCACCTACACAAAACTTTGCCCTCACTACGTTACCTCCACCGTTTGTTGAAGGCGAGGTGACGGAATATGTAAACGTAAAGGACTTCCCGAAACAACCAGGTGGCCAGTATTTTTATGCTGCCAAACAAGCAGATCGTGACGCGTTGGACGCCGTCGCCAACTGGCAGCGTACCAAGCGCAGCTTCAACGCTGGAGGGTATGTGAACGTATGCCGCTTCTACGGTGGTGGCAAACCGGGTGGGCCGAACACGCACTTTTTCACCGCTGACGACAAAGAATGTGCGCAGCTAAAAACGCTACCGTTTTTGGACTTCGAAGGCACGCCGTTTGTGGCGGATTTGCCGATCCCAGCCACCAGTACTTCACCAGCAGCAACGTGCCGACCTGGCACCCGACCGCTCTACCGCGCGTACAACAACGCCTACACAGCCACCGGCAAAAACGACTGGCAATCCAACCATCGCTTCGTCACGAGCAAAGCAGATGTTGATGCGATGGTTGCCATAGGGTGGGCCGACGAGGGTGTCGCCATGTGTGTGCCTGTGGTGCCGGTAGTACCGTGAGGTTGCGCCGATATCGAATGTTCTTGGACTAAAACCCAATCGTCCTCGCCCACTTAATATCGGGTTTCACTTTATGTTCCTGCTCCAACTGCTCCAGAAACTCATCCGGTGTCAGCGTCTCGTCGAGCAAAGTAATTTGCCGTTTCACCGAGGCAAAATCGCCCGGCGTGAGCATCTGCAGCTTATTGAGTCGATCACAAATTTTGCCGGTGAGATTGGCTGCATTACCTTCCAGCGCCTCTGTTGCAAACATCTTTTCGCGCTGTTCGCGCGTGAGCGGTTTGAACTGAATTTTGAACGTGAAACGACGTAGCGCGGCCTCGTCAATCCGATCAAACAGGTTGGTGGTGCAGATGAACACGCCCTTAAAGCGCTCCATGCCTTGCAGCATTTCATTGACTTCGGTGATCTCGTAGCTACGTTGCGCTAGCGCACGGTTTTGTAGAAAACTGTCGGCCTCGTCGAGTAACAGCACCGCTTTTTCCTGCTCCGCTTCTTTGAACATCGCGGCCATTTGTTGCTCGGTTTCGCCGACGTATTTGCTCATCAAGTCGCTGGCCTTTTTGATGATCAGTGGACGCTCCATCGACTTCGCAATGTGTTCGCCTAGCGCAGTTTTTCCAGTGCCGGGCATGCCAAAGAAACACAGTGAACCCGCGCCTCTATTTTTCAACGCAGCAATGATTTTTTCAACCGGATGCCGGGTTTCAATGTTTAGCAGCGATAAGTCGTACGTGGTGACTAATGGCCGATATTGCGATTTGTCGTTCTCCTCTTTGTGGCCGAGCGCTTCGTCGCTGCGTTCCAATTGCTTGAGCATCAGCGCTTCAACGCCGTCCTCGACTTGCCCCTCGACTCTTCCAAAGGTCAACTGCGCGAAGCGAGCTGCTGCATGAATTTGCGCGGGGGTCAGCGTTTTGCGAGCCGCTAACTTTTCAACGAAATCTTCGCTCACATCCAGTCCGGCAAGATGTTTGCGTGTAATGTTCGCACGCACATTTTGCGGCGGATTTTTAAGCTCTAGATGAAACTGAAAGCGACGGCGATAGGCGGGGTCAATTTGGCTGATCGAGTTGGAAATCCAGATCGTCGGCACTGGATTATTTTCAAGCGTCTGGTTGACCCACGCCTTGCCATTCACGCTGCCGCGATGATTGTCGTCACCTAAAAACAAGTTGAGCATTTCCGATGGATTGCTCGGAAATACATCTTCCACTTCGTCGAACAACAGCACCGTGTTGCCGCGGCCTTTTAGAAACGATTGCGACACTTGCAACGAGCGATAACGCTCTTTGCCCGACAAGCTTTGCCCTTCGCGATCAAAGCATTCCACTTCGTAAAGCTCAGCGCCAGAGAGCGCCGAAATGACCTTTGCGAACTCAGTCTTTCCGGTACCCGGCGCGCCGTAAATCAACACGTTCACGCCCTTTTCAGACCGCTCGGTCGCGCTCTTCAACAGCGCCGCCAGATAGCGCGCGTCGGCCTCCACATGCGGGTAATCAGCGAGCGTCAACTCGGACGCTTTTGCCGGTTTGGTGAACGCCGCCATCATCGCGCTCTCGGACTCGTATCCCTCCAGCAGGATGGGTAGCAAGCGATCCGACAAGCGCATCAGGTCCCCAAGGTCGGTGATATTGTGCTCGGCAATCGGCGTGTCGATCAACGCTAGCGACTCAAGGCGTCCACCGGGCTTAAGCGCCACCGCAATGTCGTTCGGCGACACCTTTGCTACGTCGCCGAGCATCGCGTGCGCTTCCGCAGCGCTAGCTGCTTTGCAATCCACCAACACGGGCCGCAAATCGCGCGTGCATTTGGCCAGCGCCGCGCATTGAATCAATGTGCGTTCAGCAGCGGTCAATGCCAGCACTTTGGCCAACATGCCGATGTTCTCCGTCAGGCGGATCGATGAGTCGCGTGTCGATTTTTCGAGCGCGTCAACTGTGCCTTGAAACAGCGCCAGCACGTCTTTGCCGTTCTGCTTGCAGAACTCGTCAAGGTAATAGAAGAGGGTGGTGTCGTCGTAGGTGCCGTTCCACACACCGTGCCGACTGATGAATTCATCGGGCGCGAGTTTGGCAACACCTGCCCAAGCAGGCATTTCGGCGCAGCGGTGGCCGAGAAATTTCTGCACCTTTTGCGCTATGGAGACGGGCCACACGAGGTGCCTTGCAGTGAGCGTCATCACGTCGTTAATGTCGCGGCGCAGGTTGAATTTGGGGCCTAGTGAGAGCACCAGTTTCAGCGCAAATAGCGAGGACATACGATCTACCGGCGCGGCGAAGTGCGCATGTGGCGAGGTGATGAGAACGGAGCTGTCGATCACGGTCAGGTCAGGCATGGTATTTCCCCTTTGGTCACTTTGCCCATTCGGGCGACGCGAAACTGCGGCTGCATCAGGCGTCACTGTAACGCGGCGGTAATCATTGTGGTGGACAGGCGCAGATACAATCCCCGCGCAGCTCTCACACAACCTTAGCTTATGCGCTTTTTTATCTCCACCCTGTGCCTTCTGTTTGCCTCGGCTAGCTTCGCCGACTATCCCGACCGTCCGATCAAGATCATCGTGCCGTTCGCTGCGGGCGCGGGCACGGATGCCGTTGCTCGTTTCACCGCGCAGCGGCTTGAGGAGCAGTTAAGGCAGTCGGTGATCGTTGAGAACCGCGTCGGGGCGAGTGGCGCCATCGGCACGCAGGCTGTGGCCAACGCCGCACCCGACGGCTACACGTTGCTTTTCGTAGCTTCGCCGTTCACCACGGTCGCAGCTGCCACGCCGTCGGTGGCGAACTACGACCCGATCAAACAGTTCGCGCCCATCGCCTTGATCGCCGCAGGGCCGCTGGTGTGGATCGCCAACGCGCAGGCACCCTTCATTAGCATGCGCGAAATGATCGCGTTTGCGCTGGCCAACCCCGGCAAGCTCGCCTACGGTAGCGCTGGCGCAGGCGGCGTGAACCACCTAGCGTTGGAGCTGTTTAAGCTAAAGACTGGCACCGATATTTTGCATGTCCCGTACAAGGGCATCGCGCCTGCCACTACGGATTTGTTGGGGGGATCGATTGCGCTGCTCACCGGCACCATTCCCGCCGTCTTGCCACACGTTAAAGGTGGCAAGGCGCGTGCGTTGGCCGTGACGGGCGACAAGCGCTCGCCGCTGATGCCGGACGTGCCCACGATGAGGGAAGCGGGCGCGAACGGCACCGAGGTTTACAACTATTGGGGACTAGTTGCACCGGTCGGCACGCCTGTGGCTGTCGTGAACCGGTTGAATGCAGAGGTGCAGCGGTTCTTAGCTCAAAAGGACGTTCAGGATCGGCTAACTAACGACGGCGTGGACCTAACACCCGGTGGCCCGGATCGCCTCGCAGCGTTTATCGCAAACGATTACCACGCCTGGCGGAAGTTGGTCGCGGATGCGCGGCTCAAGGTTGAGTGAACAAACTGTTGGAGCGGCTCCGCCGCGACCGGCACCCGCGTAGGGGCGAAGACCCGCTTAATGAATAATCTCGGTCTAATGCGACTCCGCCGCCAGCGCATGCTCACGTAGCGCCGCCAGCGGAATGACATCCAGCGCTTTCTCGTGGGTCGACTCCAGTGCCACTTGTGGCGCGCAGCCTGCACCGTAGGCCTCCAGCCAGCGGCGGGCGCACAGGCACCATCGATCTCCGGCCACCAGCCCCGGAAAGCCCCACATCGGCGCAGGCGTTGACAAATCGTTGCCGCGCGACGCGCTAAACGCCAAGAACTCGTCGGTCATGATGGCGCACACCGTGTGTGATCCGACGTCTTGCGGGCCGGTTTCGCAGCAGCCGGTACGCGTAAATCCGGTCAGCGGATCGTCACTGCAAGCTTTGATTGGTGCACCGAGAACGTTGAGGCCGCGAAATGACATGGGGATGCGCTTGGTAAGAATTCCCTATATTCTATTTCCGTAGTTCGGCGGGATCAGGCCGTGCGTTGCCTACCTTCCGAATAACCGCTGTGCTACCCTCATCAAATCTTAGTTTCAACCCGCTTTATTGATGTCTGCTTCACTCGCTACTGCGCAATCTCTGCTCCTCACGCCCGCTCACCTCTCCCTCGATCAACTCGCCAGCACCCTCGGTGGATTGACCTCGCGCGGCGTTGAATACGCTGATCTGTACTTTGAGCATCACAAAAGCGAGAGTTGGTCGCTGGAAGAAAGCATCGTCAAAAGCGGCAGCTTCTCGATTGAGTCGGGCGTCGGCGTGCGTGCCATCACCGGCGAGCAAACCGCGTTTGCGTACTCGGGCGACATCGGCATTGCTTCTATCACCGCAGCCGCGAACACCGTCGCCGCTATCGGTCGCGCGGGTCAAAGCGCCTCGGTTGCGATCAAGCCGACCGGCAGCGGCGCAACGCTCTACACCAGCGCCGATCCGCTCGCCTCAATCAGCGATGAAGCGAAGATTGCCTTACTGCGTGAAACCGAACGCATCGCTCGCGCCCGCGACCCACGGGTCACGCAAGTCATGGTCAATCTGGCCTGCGAACATGTGGTGATGTTGGTGATGCGCAGTGACGGCGTGATCGCCTCCGACGTGCGTCCGCTGTGCCGCCTGAACGTGACGGCAATCGTCGAGAGCAATGGCAAGCGCGAGCAGGGTCGATCCGGTGGCGGCGGTCGTTATGGATTTGAGCGGTTCGACGCTGCGTTCATCGCCAAGCGCGCCCACGAGGCGGTGGACATGGCGCTGCTGCAACTCGACGCCCGTCCTGCACCGTCTGGCGTGATGCCCGTTGTCTGTGGCCCCGGCTGGCCCGGCGTGCTGCTGCATGAGGCGGTGGGCCACGGGCTGGAGGGCGATTTCAATCGCAAGGGCTCGTCTGCATTCAGCGGGCGCATTGGCGAACGCGTTGCGGCTCCCGGCGTCACGGTGCTGGATGACGGCACGCTCACCGACCGTCGCGGCTCGCTGACAGTGGATGACGAAGGCACGCCGACCAACGCCACGGTGTTGATTGAAGACGGCATTCTCAAGGGCTACATTCAAGACACCATGAACGCGCGGCTCATGGGCATGGCCCCAACTGGCAATGGTCGCCGCGAGAGCTACGCGCATCTGCCCATGCCGCGCATGACCAACACTTACATGCTGGGCGGCACTCAAGACCCGCAGGAAATTATCAGTAGCGTCGAAAACGGCATCTACGCTGTGAACTTTGGCGGCGGACAGGTAGACATTACGAGCGGTAAATTCGTGTTCACCATGGACGAGGCGTGGAAGGTTGAGAACGGCAAACTGATGTACCCAATCAAGGGCGCAACACTGATCGGCAACGGCCCCGACGCGCTGACCAAAATCACTATGATCGGCAACGACATGGCGCTCGACGAGGGCATAGGCGTGTGCGGCAAAGAAGGCCAGAGCGTGCCCGTGGGCATTGGTCAGCCGACATTGCGCATTGAGGGTTTGACGGTGGGCGGTACGGCATAACCAATGGGCTTTGTGCGAGCGGTTCCACCGCGATATGGCGGTTGAAAATAAATTCAATCGCGGTGGAACCGCTCCCACACATGAGACGCCACCGTCAAAAATTGACGCAATAACACCACCAATTACGTCCTGACCAACGAACCCTCAATTCGGCCATCACCATGAAAACCACCCTTCGCCTTTCCCTGATTCCAGCCCTTTGCGTCGCAACACTTTTGGGTGCGTGCGGCCCCAGCCCCGAGCAGGCCGCACGCGAACAGGCCATGAAGCAGCTGGAACAAGCCGCCAAAGATATGGAGGCAGCGGGCAAAAAGATTGAGAGCGCGACCGCCAAAGGCGGGCAGGACGTAGGCGCGGCGATGGGCGATGCCATGAAAGCGCTGGGCGCTATGGCCGGCGCCGCCGGGGGTGTCGTCGGTTCGGGAAGCTTCGATCCCATCGATTTCCGTAAGCTCAAGGACGTGTTGCCGCAGGAGCTCGCGGGCTTTGAAAAGGGTGAAAGCTCGGGCGAGAAAAACAATGCCTTCGGCATTTCAGTGTCTGAGGCTAAGCAGTCGTTCCGTCTGGCGGATGGAAGCAAACGTGTGCGTTTTGAAATCACCGATCCGGGCTCTCTGGCTGGTCCGTTTGCGCTGACCAATATGTGGATGAATGTCGATATCGACAAAGAAACCAGTGGTGGTTATGAAAAAACCTCAACCGTCGGAGGTCGTAAGATTCACGAAAAATGGAACAAGTCGAGCCAGCACGCCGAGGTGAAAATAGTCGTCGGCAACCGATTTATGGTTGAAGTCGACGCGAGGGGCTTGGACATGACTGACGTGAAAGCGCTGCTCAGCAAAATAGACATCGCCAAGCTTGAATCGATGAAGGGCGACGGCAAGAAGTCTTAGCGCGCACCACTCAACGGCGTCATCCTCGGCATAGCCGAGGATGACGCCGTAAAACATTGTGACGCCTAAGTTCGCCTACGAATTGCCGCAAGAAGCCACGTTGGCTGTGGCCATCAATTCGTCAAGCAACGCAATTGACGATGCGCCCGGCACAGAATACGGGTCTAACACGGACTTTGCCGAATACTTAAGCAATATCGCCAAATTGACGCGGTCAAACGACACTTTGCCCATCGACCAACCTGCAAATTTGCGCTCCGAGACTTCTTCCATATGCAACAGCTGTACGTCGTTGTGACGCGGGTCGCGCGCGATGCGGTTATAGGTTTCGCTGACTTCTTTGCGACCACCTTCCAGCAACTGCAAAAAGATGTAGTTATTGGTGCAGAGCACGCCAGTGACGCCGTTGGCCGGATTGTTTTTCCGGGACGTCTGCAGGATTGAATCCATCATCGTTTGCGTAACGACACCGACCGCACGACTAACGTAGGTAAGGCGAACCAACATAACTTAAGCCTTTCTGCTGTCAACCAGCGCTAAAAATTCGCGACGCAAATTGGCGTCTTTCAGAAACGATCCGCGCATCACGCTGTTGATCATTTTTGCGTTGACGTCTTTGACGCCGCGCCAGTGCATGCAAAAGTGATCTGCCTCCATCACCAGCGCCAGGCCGTCCGGCTGAATTTTGTCCTGCAACAAATTGGCTAGCTGTGACACCGCTTCTTCCTGAATCTGCGGGCGGCTCATCACCCACTCCGCCAGCCGTGCGTACTTCGACAAGCCAATCAAATTGGAATGCTGGTTCGGCATCACGCCAATCCACACCCGCCCCATGATTGGACACAAGTGGTGCGAACAGGCCGAGCGAATGGTGATCGGTCCCACGATCATCAGCTCGTTCAGATGCTCCACATTCGGAAACTCGGTCACCGGCGGCGGCGGCACATAGCGCCCGCGAAACACCTCGTTCAGGTACATCTTGGCCACGCGCTTGGCGGTGTCCTGCGTGTTGTGATCGCTTTCGGTGTCAATCACTAGGCTCTTCAACACATCGCGCATCTTGGCCTCAATCTCGGCCTGCAGCTCCGGAATTTCGCCATCGCGAATGAACTCGCTGATGTTGTCATTCGCATGAAAACGCTTGCCCGACGCCTTGATGCGATGCCGCACCCGCTCGCTGGCGGGCATGGCGTCAATATCACGCTGCGCATTGGCGCGAGCGTTGGTGTCGGTAACGGAGGGGGATTTTGTGGCGGTCATCGGGTACTGCTCTAAAACTGGTGGTGGCCGAACTCGCGATTCTCGCATGGTCGCGATGGCGATACGCACTACCCTGCGAGTTTCACAAAGACCCGGCGGATCGACTGATCGTCGCCACGGCCCGCGCCGCATCCGCGTCGCTCGTGACGGCAGACGAGAAAATTCGTCAATATGCGCATGTTGAGACGATTTGGTGAAGCATCGCTACGACCACAAACGTCGGGAAACTTCGGGGAAAAGGGCGTGGCCCGTCACCGACCAATTTTCTAAATAATGCAAAATAGTCTCGACTTTTTGTTAGTAGATTTCAAAATAGTCAGATGTTAGATCGCTATCTGCTCCCCCAAATCCTTGAAGACTTGCCCACAAAGCTCGTCATCTTGACCGGGCCGCGTCAGGTTGGAAAGACCACCGTCGCGCACAATTTGCTTAGTCGTTTTGAAAACGCTCAGGCGCTCAATTGGGACGTGGCTGCAGATCGCGATGTCATCGTCAGGCAGGCTTGGCGGCACGATGCTGGGCTGGTCGTTTTTGATGAAATTCACAAAATGCGCGACTGGAAGGGTTTCCTCAAAGGCGCGTGGGATGGTCGGTCGGTCGGACAAGCCATGCTGGTGACCGGCAGCGCTCGCATGGATACGGCTCAGCTGGGCGGGGAGTCGCTTGCCGGGCGCTATTTCGCGTTGCGACTGCATCCGTTTTCGGTGCGGGAATGGATGCAGGTCAGCGGCATGACCGCCACCGATGCGCTCAATCATTTGCTAGAGCGCGGCGGTTTCCCTGAGCCTTGTTTTGCAAAAACGCCGCTTGCCGCACGGCGCTGGCGACAGCAGTATGCGTCTGACTTGATTCGAGAAGACGTGGTCGAATTTTCGCGCGTGCAAGAGATCAAATCTATGCAGCTTTTTGTGCAACTACTGCGCGAGCGTGTGGGCTCACCCATCAAGTTGAGCGGGTTAGCACTGGCGCTGCAAATCACCCCAAACACTGCAAAACGATACCTCGACATTCTCGAAGCGTTGCATATCGTCTTTCGCGTGACGCCGTGGCATCGCGACGTGGCGCGATCACTGCTGAAAGAGCCAAAAATTTACTTCTACGATACGGGTCTAGTGCTCGGCGACGAAGGTGCCAAGCTCGAAAACGCAGTGGCCTGCATGTTGCTAAAAGCCACGCAGTTTGCACAGGACGCACAAGCCGAAAACCGCGGCCTGCACACTATTCGCGATAAAGAAGGGCACGAAATCGACTTCGTACTCACCCTAGACGATAACGTCACGCATCTGATCGAAGTCAAAACCAGCCAAACCGTTCCCAGCGCCTATTTGCACCGAATGGCAGAGCACTTTGCGCAGGCCGAAACCGTACAAATCGTGCACCAGATCAGGCAAGAATCAGAGCAGGGCAGCGTCGCTGTGCGCCGCGCCGGGAGTTGGTTGGCGGACTTGGCGGCGTAAATTGGCGACGGAACGACGGTTGCGCCCGCCCGAATGAGCTAACCCGCGCCAAATGTCACGCCGCCAGCGATTGCCCTTCAAGCGCGTTTTGAAGGGCGATAGGCGCAAACATCGCCTTGGGGTAGAGATACCCCTCCTGCGATTCATCGACAACCCGCAGCATGCCAACGGAGGCCGCCTTGGGATCGTCCTGCACGTGGTAGAGCTTACGCGCCTCCAGCGAGGCCTCGTATCCCGTGTTTTTGAGGCAAACCACCCAGTTCATAGGATCTCCTTGATCTTCAATTCAACCTTGCCGACGCCGTGCGCTTCGTAACACTGCAACTCTGCTGTTAACAGCTCGCCGGTAGCCAGCAGGCGAATCCGCCCGAATCCTGCGTGGATTGGCGGCTGCTTAGTCAGCGCTTTCTCGACAGCACGAGGCGAGCAAACTGGGGGAGCGTACTCGGGCGCGAATAGCGTTGCATTCACAGCGCGTTGACGACGCCAAGCCCATCTCAGCCAATCGCGCGAGATCGCGCCCACGGGCGCTCGAACAGGGCAATGGATTTCCATTCGCTTTTGTTGCCGATGACTGCCGTATGACGTGGTGCGTGGGGTCGAACCGACCGTCTCGATAGTTTCGCAGTTCAATCAAACGGCGCACTACGCGACCCAAGTCGCGTCAATCGCCGCGTGTGCTCTGGACTGCGCCACATTGGTGTCAAATTTGACACCACATCAGCGAACACTATATATTTACTTGAGTATGAAAATCGTCGTGGACACCAATGTATTTATCGGCGCTTGTCTCGGCGTGGGCGCGGCGAATGCACTCGTTCGCCACTGCATCGAGGGGCGATTGGTGCCACTCATGGGCAACGCGCTCTATGCCGAATACGAGGACGTGCTTTCACGCGCCAATTTATTTGTGGACTGTAGGCTCTCGGCGGCCGAGCGCGACCAATTGTTTGACATCTTCGCATCGGCGTCCGAGTGGGTGCACGTGTATTTTCAGTGGCGTCCCAATCTGCGCAACGAAGCGGACAATCATTTGATCGAGCTTGGCGTCGCTGGTGGCGCGAGCCATTTGGTCACCCGCAATATTCGCGACTTGGCCAGCAGGGAGCTCGTCTTTCCGCAGCTGCGCATCGTCACACCCGTCCAATTTTTGAAGGAACACAACCTATGAGCGCGCTCACCGTCCGCCTGCCTGATGACAAGCACAATCGCCTGCGTGCGTTGGCGCTGAGCCGGGGCACCACTCTGAATCGACTGATCGACGAAATGACAACGATCATGCTGGTGGAGCACGATGCGGAGACCCGTTTTCGACTGCGCGCAGCGCGCGGTACGGGTCAAACTCAACGCGGAATCGATCTGCTTGCGAAGGCGTTGAAGAAGTAGTTTTGCCTGCTTTATTGCGAGCCGAAAGCATCGATGAAAAACATCAAACCTGGCATTGACGAATCAAAACAATTTCAGGATGACTTGCTCACCTCGGTGCGCCAGATGAAGTCCGGGCGCGACTGAGCACGAAACGAATCACCAACGTCGTCGTCACTCCGGCCTGCGAGGCGTCGGCACGCTGCGGCCTCACGCAGCCCGCGTTTGCCGAGCTGCTAGGCGTGTCGGTGTGCACGCGGCAAGACCGGGAGCAGGGCCGACGCGACCCGACCGGCGCGGCGCAAACGCTGCTGCGCGTCGCGGTAAAGCATCCACGAATCCTGCGTGGATTGGCGGCTGCGTGGGCAGCGTTTTCTAGACAACACGAGGCAAGCAAACTGTTGGAGCTTCCTTGGACGATAAGCGTTGCATCCCGAGCGCGGTGGCGTTGCCGCGCCAATCTCACCGAATCGCACCCAGGGGCGCTCCAACAGGGCAATGGGTTTCCTCTCGCTTTCATCGGCGACGGCTTTCGTAAATCGGGGTGCACTGACACGCACCGATCACGCCGACGCCGTGCGCTTCGTATCAGTCCAATTCAGCCAAATAGCTCGCTATGCGAACCCAGTCGCGCCAGTCGTAGCGTGTCCTCTGGTTTGCGGTAGATCAGCAGCAGATCGGGCTTGATGTGGCACTCGCGGTAACCCATCGCATCAACGCTTAGCTCATGATCGCGGTGTCTGGGCGCGAGTGGAGCATCCTGAGCCAACGATGTGAGCACCGCGATCAGATCGGCATCGAGTGTTGCCCGGTAGAGTCCCTTCGCCTCTCGCTTATAGTCCCGTTTGAACGCGGATGAGCGCTCAATCGTCCGCATTCAAATCTGCCATCAAAGCCTTGACGCTCGCAAAGTTCTTTCCCTTGCCACTTTCGAGATCGCTCATCGCCTTGCGCGTCTTCGCGGTCGGCGCTTTCAACTCAAAAGGCAAACGGCGCTCATCGGCGATACGCAGCATCAACAACCGAATTGCGTCGGAAATCGACAGACCCATCGCCGCCAGCGCAACCGAAGCGCGCTCTTTGGTGTCGGTGTCGATTCGGGCGCGGACGTAGGTGTCGGCGGTACTCATCGTAGGTCTCCTCGATTCGGTGCGGAACGGGGAATTGTAGTCGCAACGTGACTACAACAATGAGTCTGGGCGAACCCGGGCTAACCGAACATCCGAAGCTCGTCGCGCAAATCGTCGAGAGCTACAGCGAACGCATCCACCCGTTCGGCAGCGAGTGCTGCCAGAAAATCCTCACGACCGATGCCCGCGATGACGGCCGCTTTCTCCTGCGAGATTTCGCCACGTGAGTACCAATGAATCGACGCCGACAGCCGCATGCTTTGCACGAACTCGGCGGGCGTCTGCCGCAAGGCTGAGAAGGCTTCGTCGGGCAAGTTCAGGGAGACGGAGGTCATGGCTTTGACTTTGATGAGTGGCACTGTTGATTATCGTTGATCGTCGATCAGAGCAGGTTTGCAGGGCTCCGCTCGTTTCGGCCAGGAAATAGTCCGCCGCACAGCAAAAAACAGCAACAACACCGCGCTGCAACGACCGTTGCACATGGGCAAAACGTCGATTTATGCCTAAAGTCGATTTCTCGACAAATATCATGCTTTGCCCGCGTGTAGTGGCGCTTTCAGTGAAAAGCTATCCCTGCGTAGCCCATGCTCGGTCGAAACTTTTGCACTTCTGAAAGCGACCGGCGCTGTGACTGGCGCTGCGCGGTGTCAAGAAATTGAAACAACATCGCGCAAATGGTGCTCACCACGCTGCCCGTATGTGAATGTGCGCCGATGTCGCTCGGGAATCTGTTCGGCCGGGCAGCCTCCAGCGCCGCCCCCTTCCTGTTAGCACTAACAAAGCAGAAAACTCCCACCCGAACAGGTAGGATGCATCGCACCCTACCTGCACTACGCTAGTGTCATGTCAACGATCACGCAAGCCGCGCAAAAAACTCATGGGATAAATCTTGCCCGTGGCACGTGGGGTCGGTTATTCTTGTCCGCAAGAACCAGTCGCTGCGTCGCTTTCAACGTACTGGCGTGCGTAATCGTCGGGAAGTTTATTGAACGGATTCGTGTGACCGCATTGACTTTGTCCCCGTAAACCGCTTGTCAACCCAACTGGAGAACCCCAATGCCTACATTTCCCTGTGTCGTGATCGGTGACGTCATCACAACTGATCCCGCAACCCTTGAGCGCGCCGATGTTACGAATTTTATCGAACGCTATAAAGTCAATCTGCCGACGCAGTTTGATGGGGGTGCAGAACAAAGCGAAGCAAGCGCTTATACGCAATTTTCCGCCCGTGAGATCATTGTGCCAGGCGGCGGCGGTGTAGGCAATCAGGATGGCGGGAACGGTTCCGGCGGCGACGCCGCGGGACGCGGGCAGCATGTCGTCGCTACGGTCAAAACCGCTGCTGAAATGTCATTTTGGAAAATCGACAAGCGACAACCCGATCTCGCGTTTTGGAGCAACTTTTCAACGCTATCGGAGGCAGCTCAAAATCAAAATAAGCTGGATCGGCGGGCGGCCGCAAAGTTTCGCAGCCCTGACGTCGCGACAGCCATCGCAGAAAACACTGCACCCGGGTCGGTGTTTTATTTCACCAACGTGGAAGCGGCCTTCGCTTGGCTGACCTCCGAGCCGAATGAGGGAGGCCGTGAGATATATGACCTTTACACGCGCGTGCGGGTGGTCGGCGTGAATGCGATCAACGCTGTGGCTACTACGTCACGCTAATGACGCGATCCAATCGCCGCGCATTGCTGGTCTTTTGCGGATTGGGCTTTTTTTCGTGTCTTGCTCCGCGCACTGGCGCTGCGGCGGTAGATGAGCGCTACATTACCAGCGTGGTGTCACGTTGCACCGTGCCGCGAGTCGCGGTGCGGGCGTTTGTTCCGCATAGTTGCCGGAACGCCGTGCCCGTGGCTGGTCAGCGTTACTACGACATTTGTACGGGCAAAGCAGGTAAAGTTTATGACGCTTCCGACGTCGCGCCTTCCACGGATTATGACCGCATTAAGCGACCAGAATGGGACACCGCCCGGGTGGCGGGCGGCATCGGTATGTTGGGCGTGCAGCCGTGGGGTTGCAGCGTCATTCGTGGGGCTGATGCAGATGCACCGCCGCTTCAACTGCCGACGCACCTAGCTAGTGCGGTGGCGGCGTTGCATGGTTGGGCGGGCAGCCCCACCGAGGGTTTGCGAGACTCTATCGGTTCCGCCGTGCTGGTGGCACCACATATCTTATTGACTGCTCGACATGTGCTTTACAAGCAGGGAGAGAAACAAAAGCAGCGGGCGCTGAGCTTCGCTGTATTCAAATACCGAAATTCTGATCTTTACGAGCCGATGTCGCACGAAAATTTGCTGGCCGCACCGCTGGTTTTGTCAGGTGCGGTTCCCAAAATACTATTTGAGAGTGAGCAGTTCGACTTTGCGTTTATTGAGATAGACCTGACGAACGTTAAAAGCCCACCGTCTCCGATTCCTATTCCGAAGTACTCTGCCAACACGGGCGCCGAGTATTACGCCGGATCGCCGTTGGTTGTGGGCTACACCGACAATCCGTTTTATCCGCGCGGCTTGGTCGTTTCTGGGCGCGGAACCTGGCACGAGCGTCCCGATGGAGCCGACGAGGACGAAACTCCGTACCCATCGGACATTTTCTACAACGTGAATACTGCGCACGGCTTTTCGGGTGGTGGGGTGTTTGACAGCACGAATCGATGGCGAGGCGTGCATCAACGTGCGTACTCAGCGTCGCTTCCCGATAAAAACGACCCACGGTTAAGAGATTTTTCGCGCCCAAACGGCGGCGTAAGTATTGAGCGGGTGTTTGGCGAACTTGCAAATCAAGCTTGCGACGCGCGGCTACAAGCAATGTTCAGGGACGATCAGGCAGCGGCCACGATTGCAAGTTACCGAAGCCCATCGGTCGTGCCGCCGTGCGGTACATCTTCCATGAAAAACCAGGCAGCCGCACCGGTAACTGCGATGTCGACGCCAATGGCTAACGCGCATTCGGAAACAGCAAAGGCACCGCCAAACGCAGCTTGCTATGTTGCAAAGTCAACGCTGGCGGAATGGGGGTGTCGTGCCGATTATCGCCATCCGCTGGCTCAAAACCAGTTACCCGACTTGTGGAAGCGCGCATGGCCGGCGGTGGGCGCTATCGTCGCAAAAGATGCGCTGAACACGGACGTGCTGGTCGGTACGGGTGTATTGTTGGCGGCTGATTTGGTGTTGACTGCTGGGCACGTCGCGCCCATTCCGAGTGCCATCGGGCTAAATCAATTTAGGTTTGTTTTAGGTTATTTAGGTGAAAAAAAATGTCAGCAAAGCATCGATGTTGCGACACCAATTCTTGCCGCTAGCGCACAAAATCTCCGTGATTTTGCGTTGCTGCGGCTGAAATTACCGGTTGACTTGACCGAAAATGCAGTGGAATGCCCGTGGAAGATGTTGGCGGCGTCACCACAACCTGCTGCGTTGCAAGGAAGATCAGCGGTTGTAGTCGGGCACTTTGTTGAAAGCGATGGTGATCAGGCGCCACTTTCATTGTTCTATTCGGGCGAGTTTTTTGGCACCAAACATTGGTCAAAAGACGGCGGTGGCACAGCCAACGTGGATTACGCCTTGTACGTTCTGCCTGGCGCGTCGGGAGGAGCCGTGTTGGACGCAGATTTCACGTGGTTTGCGCTGCACCAACGAAGTCTTCGTCAGGCTCGAAGCGAAACTGACTCTCACTGGCACCCGTACGGACACTGGCTCTACGGTGAAACGTGGTGGAGCGCAGCCCGAGAGACGCGATGCAAGCCGCATGACAGGATCATCACCATTGAGAACTCGGGAAGCTTGCTTCAGTGCTGGCCTGCGCAAGCTACGCTTTTGACGGACATCGCTGAAGACATCGCACGTACGCTCGGTGCAAAGTGGGTGTGCGAGCGATTGCCGTTGTGGGCGAGATTGTTGCCAAATATTGACGAGTTTTCCTGCGACAGGCGACGTCGAGACAACGCCAAACGTTGGGCAGCCGCAGGCGGTGGCTCGAACTAGGAGCATGCTCATCACAATTTTTCTAAGCCGGTTATTCCGACGCTACACTTGTCGTCATATCAGCTAAACAGAAAGTGCAGGCGGTTTAAAAATGATTTGTCTTCTTGGGCTGCCTAAATTTTTGATCGTGGGTGTGCTTTTTGTGGGCACCTTAGCTGTTCCGGTTAATGGCCATGGTCAGCCGGTTCGTGTTGTTTACATCGGTGGCGACACGCCTGCCGCGATTGACCTTCGTCGCGAGCGAGTGGTAGACGCGCTGGAGCGGCTGGGGCATCGTCATGGACGGGATTTTGCGATGACCTCAGAGACGTTCGCGGGTGATGCGTCAAAGCTTCAACCGCTCGCGCAACGCATCGTAGAGTCGAATCCGGGGCTAATTTATGCCGCCTCGTGGGACACAGCAAACGAGATGAAGAAGCGCACATCGACTATACCGATTGTGTTCGCCGCGCGCACGAACCTTGAATCTGATGCGTTTCGCATCGTCAACAACTTGGCTGCACCGGAAGGCAATCTCACCGGATTTACTCGCTACGTCAATTTGATTCCGAAGAAACTCCAGCTGTTGAAAGAGGCATTTCCATCGATTCGCCGCGTCGGTTTTGTGTACGGTGTGGAAGTACGTCCAGAGCGTCGCATTGAATACGAACTGGCCTGTCGAAAACTGGGTATCGAATTACGGTTCCGACGCTTTGAGAAGACGGATATCTCGACACTGGCCAGTCGCCTCAACACTTCGGGCGATGACGCCTATCTCGTTGCGTTTGACGATTTGCTGACTTACAACCGTCCCGAATACATTGCGCAACTCGCCCAAGTGTCCAAGCCCGTTGTACATCCCGAAGAAGCGACCGATAAAGGGGTGCTCATGCATTACCTCCCAGTGATGGACGGCGAAGCAAAAGCCGCCGAGTACATCTCCAAACTATTACGTGGCGCAAAAGTCCGCGACCTTGCTGTTCAAGAGCCGCAAGAGTTTGACTTCTCGGTGAACGTGACCACGTTGCGTCGCAATGGCCTCACGATGTCTCGCGATGTTCTGGCGCGTGCGCGAAAGGTCGAATAGCGGCGCTGAGCCTCGTGCGCGTTCGCTGTTTGCGTCGTACTTTCTGACGCTTTCCGTCGCGGCTGCGCTGCCGCTGTTGGTGGGGGTGTCGATTGAGGGCTACGTTTCGTTCGTTGCACGGCAGCGCGCTGACAGTGAGCTGCGCAGGCTTGAGGCGGCGCAGGCAGCTAACGAACTTGAAGGCTTTTTTCGTCAATTGACCGCGTTGCTTGCGGACGTGGGCAAGCAGTCGTTTACTGACGGCGCGTCGATCGCAACGTCAGAGCGTGCGTCCGAGTATCGGCGCTTGTTTGCGCTGTTTCGTCCACTATTGCGAGTGACTTGGGTTGACGGTAAACAGCGTGATGTGATTCGGCTGGACCGACGCGAAGTTGATGAATTAAACGGTACGGCGCCGACCGTGCACGGCGAATTGGCGAACACAGTTCGAGCGACTCGCGCGCTGAGCTACAAGGTGCAGAACCGTGTCGGTGGTCGGCAATCAACCATGCTCGTGGCAGCGCCCGGCAGCGTCGCGGACGGCGATGTGTTGGTGCTTGAATTTGATTTGCGATTCTTGTCCGAGATGTTGGCTAAACTGCACTTTGCGAACGGCGGATTTGTGTTTGTGACGGATGAGGCGGGCTATATTATTGGCCACGAAAATGCAAATCTCGCATTGCGCCGCGTGAAATTCGTCGATCCCACCCGTTTGAGTGGGATCGAAGCGGCTCCAACCGATGTACCGTCTGTGGTGTCAGCGGATTCGCGAATTGCGTTTTCCGGCTACAAACTTAAGGCTCCATCATGGATTGTCTTTGCCGCGCAACCCGAACGAATAGCCACCGCGTGGGTGTCCGACACGCTGTGGCGCTTGGCGATTTTGTTGGGCGCGACGCTGCTTCTAGCTGCGATGTTCGCAGCTTGGAGCGCGCGGCGCATGGCGCGCCCGATCAGCGCGCTGACCGAAAGTGCGCGTGATTTGATGCTGGGTCAATCGATCAACGTGCACACGCAATCCGGGCATCGCGAGTTGCAGCAATTGGCATCGCAGTTTTCGCAAATGGCGGTGCGGGTGAACGAGGCGCAGACCGGGCTTGAGCAAAAGGTGCAGGAGAAAACGCGCGACCTCGCTGCCGCCAATCAGGAGCTTGAAATCGCGAGCCGCCACAAGGATGAATTCCTCGCCCACATGTCACACGAGCTGCGCACGCCGCTCAATGCGGTGATCGGCTTTTCTGACTTGCTTAAGGCGCAATATTTTGGGCCGCTGAATCAGAAGCAGTCGGAATATGTGCGTGACATTAATGCGTCGGGGCAGCACTTGCTTTCGCTCATCAATGACATTCTTGATCTGGCGAAGGTCGAGGCGGGACGGATGGAGTTGATGTTGTCGGATGCGCATGTGGCGGCGCTGATTGAGTCGTGTGTGGCGCTGGTGTCTGAGCGTATCAACCGCAGCGAGCAGACGTTGAAGGTGGACGTAGCATCTGACGTTTCGGTTTGGCCGCTGGATGAGCGCAAGATTAAGCAGTGCTTGCTGAATCTGCTGAGTAACGCCAGCAAGTTCACGCCCGCCGCTGGGATCATCGCGCTGCGGGTGTGGGTTGAGAACCACGCTTTGTTGATCGCGGTGTCAGACAACGGTGTAGGTATCGCCGCAGACGATATGCCGAAATTGTTTTCCGAGTTTTATCAGGCAACTGCGGGTAATTCACTGGGCAATTCCCAGCAGCGCGAGGGGACAGGATTGGGCCTTGCGTTGACTAAGGGCTTTGTCGAATTGCATGGTGGCACGATTGTGGTGGAGAGTGCAGTGGGCAAGGGGTCTACGTTCACGATTCGCTTGCCAGCATTGGCGGCGGCTGATGCGGTCAACACCGTAACAACAGTTACTGCAAACGCAGGCGCAGCGCAATGAACGTCAAAGCGATTTCGGAGACTCGATGACCACCGCGTGCATCATGATGATTGAGCCTTGCGTAGGGGGGGCACCCCGTGCCCACCGAGACTTAGAAGCTGCGCAGGATCGGTTGACTCGCGGCGGTTTGGTGGGCACGGGGTGCCCACCCTACAAAATTGCACAGCGCAGCGCTAACCGAGGTGCGGCTCAATGACCAGCGCGCGCATCGTGGTGGTAGAGGACGACCCGATGTCGCAGCGGTTGATGGCGGATTTGCTGGCGGCGACGGGCTATGACGTTACTGTGTTCGGTGACGCTGAAAGCGGCCTCGCTGCGATGCGCGACGCCCCGCCGGAGTTGGTGTTGATGGACATCCGTTTGCCGGGGATGGATGGTTTCGCAGCGCTCATAGCGTTGCGTGCGGACGCGGCGACGCACGATGTGCCGGTGATTGCGGTGACGGCCTCGGTGATGCTCGGTGAGCGCGAAAAAATCATGCAAGCAGGCTTCACGGGCTATCACCCCAAGCCGATACAGATTGCGCAGCTATTGCAGGAGATTGAGCGCACGCTCGCCTATGCGGCAAACGATGCCGCAAGCGACGCGTCGGGAGATGCGCCAAAATCCAGCGCATGAGCGCACGCATACTCGTTGTTGATGATCAGCCAGCCAACCGAACGCTGCTGACCGATCTGCTTGGGCTCGATGGGCACCACGTGGCGGCGGTCGCGTCGGGCGACGCCGCGCTGGCGGCGCTTGAGTTGCAGCCGTTTGATCTGGTGTTGCTTGACGTGTTGATGCCCGGAAAAGACGGCTTTGCGGTGTTGCGCGAAATTCGCAGCAACGTGCGGTTGGCTCATCTGCCGGTGGTGCTGTGCACCTCGCTAGACCCGGATCAAGAACGGGTGCGCGGGCTTGAGGCCGGTGCTGATGATTTTTTGCAAAAACCTGTGAATCGCGCGGAGCTGTCGGCTCGCGTGCGTTCGCTGTTGCGGGTGAAGCGGCTGTTCGATCAAGTTGAGGCGCAGCGCGATGAGTTGCAGCGATGGGCCAATGAACTTGAATCGCGGGTAGCAGAAAAGGTGGCCGAAGTGGGCCAGTTGTCGCGGCTCAAGCGCTTTTTTTCAGCAGCGATTGCCGACAAGATTATTCGTGGCGGGGTGGATGACCCGCTCGCTAGCCACCGTCGCGACGTCGCGGTGGTGTTTATTGATTTGCGCGGGTTCACGGCATTTTCTGATTCATCGGCACCCGAGGACGTGATGCGCGTGTTGCGCGAATTTCATGCGGCGGTGGGGGCCTGCATTGACGCGGCGGGCGGCACCATCGAGCGTTTCACGGGCGATGGAGTGATGGTGTTTTTCAACGACCCGGAACCGGTGGCAAACCCGTGTCGCGCGGCATTGACATTTGCCTGTGCAGTGCGCGATTCTGCCGATCTACTCGCCAAGCGATGGGGTCTGGAAGGCTTTTCACTGCACGTGGGCCTCGGCGTGGCCTATGGCTACGCAACCGTCGGTGCGATTGGCTACGAGGGCCGCATCGACTACGGTGCTATCGGCTCAGTGACTAATCTTGCCGCGCGGTTGTGTGCCGAGGCAGGTGCGGGTCAAGTGCTGGTGCAGCAACGGACGATTTCGTTGGCCGGGGATGGCATTGTGGCGGCTGTGCCACAGGCCTATGTGCTCAAAGGGTTTCGTGAACCGGTGCAGGCGGCGTTGCTGACGTAGCGCGGCTAAAACCATGTCACACTTTCTTGCGCTCTGTGTTATTTTCTTACTTTTGGTGGAATGAGAATTTTCATGGCAACCGTAAGAGTGCGAGAAAAGCGTCAGATCACATTGCCAGCGCAGGCGAGCAGGCTGCTCGGCATTGCTGAAAACGACGTGCTTGATGTGCAGGTCACTGCGAGCGCGATTGTGCTGCGGCCTGTGGGTGTCAGCACGCCTGCGCGCGTTTCGCGGTTGATGCAGTACGCTGGCGCGGGTCAAGGCCTGAACGTTGATCCTGACGAAACGGCTCGCGCTATTCGTGCCGACCGAGATGCATGGAAGTGACGCGATTCGCTGACCTTGCTGACCAGCGCGTCTACGTTGATACCAATGCATTTGTCTATTTTTTGGAGCGGCACCCCTCGTTTTATGAGCGTGTTTTGCCACTGTTTGAAGCAGCGGCCCAGGGACGTTTGCAACTGGTTACAAGCGAGCTGACGGTCGCGGAACTGTTGGTGTAGCCCTACAAAATGGGGCGCGCGGACATCGCGGCCACCTATCGCCGTTTTTTGAAAGACGAGGGTTTGGTTGACCTCGTTCCCGTATCGATGAATGTCCTTGAGGCAGCAGCTGCCTCGCGCGGGGCGTTGGGAGGCAGTCTTGCTGACGCGATACATGTTGCCTGCGCCAGCTTGTCTGATTGCTCAGCATTTGTGACCAATGATCACGGGATTCGCTCAGCGCCGCCACTGAAAATTATTCAATTGGCGTAGAAGGCCTGCGCGCGTTAAACCCTACCTATTCAGGTGGGGCGCAAGTGCGCTTTTCACGCTACATTCGTGTAACGAAAGCACAACAATCGAGTTCGGGGTTATGTCTAAATCCGCGTCCCAATCCTCCCGCGTCACCCTGCGCCAGCTTTGCAATCTGGGGTTGCCTGCGCCGGTGTTGCTGCCTTCGCTGTTGCCGGCGTTACGCGCGATGATTCCGGCCACGCATGCGGCGTTTTTTTATTGTGACGAGTTTGGGCAGATGGTGAACATGTATGCCGAGCGCATGCTGCCGCCGGAGGCGATGACGAGTTATTACGAGAAGCATTACAGGGCGGACGCCGGTGCGTTTGCCCACGCCTATCTGACGCGGGTGGCGGCCGGTGACGCCGTGTCGTTGCGCACCATTACCGCTGCGGAGCGCGATACTGATTATTACCGCGAGGTGTTTGGTGTGTTGGGCGTGGGGCATGTGATGTATGGCATCGTGCGATCCACTGAAAACGGGCACGACCCGATTGGCCAGCTCAGCATGTATCGCGGGCTCGATGCGGCACCATTCGCTGCGGCAGATGCTGACGCGTTGCGAGACGTGCTGCACTATTTGGGGCATGCACTGGCGTCGGCACCCTACGTGCAGGCGCGGGCGTCCGCTGAGCAAACGGCAGAGGAGGCGATGGCGGTGCTCGACGAACACGGTGACGTGTTGTTTGCCGATGATGCATGGATGCGCTTGACGCGCATGGCGCGTGGCGAGACGATTTCACCGGGCCAGGCAAGGGAGGAGCCGCGAGCGTTGCGCGAGTTTTTGCGCGGCGTGATGATCGCCGCGCGCGCTGCAAAAAAGTCGCTGCATGTGGTGAACTCCGCGTGGGGGCAATTTGCGTTTCGGCATCATGAGCTGGCGGGCATTGCCGGTGACAAAGCCACGGCGCTGGTGGTGTCGCGTTTGGCTGAGGCATCGGTACGATTGACCGAGGGCGCGGCGCGGCTTAAGCTGTCATCTCAGCAGCGCGAAGTGGCGCTGATGATTGCGCTGGGCCTAACCAATGCGGAGATTGCGGACAAACTGGGTGTATCGGTGAACACAGCCGGTTATCACGTCAAGCAGGTGTTTACCAAGCTTGCTGTGCATGACCGTGCAGATGTGGCGCGGTTGTTGCGGCAGGCGTAAGCAGGCATGAGCAGGCGTAAGCAGGCATAAGCGGGCTCCTAATTAGCAAGATGTCTCAGCTTGGCGTCATCCTCGGCGCAGCCGGGGATCGTGCGTCCGCAAGGACGCTTTGTTTGCGTGGTGGAAGTCCGCGCCATTGGGAGGTTACCCCGATGTAGCTGAAAGTAACTGCGTCGCTGTGAAGCGGGGTGGAGA
>JANNYE010000131.1:0-5393 GCA_031409935.1 Burkholderiales bacterium | reverse complement strand
GCACGAGCGCTGCATCAAGCGCTTTGGCGTAGCTCAGCGCTTCTAGTGTCTCGAATCGCAAATTTTGGTACAAGAAAAGTGCCGAATTTTCGTGTCAGGCTAGACGCAAAGCACAGCAATAGCTGGCTATTGCGAGCATTTTCAACAACGCATGGCGCGGAAAGGTGGTGCTTTTATGTATCGAAATTTATGATTTCAGACACGAGTGCGTCACCGCACCGATGCATGCAGGAAACACCGTTCAGTTGAACGACATTTCAACAGCGAAATTGTGCTCGATGTACACACGCAAACTTCGTGACGGGCAAACCGGTATCGCGGCTGCGGCAACGCGCCAGACGGGAATATCCTTGTGTGAATCCCCCGCGTAAACAAAATTGCCCTTACCAAATCGGGTAACCAACGCATCCGCTTTTTTTTGACCGATCAAATTGAGCGCGCCGTTGCTAGCGAAGTATTCATCAAACAGTCCGAGGTGCGCAACAATGCGCTGCGCATAAATGTCGGGCGATGCAGTGGCCAACACAATGTGCCGCCCCGAGGCGCGCTGGCTGCGTAACCAGGCCACCAGCGCCGGACGATAATTTAATTGGCTCACGTTGATCGACCAACCGATCGCCTCGCCCACGCGTTGCTTAAACGCCGCTTTGCCACGCCACAGCCAAAGCGGCAATAACCACAGTTGCAGCGGATGGCGCAGCACGAGCTGGTACAGCGACAGATGCAGCAAATCGCTCTCAATCAACGTGCCATCGAGATCTACGACTAGTGGCAGCGCCGCACCCGCAGGGCCTTGCGGCGTCATTGGCAAAAAGCGTGCGACCGCTTAGGCACTATTTCCACCAATCAACCAGAAGGTGGTGGCAAACCACAGTGTCACCGTCACCCAGATGTGAATGTCGGTAAAAAAGTCCCGCGAAATATCTTCGGTGGCGATGCGTGCCTGCAGCATGTAGAGGTAGCGAAATAAGCCGTAAAGCACGAACGGCAACGTGAAAATCAGATTTGGCGTGCCGTGCAATTCAATCGTTGTCGGACTCATCGTGTAGAGCCCGTAGGCAATGACGCTGCATGTGCCAGTGATGATCAAAAAACTGTCGAGCAGTGCTGCCGTGTACTGTTGCAGCACGGGTCGAGAATCGGTTTGATTTTGCTGCGCCGCCATCTCGGTAACAATCGATAGCTCAGCTCGACGTTTGGCGAAGCCAAGGAATAAGGTCAGCATGACGCTGCAAATCAAGAGCCACGAAGAGGCAGGGATTCCGATGCCATAAGTGCCCGCAACAATACGCAAAATGAAGCCTGCTGCAATGCAAAAAACGTCCAGCACGACGACATGTTTTAAGTAGTGCGAATAGCCCAGATTGAGCAGCATGTATGCCGCCAGCACCATCACCACCTCTGGGGCGGCGCTCGATGCAAAGAACAAACCGAAGCCCGCGAGCACCGCTGCTAGCGCCAGCGCTGTCGTCACAGAAACCCGCCCGCTGGGTAGTGGACGCGAACGTTTACGTGGGTGCGATGCATCGTAGTGACGGTCCACAAAATCGTTGTAGATATAGATCGCACTCGACACTGCGCAAAACGACACGAAGGTCACAGCGGCCGAGCGCAGTAGCGCCTGATCAAACCAGGCGTGACCAAATAAGACGCCCACCCAGACGAACAGGTTTTTGATCCATTGGTGAGGCCGCATGAGCTGAATCAGCGCCATAAATTGCAATGTACACACCGAAAAATGAAAAAAAAGATGTTACCGCGTCGAAGCGATCGTTCGGAAAATGGACTGTGCTTAGCGAATCATCCAACGCAAGAGAAATCGATCACTTGGCGGTCGACGGCGCAACGTGCGAGACCATCCAATAGAAATATCCACAGACATCGTCGTTCCTCCCCGGCCTTCGCTGCGGTGACGGCCAGGCAGCAACTCAGTGGCTTTGGGTGTTGCGCGGCAGTTTTGACGTGCTCGAAAGACGCTCGGCCCCTGTCTACGCAGGGGCGACGAGAATAAAACCGAGATTATCCATGGCAGAAAATCGCTCGCTTCGTCGTTCCTGCGAACGCAGAAACCGAGTGGCTTTGGGTGATGCCCACCGGCGCGATGCCGTACTTTGAAATTCCTGATGAATTTTTTGCGAAGTACGAAGCGTTTTTTGCGAGGGCGTAGGCGCATCACTATTTTTGAGCGCCACCTTGCGCGTATTGCTTCATAAATTCAGGGCTGGGTGGGATCGGGGTGATGATGTCGATCGACACGCCGGTTGGATCCTGCGTAATGAAGTGTCGCTGACCAAACGCTTCGTCACGAAGCGCGGTGAGTATCGGCAAACCGCCCGCCTGAGCGCGCTCGTACTCTGCGTCCACGTCTGCAACTTCGAAGTTGATGAGCAAACCGGCAACGGTGCCACGAGCGGACGCCGGAATCGTCGCGTGGCTGCCTTCAAGAATCGCCAAATTGACCGACGGCTCCTCGGTCGATTGCAAATGGACGTACCAGTCGCTCTCAAATATCGGCGCAAAACGAAAGTGATCGACATAAAACCGGGTGGTTTCGTCAACTCGTTGGGTCATGATGACGGGATAGAACTGCGTGCATTTCATGAAAGCTCCTAAGATTTATTTACATACAAAATGTATGTAAATGAAACCTGATCGTCGAACCCATGTCGAGCGCAGCGAATCCACTCGGGCAGCCTTGGTGCAATCCGCCCGCAGCCTGTTCACCGAAAAAGGCTACGCCAAAACGAGTACGCCTGAAATCGTGGTAGCCGCCCAAGTCACACGTGGCGCGATGTACCACCACTTCGCCGATAAAACGGATTTGTTCTTTGCAGTGGCAATGCAGTATGCGCACGAAGTGGCCGACCAGGTAGCGCGCGGCTCTAGTGCTTCCTCATCGCCGCTCGATGCGCTGCTGCGCGGTGCCGAAAGCTACCTCGCGGCGATGGCCGAGCACGGGCGAGCACGCCTGCTGTTGTTGGATTCCCCGTCCGTGCTTACCGTCGAGCAACGATTGCAGCTCAATGTGCTGTCTGGCGAGAAGGAGCTGCGTCAAGGCTTGGCCGACGCGCTGCCTGCCGCCGTCAACGCAGCGGCGCTGTTGCCAGAGTTGACGGCCCTAGTATCCGCCGCGTTCGACCACGCCACGCTGGCTATAGCTGCCGGCGCGTCGCCCGAAAAATATAAAGCGGCCATGCGCCTGCTGCTGTCACAACTTATACGGCCACCAGCATGAAAGCGGCGTCGCACGATCACTTTGACGCGTGTTCACCTCGTAAAAACGAATTTCTGGGCATGAATGACGTTGGCGCGGGAGTCAGGAAATCGCAGCAGGCACCTGCATTGCGCTTCGCGTGCTCCGCGTGCATTAAGTGCTGAAGCTGCAGCGCATTCTGATGGGTGAGGCGTGTCGCGACAGGGCGCGATGGATTTGCTGCGTCCGCTGATTGAGGCAGGGCTTGTCGAAAAAGTCGGCGGCGCGAAGACCGGGCATTACGTGCTGAAGAAGGTGTGAAGCGAGTCATCGATTGGCTATGCTCGCAGCACTATGCAGCAATACACCGACACACCATTCCCATCGCCCGCCTTCGGCGTCATCATCGTCGGCGACGAAATCCTCTCGGGCAAACGCACCGACAAGCATCTTGCCAAAGTAATCGAACTTCTCGCTGCGCGCGGCTTGCCGTTCGCCTGGGCTGAGTATGTCGGCGATGATCCGGCGCGCATTACCGCCGCGTTGCAGCGCGCGTTCGGCTCTGGCGATGCGGTGTTTTCAACGGGCGGCATCGGCGCGACGCCCGACGATCACACGCGGCAATGTGCTGCGGCGGCGCTCGGCGTGCCGCTCGCGTTGCACCCTGAGGCCAAGGCGTTCATCCTTGAGCGTATGCAGGACGTGGCGCGGGAGCAGGGCATTGCCTACGATCCTGAACGTGAGGACAACGTGCATCGCCTGAACATGGGCGTGTTCCCCGAGGGCGCGGCAATTATTCCGAATCCGTACAACAAGATTGCCGGGTTCAGTGTCGGCCACGTGCACTTTGTGCCCGGCTTTCCGGTGATGGCCTGGCCGATGATGGAATGGGTGCTCGATACGAAGTACGCGCACCTGTTTCGCCGCGATGCTTGGATCGAAAAATCGGTGATCGTGATGGGCGCGATGGAGGCCACACTCACGCCGCTGATGGTGGCCATTGAGCGCGATCATGAAGGCGTGAAAGTGTTCAGCTTGCCGAGCGTGGATCATCCGCAGTACGGACGTCACATCGATCTCGGCGTGAAGGGCGCGCCGGATGCTGTTGAGCCTGCGTACGTGCAGTTGCGCGCCGGATTGGATGCGCTGGGGGCGAAGCTGGGGCCGGAGTTGGTGCGGCCCTGAAAAGGCCGCGCTACTTCGGTCGCGGCTTTTTGAGTTGCGCGTCGGGCTGCTTCAGTTCACCGGCGCGCAACGCCTTGACGGCGTTGACCACCGAGCGCGCGACGTTGCGCACTTCTTCCTGAAACGGCGTGTCTTTGTCGAGCGCGTCGTGACTGTTGTAATACGGCTCAAAATAGCCCACGTAGCGATCAAGTTTTGCCTGCGCGCCCGCGTCAATTAGGCCCATCCAGTCGAGCCAGTCCGTGAGGTTGCGGCGATGATCTTCGACACCGGCGACGTCACCGTGCACCACCACGCCGTAAGCGCGGCCTGCGATGTGTTTTGGGTAGTTCCAGCCTTTCTGCTCAAGCGCCTTTGCTGCGGCGGTGTCCTTGCCGTGCGTGGTCGTCGGGTCCGGGTTGCCGCCGTCGGCGCACACCATCCGGTCCATCATCAGTTTCAGCGGGCCGGGTGACTGATACCAATACGTCGGTGCCAGGATGATTACCGCGTGTGCCGCGACCCAGCGTTCGTAGATTTCGGCCATCCAGTCGTCCGCCTGATTGAGCGCGTGATTGGGATAGCAGGTACATGGCCAGTGACAGAGCGGCATCGCGCTGGACACGCAGCCTTTGCACGGATGGATGTTGCGTCCGTACTCGGAGGTGACCAAGCTCAAATCGAGCACGTCTGCTTCGAGCCCAGCGCGTTTGACAATGCGCTCGGCGATTTCGGTCAGACGCCACGTTTTTGAAATTTCTCCGGGGCAGGTGCCGTCGTTGCGGGCGCTGCCGCAGATGAGCAACACTCGCGACGGCGTGCCGGGCTCATGCCAACGCTTTTCGGCCAGCCGCAACCGCTTGCGTGTCTCCAGCCATTCCGTCGAAATTTGATAGGTCGGGTCGGCGAATCCGCGCCCGGCTTTTTGCGTGAACGGCGCTTTGCGTCCCTCCTGATGCGCCTCCCACGCGATGTCTTCCAGCCGCGAAATCGCCTCGCTTTCCGGCGCGAACGCGGGGTCGTAGAAACGCAGCAT
>JANNYE010000130.1:0-26570 GCA_031409935.1 Burkholderiales bacterium | reverse complement strand
GTAGCTGATGCAGGAAACAAATCAAGGCAAGGAGGCCACATGACTTACTTCGTAACCGGCGCGTCCGGATTCATCGGCAAGCGTCTCGTCAAGAAATTGCTGGGCCGCAAAAACACCACCATCTACTTTTTGATTCGTGCCGAGAGCAAGAAGAAAGTAGACAAGATGATGTCGTTCTGGGGCGATGAGGCCACCAAGCGCTGCATCCCGATTGTGGGCGATTTGGCGAAACCGAGTCTGGGTTTGTCGGCTGCTGACAAGACCAAAATCAAAGGCAAGATCAAGCACTTCTTCCACCTTGCCGCCATGTACGACATGAAAGCGAGCGAGGCTGAGAATCACACCGCCAACGTGATCGGCACCCAAAGCGCGATCACGCTCGCCAATGAAATCAAGGCGGGCCTGTTTCATCACATGAGCTCGATTGCGGTGGCCGGTAACTACGAAGGCGTGTTTAGAGAAGACATGTTCAACGAGGCGAAGGATTACCTCGACCATCCGTACATGCAGACCAAGCACGAGAGCGAGCAGTACGTGCGTGACAACGCCGCGATGCCTTGGCGCGTGTATCGTCCGGGCGTGGTGCTCGGCGACTCACACACCGGTGAAATCGACAAGATTGACGGCCCGTATTACTTCTTCAAGCTGCTGCAAAAAATGCGCGCGATTTTGCCGCCATGGATGCCCTCGCTCGGCATCGAAGGTGGTCGCATGAACATGGTGCCTGTGGACTTTGTTGTTGATGCGACCGACCACATTGCACATGCAGCGGGGCACAACAAAAAAGCGTTTCATCTGACCGATCCTGCGCCGCTGCGCATTGGGGATTCGCTGAATATTTTTGCCCGCGCTGCGCATGCGCCGCAGATGGCGTTGCGCATTAACGCGGCCCTGTTCGGCTTCATTCCGCAGAGCGTGATGAAAGGCATGATGAGCCTGCCGCCGGTGCGCCGCATCAAAAACGCGGTGATGAAGGATTTGGGCATCCCGGACGACACGCTGTCGTTCATCAACTATCCCGTGCGCTTCGATTGTCGCGAGACGCTGAAGGCACTCGAAGGCACCAAGATCGCGGTGCCCGCGCTGGAGGATTACGCGTACAAATTGTGGGATTACTGGGAGCGCAATCTTGACCCCGACCTATTCATCGATCACACGCTGAAAGGGCAGATTGCTGGCAAAGTGATTTTGATCACAGGCGGCACCTCGGGCATTGGTCAGGCCACCGCGCTCAAGCTCGCTGAAGGCGGCACCGCGAAAGCCATCGTCGTCTG
This sequence comes from Burkholderiales bacterium, assembly GCA_031409935.1. Lineage (GTDB taxonomy): Bacteria > Pseudomonadota > Gammaproteobacteria > Burkholderiales > Casimicrobiaceae > Casimicrobium. The sequence continues at coordinate 25,296 of JANNYE010000130.1, read as the reverse complement.
TGGACGCGATCAAGAGAAGATTGACGAGACGTTGAAGCTGGCGAAAAAGCGCGGCGTAAAAGTGTTGGCGTATCAGGCTGACGTTTCAGATGAAGCGAGCTGCGCGGCATTCGTAAAGACACTGGAAGAAAAGCACGGCGGCGTGGACATTCTGGTGAACAACGCAGGCCGCTCAATCCGTCGCGCGCTAGAGGCGAGCTACGACCGTTTCCACGATTTCGGTCGCACGATGGACGTGAACTACTTCGGCGCGCTGCGCATTACGATGGGCGTGTTGCCCGGCATGACGGCGAAGAAAAAAGGACACGTCATCAACATCAGCTCGATTGGTGTGCTGACCAACGCGCCGCGCTTCTCGGCGTATGTGGCCTCCAAGGCAGCACTTGATGCGTGGACGCGCTGCGCAAGCTCCGAGTTCAGTGATCGCGGCGTGAGCTTCACAACGATCAACATGCCACTGGTGAAGACGCCGATGATTGCACCCACGGCGATTTACAACAACGTGCCGACGCTGGATCCGGACGAAGCCGCCGACATGATTATTCGCGCCATCGTTTACAAACCTGTTCGCATCGCGACGCGTTTGGGAATTGCCGGACAAGTGTTGCACGCCGTCGCGCCGAAAATCGCGCAGATTGTGATGAACACCAGCTTCAGAATGTTCGGTGATTCAGAAGCCGCTAAGGGCAAGAAGAACGAGGTTGTCGGGCCATCGACAGATCAACTTGCACTATCGAATTTGATGCGCGGCATTCACCTGTAGCAACATGCAAATTGGGCGTGACAGCTTAACGCTGAAACGCCCAATTGATGTGGGCATGGCGGTTGTTTGTGCTTCAAGTCGACTTCATGCATTTTCAGCGTCCACCCCGCATCTTCTATCCGGGAGACGAAAAAAGCTGCTCATTGCTTGAAAAGTGTTGCTTAGAGGGAACGAAACGCGATAAATCAGCAAAACCGGCGTCATTTCCTCTATGCAGCGCGATTGAAATCGTCTTTAATCGCGTTGAACTTTTCATTGCACGCCAGAGCGAAATCAGGGCAGCAATCAGCGAAGTTCTCAACCACTTGTGTGCACACTTATCAATCGATTGAATTCAAGGAGAATCAAACCATGGCAGCCGCCAAAAAACCAGCAGCAAAACCCGCAGCCAAAAAACCAGCAGCGAAAGCGCCAGCCGCCAAAAAGCCAGCGGCAAAAGCCGCCGCTGTTAAACCTGCGGCCAAGAAGCCAGCCGCTAAGGCGCCCGCCGCCAAAAAACCAGCCGCCAAAGCAGCAGCCAAGCCAGCCGCGAAGAAACCCGCCGCCGCCAAAAAGCCAGCCGCCAAGCGTGCGCCAAGCGCCGCATTCATGAAGCCTATGACCCCATCAGCGATCCTCGCTGCGGTGGTTGGCGCAATGCCACTGCCACGCACGGAAGTCACCAAGAAGGTCTGGGACTACATCAAGAAGCACAGCCTGCAAGACGCCGTCAATCGCCGCATGATCAACGCCGACGCCAATCTGCGCGCGATCTTTGGAAAAGCGCAGGTCTCGATGTTTGAGATGACCAAGCTGATTTCGAACCAGCTCAAGTAGTACCGCGGCGAGCTTTGCTCGTATGTGAAAAGCCGGCCACGAGCCGGTTTTTTTTCGTCGTCAATGTTCGCTAACGTCCCGTAAGTGATCGTCCTACACGCGATTCAGATGCGCACCGATAGCCGCATCACGATGCCATAAATACATTGCAATTGTGATGCGCTGAATCCCTCCCCGGCGCATCACCCCACATTTCTCCAACAATCGCAACAGGACATTTAGCTATGAACAAAGACCAAATTGAAGGCCGCCTGGAACAGGCCAAAGGCAAAGTCGCAGAGCTCGCGGGCAAAGTGATCGACAACGAGCAAATGGAAGCTGAGGGCAAAGCCGATCAGGTTGCAGGCAAAGTGCAAGCGAAGGTTGGCGATGCCAAAGAAGCAGTGAAAGACAAAGCCAAAGACATCATCGACAAGATTTAGTGGCGACGCGCAGCCGTCAAAGAGCCGGCCACCCCGTGTTAATCGATGCCGGTGGTGGTTCGCTGCGAATTCGCCGAAAAGCTCCTGAAACACTGGCATTCGCAGCGTGAAAACGCGCTGACCGTTGGCAGGAGAATCTCCTTCACTACCCCTAAGGATTCACCATGTTGACTGCAAAAGTACCCACCCGACACATCCGCTTCGGCACAGTGCTGGTCTCATGCGCGCTGGCAAGCTTGCCGTTTTTAGCGGCTTGCGATAGCGCGGACTCTTCCAAGACCGTCGGCCAAAAGCTAGATAGCGCAGTTGCCAAAACCGAACAGGCAGCGATCGACGTTAAGGACGCGACCAAGGCATCCGTTGAATCGGCGAGTGCGGCGTTACGCGAAGGCGCGGATCAAGCCAAAGCTGCCGCTACAAAGGCCTCGGCAAGCGTCAGCATCAACAGCGACGACGCGGTCATCACCGCGTCCGTCGCGGCCGGTCTCATCAAGGATCCGGACTTGAGCGCAATCAAGATTGACATCGACACTAAGCAGGGTGTGGTCAGTCTGTACGGCCCCGCGCCGTCTGAAGCGGCACGCATGCGCGCCACAGATATTGCAAAAGCGGTTAAGGGCGTGTCGGGCGTCGACAACAAATTGACGGTCAAAACGAGCTAACGTGCATGTAGCATGCGGCGTCAATGCGCCGCATGACCCGCGCACGCCTCTCCGTGCGCGGCCAACACCAGTTCATGCAATATCCCGCAATCGTTGGTCGTACGCGTCGCAGAACATTGTTTTCGTAACGCCGCCAGTTGCTTCTCCAGCGCTCGCATGCTCTTGAGTCTTGCGCGAACCCGCGCGAGTTGCTCATCAACCAACACGTTGATGTCATCGCAGTCGGATGCAGGATGATCGAGAAAGTTCAGCAGTCGCGACACCTCAGCCAGCGGCATGGAAACGCGGGACAATGTCGAATGAACGTTAACCGTTCAAGATGCGCAGCTCCGTACGTGCGATAGCCGTTCGCTGAGCGCGCAGGAGACGAAAGCAATCCTGATTTCTCGTAATAGCGTACCGTCTCCACATCAACGCCGGTGCGCTCCGCGCGTTCGTCAACGCGCATTACAACCTTCGTTGCTGTGACTTGGATGAACAAATTTTACGCTTGACTCTGTAGCGGCTACAGGGTTTCTAATGCGGTTATTGCGTTACCGATTGGTCATCCTCACGCGTTCAACAGACGATCACAACGACGACTCACACAGCGCGGGCTCAACCTCTTGTGTCGCGCCACCACGTGCCCAGATAGTCAACGACGCATCGCGTCTAGCGACCCTCTGGCGCATCGCGACGATGGACTGTTCGGCTGAAGAAAGCGAGATTCGTCGGGCGCTGAAGCCGATTTCGGGCATTCGCTCGCTGAACTTCCAGCTCGGTGCGCGCACCCTCGCGATCAATGCCGAGGAGTCCGCCGTGCAGCCAGCATTGGAGGCAATCCGGCGCGCTGGGTTCTCGCCGCTGCCAGTCGCTTCCGCCGACAAGTCCAGCAACGGTGCCGACCACGCAGATCATGCTCACGGCAGCGAAGCAAACAGCGTTTGGTCGGGCGTTTCGCGCTACGTTGCTGCGCTGGGCTTCGCCATTGCCGCCGAGGTGCTTTCGTTCGTCGCCCCCGATGCGATGCCATGGAAGCTTGCGGGCATGGCGCTCGCCGCCGTTGCTATCGGGCTCGCCGGATTGTCCACGTACACCAAGGGATTTGCCGCGCTGCGACACGGGCGCTTGAATATCAACGCCTTGATGACGGTGGCCGTGACCGGTGCATTCTTGATCGGACAATGGCCAGAGGCCGCGATGGTGATGGCGCTGTATGCCATTGCCGAATTGATCGAAGCGCGCGCAGTTGATCGCGCGAGGAACGCGATCAAAAGCTTGATGGCGCTCGCGCCGGAAGCATCAACCGTTCAGCAGCTAGATGGCAGCTATGCGCGCATGTTGTCGAGCGCGGTGCCGCCTGCGGCGGTGGTGCGCGTGAAGCCCGGTGAGCGGATTCCATTGGACGGCATCATCGTCGGCGGCAGCAGCGCGATCAATCAGGCCTCGGTGACGGGCGAGAGCATCCCGGTCGACAGGCAACCGGGCGACGCCGTATTTGCAGGCACCATCAACGAAACGGCCACGCTTGAAATCACGGTCACTGCGGTGGCAAGCAACAGCACGTTGGCCCGCATCATCCACGCGGTCGAGCAGGCGCAGGGCACGCGCGCGCCGACACAGCGTTTTGTAGCTCGCTTCGCGTCCATCTACACCCCGGCGGTGTTTGCACTGGCGCTGGCGGTCGCGTTGATCGCGCCGTTCGCGCTCGACTGGACATGGACATTCGCCGCCTACAAAGCGTTGGTGCTGCTGGTGATCGCCTACCCCTGCGCGCTGGTGATTTCGACGCCCGTCACGGTGGTGAGCGGACTGGCCGCTGCGGCGCGACGCGGCATTCTGATCAAGGGCGGCACGTACCTGGAGGAAGCGCGCAACCTCAAAGCTATCGCGCTCGACAAGACGGGCACGATCACCGAAGGCAAACCGAAACTGGTGGCGTTTGAGTTGCTCGATGAAGCGCGGTCACGCGAAGCCGTATCGACGCTGGCACAAAGTCTGGCGGCGCAATCAGATCATCCGGTCTCCAAAGCCATTGCGGCGGGGCTCGCTGAATCCACAACCGTCCATGCTGTGTCGTCGTTTACCGCCATAGCAGGCCGAGGCGTGCAAGGCGACATCGACGGTCAGAAATACGTGCTCGGCAACCATCGACTGATCGAGGAGCGTGGCTTGTGCAGTCCCGCAATTGAAGCCAAACTTGCCGAGCATGAGAATCAGGGGCGCACCGTGACCTTGCTTGCCACCGACCGTATCGTCCTCGCGTTGTTCGCTGTGGCGGATACGATCAAGCCGTCCTCTCAACAAGCGGTGGCCGAACTGATTGCGCTCGGCGTGACCCCGGTCATGCTGACCGGAGACAACGTAGCGACGGCGCGCACCGTGGCCAAGCTCGCCGGTATCAGCGATGCGCGGGGCTATTTGTTACCCGAGGACAAACTCAAAGCCATCGAGGATATGCAGCAGAAGTATGGCCCGACGGCGATGAGCGGTGAAGGCATCAACGACGCACCAGCGCTGGCCAAAGCAGACATCGGTTTTGCCATGGGCGGCGCGGGCACTGACACCGCGATGGAGGCTGCGGACATTGCCGTGATGAACGACGACCTACGCCGCATCCCAGAAACCATTCGCCTGTCAAAACGGACACACAACATTTTGTTGCAAAACATCACGCTGGCGCTAGGCATCAAAGTGGTGTTCATGGGCCTCGCGCTGTTCGGAAGCGCGACGATGTGGATGGCCGTGTTCGCCGACATGGGCGCAAGTTTGTTGGTGGTATTCAATGGACTGCGACTGCTGCGGACGTCGGAACTTTCGCAAAAATCGGTACACTAAGTACCGTGCGCCGGTTCATCCTTCTTTTGTTACTTTGCGTTTTGCCGCTCCAGTTCGCCCTAGCAGCGAGCGTGGACGCGCGTTTACATGCGGGTAGCGGGCATCATCATGACGCTACGTCGCATTCGCATGAAATCGCGGCGGAGCGAGCGCCTGACGCTACTGACGAAGGTGAATCGTCGTCACGCTCCCACGGCGAATGCGGTGGTTGCAACTTCTGCCATTCTGTAGCGATGCTCGGAACGCGCGTTGATTTCAACCGCCATGCCGGTACGTCCTCGGCTAACCCAAACGGTCGCGATGCGCATCATCGCAATGCCGCAACCGTTCGTCCCGAACGCCCCAACTGGTCAGCCCTCGTCTAACCGACGGGGACACAGTTAATTTCTTCGTCTGACGCGGTCGCGTCAGGCGCATCCCTCGTCGGTTCCCGCCTGATCTTTTTGATTCTGGAGAACCGCACATGTCCTTGTTTCCCCGAGCACCTTCGCGTGCCCGATCTTTGCTGCTTTTGGCGATTTGTGTCGATTTCAACGCGTTGCCCGTTGCCGCACAAAACATTGCGACCGCACCGTCGGCAGTTACAGTGTCATCCGCCTCACTCGCGCTTGCAGAAGCCTTCCAGCTTGCATTAGCGCAACAACCGTGGACGCTCGCAGCCAGTGAGCGGCAACGCGAGCAACAGTCGCGAGAAACGCTTGCTGATTCGTGGCTGGCAGATAGTCCAACGATTGCCTCTAGCCTCAAAACTGGCAACCGCGATGGTTTGCGTGAGTTTGAAGTTGAAATCAGCGCGCCCATTGCCACTGCATCAAGGCGCTCGCTCCAGGTCGCCAGCGCTCGCGGTGAATCAGCCGTCTACACCGCCAACCTTGCGCAGCTTGCGCTCAAACTCGCGGGCGAGGTTCGTGATGCTTACTGGGCGGTGCTTCTCGCAGCGGGCGAGTTGACGTTGGCGGATGACGAAGTCAAACGCGCGGAACGGGTCGCGGCTGATTCAGCGCGGCGCACTGCTACGGGTGACTCTGCGCGTGTGGACACGCTGCAAGCGGAGCTAACCGTGCAGACGCTGCGGTCAACGCGCGTTGAAGCGGAGCAGCGATTGAACGCGGCGAAGCAAGTGTTGCGCGGCTTGATCGGCGATGCGGCAAATCGTGGGCTTGCGGATTCCGTTGAAGTGCGCGATAGCGCTTTGTCGCGTGCACTGAACGATCATCCATCGCTGCGGCTTGCCCGTCAATCGGAACAACTGGCTCGAACGAAGTTGAATGAAGCTTCCATGTTCACCAACGGCAAGCCTACGCTGTCATTCGCGCTCACCAATGAGCGCAGCAACGGCGGCGCCAATGCGTCCACCGCGCGCATTGGCGTCTCCTTTCCATTCGGCGGCACGCAACGTGCCGCGCCGCGCATTGCACAAGCGGGTGCGGAGCTGGCCGAGGCGCAAGCGAGTGTTCCCCTTTTGCGTCGACAGCTTGAAGCGGACGCCGCGAGTGCGCAAGCCGCGGTGGTCAGCGCAGAACGGCGCATTGAGGTATTGGCCGAGCGGGGACGCTTGGCCAATGAGGTCGCAACGCTGTACGCCAAAGCGTATCGCCTAGGCGAACTGGATTTGCCCACCCGTCTGCGCGCGGAGGGTGAGCGCGCCAACGCCAATCTGGCGCTAAGCCGCGCCCGCATCGAACTTAAACACGCGATCTCGCGCGTCAATCAAGCTTTGGGACTGTTGCCATGATTTTTTCTGTTGTTATCAAGGTCTGCGCAGTCGCCACATGCACGCTATTTTTCACACTAGCGATTGCAGGCGACGGCCACGATCACGGTACGGCCAAGCCCGCCGCTTCAGGCCCCGCGTTGCCGCGCTTCACCGCACAGTCGGAGTTGTTCGAGGCCGTTGGCATTCTCGGCAAAGATGAACTGGTGATGTACATCGACCGCGCCGCTAGCAACGAACCGGTGGTCAACGCCACCGTGGAACTGGAGAGCACCGGCATCAAACTGGTGGGCACCTTCGAGCCGAAGCTCGGTGAGTATCACTTTGATGCGAAGCCGTTCGCGAAGGCAGGCGAATACCCCATGACGCTCACGATCAAAGCAGGTGCTGACAGCGATTTGCTCACCGGTGAACTCGATGTTACCGACGCCGCAGCGGGCGCGACCACCGCGACTGGCGCGCACTCGCACGGATGGAAGCGCGCAGCTCAGTGGGTCGGTGGCGGGCTCGTGGTGGCGCTGCTGTTGTTGTTTGGCATTCGTCGACGTGTATTGAACCGTCGTAGCAGCCGCAATTGTGTGGGAGCCGCAGCATGAGCCTGCGCCGCCTGCTCACCCTTGCGCTGTTGCCAGCGTCACTAATGATCTCCACGCCGTTGATCGCGGGCGAAGGCCATGGCCATGACCATGGCGACAGCGGCCCCCTGACCAACGCCAATGGCCCGCAGCGGCAACCTGACGGCAGCGTTTTTCTACCCAAGCCCGCACAACGACAATTGAGCGTGCGCACCATGCTCGTAGCCGTGGCTGATCTGCCGCGCACCGTGGAACTCGCTGGCAAAGTGATGATGGACCCGAACGCCGGAGGCAAAGTGCAGCCAACGATTGCCGGTCGCATCGAGCCCGGCCCGCGCGGGCTGCCCAGCCCTGGGCAAGCGGTGCGTAAGGGCGAGGTACTGGCGTATGTCATTCCATCGTCGGGCCAGATCGAGCGATCCAACCAGACCGCCCTGATCGCAGAATTACGCGGCAACAAGACGCTCGCAGAAAAGCGCCTGGCACGACAAAAGGAACTCGCCGACATCATTCCACGCAAGGAAATCGAGGCCACAGAAAACGAGATCGCCAGCCTCACAGCACGTGCGAACGCGCTGGGCAGCGGGCTAAACAGTCGCGACACGCTGGTGGCACCGATCAGCGGAATCATCGCGTCCGCCAATGTGGTGAGCGGCCAGGTGGTCGATGCGCGTGAGGTGTTGTTTGAAGTGATTGATCCGACGCGCCTGCGTATCGAAGCGCTCGCGTTTGATCCCGCGATGGCCGCAGATATTGGCGCGGCAACAGTTGCCATCGGCGACAAGCGTGCGGCGCTGGTTTTCGTCGGCGCAACTCGAACACTGCGCGAGCAGGCACTGCCGCTGCTGTTCAAGGCCAATGATGCATCCCTGTCAACGCTTGCCATTGGGCAACCCGTGCGCGTTTTTGTGCAAAGCAAAACCAAAGTGAACGCGATTGCGGTGCCCGCTTCATCGCTGATGAAAAGCCCGTCGAACCAGACCATCGTCTGGGTGAAAACGGCGCCGGAGAAGTTTGAGCCGCGCGTGGTGATGACTGAGCCGCTGGATGGTGTGTCGGTGGCGGTGACAGCAGGTTTGAAGGCGGGGGATCGCGTTGCAACACGCGGCGCAACGCTGATCAACCAAGTGCGTTGATCGGGACTAATCACGATGTTTAATTGGCTTCTAAAAAGCAGCCTGAGCAACCGTTTGCTGGTGATGATCAGCAGCGTGGTGCTCATGGTGTACGGCGCATTCACCCTGTCAAGGATGCCGGTGGATGTGTTTCCTGACTTGAACAAACCGACGGTGACGATCATCACCGAGGCCGGTGGCATGGCCGCTGAAGAGGTGGAGCAGCTCATCACTTTCCCGTTGGAAACCACCATGAACGGCCTGCCGGGTGTGGAGACCGTACGCTCCACCTCCAGCGCGGGCCTCTCGTTTATTTACGTCACTTTTAACTGGAGCACCGAGATTTTTCGTGCTCGGCAAATGGTGTCGGAACGCCTGTCGTCGATGGAGGAAGGTTTGCCCGCAGGCGTGATTGCACGCATGGGGCCGATTAGCTCGATCATGGGCGAGATCATGCAGGTGGCGATCCCCATTGATGTGGCGAAGATTTCACCGATGGCCGTGCGCGAGTATGCCGACTGGGTGCTGCGGCCCCGGTTGATGGCCATACCGGGCGTGGCGCAGGTGATCCCAATTGGCGGCGAGGTGCGCCAGTATCAGGTGCAGCCGAACACTTTGCGCATGGCGCAGCTTGGCATCACGCATGAACAGATGGAGGCCGCGCTCAAAGGCTATTCGTCGAACACGTCGGGCGGCTTTCTTGAAATCAATGGCCGCGAGTATCTGATTCGCAATCTGGGGCGGACGTCGAAGCTCGACGACTTGCGCAACCTCGCGCTGGCCGTCAAAGCAGGACAACCGATTCTGCTGCGGCAAGTTGCGGATGTGACTTTCGCGGCTGCGATCAAACGTGGCGACGCCGGCTACGAGGGCAAACCGGCGGTGATTCTGGGCATTCAAAAGCAACCGACAGCCGACACCATCGGACTCACGCGCAACATCGAAACCGCACTGTCGGAAATGAAAAAAACGGCACCGGCGGGCTTGAGCGAACCCAAGGTCACGTTCCGTCAGGCGAGCTTTATCGAAAGTTCCATCGACAACCTGAACGGCAAGCTGATCGCGGCCTCCGGCTTCGTCGCGGTGATCCTGTTTGTGTTCCTTGGTACGCTACGAACCACGTTGATCGCGCTGACCGCGATCCCAGTTTCGATCTGCGTCACCGCGTTAGTGTTCAAGTATTTCGGCATGTCGATCAACACGATGACGCTGGGCGGACTGGCCATCGCCATTGGTGGGCTGGTGGATGACGCCGTGGTTGACGTGGAGAATATTTTGCGACGACTGAAAGAGAACCGTACCAAACCGGCCAGCGAACGCCTTGGAACCGTAGCGCTCGTAATCCGAGCATCGCTCGAAGTGCGCTCGGCGATTTTGTACGCCACCATCATCATCGTGCTGGTGTTCGTTCCGCTGTTTGCGTTGCCCGGTATTGAGGGGCGATTGTTTGTGCCGCTCGGTGTGGCGTTCATCGTAGCAACGCTTGCGTCTCTAGCGGTTTCGGTCACCGTGACGCCGGTACTCTCTTACTACCTGTTGCCACGCATGAAATCGCTGGATCATGGCGACACCAAGTTTCTAGTTTGGCTCAAGCGCAACTACAGCGACGCGTTGAGCCGTGTGCTCGCGCACCCGCGCGCAGCGCTGGCAACAGGTGCGGCGGCGATTCTCGTCGCAGCAGCGGCGGTACCGTTCTTCGCCACGACCTTTTTGCCACCGTTTAACGAGGGCACGCTTCTGATCGGAATACGCCTCAACCCCGGCGTGACGCTTGCGGAAACGTCCGCGCTCGCCAGGCAGGCGGAAGTGCTCATCAAGCAGGTGCCGGAGGTGACGCACGTCGGTCGGCGCAGCGGTCGCGCGGAACTCGACGAGCATGCGGAAGGCGTGCATGTGAGCGAGCTGGACGTGGGCTTGAAGCTCGCGAATGAGCTGACGCGAACCATGACTGAAATCAACGCCGACATTCGATCAAAGCTTACGAACTTTCCGGCGGCCATCGAGATTGGGCAACCGATTTCGCATCGCATTGATCACATGCTGTCCGGTGTGCGTTCGCAGATTGCGATCAAGTTGTTTGGTGACGATCTGGATGTGTTGCGCGGTCAGGCGGATGTGCTGCGCGCGAAGCTGGCCGCGATTCCTGGACTCGCTGATCTCGCGATTGAAAAGCAGGTGCTTGCGCCGCAGATAAAAGTGCGCGTGGACTACGCCGCAGCGGCGCAGTATGGCGTGCCGACGCCGCAAGTTTTGGCCACCCTGCAAAGCCTGGTCGAGGGCGAAAAGATTGCGCAGATTGTTGAGGGCGGGCGTCGTTTTGCGTTAGTCGTCAAGCTGCCTGAATCCGCGCGAACGATGGAAGGTCTCGGCCAGATTCTGATTGAGACACCGACCGGGCGCATCCCACTGTCGAAGATTGCATCGATTGAAGACAGCGACGGACCAAACCAGATCAGCCGCGACGATGGCAAACGACGCATCGTGCTCTCCGCCAACGCGCAGAGCCGCGCGCTGTCCGAGGTCGTTGCAGACATTCGCAAAGTGGTCAACGAAACGAAGCTGCCCGAAGGCTATTTCGTGACGCTTGGCGGGCAGTTTCAGGCGCAGGAAGAGGCCTCAAAACTGGTCGGGCTGCTATCCATCGTGTCGCTGATCCTGATGTTCGTGGTGCTCTACAGTCGCTACAAAAGCTCGACGCTGGCGCTACTCATCATGGCCAACATTCCGCTGGCGCTGGTCGGCGCGGTGCTTGGGCTGTGGCTGTCCGGGCAGCCGCTGTCGATTGCGGCGCTAATCGGCTTCATCACGCTGGCGGGGATCTCGGTCAGGAACGGCATTCTGAAGGTCAGCCACTACATCAACCTGATGCGCTTTGAGAACGAAGCGTTCGATCACAAGATGATTCTGCGCGGATCGCTGGAGCGATTGGCACCCGTGCTGATGACCGCACTCGTTACCGCTTTTGCGCTTGCGCCGTTACTGTTCGAGGCGGAGCAACCGGGCACCGAAATTTTGCATCCGGTGGCCGTGGTCATCTTCTCCGGTCTGATTAGCTCAACCCTGCTCGACACGTTTCTTACACCGGCCATGTTCTGGCTGTTTGGTCGGCAACCCGCTGAACGCCTGGTTGCCGATAGCGATGCCGAAGCCCTTTAAGTTTTACTCACAACGAAAGGAAAAACCATGAAACAAAAAATCAACCTGATCGCGCGTGTCACGTTGGCCGTGGGCCTAGCAGCAACACCTTCGGCCTTTGCCGCAGGAAGCCACGACCACTCGCCGAAATTCGGCGGCATCGTTGCCGAAGGCAAAGCCTTCGACGCCGAACTCGTGGCCAAGTCCGACTTGATTACGGTTCATGTCAGCGACCACGGCAAGCCCCTGGCAACCAAAGGCGCGAAGGGCAAGATCACGATGCTGACTGGTGCCGACAAAACAGAGGTCGAGCTCATGCCCGCAGGCGAGAGCCGCATGGAGGCCAAAGGTAAATTCAACGTCAGCGCAGGCACCAAAGCGATCATTGAGATTACTCCTGAAGGCAAAAAACCGAGCACGTTGCGTTTTGCAATCAAGTAAGGCGGTAAAAAAAGGCCGCTCAGATGAGTGGCCTTTTTAGGTACTGGAGTACGCTTTGCGCGCGCTACAGATCGACGACCTTACGGACGAATCGCGATGCTGTTTTGCACTGCAACTACGCCGTTGACACCGCGAGCAATTCGCTCGGCTTGCGCTTTCTCGGCAGCATTTTTGGCGAAACCAGAAATCTGCACGGTGCCTTTGAGTGTTTCCACTTTGAAGGAGTTGGCATCTACCGTCGTATCGGCAATCCAACGCGACTTAATTTGCGTCGTGATGGTTGCGTCGTCAATGTACTGACCAACGCTTTCTTGGGACCGCGTCACCGCACAACCAGTAGTAAAAATGGTGGCGGCGGCAAATACGGCGGTGGCGATAATTTTTGTGGACTTATTCATAGAGTTCTCCAGAGGTTGACAGGTAAAAAATACGGAAGCTGCAATTCATTTTTTTAGGATCAGCACACTGTCGCAGCGCACCAGAGACCGATCCGAAACCGGGACATTTGGGATTACGCTGACAGCCAGTCGCTAAGCTCGTCGGCATGTTCCTCCTCGTCGGCCAGAATGTCTTCCAGCATACGGCGGGTGGTTGAGTCGTAATCCGAAATCAAGTTGATCATTTGGCGGTAGCTTTCCACAGCAACACGCTCAGCAATTAAATTGGCTTTGATCATCGCCTTCAAATCCGTGGATTCATCGTAGTCAGCATGACTGCGTGCAGTCAACGAATCGGGCGAAAAATTCGGGCTGCCGCCCAGTTGCACAATGCGCTCAGCGATGCGGTCGGCATGACCCGCCTCTTCATTGGCGTGAACCAAGAATTCTTCCTTGATCTTTGAAGAATTGACACCGCTGGCCGTGAAGTAATGGCGTTTGTAGCGCAACACACACACCAACTCAGTGGCCAGCGCGTCATTGAGCAATTGAATAATGTCTTCGCGATAGTCGGTGAAACTCGGCGTGACCGCACCATCGTCAATGCTCTTGGCTGCGGCGTCTAACGCGCGTTGATCGAGCTTCATAGGCGGACGGCTGTCTTGGTTTTTCATAATTTTTCTTTCTGCATGGATTGGGCCGCTGTTTCAAGCATCGAGGTGGCCACACCCGTGAAATTGGAGGAACGGAACAGGCTCAACACAAGCGCGCTCACCGACACCATTCGCCACGGCTTCAGCAACACCACCGCTGCACCTGCGACGGCGGCAATCGTCACCACCTGCATTGGCTTTTTGCGAGCGTATTCTGCTGTGGCTGACCGCAGCAACGAGACGCCCGCACGAGCCGGATGATCGTGCCACCACGACGCTAAACCCGCTTCAAAAAGCGCTGACCACTCAAACCCTGGCGCACCTGCTGCCAACTCTGAATGCGCAGTACCACACGGAGTTTTGCGATCTGTCGCATCGGATTCTGTACGCTTTGGCGGCGAATTTTGTTGCGCCAGATAGTTCAGTAACTCAGTGCGCGTTTGCGTCAAATTCGGAATTTGGGTCGGGTTCATGAACGCGACTCCACCGTCGTGCGAAACGCCTGCATGTCCAATTGAAGCTGCGCGCTGAGCGACGTTGCACCCGGCGGGCTCTTGCTCAACGCAATCCCTAAGGACACAAGCGCAATCACTAACATCGAACCGGGCACTGCGTACAACACCCAAACCATGCCTATCTGCGGTTGCGCCGTCACATTGAGCATCAAAGCAACACCCGCGAGCACGATGCAGGCGAGCGTTGCGGCAAGGGCAATTGCGCCCGCCACAATGCGCCGAATCCATTGACGCTTAGCGGATTCGATCTCGCTTTTAGCCAGTGCCGCATACGCGAGCACATGATCCATTAGCAAGTCGGGACGTTCAGTCAGAAGCTTGGGCAGCCGCGGTGGCAAAAATCTGGTTAGCAAATTGAGTACCGTGCCGAACATGTCCTGAGTCCCCTATCTCTCTTAAATCGCGATAACTGTTTGTGCTGTTTGTGCTTTGTGTGATCGCGTGGTGGCCGCGGCCACAGCATCGATACCTAGCGGTCGTTAAAACGGGCACCGTCGAAGCGACTTCTACGATTGCGCGACAACAAAATCAAAGCCGCAATCGTTGCACCTGCGGCGGCAGCAATCGCCACGGCCTTCATCGGTTGGTCACTCACATAGGATTCGCAGGCGGCGGTGTAGCCGGATACCGCCTTTTTTGCACGTACACCTGCGTCGCGGGTTCCGGCAATCGCGTTGTTGGCGATCTCCTGCCCGCGCGCTACGAAGCGATCCACCGTTGGCTTGGCTTGATCTTGCATCGAGTCGAGTTTCGTCGACACGCTGTTGAGCGCGTCTTGCCCCGCGTCGTGGACGGAGTCAACGGCGTTTTCGACACCGTTGGCAAGCTGCTTGCCGTACTGGGCGGCGGTGTCCTGAGCTTTTTCTACGTTGGTTTTTCCGAAGTTCATGATGAGTTCCTAGGTTTGAATGGAGAAGGAGAATGTCGTTAACACCCGAGCGCTAGCCCTTGCGGATCAGGCTGACGATGAACGTAATGATCGCCATAGCGGCGAAAATAAAAAATAGAATCTTGGCGATTTCAACGGCACCCGCGGCAATGCCACCAAAACCGAATACCGCTGCCACCAGGGCAACAACGAGAAAAATGACTGCGTAATTCAGCATGAGTTACTCCTTGAGCAATTGGCAGGAGAGTTCAACCGTTGAACTGCCTTGAAGCCATAAGGGATATGTTCTTCGCCAAAGCAGTTCAGCGCCATCGGTTAGGCGCGCATGCGGCTGTAGGGGTGCATGGCACTGTCGCGTAGGACAGCGCTTACAGAACGGGCTAGTGTCGTTACGCCTGTTGCGCCGTTGGCGCTGGCTGCGCGAGCAAGGCAGTTGCGACGCACGGCAGCGCTACGTGGATGGCGGTGCCGTTACCAGGGCTTGATCTGACATCAAGCGTGCCTTTCAGCGCCTCGACGCGATGGCGCATACCGGCAAACCCGTGGCTTGCGTTCAAGCGAGTGACCAGATCAAAACCGATGCCATCGTCCCGCACATCAAGCTCAACAAAGTTGCCGTGGTGATGCAACGAGACCGACACCGCTTTCGCCTCGGCATATTTCGAAATGTTGGTCAACGATTCCTGCACGATGCGATAGGCAGTTAGCTGAGATTCGTCGTCAAGATCAACGGATTCAAGCTCAGTCGACACGCTGATGTTGGTATGTTCGCCAAACTCACGAACCAAAATTTCGAGCGCAGCGATCAAACCCAAGTTAGACAGGGAAGAAGGCCGCAGATCCTCCACAATTCTTCGTTTGAGAGCGATTACCGAGTTCAGCGTGTCCGCCAGATGAACAAATCGTTGCGCTAGCACCTCGTTGTCGCCAACTAATTTTGAGCGAATCCTAGCCACGTCCAATTTTGCTGCGGTGAGCAAAGCGCCCAACTCATCATGCAGCTCGCGTGCAAGATGCTCACGCTCGTTTTCCTGCACCTTTTGCAGGTGATTGGCCAGCACCGTGAGCCTTGCTGTACGTTCGCGCACCTGCCGCTCCAGTCCATCGCGCTCCAGTGCCAGCGCACGGCGCTGCGCCTCTGCATCCACATCGAGCCTTTCGGTCTGACGCAGATACAAAATAAACGCCAGCAGAAAGAGCAGTGCGGCGAGTGTCACGCCGATACGCGACACGGTCAAGCTGCGATCAATCTGCAATTGCGTGGTCCTCATTCGGTCGCTGGACGTCGCAATCATGTCGAGCGCAATATCGCGGGTGGCATTCATGTAATCGCGTCCCAGATCGGTTCGTATCACTTGCATCCAGTTTTCGCTGTCGCCTCCGATAGCGCGAATTTTGATGGTGACCTCCAGCTCGGCGAGTTTTCGAGAGATGGATCGGGACAATTCCGCAAAGCGCGCGAGTTGCTCTTTGTCTCCCAAGTAGCTCGCCCGTAACGTGTCTAGCGTGACGTTGATTTTTCCGGATGCTTCTCGGTAAGGGATGAGGTACTGCTCGTCGCCCGTCAACAAGTAGCCTCGTTGCCCCGTTTCAGCATCCAGCACCTGTTGCAGCAACCGGTTCAGGGTTCCGCGCTTTTCCTGCTCTGCAGCCATGCTCTCGGCGGCCGTTGTTGAACGGCGGTAGCCCAGCTCGTTAAGCGCAATAAGTGCCGCCACCGACACCACCACCAGCGGCAATATCAGGGCGACTTTCGGGCGACTGAACAATTTCATACCGACGCTACGAGCTGGCGAGCATCGACGTGTGGGGCTGCACCCGGAGCAACGACGAGCGCGCTGTCATCAGGAATACACTCCCTGCACAAGTTTTCAAAGCGATTCATCAGATGATCAAAATTAAAATCGGGATTGTGGATGACCACAGCATCGTGCGCTCCGGACTGCGTCAGTTCTTTGAAGAAGAGTCGGACTTGCAGGTGGTGGGCGAGGCCGCGAGTGGTAGGGCGGCGGTGGAATTGGTGCGCACCACCGAGATGGATGTGTTGTTGATGGACGTTTCGATGCCAGGGCAGTCGGGCATTGATGCCATGGCAATGATTCGTGCTAAGGCCCCCGATCTCGCCATTTTGATGCTCAGCGGCTACCCGGAGGAGCACTATGCGGTGAACCTGATCCGGCAGGGCGCGAGCGGGTACCTGAACAAGCAATGCGAGCCCAGCGAAATCGTGACCGCCATTCGCACCGTCAATCAAGGCCGGCGCTACATCACGCCTGCGGTTGCAGAGTTGCTTGCTCAGCAATTGAATCGGCCCGATGGTGGCCCGCTGCACGAGCAACTTTCCGAACGTGAGTTTCAAGTTTTTCTGCGGCTTGCCAAAGGCGAGACGGTGGGCATCATCGCCGAGGCATTGTCGCTTTCGGTAAAAACGGTGAGCACCTACCGCACCCGAATCATGGAGAAAATGGCCCTCTCGTCGAATAGTGATTTGACCTACTACGCGCTCAAGGGCAAGCTCATTGACTAAGCGGTGGGAGCAGTAAGAGCGCGATGACGCGCTACTGGGTGGGCAGGCGTGCACTTTGCGCCAGACAAAAATCGACCAGATTATCGATGTCGTTAGATTTGTCGAAGACGGCGTCGGCACCGAGTTTCAGGCATTGCTCGCGCACACCGATCGAGGCGTAATTGGAGAGCACTACGAGCTTCTGATGGCTTTGTCGTGCCTTACCGGACGCGACCACGCCGATTCCGTTGCCTTCTTTCAAAAACACGTCAACGATGGCTAAATCCCAATCGTCAGGATGTGTGGTGAGCCACGCCACCGCCTCTTTTTCACCCTCAGCGCTGCCGCATACTATTGCGCCTGTTAACTCAGCTAACGCCTCCGCGAGGCTCTCGCGGATGATGGCGTTATCTTCAACTAAGTAAATGCGCAGAGGCAAAACGCTCACCAATCATTGTGCGACAAGCTAGGAGGCTAGCAGACGCAAGCCGTGTCAACTGCACAGCAGTGACAGTTTTGAGCGTATCAATGACGAGAGTGTTGCAGCGACTACACGGCACGCCGATGCGCTGTAGGACAGCGCCTACACGACCGCGCTTTTTCGCTAATTTTGCAACGCCGCGAGGAGTGCCGCGCGTGTTGCAGCGCCGCTGGGCATGCTGACGTGCCCGACTGCCATCAAGCGCATATTGTCTGCCTCTGGCATAACTGACGAGTCCTGCGGGGTGATGATGGTGTCGTGCAAACTGTAGATGCTGGTGAACGGCACACTCACGCGCGTCTGATTCAGGTTGCTGAGCCACGCGCTGCCGAGCCGCATCTGGGCTCCGTTGGGGCCGTTTGCTAGGTTGGCGTGGAAGGTGCCGTGGTGGGGCGAGCCGAGCGTGATCAAACGACTGATCCTAGCATCTCCATGGCTGCGCAAGTAGGCACGGCACACAAGCCCGCCCATGCTGTGTGCCACCAATGTCAATTGCTGCGCACCGGTCGCCTCCAGCACAGCGTCCACCCGTGCGGCGAGCAGATCACCCATCGTGTCGAGCGGGGCGAACGCGGGCTGATCCATGGTGAATACGCGATAGCCTCGCGCCTCCAGCGCGCGATTGGTGAAAAACCACACCGCCCCGTTATTCAGGTAGCCGTGCTGCATGAGCACGACCGGCCCAGTGCTCGGGCCATCGGCACGATTGGTGCTGCGCTCGCTTCGCGTGCGGAACAAGGCACGGAGCGGAATCAGCAGCAGGTTCTGGATACACAAATGCCAATATTCAATGGCAAAAAACTTAAGCCAAGCGCCGGGTGCTAATCGCTGCGTCGGCGCTAACTTGACGCCTTTCCAGCGCGACACAACGTAGCTGGCAAGCGTGATGACTAGCCGTACTGCAAGCGGCAACACAGTCATCCATGCGAGTGCGCACCACCACTGGCCGCGCGCGGCTGCGGGCCATGCCAGACGCCAGGCGTACAAGCTGAATTCGACGCAAAGAAGCACTAAACCCAACAACCACATGGCCATGATCGAACGCCGCCTCCTTGTTAGGTTCGCCGCATTGATGTGGCAAGCTTTGCCGCGTTGCGCCACGCCAGCCCGTACACCGACAACTGCGGATTCGCGCCGATAGATGTGGGGAACACCGAGCCGTCCATCACGCTCAAGTTCTGCACCTGATGATGCTGTCCGTACACGTTCACCACGCCATCTTTTTCGCTCGCGGCCATGGTGCAACCGCCCATGACGTGCGCGCTGGCTACGCGGGTCGAAAGCGGCTTCAAATCGAGTGCAGCGAGCCCGGCTTTCGCGTCAGCCCAGCTGCGATAACCATTGATTCGCTCGTCAACCGGGAACACTTCTTTCGCACCTGCCGCAAACTGCAGCTCTGACATCGCGAGCATGGCGCGCCTCGCAGCATCGAAGAAGAACGCGTTGAGTTTGTAATCAAGCTGCGGAAACCCATCGCTCAACAATTTGACGCTGCCGCCAATGCTTTGCTCATTAAAACCGTCGCGACACAACGCAATCGTGACCTGCGTATTGGGCATGTTGGTGATGCGGCTACGATGATGTTCACTCATGCCATTCACGCTGATCGCGTAGAGCACCGGATGAATCGGCGGCACTTCGAGCTTGAAGCCCATTGCGCCGTCGATGGCCTGCGTGTTTAGGTAATGATCGCTGTAAGTGGTTTGCGGCGCGCCTTCCCAACCTGCCACTTTTGCGCCCATATCCGCGCCCGATAACAACGACGGGTGCAGAAAAGTGCGATGCCCCAAGCGTACATAGGGATCGGGCGCTTTCGAGCGCATCAACAGCGCAGGCGAATTGATCGCGCCGCCAGCGACGACGAAGTGCTTGGCAACCACGCGCACCTTGGTGCTGCCCACGTCGTAGCCGGTGCCGTGCATGCTCACGCACTCAAGCGATTCGACTTTGCCACCCTTGAAAATCAAACGCTCGGCACGCGCACGACTCACCAGCACCGCACCGCGCGCCAGCGCCGCCGGGATCGTCGTCACCAGCATCGATTGCTTGGCGTTGGTCGGGCAGCCCATGCCGCAATAACCGAGGTTGTAGCAACCCTTCACGTTGCGCCGAATGCGCTCAACTTTAATACCAATTTTTTGCCCACCGCGCTCAAGCACCGCGTTGTTTTCGTTCGGCGGCACGGCCCAATCGGTGATGTTGGTGAGCTTTTCAGCGAGCTTGAACCAGCCTTCCATATGCTCATCGGTCAGCTCAGTCAGGCCGAAGCGTTCGCGCCAGTATTTGAGCGTGTCTGAGGGCGTACGAAAGCTCGTCGTCCAGTTCACCGTGGTCGAGCCGCCGACCGTGCGGCCCTGCAAAATATTGATGGCTTTGTCGGCCGTCTTGCGTGACGCGGACTCCTGATAAAGCTGCGGATAGGCCTCGGCTTCCAGCATGCGAAAGTCGGTCGAGGTCTTCAACATCCCCTCTTCAATCATCACCACTTTAAGCCCGGTATCGGACAGCACGTCAGCCGCAATGCCTCCGCCCGCACCGGTTCCGATGATGCACACGTCAGCTTCGAGCACAGCATCCTTGCCAAGCTGTGACGCATCAATATGCAGCCAGCCTTTGTTGATACCGTCGCGAATAGGGTCAGAAATCATGTTTTATTGATGCTGGTTTTGCTCCCTCTCCCGCATGCGGGAGAGGGTTGGGGTGAGGGTGACGGCGTTACAACGATGTGGAAAAATCAAGCCAGCTTAGGTGGCCCCGGATACCCGGTAGACGCCCACGTTTTAGGCTCCGCATAAAAGCCGCCCAACACCATGTCATGCAACGCAAAGTACGTCTGCTGTTTGAGCCCAATCGAGCTGTCGCGGAGTGCCAGTAACGACTGCGCTACTGCGGGCGCTTCGCTCATTTCCCAGTTACCGCTAAAACCCAAAATCATGCGCGCGGGTTTGAGGGCCAAGAGGCCAAACAAATCTGCGACTTCGCTTCGTGTGGAGGGTGGCAGGTTATCGATTAGCGCACCCGCTGCGGCGACGACACGCGTAAGTTCGGCGTCACGACTCGCCGCATCGACTGGCAACGCAGGCCCCAACACTGCAGCAGCAACCACGCGCAACATGTTGGCGTGCTGTTGCGCGAGTGCGATGCCCTTAGGCGCGGTTTCGGTTTTGCCCAGTCGCGGCAACACTAGCGCTGCGCCCGCTGCCATAGCGCCAGCAACCCCAACAAATATGAATCTGCGCCGAGACCACATGTCGTGCGTCCTCCTGTAATTTTCAGCAATTCTAGGTAGCCTCAGTAGAGCGTGTCTTCTACAACTGGTGCGTTTGAAAGGTGGCTCAGAAAGCGCCGCGCTATGCTTTGCATATGGCTAAAGTCGGCTCTCTCGAATCACAACTGCGCAACAACTTTATCGCGGCGCGTGCCGAGCGAGATGCCGCTAACGGCGTGCCGCTCAAGGCGGCTGATCGCATGATGGTGCGAGCATTTCAGCAACGGCGTTTGGCCGCGACTCACGCCGACCTGTTGGCGTCCAGCGAATATGGCCCCGCTGCGCACTTTTTTCTGACTGAGCTTTACTCAACCGAAGACATGACGCAGCGCGATGCCGACATTGAGCGCGTGATCAAAATTCTGGTTCGATTTCTGCCTGATAAAGCGCTT
Organism: Burkholderiales bacterium; assembly: GCA_031409935.1. Taxonomy (GTDB): domain Bacteria; phylum Pseudomonadota; class Gammaproteobacteria; order Burkholderiales; family Casimicrobiaceae; genus Casimicrobium. The sequence goes on along the minus strand of JANNYE010000130.1, from coordinate 3,755 downwards.
GCTACGTTGGCCGCAGCACTGGAAATGGACGCGCTGTCAGAACATCTGGATGGCAGGATGGTAGCCGCGTTGCGCAGCGTTCAAAACACCAAGGAAGCCCTAAAAATTGACGCGAACCGCTACCAGCATGCGTATCGCAGCGTGGGCTTGCCGGAGCAACGTCTGCGGCAAATCGCGCTCACCCAATCGATTGGCGGCGCGCTGGATCAGCTCGCGCGCAAGCCTTTGCTAAGTGGCCTGCTGCGCATGATGCGCACGCCCGCCGTGGCCGGTGGCGTGGGCGGTTTGCATGAGTTTTTGGAGCGTGGTTACGCAGCGTTTGCGCATATGAATGATGGGCAGGCGTTCATCAAATCCATCGAAAAGCGTGAGCGTGACGAGCATGAACGGTTGATGGCGTAGCGCGTGCGTTGGTGGCGCGTAGGATTGGCACCCGTGTCCACGAACCAGCGGTGAATCCAACGGTGCTGGTTATCGCAGGCCAGTCACCGATCTGGCGCGAACGGGTTCAACAATTCCACGTTGAGCGCTTCAAAATCGCCCACGTTTCGAGTCATCACGACGAGCCGGTGTACGATGGCCGTGGCGGCGATGAATGCCTCCGTTCTTACTGGTGAGAGATCTAACCACAAACGCACAGACGTCACTGATGTGAGCGCCCGTTTGCCGGGTGGTTGTGCAGCTGCGTCAGCACCAGCCAGTTGCGGCTTTTTTCCAACAGCTTTCTGCTGAAACCTATATTCAACGCGGGCTAATTGGCACATTTTGCGAATTATCGATATTTCGCTGAATCACCATTTATGCCCTTATTAAATAAGCATTTCACACAAAAGCTGTTGCCCGTTCACAAACTTAAAAAAAAGCAAAGTCACTGTCCGGCGCGAACGAGCCGAACTAGGTTGGCGACGCTGCGAAAGTCACTGAAGGCATCGCCGAAGCTGAAGCTCACGAACCACGCAACGCGCGCGCCTCCGGCAACGGGCGAACCCGACCAGAAAAACAATGCCGGCGTATTCGGAAATGCGAATTCATTGATGGTGGGGTTGCTCCGACACTCCTCGACCAGACTGCGCAGCTCTTTCGGGTTGGGCAAACGCCAGTCGCTGTAGCCTTTGTAGGAGCCGACGCTGGCTGCAACGTCGAGGGCGGCCTGCCAGTTGAGCGCGCTGGCGGCGCCCGTGGCGCAGGCGACGCCGGAGAGCCCGCGCGCGCAACGATCCCACATCAGCCCGGTGCGAGTGTCGGTCACCGTGCCATTGCCGGCATCGATTACATAAACGCTGGTCGGGTTGCTCGCCTGAACGCCTGCCACGCAGGTTTGTGCTGCGGTCCATGGCGCGAAAAGCGCCAGCGAAGTGACGCCAACAAGGCGATAAAAAAGACCGGGGATTTTCACGGAACTACTCCTGGTTAGTATTCTTTGGATGGGCAGATTGATGTTGCCGCAGAGCCGTAGCCTCCGCGTCCTGATCGGGTTGGCCGCAGCCCAGCACGCTGGCAGCAGCGGTGAAGGCGGGAGCCCCCACCGGTTGCCACAGGCCCGCTACGCGACGACCGCGCAAGCCGGGGTGAACGTAGCCGTGCTCTTCAACCCACAGATGCGCCAGCCCCCGCGCCCGTTTCAACCATCCCCCACTCTGACGCCCGACCAAAACCGCCAGCTCAACGACGCGTTGAAACTGAGCGAAATTGACAAAGGCGCGCAATTCTTTGGCCAGTTGCACGCTGATTTTGAGCGCCTCAACGCGCTCCACCAGCCGCTGCAGTGTTTGCAGCCGTAGCGGAGCCCACAGCGCCGCATGCGCCACTTCTTGGCATATGAGATGCGCCGCCTGGCGCAGCTCAGTGCCGAGGGTGTACTTGTGATAACGCGGAAAGCCGCGTACCGCGAGCTCCATCTCGACGGCAAGACACATCGCATCGCGCCAAATTCGCAGGTCCTTGTAATAAGCCATAAATAAGATAAAAAATCACTGTCCGGCGCGAACGAGTCGAACCCGGCCAGCGTCGCTGCGGCTGTCAAAGTTGGCATTGCCGTTGCTGAAGTACACGTTCCACGCATAGGACGCGACTCCGGCAACGGGCGAACCCGACCAGAAAAACGATGCTGGGGTATTGGGGAACCACATGCCATCGATCGCCGGGTTGATCACCCCGAAATGGGCGATGCTTTCGAGTTCCTTGACATGCGGCATGCGCCAATCGTTGCGACCGCACAGCGTCAATGCGTTGGTCGTGGCGGCGTACTTCTCGGTGTCGCAGGTGCCTGCCACGTCGCCACAGGTACCGCCGCCCGCCGTACCCGGCGCACCGCCGTTATTGCTGGCGTCCGTGCTGAACCAGGTGTAAGTGTGAGCACTGCTGCGCCGTCCGCTCGTGGTTTTGACTTCCCACATGAGGCCGGTGACATTGTCATAGGTGCAGGCCCAGTCGCTGGCGGCGCTGCCGAGCGTGGCGCTGGCCGGGAGCGCTGCGCCGGCATTGCTGATTTTGGTGAAGCTGAAACCTACTGCGCCATCAACGGAGCTGTTGAACGCGGGGTTGGCGTCGCGTCCCCGGCTGCAATCCTGCTGCGCGATGTTGGTGCCAGTGCTTATGCAGGTGGAGTTGTTGCCGGTCAACGGTTCACCGCCGAAAGTGATGCCGGTGTCGTTCAAGCGGCCTGAGCCCCGGCCTACCCAGCCAGCTTGTGCGCAGGGGGTGGCAAGGTAGGCCTCAATGTCGACAGGCAGGGCGCGCGTTGCGCCGCTGCCGAGCGCGCCACTGACCAACGCGGTGCCGCGAATGCCCAACATATAGCGGGTCATCAGCAGGCCGTCGGTCGTGGCCTCTAGCCGCCCGTTGCCGTCGATGTCGAGACTGCACACCGCAGCGTGGCTGGCGGGGATGGCGGCGAGCGCGAGAAGAGCCGCCAGCGCATGGCGCGAAACGATGTGGCGCAGGCGGTGGCGGCGATGCGTCGCGAATCGCTTCTCGGCAACGTCGAAAGCATGCGTCATGATTTCCTCCGCAAAAGTTCTGGCACATCGCTCCGGATGTATTATCACGCGAAATACCGACAATCGGGCGTCATTTTGTATTGAGCAGCGTGGGGCGTTTTTCAGTTTGGCATGAGAAAACGGGCTGTAGCTTTTCAGATTTTTCTTTGTTGGATATGGTCTTTGGGCTAATAATGGCATTTATCGACTATCGCCATTATTGCGCACGTTGCCCTTATGAAATATAGGTTTTGCTGAAAAGCTGTAACGAATAATTTGCGCGATTTCTCCCAAAATTTGGAAAGCAAAAAGGCAACCGAAGTTGCCTTTTTTTCGTTGGTAACGGAGTCGGCTTACGCCTTCTCAATCACCCGCGACACGGTCCAGGATTTGGTCTTGGAGAACGGTCGGCACGCTTTGATTTCGACCAGATCGCCTTCTTTGGCGATGCTGGCTTCGTCATGAGCGTGGTACTTTTGTGACTTGGTCACGACCTTGCCGTACAGTGGATGCTTCACGCGACGCTCAACCAGAACCGTTACGGTTTTAGTCATTTTGTCGCTGGTGACGCGTCCGGTTTCGCTGGCGATCACCGGAGCCTTGGCAACGGCGACAGTGGCGGTGGTAGCAGTAGAAGTACTCATTTTGCTGATGCTTTCTGTGTGAGCACCGTCTTTGCCCGAGCGATGTCGCGGCGCAGGTTGCCCAGTTGGCTCGTGTTGGTGAGCTGCTGGGTTGCCTTTTGCATGCGCAGGCCGAAGTGCGTCTTGTACAGCT
>JANNYE010000129.1:0-2637 GCA_031409935.1 Burkholderiales bacterium | reverse complement strand
AATGGAATGGCGGTTTCAGCGAAAAGCTGATGGCCGGACACCGCGCTACATCACCCGACCAAACCACGCCAGCGAGAGCGCCCCAGCAATGAGCGCAAACGCCGCAGCAATCAACGCGAAGATGCCGGAGATTTCGGTTTCTTTTTTCTCAACGGTTAGCTTGGAGCTGAGCGTGTTGTAGACCTTTTTCAGATCAGCCGCTGAGCCCGCGTAAAAATATTCGGCAGCGGTGCGTGTGGCAATCTGTTTGAGCGTTTCTTCATCAAGCCGCACCCGCATTGACCAGCCTTCAAAACCAATGGTCTCGCCGTTCACCGTGCCGATACCGACGGTGTACACGCGCACGCCGCGATCAGCCGCCATCTTCGCCGCTTCCATCGGGTCAACACCGGTGGTGCGTTGGCCGTCGGTGAGCATAATGATGGCCGCCGATGTGTACGAGCCAGGCGCGACGGGCTCAGCCGCTTTTTTCTCTTTGCCCGCGTCTTCGATTTTTCGTGCTTTGCTTTCCGGTTTGCCCCACTGCATCTGGCCGATGTCGATGCCGTCGTCCGGGAAGAGGGTGGCGAGCGACATCACGATGCCGTTGCCGGTCGCCGTGCCGCGTTGCAATTGAAAGCGGTCAATCGCAGTGACTAAATCTTCGCGGCTCAGCGTCGGCAATTGCGCCAAGGTGGCGGTGCCTGCGAAGGCGACGATGCCCACCCGCACATCGCGCGGCAAATCGGTCAGAAAGGCCTTGGCTGCGTTCTGCGCGGCCACGATGCGGGTGGGCTCGACATCGGTCGCGCGCATGCTGCCGGACACGTCCATCGCCAGTATGATGGTCTGCTTATTCGACGGCAACTTGATCGTTGCCACCGGTCGAGCAGCGGCAAGCAGCATCAACGTCAACGCGAGCAACATCAGCGCGGGTGGAGTATGTCGCCGCCAGCTTGGCCCCTTCTTAATGGCCTGTCTGACCAGCGCAAGATTGGCGTAACTCACCGCCAGTTTTTTGCGGCGCTTGAGCAGCCACACGTACGCGCCGATCAGCAGCGGTACGAGTAGCAAAAGAAAAAGAAGTGACGGCCAGATGAAGTTCATTTCAGGCGGCTCTCGCGGTGGGTACGCTGGCAAGTAAGTTGTTCAGCGGACGACGCTTGCGCGCTTGCGAAAAGCGCACCAGATTGTCGAGCAACGATTGATCGGTGGCAAGTTTTAGCCGGTCAACACCAAGCCGCGAAAACGTTCGACGCAACAATTCGTCGCGCTCAGTCGCCAGCGTTGCAAAGCGCGCGCGAAATCCTTTGTCCGATGTATCCACAAACAACTGCTCGCCAGTTTCCGGGTCTTCCATCGTAATCAGACCGAGATCAGGCAGCGTTTGTTCAAGCGGGTCAGACACCTGCACCGCGACCACGTCATGACGTTGCGCCAACTGCGCGAGCGGCTTTTCCCAGCCCGGCTCGCTGATGAAATCCGACACCAAAAACACCGCACTGCGCCGCTTGATAGTTTCCGCCGCCCGACCTAGCAGCACCTCAAGGCGCGTCGGCCCTACCGCGCCGAGAACCGGGCGGTGGCGCAGCCGATGCAGCAGGTGCAACACGTGTCGACGATCACAGCGCGGCGGGATGATGGTGTCCACCGTGGAGCCGTAAATCATCGCGCCGGTGCGGTTGCCGTGCTGCGACAGCAGACGGGCGAGTGCGGCGACAAACTGCGTCGACAGATCACGTTTGTTGACCCGCGACGATCCGAAATCTGAAGAGGGACTCAAGTCCACCAGAAACCACGCATTCATGTCACGGTCTTCGCTGAACTGCCGCACATAAGGCGAGTCCATGCGTGCGGTCACGTTCCAGTCGATGTAGCGCACGTCATCTTCGTGCTGATACTCACGAAGCCCAGCGAAGTCGAGGCCGAAGCCGCGTAACAGCGTGCGGTAATCACCCTGCAGCACGCCGTCGAGACGTTTGAGGACAGTCCATTCGAGATGACGAAGAACGGCTTCGTCGGTGACGGTGCGCGACGTTGAGTCGTCCGCGTGTGACGTTTCGCTCCCTCCCCCAGAGGGGGAGGGCTGGGGTGGGGGAACTCTCCTAAAGAACATGATTGTTCACCAAAGTACCCGCACGCCTGCGCTGATAGTGAATCTGTTTTTTGTGGGAGCGGTTCCACCGCGATGGCATTCCTGCGAGAGCCTTTTCGCGGTGGAACCGCTCCCACAAAACCGCTACAACTTGACGCTGGCAGCGCCATTCCGCTTGGGCTACAGGTCAATTTATGCGTGGTAGCGATAGTCAATAAAATTCTCAGGCAGCCCCTGTTAAACAAGGGCTTAAGCCAAAAAGCCGTCATGTTGCAATTGCCATGTGCTACCCCGCCCGTAGCCTCGATGCAGCAACGCGGAATCGAGGGACACTCGGGCTATGAGGCGGCAAGAGCCAGCGCCCGAACAAAACGTTCCACGATAGCGCTCCGCTGCATCACAGTCGCCGCGAAACCGCTCGCTATCGCGCGCAATCCGCAGTAAAGTGGCCTCGCCTACCAATAGCTAGAACAATCCAGGGGATTTCATGAAATCACGCGTCCTGTCGATGCTCGCCATCGTCGCCGTTTTTTGCTGCGGCATCGCCGAAGCACAAGTCCCCC
>JANNYE010000128.1:0-49132 GCA_031409935.1 Burkholderiales bacterium | reverse complement strand
GGAACGCTTGCGGTTCCGCCGAGCGGATTGGCATCCACGACGAGTTGTTGGATCAGCCTTCGGCTAGAGCACACGGCGCAACCGCAAGCGTTCCGCCCCACACGTCTGTCACTTTAAGATGGCCTTTAAGTTTGCCGCTTCGGACGAATACACCCAGTCGACGGCGGCGTCCAGCGCCTTCTGACCTGCCTCCGCATTTCCATGATTGATTATGCCGACGAAGATTATTTTGCGATCTCCGGGCAATAGCAAATAGCCCGCCAACGCTTTCACGCCAGTCAACGTGCCCGTCTTCAAATACGCTGAGCCCTCGGCGAGTTGATTGACGAAGCGTTTGCTGAGCGTGCCGTCGGTCGCGGCCAGCGGCAGCGATGACACGAAGTCGCTGGCGAACGGCGCGGTCAGTCCGTACTCCAGAATCTTCGCCATACTTTGCGGCGAGATGCGCTCGATGCGCGATAAACCGGAGCCGTTCTCAACCACCAAGTCCGGCAAATCAAAGCCGCGCGCTTTCGCCCAATCGCGAATGCTGCGAGCGCCGCGCTTGGCTTGACCGGGGCGTTTGGCGAGCTCCGCATCGATGGTCAACAGCAGTTGCCGCGCCATCACGTTATTGCTGAATTTATTGATGTCGGTGACCATCGACGCCAGCGGCGCGGAGCTGTGGGTGTACAGCACGCGCGCGTTTTTCGGCGTCAGGCCGTCTTTCATCACGCCGCTCCACGTGCCGCCCGCGTCGCGCCACAAGCGCGCAAAGGTGCCCGCCAGCAATCCGCCTTCGTCAAACAAACTCACATACCAACTCTGCTCGCCGCAGTCGCGTGGATAGGTGCCTGTGAAGCTGGCGCTGGCGAAGTGGCCATTGCTCGCAAACGACGGCGTGACCAGCGTGCGCCAGTCGCCGCAACCGCCGCCCGCTGTGCCTGTGACGCGCAGTCGACTGCTGACATTGAGGCCGTCCGGTCGCGGGCCGTCGGTGGTCACCAAGACCGTATTGTCCGGCTGCGGCACAAATTTGAGGCCCACCGATTTGAAGTTAAACAGCAACGCATCCGGCCCGACGTTGTACGCGCGGTAAGGCTGTCCGTCGAACAGCGACGGATCATGCGTGGCCTCTGCAAATCGTGATCGATCACGCAGCACGTCGCCTGCAATGTGACGAATGCCGCGCGCGCGCAACGCGCCCACCGCCGCCTGCAAATGCTCCGTGACAAACCTTGGGTCCCCACTGCCCTTTATGAAAAGCGGCCCGTTCAGTACGCCGTTTTCAATGCGCGCGTTGCTGCTGAACGTGGTCTTCCACGTGTAGTTGGGCGTGAGCACATCGAGCCCGACCAGCGTAGTGACGATCTTCATCGTGGACGCCGGGTTCATCGCGCTGAAACCGCGATGGTCGATCAGCGGCGCCTGTTTGCCCACTTCGCGCACATACATGGCCACCGCGTTGGGCGGCACGCCGACATTGCGCATAGCGTCAACAATCGGCTCGGGGAGCGACGCCATTGCCGTCGTTGCTCTCACGGCGCAGGTGATCAAAAGCAATGTGACGAGCGCTCGGGTAACAAATATTCGGGGCATAGCGGAAATTATCGGTGAAGCCTCATTGCAGTAGACGGCAACGGCGCGCCGATTGCGCCATGGGAGGTGCCAAAAGAAACACCATTGCGCCACTTCTCAATAATTGTTCTAATACGGACTAATGAATCGCTCAATCGCTTCACCGGCCTACATGCCAACGCTTCGCCAGTTGATCCGCTGCACGCAGGCGTTCGAGCGTTTTTCGGGCGCGCATGTGAAGTCGATGGGGCTGACGGAATCGCAATTCGACGTCGTCGCCACGCTCGGCAACACCGAAGGCATGACCTGCAAAGAGCTGGGCGAGCGTACGCTCATCACCAAAGGTACGCTAACTGGCGTATTGGATCGGATGGAAGCACGCGGTTTAATTACGCGTCGTTCTGTCGATGCCGACGCACGACGCACGCACATTGCGCTAACGCGCAAGGGCAATGTGCTGTTCGCCGACGTTTTCCCCGCGCATTTGAAGCACCTGCAGCGTGCGTTTGGCCGATTGTCGGAAAGCGAACTCAATCACCTGCGCGACGGTCTGACTTTGCTTCGCCTTGCCTTTGAGAAAGAACTGGCCTGATGGGTGCCTCTAGAAATTCGGCTTTTCGGGATGAAGTGCTAGGCGCGCGGCGCGCAGCAACCGGAATGTACGCTCTGGTACATGAGGATTCTGTTGCGCGCGCAACGCCTTGGCACCGCGCAACGACGCAATTCGCCCGAAAAACGAATTTATAGAGGCACCCTGATGACCAACCTCGCGACTAACCTAATCTCTGCGCCCGTCTGGGACGGTTTCGTTCGCGTGTTTCATTGGTCGTTGGTGCTGTTGTTTGCGCTCTCGGTGGCGACTGGCAAAGTCGGCGGCGAATGGATGGTGTGGCACATGAGAAGCGGCTACGCGATCTTGGCACTCGTCACCTTTCGCTTGATCTGGGGTTTTGTCGGCGGCGAATATGCGCGCTATGTTTCGTTTTTGACCGGCCCGATTCGCGCGATGAAATTTGCAAAAGGCTTGCTCGGAAAAACGCAGCAACACGTCATCGGCCACAACCCAGTTGGCGGCTGGATGGTGATCGTGTTGTTGCTGCTGCTCGCCACGCAGGCCGTGTTGGGACTATTCAGCAACGACGAGATCGCCACCACCGGCCCGCTCGCGCGCTACGTCAGCGATGCAACGTCGATCACCTTGATGGGCCGTCACCGCATCATTGGCAACGTTCTGCTCGCCCTCGTTGGCATTCACATTGCGGCGGTGCTGTTTCACGTTGTGGTGAAAAAAGAAGGGCTGATCCGCGCCATGTTCAGTGGCAAAAAAGAATTGCCACCGCATCTGGCGAGTGAAGCGCACGCCTCGCGCAAGGCCTCAATGCCGATTGGTTTCATTGTGATTTCTATTGCAGTGGCAGCCGTTGCCGTTGCTGTGAACTGGCCCACTATTTTCAAGCCGTAACCATTTACAAGTCCGCGCTAAATTCACACAAACCCGTTACCCAAACCCGTCTCTGTTTTTACCCCTCAGGAGTGCATATGAAAAACCTCAGCAAAATCATCCTCGCCGCTGGCGCATTCGCCGTCGCTGGCACCGCCATGGCGCAACCCAAACCCGAGCAGTTCATTAAACACCGTCAATCCGCGTTCGCGCTGATGGGCTGGTACTTTGGCCCCATGGGCGCGGTTGCTAAAGGCGAAAAGCCGTTCAACAAAGACGAAATGACCAAGTCGTCAGCGCTGGTCGCGACGATGGCCAAACTGCCGTTCGACAGCTTTCCGGCTGGCACCGAAACCCTCGGCAACACCCGCGCCCTGCCCGCGGTGTGGTCCAACAACGCCAAGTTCAAAGAGATCGCCACCAAGCTCGGCGTAGAGACTGACACCCTTGCCAAACTCGCCGCAGCCGGTGACGAAGCAGGTTTCAAAAAGCAATTCGGCGTAGTAGGCGGCACCTGCAAAGCCTGCCACGACGACTTCCAGAAGAAGCTATAGCTTTTCATTTTTCTGCCCTGCAACGCCCGCTGCTTGCGGGTGTTTTGCTTTTATAGGCTGAAGTCGATTTTTGCCATTTACGCGCTCTTGCCCTCAATAAATAGGGGCTGACGTCGAAAGCTATACGACCTCAGGCGGCAGATGAGCTGCTATCTGGGCAACGTCGACGAGCCCATCAAAAACGCATCCACCGACCGCGCGCATTGCCGACCTTCGCGAATCGCCCACACCACCAGCGACTGGCCGCGACGCATGTCGCCGGCAGCAAATACCTTCTGCACGTTGGTTTCATAGGCAGCAGCCGCGCCCTGCGCATGCCCCTCGTCGGTGTGCGCCTTCGCATTGCCGCGACCATCGCGCTCGACACCAAACGCCTGCAACACGGGGGCTACCGGATGCACAAATCCCATTGCCAGCAGCACGAGATCTGCCTTCATTTCCCACTCACTGCCCGCGACCTCAACCATCTTGCCGTCCTTCCATTCGACGCGCGCCGCCTTGAGTCCGGTGACCTGCCCGTCCTTGCCGACCAACGACTGCGTGGTCACCGACCAGTCGCGCGCCACGCCCTCTTCGTGTGACGACGAGGTGCGCAATTTGAGCGGCCAGTTTGGCCACACCATCGGCTTGTTCTCTTTGTCTGGTGGTTGAGGCATCAGCTCGAACTGCGTGACGCTGGCAGCACCATGACGGTTGGACGTGCCGACACAATCGGAGCCGGTGTCACCACCGCCAATCACCACCACGTGTTTGCCTTTGGCCGAAATGACTTCAACGTCATCACCCGCAACGCGCTTGTTTTGCAGCGGCAGAAATTCCATGGCGTAGTACACACCTTCAAGGTCACGGCCCGGCACAGGCAAATCGCGTGGATGCTCGGCCCCACCCGTGAGCACCACAGCGTCGAATTCCGCCTTCAAAGCCTCGGGCGACACGATTTCTTTAGCGTCATTGCCCACGCCCGCGACGAGCTTGCCGTCACCCACCATCACCGATGTTTTGAAGGTCACGCCTTCGGCTTCCATCTGCGCGATGCGCCGATCAATGTGCGATTTTTCCATCTTGAAGTCAGGAATGCCGTAGCGCAGCAGGCCACCGACGCGGTCTGATTTTTCGAACACCGTCACGGTATGACCTGCACGTGCGAGCTGTTGTGCAGCGGCCATGCCTGCGGGGCCGGAGCCCACAACCGCGACTGATTTGCCTGTTTTCGTAGCAGCAACCTGTGCTGTGACCCAACCTTCTTCCCAGCCTTTGTCAATGATGAAATGCTCAATCGACTTGATGCCCACCGCGTCATTGTTGATGTTCAACGTGCACGCCGCTTCGCACGGTGCGGGGCACACGCGACCGGTGAATTCGGGGAAGTTATTGGTGCTGTGCAGCGTGTCGAGCGCCTGCTTCCAGTTGCCGCGATAGACCAAGTCATTCCAGTCGGGAATGATGTTGTTGACTGGGCAACCGGTCTGGCAAAACGGAATGCCGCAGTCCATGCAGCGCGCGCCCTGCTGTTTGGCCTCGTCATCCTTCAGTGTGACAACAAATTCGCGGTAGTGATGAAGCCTCGATGCCGGTGCCTCAGCGGCCTCCGACAAGCGTTGAAACTCCATGAATCCGGTGATTTTTCCCATGATCTTGCGCTCTAATTTTTCAGTTCTAATCCCCTCCCCCTGGGGGGGAGGGTTAGGGAGAGGGTGGTGGCGTTCAAACCAAGGCTTGCGAGGGCAAAACCCTCTCCCGCCTGTCGGCACCCTCCCCCCCAGGGGGAGGGGTCGGAACGCAAAGTTTGGCTATTTCGCCGTGACTGCGTGCGTCGCCGACTTCGCTTTAATCGAGCCCGCATACATCTCGGCCAGCGCCCGCTTGTACTCATGCGGGAACACTTTGACGAAATATTTGCGGTGCATCGCCCAGTCGTCCATGATTGCGAGCGCAACCGTTGATCCGGTGTAGCGCAAATGCTTCTCGACCAGCGATTTGATCAGCGCCTCGTCGCTCATGTCACGATGCCGTTTGCGGCCCAAGCCCCGCGCAATCAGCTCCTGCTCGATACCGGTTTGTTCAAGCTCTGAGACCACAGGCTCTAGGCTCACCATCGACAGATTGCAATGTTTTGCGAACTGCCCGCGCGGGTCGTATACGTAGGTCAAGCCGCCCGACATGCCCGCCGCAAAGTTGCGTCCTGTGGCACCGAGCACAACGACGGTGCCGCCGGTCATGTACTCACAACCGTGGTCTCCCGTGCCTTCAACCACCGCCGTGGCGCCGGAGTTGCGCACCGCGAAGCGCTCGCCCGCGACGCCTCGGAAGTACGCTTCGCCTTCGGTTGCGCCGTACAGCACGGTGTTACCAACGACGATATTTTCCTCGGCTTTGGCCGGGCACTTTGAGTCGGGGTAAACAACGATGCGGCCACCCGACAAACCTTTGCCGGTGTAGTCGTTGGTCGCGCCTTCAATTTCGAAGGTCACGCCGCGTGCGAGGAATGCGCCAAAGCTTTGCCCAGCGATACCTTTGAAGCGCGCATGAAACGTGTCGTCCGGCAAACCGGCATGCTGATACTTCGACACCACGGCGTGCGACAGCATCGCGCCGACCGAGCGGTTGTGATTGCCGATGATGAATTCGGCTTCGGTTTTCTTGCCAAATTCGAGCGCGGGTTTTGCGGCCGCGATGATCGCGTGATCGAGCGCGCCTGCAAGGCCGTGATCCTGTGCCTCGACGTGATAGCGCGCCACATCAGCTGGCATTTTCGGCAGGTAGAAGACTTTAGAGAAATCTAAGCCCTTCGCCTTCCAGTGATCAATGCCCGCCTGCATGTCGAGCCAGTCGCTGTGGCCGATCAGCTCATCAAACGTGCGAACACCGAGCTTAGCCATCAGTTCGCGCGCTTCTTCAGCGACGAAGAAGAAATAGTTAACCACGTGCTCAGGCTGGCCGTTGAATTTCTTGCGCAGCTCCGCGTCCTGCGTCGCGACGCCAACCGGGCAGGTGTTGAGATGGCATTTGCGCATCATGATGCAGCCTTCGACCACCAGCGGCGCAGTCGCAAAGCCGAATTCATCAGCACCCAACAACGCGCCGATTACCACGTCGCGCCCCGTCTTCATCTGACCATCGGCCTGCACGCGAATGCGGCCACGCAAACGATTCAGCACCAGCGTTTGTTGGGTCTCGGCAAGACCTAGTTCCCACGGCGTGCCGCAATGCTTGATCGACGAAATCGGTGATGCGCCGGTGCCGCCGTCATGCCCTGCCACCACAACGTGGTCTGCCTTGCACTTGGTCACGCCGGCGGCCACGGTGCCGATGCCGATTTCACTCACCAGTTTGACGCTGATGCTTGCTTTCGGATTGGAATTTTTCAGATCGTGAATGAGCTGCGCGAGATCTTCAATGGAATAAATGTCGTGATGCGGCGGCGGCGAAATGAGGCCCACACCCGGCACCGAGAAACGCAGTTGTGCGATGTACTCGCTGACCTTATGGCCGGGCAATTGACCACCTTCACCGGGCTTCGCGCCCTGCGCCATCTTGATCTGAATTTGATCGGCGCTGGCCAGATACTCCGCAGTCACGCCAAAGCGTCCCGACGCTACCTGCTTGATCTTGGAGCGCAGCGAATCGCCTTCAATCGCGGTCACCGTGTCGCCCACGCGATGCGCACCGAGACGCGATTGCAGCGTCTCGCCTTTGGCCAGCGGGATGTAGCGCTTGGCGTCTTCGCCGCCTTCGCCGGTGTTCGATTTGCCGCCGATGCGGTTCATTGCAATCGCAAGCGTGGCGTGGGCTTCAGTCGAGATCGACCCGAGTGACATCGCGCCCGTAGCGAAACGTTTGACGATCTCTTTAGCGGGTTCAACCTCTTCAATCGGCACCGGCGTGCGTTGCTCGAATTTGAAGTCGAACAGGCCGCGCAAGGTCTTCAATTTGCCGGTCTGATGGTTGATCAGCGCGGCGTATTCCTTATAAGTGCTCGCGTTGTTGGCGCGAGTGGCATGCTGCAACTTGGAGATCACCTCGGGCGTCCACATGTGCTCTTCGCCGCGCGTTCGCACTGCGTATTCACCACCCGCGTCGAGAAATTCTGCGAGCACCGGATCGTCGCCAAACGCGAGCTGATGCAAGCGCATCTGCTCTTCGGCGACCTCGAAAATGCCGATGCCTTCGACGCTGCTGTTGGTGCCGGTGAAGTATTGACCGAGGAACGTGGAGTTAAGCCCGACCGCCTCAAAAATTTGCGCGCCGCAGTAGCTCTGATAGGTCGAAATGCCCATCTTCGACATCACCTTGTTGAGCCCTTTGCAGATCGCTTTGACGAAGCGCTTTTCGCTCTCGTACTTGGAAATTTGCGGCACGATATCGGAGATCTGGGTGAGCGTTTCCAGTGCGAGGTAAGGGTGAATTGCCTCTGCGCCGTAGCCGCCGAGCAGCGCAAAGTGGTGCACTTCACGGGCTGAACCTGTCTCAACCACGAGGCCCGCAGAGGTGCGCATACCGGTTTTCACCAGATGCTGATGCACCGCAGACGTTGCAAGCAGTGCCGGAATTGGCACGCGATCTGCCGCGACATTGCGGTCACTCAGAATCAGCACATTCAAGCCCAGCTTGATGTTGTCTACCGCTGCCGCGCACAGGCTGGCCACGGCTGCTTCAATGCCTTCCTTGCCCCATGTGGCGGGGTAGGTGATGTCCAGTTCTTTGGCCTTAAACGCGCCGCTCGAAAACAACTCGATGTGGCGAATGCGCTCCATGTTCTCGCTGGTGAGAATCGGGTGCTGCGCCTCAAGGCGGGACTGCGGCTCAGTCGTGTCGTGGCCCAGCAAATTGGGGCGCGGGCCGATGAAGGTCACTAGCGACATCACCAGCTCTTCACGAATCGGATCAATCGGCGGATTGGTCACCTGCGCGAACAATTGCCGGAAATAGTTGTAGAACGGTTTTGCCTTGTTCGACAGGACAGTCAGGGCAGCATCATTGCCCATCGAGCCGGTAGCCTCTTCGCCATTGGCAACCATCGGCGACAGAATGACTTTGACGTCTTCCTGCGTGTAACCGAACGCTTGTTGGCGATCCAAAACCGAGACGCTGGATTTTTCGGCGGGCGCGGGCTCAGGCAGATCTTCGAGTGAGACACGGGAAGTTTCAATCCAGTCGCGATAAGGCTTGGCGGTCGCAAGTTCGCGCTTCAACTCTTCGTCATCGACGATACGCCCCTGCTCCAGATCAAGCAGCAGCATCTTGCCTGGTTGCAAGCGCCATTTTTTGACGATTTTTTCTTCGGGGATATCGAGCACGCCCACCTCAGAGGCCATCACGATCATGTCGTCGTCGGTCACCACATAACGCGCTGGCCGCAAACCATTGCGATCCAGCGTTGCGCCGATTTGGCGACCGTCAGTAAAGGCCATAGCCGCCGGGCCGTCCCACGGCTCCATGAGCGCCGCGTGATATTCATAAAACGCTCGTCGATCTTCATCCATCAGCGCATTGCCCGCCCAAGCTTCCGGGATCATCAACATCGCGGCGTGGGCGAGCGAATAACCACTCATCGTGAGCAGCTCAAGACAGTTATCGAACGAGGCGGTGTCGGACTGGCCGTCATAAATCAGCGGCCAAAGCTTGGGTAAATCGTCGCCTAGCACGCTTGATGCAATTGCACCTTCACGCGCGCGAATCCAATTGCAATTGCCGCGTAACGTGTTGATTTCGCCGTTGTGGCAAACCATGCGAAACGGATGCGCCAGATCCCACGTCGGGAAGGTGTTGGTCGAGAAGCGCTGATGCACCATCGCGAGTGCTGTGACCAGCATCGGGTCTTTCAAATCAAGATAGAACGCGCCCACCTGATCGGCCAGCAGCATGCCTTTGTAGACGATGGTGCGGGTCGACATCGAAGGCACATAAAACTCTTTGCCGTGGCGCAATTTGAGCGCTTGAATCGCGTGGCCCGAGCTTTTGCGGATGATGTACAGCTTGCGTTCGAGCGCATCCTGATCCATGTCCTTGGAGCCACGACCGATGAAGATTTGCCGGATGATCGGCTCAATGGCTTTGACGCCGTCGCTGAATCCCGAATCGTCCACGGGAACATTGCGCCAGCCCAGCAGCACCTGCCCTTCGGCCGCAATCGCACGCTCAATCTCCTGTTCGCAAGCCATACGTGAAGCTGGTTCCTGCGGCAGAAACACCATCCCGACGCCGTATTGTCCGACCGCCGGTAAAGTAATTTTCAGCTTGCCGCACTCGCGCCGGAAAAAGGTATCCGGCACCTGAATCAGAATGCCCGCGCCGTCGCCCTGCAACTTGTCCGCTCCCACCGCGCCGCGATGGGTCAGGTTTTCCAAAACCTTGAGGCCTTTGAGTACGATGTCGTGGCTTTTGCGACCTTTGATATTAGCCACAAAGCCCATGCCGCAGGCGTCATGTTCGTGTTTCGGGTCGTACAGACCTTGAGCGACGGGCTTGTAGGGCTGTTGGGCTTCGATATCCAAAATAGTCGTACTCCAAGGTAGGCGATTCGCCCGCTGTGACAAGCGAGTCGATGCTGAAACGGTATAGTTGTATTCGCGGGCTGCATAGTTTATCGAAATTCTAACTTTGCTGCAATGCGGCGGATGTTGTTTTGCTGCTCGCGTACCGATCCGCAACAAACATGCCCCTTGCGCTATGCCATTGTCTTGCGGTTAAATCTAGAAATTGCGTATAACGTATTGATTGCGTGCAGGTTTTGCGCGCACTTCAGAGCTAGAAAGGGCCGAACGTGGTTTCAACAAAATCGTCCATCAAGTCGCTGTTTGCGATGGCATTATTCACAATGCTGGCGTTTGTCGCCGGTTGTGGTGGAGGTGGCGCTACTGATCCGTTCACACCCCCGCCAGCCACCCCCGCTTTGGTGGTCAGCCCGAACGCCTTAACGGTGACCCAGGGCACGCCCGCGACGTTGTCGATCTCCAGCGGCGTCGCGCCGTTTCAAGCGTTCACATCGAACAGCGCGCAGCTTCCCGTCGTTCAGGCCGTCGTCGGGAACACCATCACGCTCGCGCCGATCAATGTGCTCATCGAGTCTGGCGTGACGATCACCGTGCGCGACGCGGCCGGGCAGTCAGCGACCGTGTCGGTCACCGTCAGACCCGCCCCCATTGCCCCAACCCCGGCATTGGTGGTCAATCCGGTGTTACTCACCGTGTACTCTGGCATCCCCTCGCTGCTGACCATTGAGAAGGGTGCCGGTCCATTCCAAGCATTCACCTCCGACTCGCTGGTACTCCCCGTGGTGCAAACGGTGTCCGGCTTGACGGTGTTTCTGGTCGCCTCCAACGTCACCGCCGACCGGGCAGTCACGATTACCGTTCGCGATGCGGCAGGCCAGTCGGTGACGGTTCCGGTGACGGTGAAGCCCGCCCCGCTGGCGGGTGCGCTGATCGTGACGCCAACGGTGTTCAATCTCTACTCGGGCACGCCGTCACGGGTCACCATCAATAGCGGCGTGGGTCCGTTTCAAGTGTTCACCTCCGACGCGGTGGTGCTCCCCGTGGTGCAGGCCGTGTCGGGAACCGCCATCAGCTTGACCGCGTCGACGGTATCGGTTGACACGCCAGTTACGCTGACCGTGCGCGACGCGGCGGGGCAATCGGTGACGTTGGCCGTGATCGTCAAGCCCTCCCCGATCCTTGGCGCACTGACCATCACCCCAACGTCCAATTCCGCCTGCGCGGGCGTTGCTTCAAACACGGTGGACAAGGCAGCCATCTGCTCGGGTGAGAGCGGTGTGGCCTCCATTACCGTGCGCACGGCCAATACCAGCGTGTTGCCAAACCGGCAGATTCGCTTTGACGTGGTGCAGGGGGCTTATAGTTTCCTCGTCGATCAATCGGGTGTTGCGACCGCGAAAACATTGACCGTCACCACCGATCAAAACGGCAAGGCCGACGTGGCGATGCGCATGGACTCCGGCGTGCCTTCGCAGGCCGCGCTGATTCGCGCCACCGACCTAACCAGCGGCAATCGAGTGGATGGTGCCTTCACCATTGTGCAGGCGATTAACGGGGCTTCTATATTGAGCGTGATTCCGCCGACCTACACCGGTGGCGGCGGCTTTGTTCAGCAGTGCCTTTCGTTTGCCGGTGACTATGTTGTCTACGGCGGCACCGCGCCGTACACCATCACCAGCGGCCTGCCCAATGCGGGCACGCTGTCGGTGGCCTCCGGTGACTCTGGCCAGCGCATCACCGTTGCCAGCCAAGGCGGCATTTTCCGCTTCACGTCGTTCGGTGTTGACAGCGGTTGTGGTGGCTTCACCGTGCCGATCACCATTGCTGACGCGAGCGGTCGCATCACCACGGTGCAGTTCGTAGTGACGGCGGGCACCGCAGTCCGGGCACCTGCCGTGTTCTCGCCAAAAACAGTCAGCTTCACCGCGAATTTGGGCGGTCGGCCCGGCGTTCCGGGCGAGGCGGCGATTCCAGCGACTTGCTCGGACGGTGCCACACCACTGGGTTTCAACTGCCCGGCCGTGATCTACACGCCAAGCAGTTGCGGTGCCGGTACAGTCAATAGCGGAAACAACGGCTGCGTGGCGACCGTGCTGAGCACCAGTTGCGGCGCGGGCACCGTGAATGGTGCGAACAACGGCTGCCTGCCGTCCGTCATTACCACCTCGGCCAGCTGCGGCACCGGCACATTGAACAGTGGCAACAACGGGTGTATTGCGTCTGTCTTTACACCTGCATCCTGTTCAGCTGGCGGCACGGTCACGGGCAATACGTGCGTGCCCGCACCTCCAGCAAGCGTGTTTACACCGGCGAGTTGCTCAAATGGTGGCACCGTGAGTGGCAGCGCTTGCACGCAGCCAACATTTACGGCCGCAGTCTGCTCGAACGGCGGCGTGGCTAATGGCAACTCGTGCATTCAACCCATCTTTGGTGCAAGCTGCTCCAACGGCGGCATACTTAACGGTAGCAGCTGCGCAACGCCGGCATTCTCAGCCCCGACCTGTTCTAACAACTTGTTCACATCGTCGTTGCGAACCGCTTGTGAGCCGTCGTTCTATCGCGGTGGTAGCGCAGCCATCCCGGCTATTGCTGCTGTTCCACCCACTCAGTGCAGCTCGTCGAGTGTGGTGTTCACTGTGAATGGCGGCGCAACGCCGTACACCATCTCCTCGTCGAACGCGGCGGTTATTCCGCCTGCGGCGGTGATCTCCGTTTCGCCATCTAACTTGGCGATCACCTTCCCGATCATGAACGTGGGTCAGGTCATAACGCTCACCGCAGTCGACGCAAGGGGCGAGCTGTTCACCTCAACGGCCACCTGCGCAGCGGGTACCTAGACCGCTCAGCGTCGACTCTCATTGAACGAACGGCACGCCCCGGCGTGCCGTTTTTTTGGGGTCGTCTCGCCTAGACGCAACCCGGTCCCGTTCAGGCTCCTGTAGACGCGGACTTAGCCGCGCATCGGGGCATTGGGCGACGCCGAGCCGTCGCCTACCAAACGAGCGCTCGGCATGGTGATCGACGGCAGGTTTTGGGGCGTTTCGCGTTAAGGCTTTGGCGCTGGCCGAACGCGCGGTATCCGCGGCCACGAATGAATCCATGGCTGGAACCACGGGTGGTGGAGGTCGTAGCGCAGCGGCCACCCGAGCGGCCGGTGCAACGTCTCGGGTGAAAAGGAGCGCGGCTCGATGAATTCGAACGCCAAAAACTGTGTGATCTGGCTTTTGCGAAAATTGTCGTCGCTGACAAACACTAGCGTGCGATTACCGTTGGGCAAACGCGGGCCAAAGGTCATGCCTTCGGTGTTGTCGAGCTTTTTCAGTCCGAGCGTGTCAAAGTTCAGCAGCAAGCGCTTGGTCACAGGCGTGTAGTTTCCCGGCTTGAGTACCGGCACATTGAGCACATCAGAGCCATCGCGCGTATCGATCAGGTAGACGCGAATTGAATTGCCCACGCCGGGCGAGTAACTGCGCTCAATCACCAGCATACGGAATTGATCGATCATCAATATCTCGGGCACGCCGTTGTCGGCCTCGCCTTTTTCGGTGGGGCGCAACGGAATCGCGTCGGGCACATAGGCAATCTGGCGAATGGGGTTGCCGGAATGGATGTGATGGAGCGTGAAGCGCGCCGGCCCGCCCGCCTGATCAACCGTGGGTTCAATGCCGTCCTCAAACATTGCCGCTTCCATCGACACCCACAATCCTTTGCCGTCAACGGTCAGGCTCATGCCTTCAAAGGTCAGGTTGTCGCGCGGGCCGCTGTCGCCCGGCTTCATTTTGAACATCGCTAGCGTTGGCAATTCGCGAATGAAGGTGCCATCTAATTTCATCTCACGCACCGACGGATCGATACCCAGTTTTTTGTCGCCTTCGCTCGTCCAGAACAAGGTGTCGGTGTCTACCCGATAACGAATCGACTCGGGGTCGGGGATGTCTTTTGCGTTTTCCTTTTTGCCTCCGAAGACACTGCCGTCGGGCCGCTTCAATGTCACCACGGAGGTGATCTCGGGTGCTTTCATTGTGTTGTCGGTCAGCTCAATTTGGGCGGTGTAGAAGCGCGCCGGGCCGTGATCGGAGCGGTCATCTGACAGTAGGTAATACTGATTCCGCGCCGCGTCATAATCGATGCCGGAAATGCCACCGAATACGGTGCCACTCACGTCCGTACGATGCGGCAAAACCGCCTCACCGATCAGTCGCAGCGAATAACCCGTTGCGCGCGCGGGTTGGTTGGGGGATGTTGGTAGGCTTACGCATCCACCGAGCAGAAGCGTCGCTGCAGCGGGGGCAAAAAGCACCGCGACGCGTTGAGAAAATGAGCGATTCATAAAACGTCCTCTAAGCGTGTCGAACTGTTGTTCGCTGATGACTCATTGTGACATTACAGCGCACGCTTTGGTGCTCATTTGGGTGCTCATTTAGGTGCTTTGGCATCCCGCAACCGCTCGCGCCACCACGTTAGTGCGCGCCCTCGATTGCCGCTCTTCCAGGCGATCACCACACCGCCGGCGGGCTTAGTGTCGCCAATGCGCTTGCGGATCAGCGTCTTTTCGCGCAGATACGGACGTGCGAACCAACTCGCCAGATAGCCACTGCCGAGCCCCGCAACTTGCGCGTCAATCTTTGCCTGCATTGACGGCACCACCAACGTGTCCTGCCCGGACAGCAAACCGCTGGTGCGTAGCGGCAGGTGCCGCGCGCTGTCGCCGAGCACGATGGCACGATACGCCTTGAGCTGCTCGTCGCTGAGCGGATCGGGCAGCTTGGCCAGCGGATGTTTGGGCGACACGCAGTATTCAAACGGCACGTTGAACAGCGGCTGCGTGCTGATGCCGACGCCTGAAGGCGGATCGCTGGTTGCACCGATCACCAGGTCGGCGCGCCCATCCAGCAGCGCTTCCCACGAGCCCACCAGCGCCTCCTCATTGATACGCAACTTTGCTGAACAAGCGTCGGAAAAATAGGCGTCCACATGCGGTTGCAGCCAGCTCCACGGCAAGATTGCATCAAGCACCATGCGCAGTTCCAGCTCCCAGCCTTTGGCGGTTTGCGCGATTTGCGATTGCAACAGGTCTGCCTGTTGCAGCAGCGCGCGGCCCTGCTCCAGCAGCACTTTTCCAGATGCGGTGAGTTCAGCTCGATAGCCTGTTCGATCAAAGATCAGGGTGTCGAGATCATCTTCAAGTTTGCGCACCGCGTAGGTGATGGCAGACGGCACGCGGCCGAGTTCGTCCGCCGCACGGCCAAAGCTGCCGTGGCGCGCGATGGCGTCGAGTATTTCCAGCGATTCAAGGGTGATTTTCAACATGTTCATTATTTTTGAACAAGTGCGTCAGTTCTGCAAGCTTATGTACTCGCTTGTTGATCGCCATAATCCACTCAGTTGCAAACATAGCCGGAAGGGAATCATCATGCTTACACTCAGAAAATCCGAAGACCGCGGTCAAGCCGACCACGGCTGGCTGCAAAGCCGATTCAGCTTTTCTTTCGCTGAGTATCAGGACGACAAGCATGTGCATTTTGGTCCGCTACGGGTGATTAACGACGACTACATCGCGCCGGGGCAAGGCTTTGGCATGCATGGTCACCAAAACATGGAGATCATTACCTACGTGCTCGAAGGTGCTGTGGCGCACAAGGATTCGCTCGGCAACACCGGCGAAATCGTGCCCGGTGAGGTGCAGCGCATGAGCGCGGGCACCGGCATCCGGCACAGCGAATTCAACCCGCGTAAAGACGAGCGCACGCATCTGCTGCAAATCTGGCTCATTCCGAATCGCACGGGTGGTCCGGCGTCGTACGAACAGAAGTTTTACGACGCGGTGGACAAGCGCGGCAAATTGCGCCTCGTAGCGTCCCCCGATGGCGCGCAAGGTTCGGTGACCATTCAACAAGACGCGCGCATGTTCGCCGGTTTGTTCGACGGCGCGGAGACTGCTAGTCATGCCATCGCTGTCGGTCGCCAAGTCTACGCCCACGTGGCGCGCGGCAGCGTCACCATTAATGGAGCGGCGCTCTCCGAAGGCGACGCGGCAAAGATCGAGCATGAGCAATATGTGCAGATCAGCCAAGGCAGCAATGCGGAAGTCTTAATTTTCGACCTCGCCCCGATGTAGGAGCGGCGCGAGCCGCGAACCCATCGCGGCGCGAGCCGCTCCTACAAAAACCCGTCAGCAGTCACTTTCTTCACCACCAAGGAACAACATCATGGCATCAGTTGCAATCGTTTATCACTCCGGCTTCGGCCACACCAAAGCCATCGCTGAGGCTGTCAACAAGGGCGCGGCCAGCGTTGCTGGCGTTACCACCACTCTGATCAGCGTCGCCGATGCCGAACAGCATTGGGACACGTTGGCCAATGCCGACGCCATCATCTTCGGCGCGCCAACCTACATGGGCTCAGTCTCGGCTGAGATGAAGAAATTCATGGAGGCCAGCGCCAAGGTCTGGTTCACGCAGGGCTGGAAAGACAAGCTGGCCGGCGGTTTCACCGTGTCTGCCTCGTACTCGGGCGACAAACTTGCCACACTGCAACAGTTCATGGTCTTCGCCGGTCAGCAGACGATGCTGTGGGTGCCGCTGGGCATCATGCCAGGATTCAATTCCAGCAAGGGCAGCATCGAAGACATGAACCGCGTGGGCTCGTACAGCGGCCTCATGGTTCAGGCGAACTCGGATCAGGGTGTGGAAGGCATCGCCGCCAGCGATTTCAAAACTTCGGAAGCCTACGGCGCACGCGTCGCTGGTCTCGCAGCGAAGTTCGCTGCGTAATCAATCACTGGTTCGGTGGGCGCAGCGCACCCACCTTACGCAGACAGCTTTACTCGAAAAGCCTTATCTCATTGGGGTGAGACGCAATAAAAGCCTCCAGTCAACTTGAGGCATTTCAGCGTTCTGGCCCAATTAAATATAGGGACACGGCAAAAAGCTGTTACTTCTTAGTCGCCGTTTCCTGCACTTTAATCACGCCACAGCCTACCCTCGGCCCGGCGTTGCCCAACGGCTGCGACACGTAGTCGTCCCTGTCGCGATGCACGATGATCGGCAGGTCTATGATGCTGTACCGCCCTGCGCTCAGCATCACTGTGTCTAGCTCTTGACGCGTAGTGGCCACGCCCTGCGCGTCAGCTTTCATGTTAAACATGGCACCGGCGTGACGCAAAATGTGCGCCGGATCGCCGTGCGGATGAGCGTCGGGGTTGAAGTGCCCGCCAGTGCCCAGTGCATCGCCCGAACAATCGGGCACCGCATACACGTGAAATCCGTGCTCCGCAAACGGCTTGAGCCCTGTAATCACCGCCTTCACCAGCACTTTGTGGCCCGCCACCTGGGTCAACGTCACCACGCCTGTGGGGCTCAATTTTGCGGTCGCAGCCGATGTGGTGGGCTTGATTTCGGCGATTGCGATGATGGGCTTTTTGTCGTCCATGAGGGTTTGGCAACCCGAAAGCACCAGCGCAGCGAGCACGACCATTGCAAGCTGCCAGAATGGGGGCGGTGTCGGCGAATGACTCATGGGGCGCTCACATTGGACGTTTGGAGATTGCTTTCAATGCTAACGGGTAACAACCGCTATGGCACCCCTCACCCAACACGGCGTCACGCCCACGCGGTCGCGGCGGTGCGCCCCGTTTTTGATGCCTGCGGCGCTGTAATCCCTATCGCTTTGGCGGCGGGACTCTGCTAGGCTCGTGGCTTCAAAGTCGTAGGAAAATCGGAGTTTGTAATGAAGTACGTACTGTTATCCGCCTTGGCACTGACCATGGTTGGCTGCGCTAGCAACCAGGCACCGGTAATGTCGGTGGCACCCACCGCGCCGATGCAGGTGAATGTGAGCACACCTACCTTGGCTGCGGGGTACGTCAAAGTAGCTGCAACGCCTGGATCCGCGTTGTACTTCGCCAATCTGAAAAATGGTGCCGTGGTCAGCTCGCCAGTAAACATTCAGTTCGGATTGCGTGGCATGGGCGTGGCCCCAGCGGGCATCGAAAAAGCGGGCACGGGGCACCATCATTTGCTGGTCGACGTGGCCTCGCTCGATGTCAACGCGCCGATCCCCACCAGCGATCAGCACCGCCATTTTGGCCTAGGCCAGACCGAGGTCACCCTTGAGATGACGCCCGGAAAACACACCTTGCAGCTGCTGATGGGCGACCAGAATCACATCCCGCATCACCCGGTGGTGATGAGCGAGCGAATTACGATTACGGTGAAGTAGGCCGTTTCGTGCAGCGCGTGAGCATCACGCGCTGCGAATCTGAAATACCGCCGTCTCGCCGCGCACGTTCGGCAAAAACGTGACCTCGTGGCCTCCTGCCAGCGCCGCGCGACGCTCCACCAAAATCCCTTTTTCAACACAAAACACATCAAAGTCCTTGATGGTTGAAAAGTGCACGTTAGGCGTGTCGTACCACTGATACGGCAAGCGCTTCGACACCGGCATGCGGCCACCCACACCCAGCTGCCAGCGCACCGACCAGTGGCCAAAATTCGGCAGCGTCACGATGGCGCTTTTGCCCACGCGCAGCACCTCGCGCACTAACGCCTCGGTGTGCCTTGTGGCCTGTAAGGTTTGCGACAAAATCACTACGTCAAAGGCAGCGTCGCCGAACAGATTCAGGCCGCCCTCGATGTTGGCTTGCAACACGTTGAGGCCACGCGCGAGGCACCTCAGAACGCCCGCATCGTCAATCTCCACGCCATAGCCTTTGATGCCACGTTCACGTTGCAATCGCGCCAGCAACTCACCGTCGCCACAACCCAAATCGAGCACCGACGCACCCTGTGGCACCCAGGCCGTGACCACATCAAAATCGGGGCGAACGTAGGCGCTCATACCTTGATTCCGTCGAAGGTTGCGCGCAGCAACGCGTGATATTGCGCAATCGGCATCAGAAATGAATCGTGACCTTCCACCGATTCAATTTCAGCAAAGCTCACGTCATGCTTGTTGGCCAGCAACGCGCTGACAATTTCTTTCGAGCGCGCGGGCGAAAAGCGCCAGTCGCTGGTGAACGCTGCGATGAAATAGTTGGCCGTGCTTTTCGCGAACGCGGCCGCGAGGTCTCCGCTGAACGCCAGCGCGGGGTCGAAATAGTCAAGCGCTCGCGTCATCAATAAATACGTGTTCGCATCGAAGTAGCCGGCAAATTTGTCGCCCTGATAGCGCAGATATTTTTCCACCTCAAACTCGGCTTCAAAACCAAATTGATAGTCCTCGCCCTTGAGTGATCGGCCGAATTTTTCGCCCATCAAATCGTCCGACAAATAAGTCAAATGGCCAAGCATGCGCGATAGTCGCAGGCCACGTTTGGGCACCACATCATGCTGATAAAAATGGCCATCGTGAAAATCAGGATCGGTGCGAATCGCCTGCCTCGCCACTTCATTGAAGCCAATGTTTTCAGCGGACAATTTCGGTGCGGCGGCAATCGCCAAAACGTTGCGCACCCGCTCCGGGAAGTCGATCGACCACTGTATTGCCTGCATGCCGCCGAGTGACCCACCCAAAATAGCGGCAAACGACTCAATACCGAAATGATCGGCCAGTCGCGCCTGCGCGCGCACCCAATCGGTCACCGTGACCATCGGGAAGTCGCTGCCAAATCGTTGCCCCGTTGCCGGATTGACCGTGCTCGGGCCGGTAGAGCCGTGACAACCGCCGAGATTGTTGACACCGATTACAAAAAACTTGCGCGTGTCGAGGGGCCGGCCTGGCCCGATCAGGTTGTCCCACCAGCCTTCCGACTTGGTCGGATCGGGTGCATCTTTGTAGAAACCCGCGACGTGATGATGGCCCGATAGTGCGTGGCAAACGAGCACGGCGTTGGTTCGCGCCGCGTTCAGCTCGCCGTACGTTTCAACGCTCAAATCGTAGCGGTCGAGCGTCGCGCCGGAGGCGAAGCTCAGCGGCTGCTCAAACGCAATGTGTTGCGGTGAGACAAAGCCAACAGAGTCAAAAGCAGGAAACATAGTCAACAAAAAAGCCCGGAAGCCTGATGATTAATGGCCTGCGGGCTTGTGTCATGCGACGAGGAGAGGATTGCAACTCCGGGTTCGCTTTAGCAAGTTTGACTGGCTCAGGAAGTTTTAAGTCCTTGAACCCGTCTCGCCCGCAAGCTGTATCTTCAAATCGGCGATGCTTCCATGATACCGAATTTTTGCGGCGCGCGCATCGCCCACTACAGAGCGTTTAGCTTGGTCAGTGCAGCCGCGATTTTCTCAGGATCGTCGGTGCGCAAAATCCGGTTCGCCAACACCTCGCAGTCGGCAATACTAGAGGTCAAAATGCGTTGTTTTATGGTCAGCAACTGCGCCGGATGCATCGAAAAATTGCGCAGGCCGAAGCCAAGCAAAAGCCGTGTCAGTCGCAGTTCGCCCGCCATTTCGCCACACACGGCAATCGGCGTGTTGGCCTTAACTGAGGTGCGAATTGCCTGCGCGATGAGCTTCAATACGGCCGGATGCAGCGGGTCATACAGGTGCGCCACCGCGTCATCGGTGCGGTCAATGGCGAGCGTGTATTGAATCAAATCGTTAGTGCCAATGGATAAAAAATCAAGGCGCTCGGTGAAGTAGGCGAGCGACAGCACAGCGGCCGGAATCTCCACCATGCCGCCCACCGGCACATCATTATCAAAGGCGATGCCGTCGCGCACCAGTTCTGCCTTGGCGCGACTGATGAAGGCAAGCGTTTGCGTCACTTCATGCGCATTTGAAATCATCGGAATCAGGATGCGCAACCGACCAAACGCGCTGGCCCGCAAAATCGCCCGCAGTTGCGTCATAAACAACTTGGGCTCAGCCAGACACAGCCGGATCGCACGCAAGCCTAGCGCCGGATTGTCACTTGGCCGATCACCCAAGCCGGGCATCCGTTTGTCCGCACCCAGATCGAAGGTGCGAATGGTGACCGGACGCCCCTGCAAGCCTACGACCACCGCGCGATACGACTCGAACTGTTCGTTCTCAGTCGGCAAATCGTCGCGATGCAGGAATAAAAACTCAGAGCGAAACAGGCCCACGCCATCCGCTCCGTTTTCGATGCAAGCTTTAGCGTCTGATGGCAGTTCAATGTTGGCGTTGAGGTCAATGGTGGTGCCATCGAGTGTTACAGCGCGGGTAGCAACGAGCCGTGTCAGCTTCTTTCGCTCCAGCCGCTGAGCGCTTTGTTTCAGCTCATATTCCGCGAGCACATGATGATCCGGATTAACGATCACCAGACCGTTGTCGCCGTCCACGATCAGCGACTCCGCCTCTCGAATCAGCGAACGCGCGTTATGCAGCGCCACCACCGCCGGGATGCCCAGCGAACGGGCAACAATGGCGGTGTGGGAGGTCGCGCCACCCACGTCCGTCACGAACGCAGCAAACGCCGACTGCTTGAAATGAATGGCATCAGCGGGCGACAAATCATGCGCGATCAGTGCCGTGGCGTGCAACGGATTGATCTGCGGCAGCTCGCTCGGCTTGCCCATCAGCGCCTTGACGATGCGCTCCACTACCTGCACCACATCATGCGAACGCTCGCGCAGATAAGCATCTTCAAACTGCTCAAACTGCTCGACCAGGGTCTTCATCTGTTGCGTCACCGCCCACTCGGCATTGCAGTGCTGCTCGGCAATCAACCGCTTTGGCTCTTTGGCGATTTGCGTGTCGGTCAGGATCATCCAATGCACGTCCAGAAACGCGCCAAACTCGGCCGGCGCGTCGTCGCCTTTCATGCGCTCATGCAAGGTTTCAAATTCAGTGCGAACGGTGGCCAGCGCCGTGTCAAAGCGGCGCAGCTCGTCGTCCAATTGTTCCGGCGCAATGTCGTAGTGCGCCACCTCTAGCGTGGCGTGCGACACCAGTTGCGCGCGGGCGATGGCGATCCCCGGCGCGGCAGCTACGCCATGCAGGACAAAGGAGATTTTGAAAAATGGTTCGGTTACCGTGTTCACTGCCCTATGGTAGCAAGCGGCGGCGAATGGTTCCCGGTTTTTACGCGCCACTGATTGCGTGTCGGATGCGCAATGTCTGGGTAAACTCGCTGTCCGCGGTCAGCAACCCGACATCGAATTTACTAACGCAGATTTCAACTTGAAAACACATCTCTTAAGCGCAGCGTCCTGCGCAATCGCCCTTGTGGCTACATTGGGCGTCAACCTCAGTGCCGCTCAGACCCCGGCGCGTTCCGACAAAATCCTGACGATTGACGAGCTGCGCGCGTGCATGAAGCTCGAACAATCCAACAAGCAAACCGCAGCCGAAATCTTGCAGTCGCAGGATGCATTCAAACGCGATCAGGAAGCAGCAAAGGCCGAGCAGGCCGATGTGGATAAGGCCAATGATGAGTTGCGTGTCCGTTCAACAGCGATTGTTGCTGAACGTGACGCAATCGCCGCGTTGGTGGCTGCGCAGACCACGAAGGCGCTAGCGGCCAGGACCGACGCGGAAAAAGCCGATGCAGAGACTGATCGCACGGCACTCGAAGGCAGAAACCGCGCGCTGAACCAGAACATCCAAGGCTTCAACGCCAATCAACAGGCTCTGCGCGATCGGATCACCGCATCTAACGCGCGCATCGGGGCCGTGAATCAACGCAGCACAACCATCAATGATCGTGTCGCGCCGCACCAGCAGCTAGTGGCCACCTGGCGCGATCAGTGCGGCAATCGTCGCTTCCGCGAAGAAGAAGAAGTAGTAATAAAGAAAGAGTTGGCAGCGGGGAAGTAGATTCGTAGGGTGCGGTTCACCGCCCCCAAATTAATACCAACCCACATGGATCGAACAAATGCTTCCCACTGAGGGGCACGAGGTGCGTTCAAACGCACCCTACGCGCTACGGGCCGCGGCGGCTGCAAACCACGTTGGGCACGGGACGCCCACGGTTAGCGATTGCCGACATTCGTGCGATGGGCGACGGCGAACCCAAACCCGCACAGCGCAGTGTTGATGCAAGCTAGCACGACGGCGGTGTCGCCGAAGTTGTATGCAGCTGTGTCCCGCTGGAGAAAGTCAGCAATCAAGTAAGCAGAGACCGCAGCAATTGGTGTTAGGAACACGCCGAGGTGAAGCAGCAAACTCCAGCCGTTCCTTCGCCAGTGCGCGGCGTACCCTGCAAAAATACACAACAGATTACCGGCTGGGAACATCCAAATCAATACCGTCGACGCGACGTACGGGCAGCCAAGCGCCAGAACCGTCGCCACCGCTGTGTGAAATTTAAAGGTGTGCAATGCGTCTCCGCTACCCCCGCCGCGCCATAAACAAAAGCTTCTGAAACAACTCAGTATCCTGTTCATTCTTTAGCACCGCGCCATACAGCGGTGCCAGCACTTTGCGCTGATCCTTCTCGCGCAGCACCGCCGGATCTATGTCCTCCGCGAGCAGCAATTTAATCCAGTCAATCAACTCGCTCGTTGACGGCTTTTTCTTGAGACCCGGCATTTCGCGTAGGTCGAAGAAGGCCTCTAACGCGGCGCTGACTAGGTCCTGCTTGATGTGCGGGTAGTGCACGTCGACGATCTGCTTCATCGTTTCCTTGCTCGGGAACTTGATGTAGTGGAAGAAGCAGCGGCGCAGGAAGGCGTCGGGTAGGTCTTTTTCGTTGTTGCTGGTGATGATGAAGAGCGGGCGGTGTTTGGCCGTGATGGTGCTGTGCGTCTCATACACGTCGAAGGACATACGATCAAGCTCACGTAAAAGATCGTTTGGGAATTCGATGTCTGCCTTGTCGATTTCGTCGATGAGCACCACCGTCGGCACGTCACTCTCGAACGCTTCCCAGAGCACGCCATGCTTAATGTAGTTGGCGATGTCTTTGACCTTTTCTTCACCGAGTTGCGAGTCGCGCAGCCGCGAGACGGCGTCGTATTCGTACAGCCCCTGCTGCGCCTTGGTGGTGCTCTTGATGTGCCATTGCAAGAGCGGCCAGCCGAGCGCTTCGGCGACTTCCTCCGCGAGCATGGTTTTGCCGGTGCCAGGTTCGCCTTTAATGAGTAGCGGGCGCTTCAGCGTGATCGCGGCGTTGACGGCGAGCAGCAGGTCGGGGGTGGTGATATAGCTGGAGGTGCCCTGAAACTTGGTTTGCATGTTTGAACTAGTAGCCCTGAAAGAGAAAATCGAGCGCGACGGTCACGTCATACCCATGTTTGCTTGCGTTGCCCACACGCGCGCCGAGCGTGTCGGTGGATACCGATTGGATGTCCTGAAAGAGCGCGACATAGCTGCGGTTGTTCACAGAAATCGTGGGGTTCAGCCTCGACGCAGCGGACGGGGCGCGCGATGCGGGAACGAGTGGAACCACAACGCGCGTATCGATCAGGCCGATCAAATCGGACTGAATGTCCAACAGCAGCGCGTGGGTGGTGGCATCAATGGCGTGTTTGTAAACATCAAACTGCGGCATGCTTTTTCTTCCACGCACGCAGCTTGTCGCCAAAGGTGCCGTTGACCTTAATCCACGCGTTGTACTCCAAAAGCGCGGCACGATTCTCTTCTAACCACCTGACGGACTGCGCTTCGCGAACCTTTTTCATCAATCCTTCCTCGGCGCTTTGCGAGACGTTGATGCCCAGCTCCTTCGCGGCAAGCACAAGCTTTGACGATAGGGTAACGTTGACCCGTTTCTTTTCGTCCAATTCGAAGTCGTTGAGTTTCATTGCAGGTTGCTCCTGACTGAGGTCTGGCCAAAGATTGAGTAGATCAAGTGTGTTAAAAAATACACACCCATTATGTCATTGACTGGATCGTTATGACCAACGCCACCGTGCCCTCCCCCCTCGCCGAACTCCGCAAAGACTACAAGTTGGCCTCGCTGGGCAAGCGAGACTTGGCGGCTGACCCTTTCATGCAGTTCAACCTATGGATGACGGACGCCATCAAGGCCGAATTGCCTGAGCCAACGGCGATGAATCTGGCCACGGTGGGTGAAAATGCGCGGCCGTCGGCACGTATCGTTTTGCTCAAAGGCGTGGACGAACGAGGATTTGTTTTTTATAGCAATTACGACAGTCGCAAGGGGCGCGAGCTGGGGCAGTCGCAGTGGGCAGCGCTGACCTTTCACTGGGTGGAGCTGGAGCGGCAAGTGCGCATTGAAGGCCACATTGAGAAGGTGGACGCGGCAAGCTCCGACGCGTACTACCAGTCACGGCCCTTGAAATCGCGCATCGGCGCGCACGCATCGCCACAAAGCGAAAAAATCGAGAGCCGGGAGGCGCTGGAGGCGCGTTTTGCTGCGGCCGAAAAGCAGTTCGGCGACAACCCGCCGCGTCCGGCCAACTGGGGCGGCTATGTGGTGGTGCCAGAGTTGGTGGAGTTTTGGCAGGGCCGTCGTTCACGCCTGCATGACCGGCTTGCGTTTCAGCGTCAGTTTGGCGGTTGGCATATTGATCGGCTCGCGCCGTAGCTTCTGCGCGCATGCAATGCCGCAGCGGTTGCGGTGCCTGCTGCATCGCGCCGTCGATCACGTCGGCGATTCCTGGCGTAGCGACGGGTGGCGTGCCCAGCTCGGCGCACGGAAAAGCGGCGGGCGTTCGCTGCGTTCAACTGACTAACGACAATCTCTGCGCGATCTTTGGCGATCCGAAACGGCCGTCCGTTTGTTCAACCTTGCGAGCGTCTGTTGAGATGTGTGGCGGCAACGATGACGTGGCGGCAACCCATGTCCACGCCATGAAGTTTTTGAGCGTGCTGGAGCGGGCTACTCGGTAACAACTTTCTTGCGAAACAACCTACTGTCAGGGGCTAGCCGCGCAAATAGCAAAATATCGACTTATAGATATATTGCGCTTATGCCCTCGTATAGCGGGCGTTTCAGTGAAAAGTTGTATTGAACTCTACTGCACTTTTTTCAGCAAATAGCGATCATAAAACGTAGTCATGGCGGCGAACTGAAAATCCGCGTTGGCCTTCTTGGCAAAACCGTGACCTTCGTCCTCCGCCAGCAAATACCAAACCGGCGAACCGTTGGCGCGCACTTTCTTCACGATCTGTTCGGCCTCGGTGTACGGCACGCGCGGATCGTTTTTGCCGTGGCTCACCATCAGCGGCAGCTTGATTTTGTCGGCGTGCGTCAGTGGTGAAATGCTTTCGAGGAACTTGCGCATCTCAGGGTCGCGTTCATCGCCGTACTCAACGCGCCGTAGGTCGCGACGATAGGTTTCGGTGTTCTCAAGAAAGCTCACAAAATGCGAGATGCCGACCGAGTTGAATGCCGCAGCAAGACGGTTGCCGTACATCACGCTGGTGGCCAGCACCATGTAGCCGCCATAGCTGCCGCCCATCACGGCCACGCGGCTGGCGTCAAGCTCTGGCTGCGTCTGAATCCAGTCGAGCAGCGCGCCGATATCCTTCACTGAATCTTCGCGTTTTTTGTTGTTGTCGGCCTCAAGAAAACGCTTGCCGAAGCCCGCCGAGCCGCGCACGTTCGGGTAAATCAGCGCATAGCCGCGCTCGTTGATCCAGTAATTGTTGCGGCCACGAAACCCCGGTCGCGACTGGCTCTCCGGACCGCCATGAATCGAGATGATGACCGGACGCTTGCCCGGAAAATTTTTCGCATTCGGGCGATGCAGAAAACCTGAAATGCTCATGCCATCAAAGCTGC
Organism: Burkholderiales bacterium; assembly: GCA_031409935.1. GTDB lineage: Bacteria > Pseudomonadota > Gammaproteobacteria > Burkholderiales > Casimicrobiaceae > Casimicrobium. The sequence goes on along the minus strand of JANNYE010000128.1, from coordinate 22,493 downwards.
GCCAAGTGATCGGCTCGGCCTCGGCAAACGGGCGCTTGACCGCAGCAACCGCCGGATGCTGTGTCCAGCGTGTGACAAGACCGCTATCAGCGTCGAGCGAAAAAACTTCGCCGGGCGATTCGGCAGATTCGATGGCTAACGCGAGATCGCGACCATTTTTGTGCCAGCTTGCCGAGGTGATCAGTCCTGGTGGCAGCGCGGGCACCGGTAGCGCTTTCAGCTCTGCGTCGAACAGTTTAAGTTGTGCATTGCCATTGGCATTGGCGAGCACGGCCACGCGCTTACCGCTGCGCGCGATCGACCAGCTGTCGACGTCGTACTCAATGTCCTTGGTGACCCATTGCCGTTCGCCACTTTTCAGATCCACGCGCGAGAGTTTGCCGAAGTCACCATCGAATTTTTTGCGATACAACCAGCGTTCCGAATTGTCGTCATCTGCGGACTCACCGTCGCCGAGTTCGCTGCGTTTGCCGGTTGCCAAATCCAGAGACCACAGCTTGCTCGATGTTGATGACTGATACTCGCTCAGGATCACGCGATTCTCCCGGTCGAACCAGCGCACCACACGCCAGCCTGCGCCGGCCAGGCTGGCCAGCTTGTAGCGCGCCTCCGGTTGCAGTGGATCAATCGCGTACACGTCGACGCTCGCCTGTTCGCGCTTGCCTGAACGATCCAGTGAGCGCGCGGTAATGATCACCTTATCCTGCGCTGCGTTCCACGGTCCGAGCCCGTGCAGTTCACCGCTCGGTGTGAGTTGCGTCTCAGCTTGGGTTTTCGGGTCAAGGCGATAAATTTGGGTGGCCTCGTCACCACCGATATCGCGCGCAAACAGGACGTATTCACCGCGCTTGGGCTCGAAGCTTGCCGCCCGCACCGGCTCGCGACCTTTGGTCAACTGCATCGACTTGCCCATTGGATTGGCTTGCAGAAACAGCTGATTGGTGTTGCCCGCGCGACGCAAGAGCAGCATGTCCTGTTCGATCGGATGCCACGCAATAAAGCGCGTGGGCGCGAAGTCGCCGTAGGGGGCAATTTCCTGAGCCAGCGACTGCGAAATCGGCGGAACGCCCTCAGTTTTCATCGCGGCAGGCGGCGTCATAACGACGCTGGCTTGCGTGTTGATCGCGGGCGGTTGCGCCATGCTTGGCGTGATTGGCATGAACGACAAGCCAGCCACAAACGCAGAGGTAAAAATCAGCCGCATACAATCGAACGCGTGAATGCGCCCGCTCCTTTAAATGTCTTAAACGCCGCCTCGACGAGCGACTTGGATCTTGCGCCCGCGATTCTGCCAGAACCCGCGTCAATTGGGGCATCTAGGGGCATTTCTGTTGTCGCCGAATCACGACAAAGCGCACGACAAATCCAGACCCTGCCCGATCATTTGGTCAATCAGATCGCGGCTGGCGAAGTCATCGAACGGCCCGCTGCGGCCTTGAAAGAATTGCTGGAAAACGCGGTGGACGGTGATGCGCGCACCATCGAGGTGGAGCTTCTCGGCGGGGGGGCGGTGCTGATGCAAGTGACCGATGATGGACGCGGCATCGGTGTTGCGGAATTACCACTGGCGATTGCGCGGCATGCCACGTCGAAGATCGCGTCGTTTGATGAGCTTGAATCGGTGACAAGTTTTGGTTTTCGCGGCGAAGCGTTGGCGTCGATTGCCTCGGTGGCGCGCCTGTCAATCACCAGTCGCACTCAAGGCGCAACAAGCGCGTTTCGCCTGAAAACAGAAGGCGGACAAAGCGAGCCCTCCGAGCCTGTGAGTGCGCGACTAGGCACTACAGTCACGGTCGCCGAACTGTTCTTTAACACGCCCGCTCGGCGACGCTTTTTGAAGTCGGTAGCCACGGAATACGCACACTGCCTGGATGCGGTTCGACGGCTTGGATTGGCTCGCAGCGACATCGCGATGCAGCTTACGCACAACGGTCGCGCGGTGCATCGCTGGCCGGTGCAGGCGTGGCCCGCGCGCGTTGCGGCGGTGCTGGGCGCGGAGTGGCTGAACGCTGCGACCGCGATCAGCGCCGATGCCGGGTTGCTTGCGATTGAGGGCTTTGTACTTAAACCGAACAGCGCGGTGCCGAATCGTGACGCACAGCACCTGTTCGTCAATGGCCGCTGGGTGCGCGACAAGGTGGTGTTGCACGCGATTCGTGACGCGTTGCGCGACCAGATGCACGGCGGCGCGTCGCCTAGTTTTGTGCTGAAACTCACGCTTGATCCGCGCGCGGTTGACGTCAATGTGCATCCGGCAAAAACGGAAGTGCGCTTTCGTGAATCGCAGGCGGTGCATCAGTTTGTGCGGCGTGCAGTGGATCGCGCGATGAGCAGCAACGCGGCGACGCAACCGGCGGTCTCGGCGGCGCAGAAGTTGTTTGGGGATCGGGTTGCTGATTCGCCGTTAAGTTTGCCAACTACCCCGTCCGTACCAACGCAGGCGTCGTTCACCTCATATCCACCGTATCAAGCGCGACCAGCGGTGGGCGTATCGGAACGGGTCGCGCAATATTTCTTTGCGCCTCAGAGCGAAGCGTCAACACCGCCAACAGCGAAGTCATTGCCCGCCACCGAATTCCCGCTTGGCTTCGCGCTCGCACAGTTGCATGGCGTCTACATCCTCGCGCAAAACACGGCAGGGCTGGTGTTGATCGACATGCACGCCGCCCACGAGCGCATCGTTTATGAAGGTTTGAAGTCGCAGGTGACTGACGCCGTCGCGACGCAGCGATTACTGATCCCAAGCGTGATTAACGCCACAGAAAAAGAAGTCGGTTCCGCAGAAACGCATCGCGAAGCGTTGCAGCAGTTGGGTTTTGACGTGAGCGTGGTCGGACAACGCGCGTTGACGTTGCGCAGTGTGCCCACGCTGCTTGCTGACGCGGCACCCGAGGCATTGCTGCACAGCGTGCTCGCCGAACTCGATGAACTCGGTGTCAGCGCGATGATCGAATCGCGTCGCGATGAGTTGTTGTCGACCATGGCCTGCCACGCCGCTGTGCGCGCCAACCGCGCACTGACCGTCACCGAAATGAACGCGCTGTTGCGCGAGATGGAAGCCACCGAGCGCGCAGGTTCGTGCAACCACGGACGACCCACCTGGTATCACCTGACGCTCAAAGAACTGGACGCGTTGTTTATGCGCGGTCGCTGATGGCGGCACCCGTTGCCCCTGTGGTCTTGCTGGTGGGGCCCACCGCATCCGGCAAAAGCGCCGCTGCGCTGACGCTTGCAGAGCGGTTCAACGCCGAGATCGTCAGTATCGATTCCGCGCTCGTTTACCGCGACATGGACATCGGCACCGCCAAGCCGAGCGCGGCAGAGCAGGCGCAAGTGCCGCACCATCTGATCGATTTGATCGATCCCACGCAGGCCTACTCCGTTGCGCGATTCGTCACCGATTGTCAGGCTGCGATCGCTGACATTCGTTCGCGTGGTCGCATGCCGCTGTTGGTCGGCGGCACCATGATGTACGCGAATATGCTGGTCAACGGCATGAGTGACGTACCACCCGCAGACGCTGCGATTCGCGCCGAGCTGAGCGCGCGTCGTGAACGTGATGGCATTGAATCGCTGCATGCGGCATTGATGCAGGTCGATCCCGTCACGGCCAATCGTTTGCCACCCACAGATACGCAGCGTATCGAGCGTGCGCTGGAAGTGTGGATGATTTGCGGCACGCCACTGTCCGCTCTGCAAGGCCAACGCAAGCCTGCATTGACCGGGCCGCGCAACCTCGTATTGCGCTGGCTTCCCGCTGATCGTGCTTGGTTGCACAAGCGTTGCGAGGCGCGACTCGAAGCTATGTTCGCGCAGGATTTCGTGGCAGAAGTTGAATGGTTGCGAACCCACTATACATTGACCGCCGACATGCCCTCCATGCGCTGCGTTGGTTATCGGCAGGTGCTCGACGCGCTCGAAGGTCGCGCACCAAAAGCCGAGATGTTCGACCGCGCGTTGTTCGCCACGCGACAACTCGCCAAGCGACAAATTACGTGGCTGCGCAGCTTTGGTGGCGACGTCGTGGAATGCGATGCTGCGGATGCAGCTGAGCGGGCTGCCGCGCTCGTCGCCGCCGTGCATGATCCCTCATGAAGCCGTCATCAAAGTTTCGTCGCCCCTGCGAAGGCAGGGGCCCAGCGTCTTTCGCCGAATTATGTGAAAGCGTTGCACCCGTACAGTCACTGGGTTCCTGCCTTCGCAGGAACGACGAAGTAGTTGAGCGTGCCGCATGAACAGCACTGATCTCTGGGAAACTCCGCAACGCTGGCTTCAGTCGCTAGTGCGTCGCGTACTCACACTGTGGGTGCGAGTCCAAGTGTTTCCGCAACCGCTGCAGATCGACGCCACCGCACCTGTTTGCTACGTGTTGCCTCGCCCATCACTGAGCAACAGCGCGTTGCTTGACGACTTGACGCGACGCCACGACGTTCCTAAATCACACGCGCCACTCAATGTGCCGCTGACCGCAGGCGCGCGTCCCGAACGTCACGCGTTCTTCGCGCTGCACGAGGATCGCAGCGGCGCTTCTGCGCGTCGGCTCACGCGGTTGGTGGATGCCGTTGCCGAAGGCCGTATGACTGACGTGCAGCTGATTCCAGTGAGCATTTTCTGGGGCCGCGCGCCGGAGCGTGAAGAGCGCGAAGGCTCACCGCTGCGCGGCCTGCGCTGGTTACGATTGTGGGCAGCAGAAGGTTGGGGCGGACGTTCGCGGCTGAGAAAACTGTTCGCGATGATCTTCTTTCGCCGCTCGGTCGTCGCCAAGTTTGGCGAGGCGATTTCGCTCGCGGCACTGATCAACATCGCGCAGATCGAAGGACTGGATCGCGAGCGCGTCGTTCGCCGCGTGGCAAGGCTGCTGCGCGCCGAATTTCGCAGCGAACGCGAGGCGGCGATTGGGCCCGATTTGTCACATCGACGCACGCTGATCGAGGGCATGATGCGCGAGCCGCGCGTGCGTGAGGCGATCCTGCGCGAGGTGGACGAGAAGAAAACTACACTCGCCAAAGTCGAAGCACGCGCCGACAGCATTGGCCGTGAAATTGCTGCCGATTATTCGTATTTGCTGGTGCGCTTTATGGAGCGGCTGTTGGGCCGTTTGTGGAATCGCATTTACGACGGGGTTGACCTGCGCGGCGTCGAGCGTTTGCAGGCGCTGGCGAAGGACAACACGCTGGTGTATGTGCCGTGCCATCGTAGCCATATCGACTATCTGTTGCTGTCGTATGTCGTTCACAAAATCGGCTTGACTGTGCCGCACATTGCTGCTGGCGCGAACCTGAATTTGCCAATAGTCGGCGGCATTTTGCGTCGTGGCGGTGCATTCTTTTTGCGTCGGTCATTCAAGCACGATGAGCTGTATGGCGAGGTTTTCGCCGCCTACGTTCACGCGGTGTTGAAGCGCGGTTTCCCGATGGAGTACTTCGTCGAAGGCGGTCGCTCGCGCACCGGACGCCTGCTGCCACCGAAAGCAGGACTGATCTCGATGACAGTGCAAAGTTACTTGCGCGAACACACGCGGCCACTGCTGTTTATTCCCGTCTACATCGGCTACGAAAAGCTGTTCGAGGGCGGCAGCTACACCGAAGAACTGGCGGGTGCAGCGAAGCGCAAGGAATCAATCTTCGGCCTGATCACCGCGATCCGCGATTTGCGTCGCGAGCGTTACGGCGCGGTCGGCGTGAGCTTTGCGCGACCGATTGCGTTAGGCGAATTGCTCGACGCAGAGGGCGCGAAAGACATGGATGACTGGCTCGCCGACAAGTCGTTGCGGCGGCGCGCGTTGACCGAAGTGTCGCGGCAGATTGCCGAGCGCATCAACGGCGCGGTGCATTTAAATCCTGTGGCAGTTGTTGCCACGGCATTGCTCGCAACGCCTAAACACGCGGCAGACGCGGCACAACTCGCAAGCATCGTCGAGCGATTGCTGCATCTAGTTTCTCAATCGCGCACAGCGCCCGAAGCCGTGCCAACCAAACTCACCGGCCTAGAGGCCATCGCCTACACCGCCCGTATGGGCTACCTCACACGCAAATCGCATCCGCTGGGTGATGTCGTGTTGGCCGAACCGACGGCGGCGGTCTCGCTCACCTACTTCCGCAATAACGTGCTGCACTGCTTCGCGCTGCCGGGGCTGCTCGCCTGTTTGATCGTGCAGCACGGCGTGATCGGCAAAACCAAGCTGGCGCGATTGGCGCGCGAGCTGTACGTGTTGCTCGAATCGGAGCTGTACTTGCCGCCGTGGCGCGAGACCGATGCCGGGCCGCAGTTTGACTTTGCCGTCGACGAGCCCTTGGCCGATTTGGGGCCGGTCACGCCAAAATTTCTCGCTTTTGAACGAACGCTGGAAACGCTCGGCAGCGATCACTGGGTAACCATTGAATCGGAGGCCAACGTGGTCAGCGCATCACCACAAGGCACCGACGCCGCCATGCATCTAGAAGTGCTCGCGTCAACCATTCGCCCCACCCTCACCCGACACGCACTGATGCTGGCGCTGGTAGTGCGTGGTGAAAGTGGCGAGAAGAGCCGCGAATCGCTCGAAACCTTATGCCAACAAGCCGCGCAACACCTCGCCATGACCCACGTCTTCAACGCCCCAGAGTTTTCAGATCGCACGCAATTCCGCTCAGCGTTTGACGCGTTGCTTCGAGCGGGTTTAGTGAAGCTCGATTCGGCAGATTCCGTGCATTTTGAGCCCGCGCTGGTGACTCGCGCGGAAGATGCCGCGTTTCTACTGCCGCCAGACACGCGGGCCGCCGTGCTGCGTGCGGCGGGGCATGGCGCGAGTGCGTCGCAGCGGGGTGTCGCCGCAGTCGTGCCGTAGCGAACTGTCGCCACGGTCGCGGCTGAGCGACGCAGCGCGATTGGTTGCCCGTGAGCATCCTGAACGATGATCACCTTTTCGTTGAAACGCCCATCATATTTGGACTAATAGCGATAAATGCACATAGTCGACAATACGCTTTTGTTAACTATTAGCCCATATTAAATGGGCGTTTCGCAAAAAAGCTGTATGCCGCCACTTAATGCAACATCGCATCCAGCCGAGCCAGCGTCGCATCATTACGATGCCGCGCTGGTGCCGTCAAATCTAGCGCATCGAGCGGGCTGGACGCACCGCCTGCGGCGACCTTGAGCACGTGGGTATAGATCATGGTCGTCGACACGTCAGAATGACCCAAAAGCTCCTGCACCGTGCGAATGTCGGTGCCTGCCTGCAAAAGATGAGTGGCAAAGCTGTGGCGCAGGGTATGCACCGAGACCGGTTTGACAATGCCCGCCAAAGGCACAGCTTTCTTCAAAGCCCGCTGCAAGCGTTCTTCAAACAAATGATGTCGCCGCTCAACACCGCTGCGTGGGTCAATCGATAGCGTGGGCGACGGGAACAGCCAGAACCAACCCCACGTCTGGCCGACTTTAGGATAAATCGCTGCCAATGCGTACGGCGTTTCAACGCCGCCGCGCTGGGCCTGACGGTCTGCCTCCCACACGGCGCGCGCCGCCAGCATTTGGCGGCGCAGGGAGGCCGTCAACGAACGCGGCAGCATTACAACCCGATCTTTACCGCCCTTGCCTTCGCGCACGATGATCACGTGGCGATCAAAATCAACATCCTTCACACGAAGGCGAATGCCTTCCATCAGCCGCATGCCGGTGCCGTACAACAGGCGCGCCAGCAGCGCCGTCTCCCCCTCCATCTGGGCCAGCAGGCCCGCCACCTCGTCAGGCGTCATCACGCTGGGGATACGGCGTTTTTGTTGCGGCCTGCCGATGTCATCGAGCCACGGCAAATCGATGGCCAGCACCTCGCGGTACAAAAACAGAAGGGCACTCAACGCCTGATTGTGGGTGGAAGCAGACACTTTGCGCTCGGTGGCCAGCATGGTCAAAAACGCCTCAACCTCGCGCACGCCCATTTCGCGTGGGTGGCGCATGAGCCCGCTGCGCCCATGCCAGCGTACGAAGAATTTCACCCAATACAGGTAGACTTTTTCAGTACTCAAGCTATAGTGAAGATATCGAATGCGCTCGCGAACCTGATCCAATAGGCGGACTGACTTCAGCGGAGCGCTGCCAGGTTTCATCACCAAAATTATAACTGGATTAATGCACAGTAATGTACCTGAGACCTATTGTTTACGCCATACAAGGGATCGTTTTATGAACACATTACATTGCAACGCCCAGATTAATTTGCAGTTTTTACGGTGTACATTACGTTAGGCGTCATAGGAGTGCGACATGCCCATTCTCCAGCGAAACGATTTCCACACCTACTTCGAGGAGTGCGGATCGGGCGAAGCTCTCGTTCTGGTTTGCGGCATCAGCGCAGACCTGCAGGCTTGGAGGTTTGTTCTCCCGGAACTGAGCAAGCACTTCCGAGTGATCACCTTCGACAACCGTGGTGCGGGAAGATCCAGCGCGCCAGATGAGCCTTACACGATTGAACAGATGGCGAGTGACCTACTTGCGCTACTGGATCACCTGCAGATCTCTTCAACGAATCTCCTGGGCTGGAGCATGGGCGGATTGATAGCCCAGTCGCTCGCCCTTAGCCAACCCGAGAGGATCAAGCATCTGGTGCTGCTCGGAAGTTTTGCGGCACCAGACGGAATGCTGAAGAACGCAATCTCCAACTGGGTCAACATTCGGCTCTCGAACATGGCTTACGAACAGGTAGTCCGCCACGTCGCGCGCCTCGTGTATAGCCCTGTTCTAGCGAACAATGAGGTCACCTACGAAGGGTTCATACAGGCAATGGTGAAGAACCCGTACCGCCAGCCGGTTCATGGCTTTGTCCGCCAAGCCGGCGCCCTGATTCGATACACCCAACCTGAGCGCCTCTCCAATCTACGTCTGCCAGTTTCGGTCTTGGTAGGCGAGTACGACCAGCTTGCACCTCCCTACCTCTCGGAACAACTCGCGGCGGTCTTCCCCAAAGCCAAGCTGCAAGTTCTGCCTGGCGCGCACTCCGGTTTCGTGGAGTATCCGGCTCAGTACGCGGATGCGGTGACGAATGCCCTCTGTCGCCAAGGCGCGCATGACGCCTAACCCCTCGTTCGAGGCGAGGCCCAACGGCAAGCCACCAGGCCCGGGCCGGTGGTACGGGTTACATTTTCACCGGCCCGGGCCTGGTGGCTTGCCGTCGGTCCCGCCTCAACTCAAACGTTAGGCGTCGCAATCACACCATCTGCTGCGCTCGATGTTGACGAGAAACTCCAATGGCTGAGACCAAGACCAAACCGACAGGCGCAAGCGTGGATGCGTACCTCGCGTCCAGAGCCAGTCCCGAACAACTGATGGACTGCAAGACCATCATGGCCATCTGCAAGCGGGTTACAAAGCAGAAACCATACATGTGGGGGCCAAGCATCGTTGGCTATGGTTCGTACACGTACACGTATCAGACTGGTCACTCTGGCAAGGCGCCAATCGCTGGCTTCGCAGTCCGCGGAAGAGAACTCGTCGTCTACCTTGGCGTAGATGATCCTGGTCAATCCGACCTCTTGGCCCGACTCGGGAGGCATAGGATGACCAAGTCCTGCCTGTACATCAGGCGCTTGACCAATCTCGACTTGGGAGTCCTTGAGACACTCATCGCGGTATCCGTCGCAGAGACAAGGCGTCGCTATCCTGACACCAGCGACGCCTAACCCCTCGCTCAAGCGGAGCTCGAACGTTAGGCCTCACGAGAACCCACTCTGTTGTCCTCCACGGCCTAAGAAGCGTTGCTCAACGCAGCGCCGTTCGGGTGCTTTGCACCTGCATCATCGCCACGCCGACGATGGAGGCCGTCGATGCTGTGATTCTCTGGCTGCTACCATATATGCGAACTGAACATGAAGGCGGGAAGCGGTGAAGGCGTTTACGTACCGGAGGTATGGACCACCAGACGTCCTCGAAATGACCGAGCGACCGAAACCGGTGCCGGGGGACCACGAACTTCTGATTCGGGTTCGTGCCACCACCGTCAGCTCCGCAGACTGGCGGATGCGCAGTCTCGAAATGCCTCGTGGATTCGGCCTGCTTGGGCGTCTCGCCCTCGGTATCAGAGGCCCAAGGAAGTCGATTCTCGGATCCGAACTCGCAGGCGATGTAGAAGCTGTGGGGCGGGCGGTTACGTCCTTCAGCGTTGGCGATGAGGTCTTTGGCTTCTCAGGCGCAGGCCTGGGTTGCCACGCTGAGTACAAGTGCTTGCCGGCGAATGGTGCTGTCGCACCGAAGCCATCGAATCTGAGCTTCGAGCAGGCTGCTGCGCTCTCCTTCGGCGGAGCAACCATGTTGGACTTTTTCCGAAGGGGTGAACTGCGCAGCGGCGAACGTGTACTTGTCAATGGCGCCTCTGGCGCCGTCGGCAGTGCGGCGGTGCAACTTGCCAAGCACTTTGGCGCCCAAGTCACAGGAGTCTGCAGTGCCGCCAACCTTAAGCTGGTGCAATCCATCGGAGCCGACGAGGTGATCGACTACGCTGAACGCGACTTCGCCCAGTCCAAGGTGCCATTCGACGTCATAGTGGACACCGTGGGTACCGCGCCTTTCGCCCGCAGCGGGCCAGCGCTGTCCAAAGGCGGACGACTGTTACTCGTCCTGGCAAACCTCCCGGAACTCTTGAAGGCGCCCTGGCACACCTTAACGAGCGGTAAGAGAGTCATCGCCGGCCCAGCAGCTGAGCGGCCCGAGTACGCACGCCTACTCGGCGAAATTGCCGTGGCTGGTCGGTTCACCCCGGTCATCGACCGCTGCTATCCGTTCGAGCATATGGTCGAGGCGCATCGGTACGTAGATCGCGGCCACAAAAGAGGTAGTGTCGTCATCACTCTCGCCTCGAGCGGCGCGTGAGGCCTCTCAAGAAACACCTCCCAAGTTATTGATTTGAGTGAGTGTTTTTAGGCAGCTTGTTGGTCGGGCACGAGTTTCAAGCCCATTTGTTTAGCGCGCTGTGACAGATGCCGCAGCACGCGTTCGCGGTAGCGCTCCTCGTAGTAATCCTGTCCCTGGTCGGTGTACTCCTGACCTTTAGTCAGCAAGGTATAAATCAAACGCGCGAGTTTGTGGGCCGCAGCGGTCACCGCTTTGGGCTTGTCCATGCGAGCGCACATGCGCCTGAAATACGCACCCAGTGCCGACTGACTGCTACGCAGCGCAGCGGCGGCCAGTCGTAATGCCTGCGAGGCACGGTTGGCTACGCGCTTGGTCTTGCCACTCATCACCTTGCCGCCCGTGATCTTGGTGCCAGGGCACAAACCCAGCCAACTGGTGAAGTGTCCCACGCTCGGGAAGCGTGACATGTCCGCCCCCGTCTCGCTGATGACCGCCAGCGCCGTGGTCACGTCAACACCGTCAATGCGTGTCAGGTCGACGCCGCACATTCTGAACAGTTGCGTTTCGCCTTGGTGCAGATCTGCGCACAGCGCAGTTGCGCTCTCAGCCGTTGGCTTAAAGCGCTTAAAATCAAAAGTTCGCTCATTTAAAGCTGCGCAGCAGCGGATGTTGATATGGCTGGCCGGACGCTCTACGACAAACTCTTCGACGCACACATCGTTCGCACCGAGGACGACGGCACGGCGCTGCTCTATATCGACCGCCATCTGGTGCATGAAGTGACCAGCCCGCAGGCGTTTGAAGGCTTGAAGCTTGCCGGTCGCCAGCCGTGGCGCAAGGCCAGCATGATCGCTGTGCCGGATCACAATACGCCGACTACGCCGGGCTTCACCGTGATTCTTGATCCGGTGTCGCGCGTGCAGGTTGAGACGCTGGACGCCAACGCCAAAGAACACGGTTTGACCTATTTCAAAGTGGGTGACGTGCGTCGTGGCATCGTGCATGTGATTGGGCCGGAGCAGGGCGCGACGTTGCCGGGGATGACCGTCGTTTGCGGCGATTCGCACACCTCCACGCACGGTGCGTTTGCTGCGCTTGCGTTTGGCATCGGCACCAGTGAAGTTGAGCATGTGATGGCCACGCAATGCCTGTCGCAAAAGCGCTCAAAATCGCTGCTGGTGCGCTGCGATGGGCGCTTGCCAACGGGCGTGACGGCGAAGGATTTGGTGCTCGCCATCATCGGGAAAATCGGCACGGCGGGTGGCACCGGTTATGCGATTGAATTTGGTGGTGAAGCCATTCGCTCGCTGTCGATGGAAGGCCGCATGAGTGTGTGCAATATGTCCATCGAAGCCGGTGCGCGCGCGGGCATGGTGGCCTATGACGAAGTGACCGAGACCTACCTCAAAGGCCGCCCTTTCGCCCCGAAAACGGCTGAAGCGTGGGACGCGGCGATCAAGCACTGGCGCACGCTCAAGAGCGATGTCGATGCGACGTTCGATCACACGGTCGTGCTCAGTGCCAGCGAATTGATCCCACAGGTGACGTGGGGCACCTCGCCGGAAATGGTGGTGTCGGTTGAAGGCCGGGTGCCGGATCCTGACAAAGAAAAGGACGCCACCAAACGCGAAGGCATCGCGCGAGCCTTGACCTACATGGGCTTGACGCCGAATACGCTGATGAGCGAGATCAAGATCGACAAGGTGTTCATCGGCTCCTGCACCAATTCACGCATCGAAGATTTGCGTGCCGCCGCAGCGGTCGTCAAGGGCCGTCGTCGCGCCGACAACGTCAAGCTGGCAATGGTGGTGCCCGGTTCGGGTCTGGTCAAGCTGCAGGCCGAACGTGAAGGGCTTGATAAGATTTTTGTTGCGGCAGGATTTGAATGGCGCGAGCCCGGTTGCTCGATGTGTCTGGCGATGAACGATGATCGTTTGGAGCCGGGTGAGCGTTGCGCGTCCACCTCCAATCGCAATTTTGAGGGGCGTCAGGGCGCGGGTGGCCGCACCCATTTGGTGAGCCCTGCGATGGCGGCTGCGGCTGGAATCGCCGGTCACTTTGTTGACGTTCGCCGTCTTAGTTAAATTTTTTGTGCTAGTTATTTTTTAGAAGGAATCAGTCATGAAACGAATTCTCAGCACGGCACTGTTGGCCGCTTTTGCTTTGTCGGTGGTTGGATGCAACACCGTCAAGGGCGTCGGCCAGGACGTGCAAAAAGCCGGCGAAAAAATCGAAGACGCGGCTAAGAAAAAATAGGTTTCTCAAGCGCATGGACAAGTTTGTGACGCACACCGGATTGGTGGCACCGCTGGATCGAGCCAATGTCGATACCGACGCCATCATCCCGAAGCAATTCTTGAAGTCGATCAAGAAGAGCGGCTATGGCCCGAATTGCTTTGATGAATGGCGCTACCTTGACGTCGGGCAACCGGGCGTTGACAACGGCACGCGCCCATTGAACAAGCAATTTGTGTTGAATGAGCCGCGCTATCAGGGCGCATCGATTTTGCTGGCACGACAAAACTTCGGCTGCGGTTCGTCACGCGAACATGCGCCGTGGGCCTTGCAGCAAAACGGGTTTCGCGCGGTGATCGCGCCGTCGTTCGGCGACATCTTTTATAGCAATTCGTTGAATAACGGGTTGTTGGTGATTCGCCTGCAGGACGCAGAAGTGGATCGCCTATTGCACGACTGCGCCGCCTTCCCCGGATTCGAATTGACCATTGATCTGGAAGCGCAGCAGGTGCGCGCCGTTAATGGCAGTTTTGCGTTCGCCTTTGACATCGCGGCGTCACGTCGCGAGCGCATGATTAACGGCTGGGACGACATTAGTTTGACCTTGCAGCATTCGGCGGTGATTTCTGCATTTGAAGCGAAACATCATTCGACGCAGCCTTGGCTGGCGTAAGGTTGCACTGAGCGTTCGTGGGCTCAGTTTGGGCCATCAGCTTTTTCCTACAACCTATATTTCACCTGGTCTTAGAGCGTAAAAACGCTAAAGTCGATAGTAGCGGCAATTATGAGCTATGCCCAATGGAAGCAAGGTTTTCCGATAAAAGCTGTTCTTTAGAATTGGGTCGAAACTAAGCCCAATTCACCGCCGCCAAATCCGTCACATATTCACAAAATAAAAACATGAAAATCTTAATCCTCCCCGGCGACGGCATCGGTTCCGAAATCGTCAGTCAGGCCGTTCGTGTCCTCGAAAAATTCAAGATGGAGGGCGCGCCGATCACGTTGTCGCACGGGCATCTTGGCGGCGCAGCGTATGACGTGCATGGTCATCCGTATCCCGAAGCCACGCAGCAACTTGCCCGCGACGCCGATGCGATTTTGCTCGGTTGCGTTGGCGGCCCGAAGTACGACACGCTGCCACGCGCAGTTCGCCCGGAGCAAGGTCTGCTGGGCATTCGCAAAGACCTGAAACTGTTCGCCAACCTGCGCCCAGCGATGTTATTTCCCGAGCTGGTTGCATCGTCGTCGCTCAAGCCCGAGATCGTCTCCGGGCTCGACATCATGATCATCCGTGAACTGACGGGTGACATTTACTTCGGTCAGCCGCGCGGTCGTCGCACCAACGCGGCGGGCGAAGACGAGGGCTTTGATACGATGCATTACGCGCGCTCCGAGATCGAACGCATCGCACGCGTCGGCTTCGAGGCCGCGATGAAGCGCAGCAAAAGATTGTGCAGCGTCGACAAGGCCAACGTGCTCGACACCTCCATCCTTTGGCGCGAAGTCGTCACGGCGATGGGCAAAGACTACCCCGAGGTTGCGCTGTCGCACATGTACGTCGACAACGCCGCGATGCAGTTGGTACGCGCGCCCAAACAATTTGACGTGATCGTCACCGGCAACATCTTCGGCGACATCCTGTCCGACGAAGCGTCAATGCTCGCTGGCTCCATCGGCATGTTGCCGTCGGCGTCGCTGGATGCCGATAAAAAAGGTTTGTACGAACCGATTCACGGCTCAGCGCCGGACATTGCTGGCATGGATCGGGCAAATCCGATGGCCACGATCCTATCGCTCTCGATGATGATGCGCTACACCTTTGGTCGCGAGGACTTGGCCGCGCGGATCGACAATGCGGTGCGCTCGGTGCTCGCTTCAGGGCTTCGAACCGGCGATATTGCCGATGCAAACAGCCGCGTTATTGGCACCAAAGCGATGGGCGACGCGATAGTGTCGGCTGTTTAGTTTAAATTTGATAAAAAGTGTTGCATGACGTTGACATGATGATGCGAGCTAATGTCCGCACAAGATATAGTGCCCAAAATGGTGAGTGACACAAGATGTTGCGGTTTTTGTGCTGATGCTCCGCCGCAATGTGAGCGCTCGCTTCGAGCGCTTGCAAGTTAAAGCTAATTCTGAGCTTGCAGCGGCAACCCCATGATGTTATTTTCCTAATAGTTTAAGAATTCAGAGAGCGGCATGCTTCGCCAAAAACCCCTCGTCGTATCGCTCATCCTAGCTGGCCTTCTTGCGTCCGTTCAAGTCGGTGCGCTTGGTCTGGATCGACTCAACGTGTCTACGGCAATCGGCCAACCGTTGGTCGCCGAGGTTGATTTATCAATCGCGCCGGGCGATGACGTCGATTCGATTCGGGCCAATATCGCCTCGCCCGCCGTGTATCGCGCCGCAGGCGTCGAATATCAGGGCATCGTGCAGAGCATACGCGTGCAGGTGCTTCGACGCCCGAATGGACAGCCCTATTTGCGCCTAGCCAGCAATCAATCAATTAACGATCCCTATCTTGACATTTTGATCGAGGTCAATTCGAGCACGGGTCGTCTGGTGCGCGAATACGTTTTCCTGCTTGACCCGCCCGCAACGGCGGTAACACAGGCCATCGAGCCGTCACAACCGTCACGCCCACCGATGCCGCCTCAATCCGCGCCGAGCGCAGCGGCGAACCCGTCGCCCCGCGCTCCATTGGTGTCGCAAGCGGCAGTGCTCACGCAGCGCGCGCCCGCCGTTGCTGCCAATACAACCGGTGACGGCGGAACCTATAACGTCAAATCGGGTGACTCGCTGTCACGCATTGCCGGTCGCAACGCGCAGCCGGGCGTGTCGATTGAGCAATTGATGATCGCCATTCAGCGCAGCAATCCGGACGCGTTCATCGGTGGCAATATCAATCGGCTTCGTGCCGGAGCATCGCTCACGATTCCTTCGGGAAGCGAGGCCCAAAGCATCAACCAAACCAGTGCCGTGAGCGAAGTGCGCGCGCAGGCGGCAAGCTGGCGCGGCTATGTAGCCCGCCTTTCCGATTCGGTGCCTTACGTTGCCGCAGATCAGCCATCCGCTCGAGCCAGCGGACGCGTGTCAGGCGCCGTCGCCGACACCGTCGGTGGCGCAAACAATGCCGACAAGCTGAAGCTATCGCAAGGCGAGCGTAACCCGCAAAGCAGCACTGAATCAAAGGTTGCCGCAACCAAGGCGCTCAAAGAAGAGCAATCGCGTGTTGCTCAGCTTGAAAAGACTCGCCAAGATTTGGAAAAGGCGCTGTTGCTCAAGAATCAAGCCATGGCAGATGCTCAGGCAAAAGCCAAAGAGGCGGTGAAACCACCGCTCGCACCCCCGCCACCTCCTGTTGCAGTGGCCAAAGTCGATCCGCCGAAACCGGTGGTTGCGCCACCTGCGCCTGTGGCGGCACCGGTACTGGTTCCACCGCCTGCGCCTTCACCGGCACCGGCACCTGCGCCGATTGCTGCGGCACCTATTGCGCCGCCAGTCGCAGCGGCTCCACCTCCCCCATCAGTTGCCGCACCCGCACCTGCGCCAGCGCCAGCGCCAGTTGCGGCGGCTGCCCCGACACCCAGCGCACCGGTGATGGTGAACGCGCCCCCGACTGTCGCACCCGCATCGCCTGCGGTTGCCGCTGAATCCGGATTGCTCGACATGTTGGGCGATAACCCCATGCCAGCGGCTGCCGCTGGGCTGGGCGTGTTGGGGCTACTCGGCGCGTTTGTTTGGAGCCGTCGACGCAAGCACGTGAACACCGAAGCGGGTCGCACAAAGTCAACTGAACCGGTGGTCAACACCATCAACCCTGACACCGTCTTTGGAACGTCCGGGCTGGGCGTGGTTAAAACCAATGACGTACCGGTGCAGAGCCAGTTCAGTCGCTCCGGCATGGGCACCATTGACTCAGGCGAGGTAGACCCCGTCGCCGAAGCCGAGGTGTACATCGCGTACGGCCGCGAAGCACAGGCGGAAGAGATTCTTCGCGAGGCCTTGCAGCGCGATCCGCAACGCCCGGATGTGGCAACCAAACTGGCTGAAATTAGCGCCAGTCAGGGCAAACGAGATTCGTTTGATCAACTGGTTGCCAACATATCGTTGATGGATCGCGCGGGCGAATACAAGGCAAAACTAGCTGCCATCGCAGCAACACACTTCCCCGATCATCCGTTGATTAGGGCGGCTACGTCGCCTATTGCTAGCGCCTCCCCGGTTCCGATGATGCCGGTTGCGACATCGATTGCTGCGGTCGCGGTGGTCGGGTACGCTACTCAAGATGTAATGGCCAGCGCACCCAGCGCAGCAGCGCCAGCGCCAAGCGCAGGTTCGCTTGACTTCGTGCTTGACGGCATGACCATTACCCCGCCACCAAGTGTTGCGGTGCCCGCCACCGCCCTCAGTGCCCCGGCGGTCGCGACGTCGGTCATCGCCGCCTCATCGGCTCCGAAGCATCGAAAATCGCTCGAAGATGATTTGGCCGAACTTGAGGCATCACTCCGGAAAGCAACGACGGCCGGGCAATTGCCCGAGTCCGGCATGGACTTCACAGATTTTTCAACCGCTACGCCAACTAACCTCGGCACCGTGGGTCCGTCGATGCGTCCCGAAATGCTCGACTTGAGTTTTGACGCGGGTCGCCAAGGCTTTGTTGATCCCACACCGTCGATTCTTGATGGCCAGTGGCATGACGCATCGACCAAGCTAGATTTGGCCCGTGCTTACGAAGAAATGGGCGACCGTGAAGGCGCGCGAGAAATTCTGCGTGAAGTGATTCACGACGGTGACGAGGTGCAGATCAAAGAGGCGAAGGCGATGCTCGCCAAGCTTGGCGGGTGAATGCGCAAGCTCGGCGGCTAAGACCGTAGACTTGCCTGCTAAGCAATCGCTGAAACCTAGACACTGAGTTTGATGGAACACCCCCAGCGCGACACTCAGCGCTGGGCGCTGGGCCTCGAATATCGTGGCACTGCCTTCTGCGGATGGCAGCGCCAGGTCGAGCAGCCGTCCGTGCAACAAGCGCTGGAGACAGCCCTTTCCAACATTGCCACCGAACCGATCAGCGTCATCGCTGCGGGCCGCACCGACACCGGCGTCCACGCCTCATTGCAGGTCGTGCATTTTGAAACGCCGGTGGAGCGCGAAGCTACCGCTTGGGTGCGCGGCGGCAATCAGTTTTTGCCGGATGATGTGTCGATTCGTTGGGCAGTGAAGGTCGCAGACGATTTTCATGCGCGATTCGCAGCCCAATCGCGACGTTACGTTTACCTGCTCGCATCGCGCCCGCAGCGTCCGGGACTGCACACCGGTCGCATTGGCTGGACGCATTGGCCGCTTGATAGGGGGCGCATCGAGGCCGCACTTCCCGCGCTGTGGGGTACTCATGATTTCACATCGTTTCGCGCTGCCGATTGTCAAGCCAAATCGCCGATTAAAACCATCCATTCCGCAACCGTACGACAACAGGGCGCGGTGCTTCGCTTCGACTTTCACGCCAACGCCTTCCTGCATCACATGATCCGCAACATCATGGGCACGCTGGTCTACATCGGAAGCTCACGACAGCCGATTGGCTGGATGAGAGAGCTGATTGCGCAAAAAGATCGCAAGCTCGCCGCGCCGACGTTTTCGCCTGCCGGCCTGTATCTCGCCGGAATTGAGTACGATTCGCGCTTTGCGATTCCTGAGGCGTTTGTCGATCCGTGTCTTTAGCCCAACCTGCCATCCGCACCCGCATCAAAATCTGCGGACTGAAAACTGCTGAACACGTTGACGCAGCCATTGATGCCGGCGCAGACGCGCTCGGATTCGTGCTCTATCCACCGTCTAGCAGGGCCATCGACCTCGCGCACCTGTCAGAACTGACAGGTCGCGTTCCGGCGTTTGTTTCCACGGTCGCGCTGTTCGTCAATCCAACGAAAGAAGAGGTCGAAGTCGCCCTCGCTAGCGCCCGGATCGACCTGTTGCAATTCCACGGCGACGAGCCGGAATCCTTCTGCGCCAGCTTCGGACGACCGTACTTAAAAGCATTGCCCGTCACCGATGCGTTCGATTTATTACAATCGAGCGTGATATACGCCACCGCTAGCGCGCTCCTTTTGGACACGCCCAGCGCGGGACATGGCGGCAGCGGAAAGACATTCAATTGGCAGCTCATCAACACGTCAAACATTCAAAGCGGGCGCGCTCCAGCCCTCGTTTTGTCTGGTGGCTTGACTGCTGCAAATGTGGCCGACGCGATTAGCGCGGTACGTCCCTTCGCGGTGGATGTGAGTAGCGGCGTCGAGATTTCTCGCGGCGTGAAAAGCTCCGAACTCATTGAAAATTTTTGTCGCGCTGTGCGCCTGGCGGATTCCTTGATGTGATCCGAGCGCAGGGCAATCCAGCGCAGAAAGCATCTCATGAAACTCTACGACCTCCCCGATGCCCAGGGCCACTTCGGCCCCTACGGCGGCACCTTCGTTGCGGAAACTTTGATCGAAGCGCTCGACCAACTCAAAGCGCAATACGCCCGCTATCAACACGACCCGGAATTCCTCGCGGAATTTGCGAGCGAACTCAAATATTTCGTCGGCCGCCCCAGCCCTGTTTATCACGCCAAACGCTGGAGCGAGATGCTCGGTGGTGCGCAGATTTATTTGAAGCGTGAAGACTTAAATCACACCGGTGCGCACAAAATCAACAACTGCATCGGCCAGGCGATGCTCGCCAAACGCCTCGGCAAACCGCGCGTAATCGCCGAGACGGGTGCCGGTCAACATGGCGTCGCGACAGCCACCATTGCCGCGCGGTACGGCCTCGAATGCGTCGTCTACATGGGCAGTGAGGACATCAAGCGACAAGCGCAAAACGTGTATCGCATGAAGCTGCTCGGCGCGACGGTGGTGCCGGTTGAGAGCGGATCGAAAACGCTGAAAGACGCGTTGAACGAGGCGCTGCGCGATTGGGTGACCAACGTTGACAACACCTTCTACATCATCGGCACCGTCGCCGGCCCGCATCCGTACCCGATGATGGTGCGCGATTTTCAGTCGGTGATCGGCACCGAATGCCTCACGCAAATGCCGGAAATCGCGGGCCGTCAGCCCGACGCCGTGATCGCCTGCGTCGGCGGCGGCTCCAACGCAATGGGCATTTTTTATCCGTACATTCCGTATGAAAACACGCGCCTGATCGGCGTCGAGGCCGCAGGTGAAGGCATCGAAACCGGCAAGCATTCGGCCTCGCTCACGCAGGGCGTGCCCGGCGTGTTGCACGGCAATCGCACCTATCTGTTGCAGGACGAAGACGGCCAGATTGCCGAGACGCACTCGGTCAGCGCGGGCCTCGACTACCCCGGCGTCGGGCCCGAGCATGCGTACTTGAAGGACATCGGCCGTGCCGAATACGTGAGCATCACCGACGATGAAGCACTGAAGACTTTCCACGAGTGCTGTCGCATCGAAGGCATCATCCCCGCCCTCGAATCGAGCCACGCCATCGCCTACGCCACCAAGCTCGCGCCAACGCTGAGTAAGGACAAAATTCTGCTGGTGAACCTCTCCGGACGCGGCGACAAGGATATGCA
This sequence comes from Burkholderiales bacterium, assembly GCA_031409935.1. GTDB lineage: Bacteria > Pseudomonadota > Gammaproteobacteria > Burkholderiales > Casimicrobiaceae > Casimicrobium. The sequence continues at coordinate 1,858 of JANNYE010000128.1, read as the reverse complement.
CACCGTGTCACAACGCTCGGGGTTGTCGTTCTACTGCCACCCGGAATGTGAATTGGGGCGAACGACCGCAGAAGCCGCTCGCAGCGCGGCGCAACCGCTGGTGCGAAAGTAGGGCACGCCATGAACCGCATCGACAAAACTTTCGCCGATTTAAAAGCGAACAAAAAAACCGCGCTCATCCCCTTCATCACTGCGGGCGATCCCGCGCTCGACGCGACGTTGCCGACGATGCATGCACTGGCTAAAGCGGGCGCAGATGTGATCGAGCTGGGCGTCCCGTTTTCCGACCCGATGGCCGACGGCCCGGTGATTCAGCGCTCGTCCGAACGCGCACTGGCCAAGGGCATGACGATGCGTAAAGTGCTCGCCATCGTCGCCGAATTTCGCACCACCAACAGCACGACGCCGGTCGTGCTCATGGGCTACGCTAACCCGATTGAGGCAATGCATCGCGATAAATTTGTCGACGCCGCAGCAGCCGCAGGCGTCGACGGCGTACTGGTCGTCGACTACCCGCCCGAAGAAGCCGACGATTTTTCCGCGATGCTCATCAAGCGCGATCTGTCGCCGATCTTTTTGCTGGCGCCTACCTCCACCCCCGAACGTATCGCCCACGTAGCGCGCCTCGCGCGAGGCTACGTGTACTACGTCAGCCTGCGCGGCGTCACCGGCGCAGGGCACCTGGACGTGGTCGAGGTCGCCAGCAAAGTCGCGGTGATCAAAGCCGCGTTGCCAGTGCCGGTAGGCGTAGGTTTCGGCATTCGCGATGGCGCGACGGCGCGCGCAGTGAGTGAAGTTGCCGACGCAGTGGTGATTGGGTCGGCGCTGGTGCAAACGATGTCTGATGCGCCCGCAGGGGAGGTGGCGGCAAGAGCCGGGGCGTGGCTGGCGGAGATTCGAACGGCGCTCGACGCGTAACCGGTTTTGCCGCTCTCCCCACCTCCGCCGTCATTCCCGCGACGGCGCACTGCTGTCCGGAATAATATTGGCGGTCACGGGCATCAAGAATTGTCGTGATCACCACAACAAGCACCTCTGTCGAGCCTCTATTTCGGTGGCTCGCCTACTTCGCTCAGCTTCTCGTTGCTGCTGTCTCTGGTGCGCTGTTGAGGTGTCAAACAGTGTGTGCCGCAGCTCGGACAAGAGCATCCATAGCGAACTGGCGTAGCCGGTGGCGTGCTTATGCAGACTCAGCAACGCGTAGGCAATGATCGCGCAGATCAACTGAATGCGAACGGCCTTCTTGCTGTGGCCGAGAAAGCGTTTGACTTCGAGATGCTGCTTGATCCATTTGAAGAAGAGCTCCACCTGCCAGCGCTCGCGGTAGCCCTCGGCGATGCGTGTGGCCGGACTCTCCAGATCGTTGGTGACGAGCACCAAGGGCGTAAGCTGCGCGTGCTCTGGACGCGCAACTGTAATGCGACGCAGCGGTTTCTGGTAGCCCGTGGTTTTTCCGCCTCGGCTGTGCGTGTGCTTGAAGACAATGATTTCGTCGGCGACGATGAGTTGAGCCGCTTCGGCGTGATCAGCGGGAGGTGGCAATAGCGTGCGCTCTACGCGGACGCCTGCGTTGCGCTTGAGTCGGGTGACGAAGCGCGCCCCCTCGGCATCGATCTTTGCCCACCAGCCGTAGTCGCAGTAGCCTTTGTCGAAGCTGTAGAACACGCCGGGTTCAATCGGTTGGGTGCGTGCCCACTCGATGTCGTTGACGTTGGCATCCGTGATCTCAAAGCCGCGCGGCGCAGCCCGTACGCTCTCAAGGCTGATATGTAGCTTCACGCCAGCGTTGTTTCGCGAGCGCGTGGCTTGTGTCCATGTGTCAAAGTGACGCCCGGTCAGCGTGATCGAGCTCGAATCG
>JANNYE010000127.1:0-44389 GCA_031409935.1 Burkholderiales bacterium | reverse complement strand
GTGACTTAACCCCTCAACAGGTCGCTCACATCGAGCATCAACTCAATCACCGACCCCGACTCTGCCTGAACTGGCAAACCCCCGCAGAGCTACTATCTCAACTGCACCCCGCCGTTGTGCACTTCGATTGAGAATCCGCCTTTACCCGAAAATCAATAATGCGCATTTATCGTACTTACGCCCATATACAGCAGGCATTTGATGAAAAAGCTGTGATCTAGCCAGCACCAATATCTGTCGCACAAAACGCCCGAATTGCCGCGCGTTCGATGGCTCACTGTCGCGCGCTTGCCGCCGTCGTGGTTCAGTCATCCCCTCCGCGTCGGCGCTGCTCTGGCAACGCTTGCCTCTCTGTCTCTGTCCATGACCTGTTCTCGTCGCGGTTCTGCCAACGTCACACGATATTTTTCTTCCACTGAACCTGCGTACAGGGAACATTCATGCACCGCGTCACCCGTCCTGCCGCACGCCTCGTCAACACCGCCTGTGCCGTCGTGCGCTTGGCGCGCAGCGCGTGGCCACGCTGTTGCTGCTGCTAATGACCGGCCCGCTGTGCAGCGCAGCGTACGCTCAGAGCTACCAGCAGGTCAGCGCGGGTGCTAACCACACCTGTGCTGTGCTCGCCAGCGGCGGGGTGCAGTGCTGGGGCGCGGGCGGCAGTGGCCGGCTGGGCAACGGCGGCACGGCCGATCAGACAGCGCCGGTGGCGGTCACAGGCATCACTAACGCCCTCGCCGTCAGCGCGGGCCATTTCCACACCTGTGCCGTGCTCGCCGGCGGCGGGGTGCAGTGCTGGGGCCTTGGCGGCAATGGCCACTTGGGCAACGGCGGCACAGCCGACCAGACAGCGCCGGTGGCGGTTACCGGCGTCACTAACGCGCTCGCCGTCAGCGCGGGCGGCATTCACACCTGTGCCGTGCTCGGCGGCGGCGGGGTGCAGTGCTGGGGCACGGGCGGCAATGGCCGCCTAGGCAACGGCGGCACGGGCGACCTGACAGCGCCAGTGGCGGTGACTGGTATCACTAGCGCCACCGCCGTCAGCGCGGGCACTGTCCACACCTGTGCGGTGCTCGGCGGCGGCGGGGTGCAGTGCTGGGGCGCGGGCGGCGGTGGCCGCCTAGGCAACGGCAGCTTGCTCGACCAGACAACGCCGATGGCGGTCACCGGCATCAGCAACGCCACCGGCGTCAGCGCGGGCAATTTCCACACCTGTGCCGTGCTCGCCGGCGGCGGGGTGCAGTGCTGGGGCCTTGGCAGCAATGGCCGCTTGGGCAATGGCAGCACGGCCAGCCAGACAACGCCGGTGGCGGTGACTGGCATCACGAACGCCACCTCCGTCAGCGCAACCGGCGAGCACACCTGTGCCGTGCTCGCCGGCGGCGGGGTGCAGTGCTGGGGCCTTGGCAGCAATGGCCGCTTGGGCAATGGCAGCACGGACGTCCACACAACGCCGGTGGCGGTGACTGGCATCACGAACGCCACCTCCGTCAGCGCCGCCGGCGAGCACACCTGTGCGGTGCTCGCTGGCGGCGGGGTGCAGTGTTGGGGCTTTGGTGGCAATGGCCGCTTGGGCAACGGCGGCACGGCCGTCCAGACGACATCGGTGAGCGTGAGCGGCATCACCACGGCCACCGCCGTCGGCGCGGGCAACAGTCACACCTGTGCCGTGCTCGCCACCGGGGGTGTGCGCTGCTGGGGCGCCGGCAGCTCGGGGCAGTTGGGCGACGGACTCGCTAGCGCATCTCAGCTGACCCCGGCGGCGGCGTACGGCATCAGCAGCGCCACCCGCGTCAGCGCTGGTTTCAGCCACACCTGCGTAGTGCTTACGGGCGGCGCGCTGCGCTGCTGGGGCAGCAACAGCTCGGGGCAGCTGGGCGATGACAACGGCTCCATCGACCGCCTGACGCCGCAGTACCTTGCCAGCGTCCGCTGTGACATGGACCTCGACGGCAACGGCAGCTACTCCAACACCACCGATGGCCTGCTCTATGCTCGCGCTCTCTCTGGTCTTGCCGGAAGTGCGGTGACCAACGGCGCGCTAGGCGCTGGAGCCACGCGCACCACCTGGCAGCAAATTCGCGACTACCTGACGCAGGCGTGCAGCGTGCGTGGGCTTGCGCCGTAGCGACGCAGTGACGCAGCGCATCGAGCGACTGTGGGCGCGGGCTTGGCCGCGCTCGGTGCCAGTGAGCGACGCCGAGTCGTCGCCTACCGCGCTACTCATTGCCGCATCGGTCGTAAAGAATCCTCAATAGCTTTTTAGCAAATACGCCATTTTAAATGGGCATAAAGGCCACTTTAGGCCCAAGTCAATAATTGGTATTTATTGCACTTATGCCCATATACAGCGGGCATTGTATGAAAAAGCTGTTAGCTAACCGGCAGAAAAAACGGCCTCAGAAAGCGCCCTAATCGCCGCTCGTTCTGCGTCGAGTTGACCGACTGAAACCACCGCCCGTTCTGCGCCCTGAAGCCGCAGTGCGTGCTGCTTTGACCGCAGCGCTCGATACGCAGCCGCCGCTGCGGCGCCAACGTCACGATCCACCAAGCCTAGTTCTCCGGCACGAACCGAAAGTGCGATGTTGCCGTGATTGCCGCGCATGGTGGGCTGTGCGGCGCTGTGCCTAAGCACTAGCGCTTGCACAGCGAATTCGAGGTCGACCAGGCCACCTGAGTCGTGCTTGATGTCGAACTGCGTTTCGCGCTTTTTGTTGGGGTGGCCTTCTGCCACTTTGGCGCGCATCGCAACGATTTCATCGCGCAGTTTCGGCCAGTCGCGCGGGGCGGCGATGATGGCTTCCCGGATCGGCTCGAAGGCCGCGCCGAGGGCCGCGTCGCCCGCCGCAAAGCGCGCGCGGGTCAACGCTTGGTGCTCCCACGTCCACGCCTTGTCGCGCTGGTATTCGGCGAATGCCGACACGCTGGAGAGCAACAGGCCGCTGATGCCGTCAGGACGCAGGCGCACGTCGATGTCGTAGGCGCGGCCTGCTGCGGTCATGGCGGTCAACCAGGTTTGCAGGCGTTGCGCAACGCGCGTGAGTTGGTCGCGCTCGGCGGCTGCGTCGTCGGGCATCAAAAAGATCAGATCTAGGTCGCTGGCGTAGCCTAATTCTTTGCCGCCCCAACGGCCGTATGCAATCACCGCCATGCGCGCTCCGTCGGCGAGGTTCGCCGCGTCGAGCAGGTGGCGCAACGTGATGTCCACCACCGCGTCGGCGAGCGCGGATAAGTGATCCGACAGCGTTTCTACAGACAGCAGACCCGCGATATCTTTCAGTAGCAAGCGAAACGTTTCGCCTTGCTGAAAATGGCGAATGGCGTCGATGGCGCGTTCGGCATCAATGCCCGCTGCTTGCAGCTGCGCGGTCAACTCGCGCCGCCATTGCGCGTAGTCAATGGGCGAGCTAAGCGTGCGGCCATCCATGAGCTCATCAAGCAGCAGCGGATGTAGCGTCACGTAGCGTAGCGCCCAATCGCTGGCGGCCGCCAAATCAATCACCCGATCCAGCACTTGCGGGCGCTCAATCATCAACGCGAGATAGCTGGATCGCGACGCAACCGCGAGCAGCAAATCAAGCGTGCGTTTGCAGGCCGCGTCCGGCAGCGAGGTGCTGCCGGCGTAGCGAACGGTGGCATCCGCCAGTTGTTCAAATCGCGCGCGGCTCGCTGCGGGTAGCGCTGCAACACGAGCGCTGGCAAGCGTTGCGCGCAGGTAGTTCAGGCTGCCTTCTGAATCAACATAACCGCTGGTTTTCATGCGTTCAATCGCCGCCGCATCGGTGCTGTCGGCAGAATTTTTAGCACGTGGAGCGCCTCGTGTCGCGATGCGAAGAGCGGTGTCGTCGCTGACGCCGAACGCGCCGGTTAACGTGCCGTCGAAAAACTCGGCGACGTCGTTGCGGATGATGTTGAGCTGACGTTCAAACGCATCGGTGGACGCGAAGCCCAGCGCCTCCGCCAAACACATCAACTCGTGCGTATCGCGCGGCAGGGTTTGCGTTTGCAGGTCGTCGCGATATTGCAAAACATGTTCGGTGCGACGTAAAAATCGGTAGTGCGCCGATAAAAGTTGCGACTGATTCAGCGAAATTTTCCCGGCGACGGCGAGCGCTGCGAGGGCTGGCATGGTGGCCTTGATGCGCAAGCTCGCGTCGCGCCCACCGCGAACCAGCTGCCGCAGCTGCGCACCAAATTCCAGCTCGCGAATGCCACCGCGACCGAGCTTGATATTGCGTTGATCGTTCTTCTCAGCGCGAAGCTGCGCGTGCAGTTCGCGCATACCGGCGACCGCGTCAAAATCGAGATAACGACGGAACACAAACGGCGTAGTCAACGCTGCCAGCGGCACGGCCAATGTTCCCGCAGCGACGCGCGCCTTGAGCCACGCAATGCGCTCCCACATACGCCCTTGCGCCACAAAATACTGTTCAAGAAAATCAAGCGATGGCACCATCGGCCCAGCGTCGCCATAAGGTCGCAAACGCGTGTCGACGCGGAACACAAATTCGCCGTCGATCTCGTGATTGAGCGTGCGTGTAATGCGTCGAGCGAGCAGGTTAAGCGAATCCATCGCGTCGGCGTCGGGTTCGTCGCAGATGAACACCACGTCAATATCTGAGGAGGCGTTCAATTCCTGCGCGCCGAGCTTGCCCATCGCGACCGTCGAGAAGCCAAACGGTGGTTCGCGGGTGCCGAAAATGTCCTGACTGTGTGCCGCGGTCGCGGCCTTGATGGTCAAGTCCGCAAAGTTGGACAAATCTTCAACTAAGGGTTCAAACGGCGCGTCGCAAGCCAAATCTTGCACCAACGTGCGCAACATCAGTTCGCGCCGTATGGTGCGTAGCGTGCTGTCAATGTCGGCGCTGGAGACGCTGGCAAGCCGCGCCGCCCACGCTGCAAGGGCAGGGCGTTCAAGCGCGCTGGAACGAACCTTGTCCACCAATGCTGGGTCACGCCGAGCCACGCGCTGCGCGAAGCGGCTGTAATGGAACGCTTTGTCTAGGCTTTGTGTCTCACTCATTCGGTGCGCCGTCGATACAATCCGGCGAAGTATGCCGTACCCTCAGGAGAAGCTCGTTATCGTCACCGAGTTCGTGAAACCTAAGTTAAAAAGCGAGAGCGTTGGGTGACTCCGCGCCCGCTCTCTTTTTGGCGACGCTGGTCGGGTCATGGCATACGGGTGACGTTCTGGTGCGTGGTACTGGCGACGATTTTGTTCATTGCGGCGGTAGCCGCCACGCGCTTCTGGTTGATCCCGAATGCAGATAGCTTTCGCCCGCGTATTGTCAGCGAGTTGTCTAGGTTGTCCGGCCAGCGCGTGGTTATTGGTGGCTTTGAGGCCGGATGGGACGGCTGGTCCCCCGAGCTAAAACTAACCCGCCTGCAGATGCTCGATGCGCGTGGTCGCGTGCTGTTGCAACTGCCTGAGGTGAACACCACGATTTCATGGCGTTCGTTGATTTTTCTGGAGCCGCGACTGACCGCGTTGACGGTAAAGGCACCGCGCGTGGTGGTGCGGCGCACGGCAGAAAACACGCTCACCTTCGCAGGCATTGACCTTGATCTGGCAAACCAAGCGGAGGCCGACGCCAAGCTCCCAGAGTGGCTGCTGAAACAGCGCTTAGTGCAGATCGTGAGCGGCGAAATCGAATGGGTCGATGACTGGCGAAAACTGCCGCCGCTGCGGCTGCAAAACGTCAACATTCGCATGCAAAACAGTGGCGACACGCATCGGGTGGGCATGACCGCTGTGCCGCCCGCAGAGCTTGCCGCACCGCTTGATATTCGCGCCCAGCTGGTGGGCGCAGACGTGCGTAAGGTTGCCGATTGGGACGGCATGGCCTACGTGCGCACCGACTACGCCAACCTCGGTCTGCTCACCCGATATTTGCCGCTGCCGATTGCGCTGACCCAGGGCGAGGGTGGCTTGCAGGCGTGGTTCGAGTTTGACAACGGGCAGGCGGTGGCGGTCACCACCGACCTGATCGTTAAAAATGCGCGACTACGCTTTCCGGCTATTCTGATGCCGAACAAAGCGACGCCGCCTGCCGCCAGTTCCGCTGGCGCGACCCATGCGCTAGCGCCAGCTTTGACCCATGACCCGTTGCAGCTCGCCGCGCTGTCTGGTCGACTGTCGTGGCGCAGCAAACCCACGGTGCTTGGCATTTTGGCCGCTGCGGGCGTTTCGAGTAACGCGTCAACGACTCAAGAGCGGTGGTCGATTCGCGACGTCAAGGCGGTGACGTTGGGCGGCGTCAAGGCACCAATGGTCAATGGTGAGATGTTGCTTGACTATCGAGGCGACGCCATGACCGGTGGCGAGCTGCGCCTGTCGGATGTTGAGCTTGCCGGCGTGGCAACTTTGGTCAAAGCGCTGCCCGTCAATGCTGATCTGGCGCAGCGGCTGCACGCGTCGCAACCCACTGGATCGCTGCAAAACATCCATATCAAATGGCTTGATCGCGGCGCACCGACAGCGGTCAATCCTGAGCGCTATTTTGTTGAAGGTAGCGCGGCGGTGAAGGCGCTTTCGTGGAAGCAACATTTCGGGATGCCAGGCATCAGCGGGCTGTCCGGTAACGTAAAAGGCTCGTCTCGTGAGGGACAATTCATTGTTGGTGAGCCTGTTGCAAAGGGCAAAGTTACCCGAAACAAAACGGCAACTACCGTTGACTTTGGCAGCCATTTCGATGTGCCACTTAGCTTCGATCAATTGCGCGGCACACTTAACTGGAAGCGAGTGCCTGACGGCAAAGGGGCATGGGTGACAAACATTGATGTTGCCAGCGCTGAATTTGAAAACGCAGATACCGCGGGTCGGCTGAGCGGCAGCTGGCGCGCCGATGCGCTTGGGCCGGGGGTCGCCGATTTCAGCGGCATGTTGTCAAGGGCGGACGCCACGGCGTTGCACCGCTATCTGCCCAGCGCGTTCAACCCGGCCACGCGCAGCTGGCTGCGCCAAGCCATCGTGACCGGCAGCGCGAGCGATGTGAACTTTCACGTCAAGGGCCCGCTCTGGCACTTTCCGTTTCACAATGATGAGCATGGCATTTTTGAACTGGATGCGCAGCTAACAGGCACGACACTCGATTACGCAGACCAGTGGGATCGGGCGGAAAACATTTCTGCCAAGCTGCTGCTTCGGGGTTCGAAAATTGAGGCACAGGTGGCCAGTGCAACCATTGCCAACGTGCCGATTGCACCCACGCTGGTCAGCATCAAAGACACGCTGGCGGAGCCGCCGTTATTAGAAATCACGGGAGCCACGGCGGGCTCGCTCGATGCGCTGCTGCACTGGGCGGCCAACAGTCCGGTGAACCGCTGGCTGGACGGTTTTTTGCATGACGCCAAGGGCTCCGGGGCTGGGCGGCTTAACCTGTCGCTCAAGATGCCGCTCGATGCGCCTGAGCGGACCCAAGTCACAGGCGAGCTGATATTTGTCGACAATCGTATCGACCTTGGCGGTGAAATTCCAGCGCTGGACAACGTAACCGGCAGCCTGAAATTTTCTGAGCGAGATGTGCGCGGCACCGATATCCGCGCCACGGCGTTTGGCGGCCCGCTGCAGCTCTCAGTGGCAAGTAGCGACGGGCGAATCAAGACGCAAGCCTCGGGTACGGCCTTGCTTGAACGGGTGCGCGAGCGCTACAGCTATCCGATGCTCGAGCAGTTAAGCGGCGCGGCGCAATGGCAATTGGAGATGTCAAATGCGGTGCGTGGCAGCGCGTCGGCAGCCTCCGCAGCCGCACCGCCAGAAAGCACCTTTCAGATCACCGCCAGCACCGTGCAGCCGCGCTGGCCGCTTGACGCCATGGTTCAAGTGGGTGCTGTTCCGCGAGACAACATGGTGCCGATTAAGGCCACGATTAATCGGTCGCCATTGGATCGCGGGCGCGACCGCATTGAGCTTGATCTGCCGGGCCAGTTACACGCGATTCTTGAGCGCAGCGCAGCGGGCAGCTCGGGTGTGCGCACGGTCGAGCGCGCCGTGCTTGATTTGGGTGCGCAGCAAACCGCGCTGCCTGCGCGTGGCTACTCGTTGCGAGGGGACGTAGTCAAGCTTGACGCCGACGCAGCGCTCGCTCTGCTGAGCCCTACTTCTGCATCGGGTCAGCGCGCGGTCGGTGGCCTTACCGGCGACGCCAGCAGCGCCGACTTTGTCAACATCAATTTGCGCGCGAATGAGGCCATCGTGTTCGGGCAGCGTTTCAATGACGTCACTTTGCGTGCGCAGCCCAGCAATCAGCGTTGGCGCCTCGCCCTGCGCAGCAAAGAGGCCACGGGCGTCATCTCGCTCGATACCGACGCTAAGAGTGGTGCGATTGACGCGGTGTCGGTTCGCTTGCAACGCTTCTCGCTGCCAAGCAGTGCGTCGGCGCAGGGTGCGCAGACCACTGGCACGGACGCCCATGTGCGCTGGCCCAAGCTTGAGCTCACCGCCGACTCGTTCGTGAGTGAAGGCCGGGACTTGGGCAAGCTTGAAATGCGCGCTCAACCCGGCGTCGATGAGTGGCGAATTGAGCAGGTCAAGCTGTCAAGCGTGGATGGCACGCTTGAAGCTCAAGGCCGTTGGCAGCCGCGATTTGCGGGGTCTACGGTCGGCAAAACCTCAGTCGACGTGACGCTGAAATGGACTGACGCGGGCAAGTTCATGACCCGCTTTGGCTTGCCCAAGGGTGTCGAGCGCGGCGGCGGTTCGCTGAGCGGTGCGCTCAGTTGGGCAGGTAGTCCGGCACAGTTCAGCTATGCAAATCTGGCCGGCAATTTCACGCTTGAAACCACGCAGGGACGGTTCACCGAGATGGAGCCCGGTTTTGCCAAATTGCTTGGGGTGTTGTCATTGCAATCGCTACCACGAAGGCTGAGCTTGAATTTTGACGACGTCTTTGGCAAAGGTTTTGCGTTTGATGATGTGAAGGCGGAGGTTCTGCTTGCCGACGGCATCGCAACGACGGATGGCTTTGAAATCAGCGGCCCTTCGGCACGGGTGCAAATCCGAGGCACAGCGGACTTAAATCTCGAAACGCAAGCCCTGCGAGTGCGCGTGTTTCCGAGCCTGTCCACCGCTACGGCAATCGGTATCGGGCTGGCCACCGCCAATCCTGCGATTGGCGCCGCAGTTTTATTAGGACAAAAAATCGCAAAAGACCCCATCGAGCGCTTTCTGATGCAGGAGTTCGATATCAAGGGCACGTGGGCAAAACCGGATGTCAAGCAGCACTCGCGTGCCGAGGTGGGGGCAGCAGCGCAGAGCGTTCAGTGAGAGGCTGCTGGCAACAGCTTTCGTGCGAAATCGATGTTCTTTGCGGTCGAAAGCCAATTTTTCGTAAATGTTGACTTTACTCAAAATTGGCTTATAGCCCCCATTAATTATGGCTTACCGCCTAAAGTTGCTTGCGATTTAGCCACTGCCACGAGTGTCCGGCGTCATCAAGGCGATCCGAGCGCAACGCGGCCCATCGTTACGAAAACCTTGCGTGGCGCTTTTCAATGAAGGCACGAATGCCCTCTGAAAAATCATCGGTGCCCGCGCAGCTTGAAAAGCTCTCTTGCTCGGCAGCGAGCTGCACCGACAAGCTGTTCTGCATCGAACCATTAATCAATCGCTTGATGCCCGCCATAGAGCCGCGCGAACTGCGGGCGATTTTTTCAGCCAGCTTGTCGACGGTCACATCGAGTTCGGCCAGTGGCACCACGCGGGTGAGCATGCCGAGCGTGAGCGCTTCGGCTGCCGTGATTCGATCAGACAGCAGCATCAGCTCCATCGCTTTTTTCAACCCGACCAATCGTGGCAAAAAGAACGATTGCCCACCGTCGGGGGTTAGGCCAATGGCCTTGTAGGCGGTGGCGAAGTAAGCGTCATCGCTCGCCACCGTCAAGTCGCAGCCGATGGCAAAACTCATGCCGATTCCTGCGCAGGCCCCCTGAACTTTGCAAATCGTAATGATGTTCGAGCGCTGCAATAATTCCACCCCGGCATGCAGCCGACCAATCATGTCAAAGTAGCCCTTACGCCGCTCGGGCCCCGGTGTGGCCAGCGTTTCGGCGAATCCTTTGATGTCGCCGCCGGCCATAAAGTGGGCACCAGCGCCCTGCAAAATCATCACGCGGGTATCGCCATTGGCCAGCACTTGGGCAATGGCGGGGGTGAAGGCGTCACTCATGCTGCTGTCCAGCGAGTTGAGCGACTTAGGACGGTTGAGGGTGACGGTGGTCACGCCTGCAAGTGTTGCGTGCGGTGCGACAAGCACAGGGCTGTCGGAATGGATGTCGTTGGTCATGCGAAAACCTCAAAAGCGGTGCGAACGGTGTTGAAATGAATGTCGACGATATCGGCAACGTTGTGAGCATAGCCGCCCGCCATGGTGGCCGTGATTGGGATGGCGTTGTCGCGGGCAATTTCGAGCACGAAACGGTCGCGCGTGGCGAGGCCCGTTTTGCTGAGTTTCAAGCGGCCAAGGCGGTCGTCCTCGAACGGGTCTGCACCCGCGAGATAAATCATGGCTTGCGGTTGAAAGTCTTTGATGATTTTGGGCAAGTGTTGCTTGAGCGCGGCGAGATAGGTCGCGTCGTCGCAGCCGTCTTGCAGTTCAACGTCGAGGTCGCTGGTTTCCTTGCGTATCGGGTAGTTGCGTGCGCCGTGTATCGAGAACGTGAAAACCGATTCGTCATCGCGAAAAATACTCGCTGTGCCGTTGCCCTGATGCACGTCAAGGTCGCAGATGAGCACCCGCTGCACGCTGTGATCGCGCTGCAATACACGCGCAGTAACCGCCGCGTCGTTGTAGCAACAGAAACCTTCTCCGTGATCGGCAAATGCGTGATGCGTGCCGCCTGCAAGGTTGATCGCACAGCGATCGGTCAAAGATGCTGTGGCTGCCGCAATGGTCGCACCTGTCGAGCGTCGCGCACGCTCCGCCATCTGCGGACTCCACGGAAAACCGATCTGGCGGATTTCGTTGGCCGTTAGCGTACCGATTGACATGCGTTCGACGTAGGCTGCATCGTGCGCGAGAAGGAGTTCGTCGTCTTGCGCTGCGGGCGCTTCTCCGAGTGAATTTGGCGCATAGGTTTGCACTGCCTCGCGCAGCAAAGCATACTTCTGCATCGGAAAACGATGGCCGTCCGGCAGCGGCAGGACGAAGTGGTCGGTGTAGAAGATTTTCAACGTCAATTGTGCGGCAAGTAGGATGGGTGGAGCGAGGCGATACCCATCAGCATCCGCTTTTCAAGCTGGTTCGTGCCGTACGCCAGAAGCGATGAACTGCCGTGGTTGGTATCAATTTGAGGTGGGTTTAAACCCACCCTACGGAGGTTGGGGTGTTTGTGCCGCGTTGTCACCCACTTTGAACGGCGAGCTCTCACCCAACTCCTCCAGCGTATGCGCCACCCCCACGGTCTCCCGCGCCAGAAAGTCATTCACTGCATCAGAAAACTTGGGATCAGCCAGCCAGTGCGCCGAATGTGTAGCGGTCGGTAACAACCCGCGCGCCAGCTTGTGCGCGCCCTGTGCCCCGCCTTCAAACCGCTTGAAGCCATGCGCGATGCACCACTCAATTGGCTGGTAATAGCAGGCTTCAAAATGTAACGACTTGACTGGCTCCAACGTCCCCCAGTAGCGGCCAAACACGCTCTCACCACTGGCGGCGCACAGCGACGCACACAGCGGCGCGCCGTCGCGCTCGCCGATAAAAAGCACGGTTGCGTCGCCGCTCTGCTGGCCCATTTGCGAGAAGAAATCAAGCGATAGATACGGCGTGGACATGTGCGCCCGATAAGTCCCGTCGTAGCAACGATAGAAAAATTGCCAGTCGGCTTCAGTGATTGCAGCACCTCGTGACACCCGCCACGTGAGTCCCGCTTCAGCCACATAACGCCGATCCTGTTTGATGCGTTTGCGCTTGTCGTGCGTCATCGTTGCCAACATCGCGTCAAAACTCATGAAGCTCTGATTTTCCCAATGAAACTGCACGCCCTGACGCAGCATCAGCCCCGCTTTTTGCCAGAACCACGCTTCACGTTCCGGCGGAAACAACACGTGCAAGCTCGACACGCCACTTTGCTGCGCGAACGCCATCGCGCCTTGCATGAGCGCAAGCCGAGTTTCGTCATCCGCCGCCAGCACGCGCGGCCCGGTGCAAGGCGTGAACGGCACAGCGCCCAGCAGCTTCGGGTAATACTCGCCCCCCGCACGCCGGTACGCGTCCGCCCAAGCCCAATCAAACACGTATTCGCCGTACGAATGCGTCTTCAAATACAGCGGCATCGCGCCCACGAGTTTTTGTGTTTCGTCGCGCGCAAGCAAGTGACGCGGCATCCACCCAGTGCGACCGCCGACGCAGCCGGTCGTGTGCAACGAATGCAGGTAGGCGTGGGAGAGGAAAATATTGCCACTGGCGGAGGCGACCAGCGAGTCCCATTCTTGCGGCGAGATGGCCACAAGCGAATCAACAACTTCGATTTGCATGGTGAGATTGTGCCGGAACCGGTTGCTACTTGCGCCGGAGCGCGCGAAGCTCGAAAAAAAATTGCAACGCGTCGGGGTGCAAGGCAAGCGCGTATCGAGCCTCTGCATCGAGCTTGCTTTATTATCACTGACGAAAAACAGATTAATGTCATCCTGAGCGGAGCGAAGGATCAGATAGTGCGCAACGTTTATCGTAAGTCGTTGAAAGGGTTGGATTCCACCTGATCCTTCGCTGTAGCTCAGGATGACAACTCGATTAAGTCCGTGTTTCGCTAAGTAAATCCTGGATACTGCTCACCATGTACGCAAAGCTTGTCACCGTGTCGGTCGTTTCATTGGGCTTGCTTTTTTTCGGCTCGCTGCGTGCTTATGCATCTGTTGCAGCCGTTGCCGCCGACACTGCGGGCCTCTGGACCGATGTTCCGGCAAAAAGTGTGGCGGCGCTTGAAGGGCGCATCGCAGCACCTGCTCGCGCGCGCACCATGACTCTTAACTTAGCTGGCATGACCGAGCTGCTCGCTGGCGCGCCGCCTGAGCGCGATGTTGCAGCACCTGATAGTCGATTTGAAATGGTGTTGCCACTGCCGGAGGGTGGGTTTGGCCGTTTTCGGCTGGTGGAATCGTCGATCATGGAACCCGGCCTTGCCAAGCGCTACCCGATGCTTAAAACCTACCTAGGCCAAGGCATCGACAGCCCAACCGCGACGGCGCGAATTGATTTGACGACGCGAGGATTTCGGGCGCAGGTCATCAGCAACACGCACACCAGCTACATCGAGCCGCTGCAACAGGACGACGTGGTCAACTACGCCATCTTCAACAAGGCCGACGCGCGGAAGACCGCGCAAGCCTTCACCTGTGGTGTCACGGGACAGGAAGTAAAAAGCCTGCCGAACTTGCTTAAGCGCAACAACATCGGCAATTTGGCCTCGGGCGCGAATTTGCGCACCTACCGGCTCGCCGTCGCGGCCACGGGCGAATACACCGCAGCACTCGGCGGCACGGTGCTTGACGGTTTAAGCGGCATCACCACCACCATTAACCGCGTTAACGGCATCTACGAACGGGAGCTTGCCGTGCGCATGATTTTGGTGGCCAACAACGACGCGCTGATTTACACCAACGGTGCCACCGATCCGTACACCAACAGCAGCGCCAGCACCATGCTCGGCGAAAATCAAACCAATCTGACGGCACTGATTGGCACCGCAAATTACGACATTGGCCATGTGTTCAGCACATTTGGAGGTGGCGTTGCAGGTCTAGGTGTGGTGTGTGATTCGACGCGAAAAGCCCGCGGCACAACGGGTCTGTCAAATCCCCGCGCCGATGGGTTCGATGTTGACTTGGTGGCGCATGAGATGGGACACCAATTCGACGGCAGTCACACCTTCAACGGCAGCGGCGGCAACTGCGGCGGCAATCGCAGTGCGTCCACTGCCTATGAGGCGGGCAGCGGTGTCACCATGCAGTCGTATGCGGGCAGCTGCGGCGCTGACGCAACCCAACGCGACAGCGAAGACTTTTTTCATCGCATCAGTCTCGACGAAATGCTGAGCTTCACCACGGGTACAGGCGGAGGCGCTAGTTGCGGTGTCGTAACTGCGACCGGCAACACCCCGCCGACTGTTACCACCGCGCCAGCCTTCACCATTCCAAAATCTACGCCCTTCACCCTAACCGCTACTGGAAACGATGGCAATGGCGACCCGCTCACGTATGTGTGGGAACAATTTGACCTCGGCGCGGCTAACGCTGAAGGCGTAATCATCGACAACGGTGGGCCGCTGTTTCGCAACTTCGCGCCAAGCCCTGACCCAATCCGAACTTTTCCGAGCCTGCGCTACATCCTCAACAACGCAAACGTCGCGCCTGCCGCTGCACCGCTACCCGGCACGACCACCCCGAATTTCCTGACCGCCGAGCTGCTACCCAGCACCAGCCGCACCATGAACTTCCGCGTGACGGTGCGCGACAACCGCGCGGGCGGCGGTGGCACCAACGACGCGGCCACGGTGCTCACCGTTGCCGCAGCAGCAGGCCCGTTTGCCGTCACGCAACCCAACACCGCTGTTAGCTGGGCGGCGGGTTCCACACAGACGGTGACATGGAGCGTCGCCGCAACCGACATTGCGCCAGTGAGCACAGCCAATGTGCAAATCGCACTTTCTACCGACGGTGGATTGAGCTTCCCAATCATTCTCGCGGCCAGCGTACCCAACAACGGCGCGGCGACCGTCATCATTCCAGCTGGCACAGCGTCGAGCACGCAAGCCCGTATTCGCGTGGCCGCCGTGGGCAATGTTTTCTTCGACATCAGCGATGTAAATTTCACCGTGACGGGTGCGAATACGCCGCCCACGCTCACTGTCACCGGTTCCGTGAGCACTAGTCAAGGCGCGCCGTCGGTCACCAGAGCCGTAGCCACAGTGACCGACGCGCAAGACCTTGCCAGCGCCCTCACGGTGAGCGTGTCGCAGGTGCCCCCGGAAATGGTGGTGACGGTCATCAACAACAGCGGCACGATCAACCTGACGGCCAGCGCAGCTTGCACCTTGGTTGCCCCAACCAGTGGCAGCAAAACCTACCCGTTGCTGCTCACCGTGACTGACAGCGGCGGCTCCAAAACGTCGCAATGGGTCAACGTTTTGGTGAGCACCAATCTGCCCCCGACGTTAGGCACCTACAGTGACGTGAACCTGCTGGTTGGCACCTCGACCACCGTGGTGCCCACTGCCGCCATCAGTGACGTCAGCGGCAACATCGCCGCTGCGAGTGTGAGCCCCGCCACGCTGCCCGGCGGGGGCACCGTGGCCATCGCAGCCAACGGCACCGTGATGATCAACAGCACGGGCGGCACAGCGCTTGGCAGCTATACCGTTCGCGCACAGGCCGCTGACAGTTGCGGTGCGGTTCGGGTACGTCAATTTATGCTCAATGTGCGTCCGCCCGCCCCAGTCATCTCAGTAACTAGCAGCCAGATATTGACCGGCAGCGGTGGCGTTGCCGTGCAGCCCAACGAATGCAACCAATTGACCGTCACCCTCGCCAACAACGGTTTCGCCACAGCAACGGGGGTGAGCGCGACGCTTTCTACCTCAACGCCTAGCGTGACCATCGTCCAACCCACGGCAACCTTTGTGGACATCATTGCGGGCCAAACCCAAGCCAACGGCGCACCGTTTCGATTCACCACGGCCAACGCCTTGGCCTGCGCGTCAAACGTGGGCTTCAGCCTTACCGTGAATTACACCGGCGGCGGGTCACCGACCGTGTTGCCGCTCAATTTTGCGGTGGGCGCACCGGCCACCACCACCGAAAATTTTGACGCGATTACGGCTCCCGCCCTGCCCGCAGGTTGGACCACGGCACGAACTGGCACCACACCGCCCGCGCTGTGGAGCACCACCAATACAGCCGCCGACAGCGCGCCCAACGTTGCGGTCACGTTAGGTGCAGCCAGCGCAGCGACCAACAGCTTGGTGTCGCGCCCGTTTCTGCTGCCCGCATCAACGACGCGCGCGGTGCTCTCGTTTCGCCATGCATGGAACTTTGAGTCCGATGGTGGCAGCGCGCTCTACGACGGCGCGATTCTCGAACTCTCAAGCGACGGCGGCACGACGTTTAACAACATAGGCTCTGCGGCCGTCGGCGCAACGTTCAGCACGGGGCCGTATTCCGGCACCATCGCCACCGGTTTTGGCAACCCGCTTGGCGGCCAGCCAGGTTGGGGCGGCGTTCAGGCAAGCTTTGTCACCACCACTTTGCAATTGCCGCTGGCGCTTAACGGTCAAACGGTGCAGTTTCGCTTTCGCGCGGGTTGGGATCAAGACACGGCGAACGCGGGCGCTAATTGGCGCGTTGATAGTCTGAGCCTGCAGGCGGGCTCCGCCTGCGCCAGCCCCGGAGGCGGCGCGTGCGCGACTAGCAGCCACACCGTCGGCGGCACGGTCACCGGGCTGACCGGCAGCGGCTTGGTGCTGCGCAATAACGGTGGCAACAACCTGAGCATTCCGACCAACGGTACGTTCACGTTCTCTTCACCCGTATCGAACGGCGCACCCTACGCGGTGACGGTATTTTCCCGTCCGCAATCGCCCGCGCAGGGCTGCAAGGTCAGCAACGGAGCCGGGCTGATTAGCGGGGCTAACGTCACAGGCGTTGCGGTCGCCTGCGTAGTCCAGCCACTCAACTTAGATGACAGCGATCCGCCTGACGAATACGCTGCAAGCACTGATGGCTTGATCTTGTTGCGCTACCTGTTTGGGCTGCGTGGTGTAGCGCTCACACAGGGGATCCTCGCCACTAACCCGCGGCGCACGGCAGCTCAGGTTGAGAGCCACATCGTCTCGATACTGGCCGGACTTGACGTTGATCTAGACGGCTCGACCAAGGCCACCACCGACGGCCTACTCATCGTTCGACGCCTGCTGGGTCTGTCAGGCACAGCGTTGATAAATGGCGCAAGAAATTCCAACCGTAGTGACACCGCCGTAGGCAACGCGATTGATGCGTTGCGACCTTAGGGCTTATCTGTGATGTGGGCGGGGACATCGACGCGTGCGATTTTTTTGGAACGCCCAATCCCAGTCATGCACGGTTGGCGCGCATCTGATAGCGCAATTCGGGTGCCGATCATCGCGCGGTCTTGTCCTATCAACCGAGAGTATTCATTAAAAACTTTTTTGCGTCGTCGTTCCTGCGAAGGCAGGAACCCAGTGTCTTTGGGTGCTTCGTGGTAATTTTGGGTTGATCGAAAGACGCTGGCCCCCTGCCCCTTCGGCAGGCTCAGGACATGCTTCGCAGGGGCGACGAGGAAAAACCCGATGAATAGACTCAGATCGATGCAAGGCTAGGCAAGGCGAGGCGAGGCGAGGTTCACTTTCAAGACGGTATCTACAATTCAGGTCATGAAAGCAGTCATAGCCCAACTCAATCTCCTCGTCGGTGACCTCAAAGGCAACGCCGCCAAAATCCTTGCTGCCGCAGAGTCCGCCGCTGCCGTAAACGCAGACCTGCTGCTCACGCCGGAGCTGTCAATCTGCTCATATCAGCCAGAAGACCTGCTGCTTCGGCCAGCCTTCATCGCAGCATGCAAAGCCGAGGTCGAAGCGCTCGCCGCCAAGCTCCCGCCCAAACTCGCCGCTATCGTCGGCACGCCGTGGCGTGACGAAACGGGTCTTTACAACGCCGCTGCCGTGCTGCGCGGTGGCAAGATCGAGGCGATTTATCGCAAGATGGATTTGCCCAACTACTCTGTTTTTGACGACAAGCGCTACTTCGAGCACGGCAATAGCGCGACGGTGTTTGAAGCGGGCGGCGTGCGCGTCGGCGTGCTGATCTGCGAAGACGTGTGGCTGTCGCGTGCGGCGGCGCTGGCGCGCGAAGCGGGTGCGCAGGTGCTGGCCGTGATCAACGGTTCGCCGTACGACTCCGAGCATCTGGCTGCACGCGAGGCGGCGTGTCGTGAACGTGCAGAAGAGCAGGGCCTACCGGTGATTTTCTGCAATCTGGTGGGCGGGCAGGACGAAATTGTTTATGACGGCCAATCGTTTGTGATGAACGGCAAAGGGGAAGTGACGCAACGTTTGCCGGGGTTTGTTGAGGCGACGGCAGTCGTTGAGCTCGACGGAACGACGCCAAAACCCGTCCGCTACAACACCCTTCCATCAGTTGCCGCCGATGTCTACGCCGCGCTCGTGCTCGCGGTGAAGGACTACATCAACAAGAACCGTTTCCCCGGCATCGTGCTGGGCCTGTCTGGAGGTGTCGACTCCGCCGTCGTGCTCGCGATTGCGGTGGACGCGCTTGGTCGCGACCGGGTGCGTTGCGTGATGTTGCCGTCGAAATTCAACGCCAGCATCAGCCTGGAGGACGCGCGCTGGATGGCCGGCATTCAGGGCATTCGCTACGACGAAATTCCGATTGAGCCGGTGTACGAAGCATTCGAGGCCGCGCTTGCCGACCAGTTCAAGGGCTACGCGGAGGACGCCAGCGAGGAGAACCTGCAATCGCGCATTCGCGGCACCATCCTCATGGGCATCTCGAACAAGACCGGCAACCTCGTGCTCACCACCGGCAACAAGAGCGAGATGACCACCGGCTACGCTACGCTCTACGGCGACATGGCCGGAGGCTTCGGCGTGCTCAAGGATTGCGACAAGGAGCTGGTGTACGAACTTGCCAACTACCGCAACACGCTCGGCCGCGTGATCCCCGAGCGCGTGATCACGCGCGCGCCCTCGGCCGAGCTGAGGAACGACCAGACCGATCAGGACTCGCTACCCGAATACCCGATCCTCGACGAAATCATGTCGCTCTACATGGAGCACAACCTCTCGGCAGCGGACATCAAGGCCAAGGGCTTGCCTGCGGCGGACGTCGACAAAGTGGTGCGCCTGCTGCGCATCAATGAATACAAGCGGCGGCAGGCCCCCGTCGGGCCGCGCGTGACGCCGCGTGCGTACGGGCGCGATTGGCGGTATCCGATTACTAGTGGGTGGCGGGAGTAGGGGTGGTAGCGCTATTGGGCGGCTCAGGTGAGGCCGTCGTTGTTGTGGCCGACCGCAGTGAATTCGCTGCGATCAATGCACTGGTAATTGACGGGCTAGTCGAGCGTTGGGGTTGGCATGATTCCACGCTGAATCCCGACTTGAAGTCATTCGACGAGTTCTATCGCGACGCAACAGTGCTCGTCGCGAAAGTAGAGCAACGAATCGTCGGCTGCGGCGTGCTAGCAAACGAGCGCGTCGGTATAGGTCGCATCGTTCGAATGTCCGTCGCTAGGCATTGGCGTCGCTCGGGTATCGGCAGTCAGATTCTGGCCGTCTTACTCGAAAGCGCAAAAAGTCTCGGTTACACGCAAGTCGTTCTTGAAACGTCCGTTGACTGGGATTCGGCAATTCGTTTTTACGAGTCAAACGGTTTTTCACGTACGAAAACTGAGGGCGGTGATCAGCACTTCGCGCTTCATGTGGGCAGCGCGTAGGCTGGGTTGAAACCCAGCGATCTCGGCTGATGTGGCTTGCTGGGTTTTCAACCCAGCCTACGAGCACGAGCTACGTCACAGTGAACGGGTTGACGACCGTCAGGCGACCTGAAAATACTCGCCCGTTTTGCATGTCCTCGCTAAACAGATGAGTACATTTGGCATCCAGTGCGCTCTGGACGATGAGGGCATCAAACCATGACAGCTTGTGCGCCTTGAAAAGTGCCCAAGCTTGCTGAACCGTTTGCATGGTTGTGGGTAGGCAGTCGAGATTCGATAGTGCGGCTTGATAGGCCGCGACGTTCTGATCGACGATTTTTTGTCTACGTACGGCGTTGTAAAACTCTATCGCAACTTGCGTCGAGATGCATATGGGCTCAGGACGATCCCAAAGGCTGCGCATCAATGTTCTCGCCAGCTGCTGCTTGATCGGCTGGGTGTTGTCAAAAGCGTACACCAGCACATTGGTGTCAAAAAAAGCTTTCACTTCGATGAGTTCGACGAAGCGTCGTCGCGCTCGGTTAGCCGAAGAATGCGCTGCATCCTCGGTTCCAGCAAGTACATTTCTTCGCGGGTCAGTTTGGGTCCTGTGAACGAGATACTTCCATTAGCGAGGATCGTTTCCAGCTCGGCCAATTTGTCTTTTTTTTGCGTTGCCTCCGCAGTCATGTTGGCGATGAACTCCCGTACCAAGGCGTTGACGCTGGTGCCTCGTTCTAGCGCGACAATGCGGGCTTTGCGCAGTTGTGTTTCATCGATCGTGAGGGTCAAGTTGGTCATGATTTTTTGCGGTTGATCAAATTTAAATAAGTGTAACACGGGTTACGTGTAGCGTAAGCAAGATTTGAAGACCTCAAAGAAGCTATGACTTTTTCGTGAATGCGCCGCTGCATCAGGGCAAGCGCTTAGTTTGTCACATAGTCGACTAGCGCAGAAAATAGCGCCTATGCCCAATGGCAATTAAGGTTCGACAGAAAAGCTGTACTCCGTTTCACGACGGTATTGGCGCTATTGCTTTAAATCTAAATAATTCGCAGATCACATAAACAGCGGATGAAGGCGAATCGGCATGCGAATCCTGTGCATCGATGGCGGCCCAGCGGGGCTTTACTTTGCGCTGCTGATGAAGTTGCAGAATCCGGCGAGCGTGATTCGCGTGGCGGAGCGCAATCGTCCGTTTGACACCTTTGGCTGGGGCGTCGTTTTTTCTGATCAGACACTGGGCAATTTGCAGCTTGCCGATCCGGTCACGGCTGAGCAGATCGGTGACGCGTTCAACCATTGGGACGACATTGATGCGCATTTTCGCGGGCGCACGGTGCGGTCGGGCGGGCATGGTTTTTGTGGCATTGGTCGCAAGCGTTTGCTGAATATCTTGCAGCAACGCTACTTGGATTTGGGCGTGGAATTAGCGTTTGAGCAGGACGTTTCAGGCGCATGCCTACAAGTATGACGACACCACGTCCACCGTCATCGTCGAGACGCCCGAATGGGTGTGGAAGGCCATCAAGAAAGTGCTTCTGCGAGCTCGGTTTCAAGCGCGATCCGGGTGGACTCCTCGGCGAGGCGACCTCCTGACACCACAAAAATGTCCTCCGCGCGCGCGCCCAACGTGTTGATCCGTGCCGTTTGAATGGCCACCCCGCGATGCGACAACACCTCGGCGATGCGTGCAAGCAGGCCTGTTCTGTCGCCTGCGACGATTTCAAGCACGAAGCGCTGACCTTGCTCGTCGCCGGTGATTTCGATGGTGGGCGCGATCGGGAAATGGCGCTGCTGTCGGGTGGCGTTGCCGAGTCGCGCCTTGGTCAGTGGAGCGGTTTCGGTGAGCGCCTCGGTAATCGCGTGTTCGAGCAGTGGTCGGACGTCGCGATAGGCAAGATTTGCCGAACTTGAGTTGACCACGGTAAAGGTGTCTATTGCATAACCACTTTTTGATGTATGAACGCGTGCGTCTAGTACCGAGAAGTTGAGCCGGGCCAACACGTTCATGGCGCGTGCAAATAGTTCCTCTCGGTCTTTGACGTAGATCATGATCTGCAAGCCTTCGCCCGACGGCATTAGTCGCGTGCGCACCACCGGTTTGTCGGTGTCGAGGCGAAAAAAAAGGTTTCGCGCATGCCATGCAATTTCGTCGGCCGAGTGGCGCTGCAAATACACCGAATCGAGGCTTCGCCAAAACTTTTCAGCTCGTTCGAGATCAATGGCATAGAGCGCAAGCAGTCGGCGCGCCTCAAGCAAGCGGTCAGCCAACGCATCAAACACGCTGATTTCGCCGGAAGCAGTGAACACACGCCGCGTGGTGCGAAACAGTTGCTCCAGCAGGCGTGCCTTCCAGTTGTTCCACACTTTGGGGCTGGTGCCGCGAATGTCCGCAACGGTCAGCAAATACAGCGCAAGGAGGCGTTTTTCTGAGCCGACCAAGTGCGCAAACTCACGGATTACCGCTGGATCTGAAATGTCGCGTTTTTGCGCAAAACTGGACATGGTGAGATGATGCTCAACGAGCCATGACACCAGTTCGACCTGCGCTGGCGGCAACCCCAGTTGGGTGCAATAGTGCACGGCGTCCTGCATGCCCAGTTGCGAGTGATCGCCGCCGCGACCTTTGGCTATGTCGTGAAAGATACATGCGAGATAGAGCAGCTCGCGCTCCGGGAAGTCCTGCATTAACTCGCTGCACAACGGGTATTCGTGCGAGTGGGCCGGATCGGCAAAACGGCGCATGTTTCGCAGCACCATCAGGATGTGCTGATCCACTGTGTACACGTGAAACAGGTCGTGCTGCATCTGGCCAATAATGCGCTGCCACGGAGGCACCAGTCGGCCAAGAACATCGAGCTCATTCATCGCTTTCAAAGCGTGATACACACCGTGACCACTGCGCAGAAAATCTACGCACAGCGACCGACAAGCTTCGTTGTTGAAGGCGTCCTGCGTGAATGACTGCACCGAGCGCACAATGGCGCGCCTTAGTTCAGGGGTGAAACTTGCGTACATGCGGTCTTGATACTGAAGGCGAAACGCATGCAAAATTTCGAGCGGTGACAAATTAGTGCCGCTGGTGGTGAGATCAAGTTTGCCGTCACAGGCCGCAAATGGTGTGGCGGCAATGGCTACCTTTGGTGCCCTATGGTTGCTGGTGAGCGCGTCAATCAGAATATCGTTGAACAGTCTGAGTTGCCGCGCTGATTGGTAGTAGCGCTTCATCAGCACTTCCGAGGCGCGCAGTCCGCTCACAGCGGTCACGCTGAGGCTCTCGGCCATGCTGTTTTGCAGCTCAAAGACGAGTCGGTCTTCACGACGCCGGGCGAGCAGGTGCAGCCGGGCGCGCAGAAATTTCACCTGAGCATAGGCTCTGCTCAGCGCATCGCACTCGTGCCGATTTAGGTAGCCCTGTGCTACTAATGCATCGAGCGTTGACGCGCCTGAAATAGCGCGCGATAGCCACAAAACCATCTGCACATCGCGCAAACCGCCGGGGCTTTCCTTGATGTTGGGCTCAAGGTTGTAGGCCGTGTCCTCGAAGCGGGCGTAGCGCTGTTGCTGTTCGTAGCGCTTGGCTTTGACGAAGTGCTCAACGTCAAAATACCGCAGCCAGCGCTGGTCTAGCGCGAGTGGGTTCTCGACAGCACCGACGATGCTGCGCCGCTCCAGCAGCGAGGTGGCCACGGTAACGTCCGCCCGCGCCTCGGTGATGCATTCGTCAACGCTACGCACGCTATGACCCACCTCAAAGCCCAAATCCCACGCTTCGCTCAGAAAACTCTCGATACCCTGAATCGACGCAACGTCAGCACCGTTATGCAACAACAAAATATCCACATCAGAATGCGGAAATAATTCGAATCGCGCATATCCGCCCACCGCTAGCAGCGTCATTTGGGTGAGGTGCAGGCCGTGCTTATGCCACTGCTGGATGAGTACGTCGTCGACAGCGAGCGCGTGCGCTTTAAGCGCGGCGTCGATCTGCTCAACCGATTGCAGGGCATCAAACAACAGCGTGCGGTGCGCCTGGTAGGTGCGCCGCAATTCAGCGAGTGCGACCGGCATGAACGTCGAAATGCGTTGCTAAGCGGGCGGCGGCGGCGTACCAGCCGATACCGTGGTCACTTCAAAGCCCGTTTCCGTCACCAAAATCGTGTGCTCCCACTGGGCAGACAAGCTGTGGTCTGCGGTCACTGCGGTCCAACCATCGGCCAAAGTGCGGATTCCAGGACGACCGGCGTTAATCATCGGCTCAATCGTGAACATCATGCCGGGCAACAAACGCATGCCGGTGCCCCGTTTGCCGTAATGCAAAACCTGCGGCTCTTCATGATATTTTTTGCCGATGCCGTGACCGCAAAATTCGCGCACCACCGAGAAGCCCATCGGTTCCACGTAGCTTTGAATCGCGTGGCCCACATCGCCGAGCGTCGCACCCGGTTTGACCACGCGAATACCCCGCCACATGGCCTCATACGTGGCCTCGGTCAAACGCTTGCCCGCGATGGACGGTTTGCCGACGTAGAACATACGGCTGGTGTCACCAAAGTAACCGTTAACGATCATCGCGACGTCGATATTGACGATGTCGCCATCTTTCAATTTTTTGTCACCCGGAATGCCGTGGCAGACAACGTGATTGACCGACGTGCAGATCGATTTCGGGAACGGCGTGTGACCGGGCGGCGTGTAATTCACGTTGGCCGCGATGCCCTTTTGCGTGTCGACCATGAACGAATGGCACAGTGCATCAAGCTCATTGGTGGTGGCACCGACCTTCACGTGCGGCGTGATGAAGTCAAGGATCTCTGCGGTTTGTCGACCGGCTTCGCGCATGCCCGCGATGTCTTCGGGCGTTTTAATGTTGACCGACATCAGTCGCCACGCAGTAGATCGTTGATGCTCGTTTTTGAGCGGGTTTGTGCGTCAACTTGCTTGACGATCACGGCGCAATACAAACTGTATTTACCGTCTGCCGAGGGCAAATTACCTGCAACAACCACGGAGCCCGACGGCACACGACCGTAGCTCACTTCGCCCGTCGCGCGGTTGTAAATCTTGGTACTTTTGCCGATGTACACGCCCATGCCAAGCACTGAGTTTTCCTCGACGATGCAACCTTCAACCACTTCCGATCGGGCACCGATGAAGCAGTTGTCCTCGATGATGGTCGGGTTCGCCTGCAACGGCTCCAGTACGCCGCCAATGCCGACGCCGCCCGACAAATGCACGTTCTTGCCGATCTGCGCACAGGAGCCGACGGTGGCCCACGTGTCAACCATCGTGCCTTCATCGACATACGCACCGATATTCACGAACGAAGGCATCAGGATCACGTTTTTCGCTAAGTAGCTGCCGCGCCGGGCCACCGCGGGTGGCACCACGCGCACCCCAGTTGTGCCAATTTGCTCAGCGCTCATATGGGCGAATTTAGTCTGTACTTTGTCGTAGAAGGCGAGGTCCCCCGCTTTCACGATGGCGTTGTCCTGCAAGCGAAACGACAGCAGCACGGCCTTTTTGAGCCACTGATGGGTAATCCACTCGCCGTTGTACTTTTCAGCGACGCGACGGCGGCCTTTGTTGAGGTCTGCGATGACTGATTCCACCGCGTCAGCGATTGCTTTGGGTGGGTTCGCGGGCGAGAGGCTAGCGCGGTTTTCCCACGCGGCGTCGATGATGTTTTGCAGGTCTTCGGACATTATTTTCTACCTAAAAAATCTTTCGTCGCCCCTGCGAATGCAGAGGCCCAGCGTCTTTGGGAGCGTCCAGATGGTTGTGCGCCCGGCCAAGTCGCTTGGTTCATACCTACGAAGTGACAACCAAATGAATGACACATCCTATTGAGCACTATCGCCCAAAAATTGGCACATTCGAGTGATTGCCTCTCGGCACTCGTCGAACTCTGACACCAGTGCGATGCGGACGTAGCCGCAACCCGGGTTGACGCCGTTGGCAGCCACTCGCGACAGATACGATCCTGGGATGACAGTCACACCAGTCGCCTCATAGAGCGCGCAGGTGAAGGCTGTGTCATCTCCGTTGAAATGCGCAGGAATCGGCACCCACCAATAAAACGCGGCTTCCGGCACCGTCACCGGCAGATACTTAGCCAGCAACGGCGACAGTTCGCGAAACTTCTTCGCGTATTCAGCGCGGTTTGCCACCACATGCGCCTCGTCGTTCCAAGCCAGAATGCTCGCAGCTGAAACGACGCCCGACATGGCCGAGCCGTTGAACGAACGCAGGTGCAGAAACTTGGCGATCAGCTCAGCATCCCCGGCGACAAATCCAGAGCGCAAGCCGGGCGCGTTGGAGCGCTTGGACAGGCTCCCCATTGCCACCAGTCGCTTGAAATCGGTACGTCCGAGTTCAGCGGCGACCTGCAACGCGCCGTGCGGTGGCAGTGCCTCATCAAAATAAATTTCGCTGTAGCACTCGTCGGCGAGCAGCACGAAGCCGTGCCGATCACTCTGCTCGAACAACCATTGCCAACGGGCTCGCGTGGTGATGGCACCGGTTGGATTGTCAGGCGAACAGACCAGCACCAGTTGCACGTCGCGCCACACCGCAGCCGGGACTTCATCCCAAGCGTATTCACCTTTTGCCGCGTCGAAATTGACAAAGTAAGGCCGTGCGCCGCAGAGCAAAGCCGCGCCTTCGTACACCATGTAAAACGGGTTCGGCACCAGCACGATCGGGTTTGAGGCGCGCGGATCGATCACCGTTTGTGTGAACGAATAAAGCGCTTCCTTGGTGCCAACAACAGGCAACAGCTGCGTTTCGGCATCGAGCGCGGGCAGGGAAAATCTCTTCTTGATCCAGTTGGAGATGGTTTGCCGCAGCAGCACCGAGCCCTTGGTCGGCGGATATTGCGCTAGGCTGTCGGTGTTTTGACCGATGGCGTCGCGAATGAAAAGAGGGGTCGGGTGCTTGGGCTCGCCAATCGACAGGTTGATCGGCTTCAAGCCCGTCGGCGGCGCAATACCTTGCAGCAACCGGGCAAGCCGTGTGAACGTGAATTCGTTGAGTTCGGCGAGAAATGGATTCACGTTAAGGATTCAAGGCAAAATCGTTGTTCCCATCCAGAAAATCCTCTAGCGAACCAACGAACAAGTGAAGCACACGGCAACCCATAATTATAGGCTGGAGCAGGCGGCAACGGCACTGGCTTTGATGACCGCCGCAGCGCTGTTTGGCTGGGCGATTGCACTGGCACTGGGCTTGTGGGGCGATGCACAAATGGCAAAGCTGCAACCGTGGCGTCCGTTCGCGTTGCAGCAGCCGTCGCTGCGTGGCGCGGTGGCCGCGAGTCCGGTGGTCGTTGGCACCTCACGGCTGGTCGGGGTGGCGGGCAGCCGCGCTTATTTCGTGACCGGGAGTGGTGCTGCGCAGCGTTCACTGTCGCTCGCTGCAGGTGACGAGCTTCCGTCGGGCGAAAAAATTGTGCGCGTTGAACGCGATGCGGTAGTGGTGGCTGCGGCGGGGCAGCAGTCGCGGCTACCGGTGTTTGCCGCGCGGGCCGCTCCAGTGTCGAAAGTGCCGTTGCTTATAGCTGGCAGCGCGACTGCGGCCAATTGCCGTCTCACCGGCGCGGATCGCAGCGCAGCCATTTTCATCGAGCCGAACATGGCACGGGCGTTGACCGCTGAGCGGGCGACGTTTGCGCGGATGTTTGACCCACAACCGGGCGTGGGCGGCGCAGGCGGTGTACGCGCCAAAGGCACCGGTGGCACCACCGCGATGTTTGCGATTCTCGATGGTGACGTGTTGCTGCGTGCCGACGGCGTGCCGATCAAGTCGTCCGACGCGATCATCAGCGACGTACTGGCGCGGGTTGAACGCGGCAATTCGGTGGTGGTAGAAGGCGAGAGGAATGGCTCGCCGCGGCGCTGGGTGTATGCGCCAGCGGCCTGCGCGGCATCACCGGCGCCCAGCCAGCCTGTCAGCAAACCGGCGAGCTGATCGATTACCCGGTGCTTGGCCGCCACCGCACGGCGCGGCATCACCTAGCGAGACGAATAAATCCGCACGTGCCCAGCCGCGAGCGGGAGAGCTCACCATCGTTTTCTTTACCAACAGCATTCTCCGCAAACGTCCATTTCATGGGGGCTAATGCTAGATTATTCAAGTAGGCGACATTCGCATAATATGCGCGCAAGCCCACGTTAGATGGCGGGCTTGGCGCAATGCTGTGTCAATATTTTGACAATGAAGCGTCGTTACCGCGCTTATTTTTTGTTCCAGCTATACGGGAATCCGGGAGCGGCTGAGCAAGCGAGTATGGCCGACGCGCGTTGACCGTCCGGTGTGTTCAACAGGCGCACGATCTCACAACCGAGCGCGCGGATTTCGGCAACGATGGTCGCGGTGTTGGCATTGGCAACGGTGATGAGTGTGGTCTTGTTGGCGTTGTCGTTGGCGATGATGTTCGTAGTGTTTGTGTTGTCGTTGGTGACAATAGTCGTCGTGTTGCTGTTGGCGTTGGTAATGATCGCGGTCTTGTTGGAGTTGTCATTGCTGACGATGCTTGCGGTGTTGGTGTTGTCGTTGGTAATGATCGCGGTCTTGTTGGAGTTATCGTTGCTGATGATGCTCGCCGCATTGGTGTTGGCGTTGTTCACGACGGACGTGACACCGGCGCTCAGGTCGTTATGCAAATGCAATAGCCGCAGATAGCTGGCTTCGACCTGATTGCTGGCTACCTCACCGTCGCAGAACGTTGACGTGTTGAACAATCCCTGTGCGACCGAGTTAGCGACCGCAAACGGTATGCAGGCTAGCGACCCGTTGACGCCCAGTATGGTCTCGACACAGCCGTAATTGGCCGAATCGAGGAGGGCTTGGGTCACTTCCTTTGCAATCAATTCGGCATAGCGCGTTCCAGGCGCGTAATCGACTATGTCACAGTTACTGACTATAGGCGCGGCATCTGGGAATGGCAGCGATTTGGCACGAGATTGCACCGCGCGTGACGCTTGCAATTCGGTGGCAATGACCGCGCTGGCTAGATCGGGATAGCCCGCGCGCGAGTAGAGGATGGCCAGTTGCTGCTCCGTGACGCGGCTCATGGCTAGTCGGGCTTCGCTTGCCTTTTCAAGGGTGGACAAATCGCCCCGCTTGGTCGCGATCCGTTCATAGTTCGCCATCATGGTGTCGAACTGCGCGCGGAACTGTGCGGTCTCGCCTGCTTCTTGCGCTGTCAGGGCCGTGTCCAGCGTTATCGAGCGAGCTTTTTGTGCTGCCACGGGACCGGTTGCTGCCAGCACAAGGCCAAGCAAAAGTGTGCGAATTAAATTTGGAATAGCGGCGCGAGTTACGTTCATCGTGATGTCCCTTTGGTTGGTTGCGTGAATTTGCGTTCGCTGCGACAAGGCGTCCGTTTCACCGAGCACCCAACCAACGCATTTTCAATCAGAAAATTGATGGTATCGACCACCGTAAATTTGTCCATACTCCAAACGGAGTACGCGACATGTGAACGTCGCGGCGCTGGACGCAAAAACGCACAAACTCTTTCGGGCTAGATTCAGCCCACAGCAGGCAGCGCGGCAGCGTTGCCAATTTCAGCGACGAACCCCGTGCAAGCCATTTGCTGCGTGGGGCTGTGTTTGGACGCGCCGTCGCTACGATAAACGAGCGGTGGCGTGGATGTGTTGGCGACGGTGAATCTGCATCTTGCCGAAAATATTCTGCAAGTGGGTTTTCACCGTCTTGTCGCTGATGTTGAGCTGTGCGGCGATCTCTTTGTTGGATGAGCCACTGCGTAAAAATTTGATGATTTCGCTTTCGCGTTCGGTCAGACTCAACGCAGATTTTTCGTGAGCGTGAAGCAGCGTGGTGTGCTTGATCGAGCCTTGCACAATCCGCGACAGCAGCGCCCGTGAGGCCCAGATTTCACCGGTATGTACCGCATGAATGGCGCGCAGCGCCTGCGCCAAGACATCACTGCGTGGCAGCAGGCCGCGCGCACCGTGTTCCAGCATCTGGACAGCGGTGTCGGCATTGCTAGTTTGGGTGACCAGCAGCAATTTTGCATCGGCGGTACCGGCGAGGATGACGCCGATCGCTTCGAGCGCAAACTGATCGCCAGACGTGTGCAACAAAATGACGTCGGGCTTGAGCAGGCGAGCCGCCTCGGCACCGTTGGCGAGATCAAGAACCTCGCCCACCACAATGATGGCTTTTTGCTGTGCCAGCAGTGCCACAAGCGCGCGCGTTTCTGGCAGCCTAGCGCCTAGCGTCAGCAGACGTATGCGCGGCGTTGATTCAGCGGTTGCCAATTGTTTCGATCTGCCTCTGGTGTCCGTGCTGTCGCTTGCGGGGCCACAGCGCGTGCGGTTAGCTTGGGCGCGCCGCTGCCACATGATTCAGGCTTGAAGCTTGCCTAAGGCCGGCTGACGGCAGGCTAAATTTGCCACAAACCTTGCACCCGAAACTTAACTCCAGTCTAGCGGTGGCGGAGCGGAGTGGCACGCTTCACGGAAACTAAGATTCGTCTGAAGAGCTGGGGTGTTGCAATGCTGCAACCTGCAGCAGGATCGTTCACGTCGTGATGACGAAAAGCTCCAGCAAATCCAGCGGCTGAGCAATCTCAAAGTGCGCGCCCCAAGCGCGGGCAGTGGCGAGTTCGGGCACGTAGCCGTAGCTTGCCAGCACCGGCGTCATGCCAGCGGCGAGGCTTGCTTTGATGTCGCTCT
Source organism: Burkholderiales bacterium (assembly GCA_031409935.1). Lineage (GTDB taxonomy): Bacteria > Pseudomonadota > Gammaproteobacteria > Burkholderiales > Casimicrobiaceae > Casimicrobium. Next base: position 14,250 of record JANNYE010000127.1, on the reverse strand, counting down.
CGCCATCGCCGACATACCAGCAGCGGTTGACGTCGAACTTAGCTTCAGCCGCAGCGCGGAGCAGGGGCGCGGGGTGTGGCTTGGGAGTGGGGGTGCTGTCGCCACAGAGCACGACTGCGGGGTTAAAGGCGCGGTCGCGGAGCAGTTCAAAGATCATCGGCTCTGCGTAGCGAGAATGCTTGTTGGTGACGATGCCCCAGCGGATTCCGCGCCGCTCCAGCGCAATCAGCAGCTCGAGCACGCCCTCAAAGAGGTGGCTTTTGCGCAGTTTGCGCTGGTCGTAAATGGCCAGAAAACGCTGCCGATGCGCTTCGTACTGCGCGTGATCCGGGGATAAATCGAGGCCCGCTTTCAACAGGCTGCGAGCACCGTACGTGGCGTAGGGCCGCAGCTTTTCGTACGGCGTTTCGGGTAGTCCGATTTCGCTTCGGAGATCATTGATCGCGCCGGCTAGATCGGGGGCGCTGTCGACCAGTGTGCCGTCGAAATCGAACAAAATAGCGTCGGGCGCGTGCGCAACAGCTTTATTCATAAAGCCTTGTTTTATAGGGGCAAGGACGTAAAAATGGCGATAGTTGACTAACCACGATTATTCGCGGATCGCCTTTTTCAATGGGGGTTTCATGCAAAAGCTGATCACAAATGGGCGATGCGATTCGGTTTTAGCACCGCCAACGCGAGCGCACTCAATGCAGCCGCGTTGCTCCAAGAGGTGACGCGATGGATCGCCGCATTGATGGGCATCCACTCAAACGCGACGTGCTCCCGGGCTGCAAGGGTAGGCGCGAGCGTCGCGGGCAAGCAAATCGCGAAGCAGCGTTCGCGATTGTGGGTGGTGTTCGGTGGATAACGGTGGAGCCAGCGCGGGTAGATGCAAAACACGTTCTCCACGTGCAAATCAATCAGGCCGCCGTGGTCGCTCGCGACGAATCCCGTTTCTTCAAACAGCTCTCGCTCAGCGGTGGCGGCAAACGTTTCGCCAACTTCCTGTGAGCCGGTCACCGACTGCCAAAAGCCCGGTGCGTCGGCGCGTTCGATCAGCAACGTGTCACGCTGCGGCGTGACGATGGCGATAAGGACGGAGCGGGGGACTTTTAGCGGTTTGCTGCTTGACGCGGGCGTTGTGAGCGCAGTGGTCAAGCTAGCACCACACGAAACGCCTTGTCGTGCTCACCCCACCAGACGCAGGCCTCGTCGAAAATTTCGAGCAATGTCTGCCAGTTCTCACCGAAGCGGGCGTCGGCATTGCCAGCGTCGAGCAACAGCAGCGTCGTACTTTGATGTTTCGCCCAGGCGTTGTCCATCAGGCAGTCGGCCAGCGCGTCCCAGTTGTGGCCAAAATGTTTGGGCAGTTTGAGCCCTAGTGCCAGCGCTTCGAGCAGCGCTTTTTTTGAGCGCACGCCTTTCAGTTCAACGCGCAAAATGACATCAGAACGAAGGTCGTGTACAGCGTTTTTCATAGGGTTTCCGTCGCTCTATCGTGTGATGCACTTAAAAGATTGATAGTGATCGTCGCTATAAAAGCACTGATCGGCCGCGCGCTGCTCGCCGCCGCAAACGATGCGTCGCGCACCGCGATTTTTCACCCCCGGCGTGCGCACTGTGTATTCGCGGTAAAAACCGCGCTTCTCTCGGGGCAAAATGCGTTCCCGGTTGTTAAAGACAATACCGTCGCGATTGCTAGCGAACGGCCCGCCGGCACTGATGGTGGCGAGCGTGTCTTGGCCTTGCTTTGGCAAATCGCGCACGCTGATCGACTGATCCAGCGCGCACGCTGCTGCACGAGCCAAGCTCATCGGCGCTGCAACCAGTGCTACGGCGGCCACGGCACTTGCCAGAGCCTGACGGACAATATTTTTCACAGTAAATGGCTCCTTAGCTGAATCGGCGAAACGATGCTCGATGCTCAGCGCGACGCCAAGTAATGCGTCTCAAGACACTGGTTTTGCACCACGGTCATCCCAGCGGCCTCAGCGATTTTGGCAGCAGCGTCATTGGCCACACCCAACTGCATCCACAGCACCTTGGGCACGGTTGACATTAATGCTGCCGCGCTCGCAACATCAGCCATGTCCTCACTGCGGCGGAAGCAATCGACGATGTCGACCGGCTCATTTATGTCGCCCAACGAGGCGACGCAGGGCTCGCCAAGAATCGTCATGCCAGCATATTGCGGGTTTACTGGAATGATGCGGTAGCCGCCGCCTTGCAGCACTGACGCAACCTCGAAACTCGGGCGATCCGGGCGGTTGGAGAGGCCGACCACCGCGATGCTTTTCGCGGTGGAAAATAGGTGAAAATAGGGGCTCATCGCACGCGGCGGAAAGAGGAGATCGTGTCGTTCATCCCCTGCGGAACCTCGCTGTACTGACCCGGGCCGAGAACGAAACAGCGACCGCGATAGTTCGAGTTTTCACAGAACTGCCAGTTACCAAAACTGATGAAGATTGACGACGCCGCGTCGTTCATGCCGGAAGGGCCCAGATCAGCGACGTCGCCAACCGCGCGCACGGTGCTGCCACGAAAGTTGCTGTGCTCGTACAACCACAGCGGATGCCGACTGCGCCCGGCGTTGTCGTCCATCACGCTGTAGTTTTGACCGGTCTGCGTCAGGCCCGCCCAGTTAGGGTCGCCACCACCAACGTTGCGCAGCGACGAAATCGTGCGATCGAGCTGTGGTGGCAAGCGGCGATAGTCGCCGGGGCCAAACACGAGGCATGCGCCTCCATAGTTGCGGTCTTCACAGGCCTCCCAATTGCCACCGGTCACCCGCATCGACTGAATCCGATCATTGAAACCGGAATTTCTAAAGTTGTCGACGTCGCTGTCGATGGTCATGACGGGACCACGAAAATCAATCTCGCCATAAACCTCAATGCGACCGCTGCCGTAAGCAGGCGTCGTATAGGGTGTTGGCGCGGGCAGGGTGGGCCGGTTCGCATTAGCCACGACGCCGCCAGCAATGGCACCAAAGATTGCCGCGATGGGGTCAATCTGAACCGTCGGCGGGGTCGGCGCGGGCAACGGTGGCGGTGGCGTTGGTGCTTGCACCACGCGCGGTTGCTCAAGCACGCGCGCGCTGACGATGCGGTAGTTCAACTGAGTGCCGAGATCGTTGTACTGCCCCGGCGGCAGCGCCTGGCAGCGGCCACCATAGTTGTAATCGGTACAAATCTCCCAAGTGCCGCCGGTGACGATGGCAGACGCGGGACTGTGAATCGGACTTCTACCTTGATCAAAATCGGCCACGCTTTGTTCAAGGTTTACGGTGCGTCCACGGAAGTCTCGGGCTTCAAAAAGCTGCAAGCGGGGTGGGGTGTAGGTCACGGAAGGCTGCGCGTAAGTGACGTCACGCACAGAAAGAATCGTATCGCCGTAACGGCCACCAAACTCGCGGTATTCGCCCGCCGTGATGCGGCGACATTCGCCAGTGAAGTTTTGACCCGTGCAGGCCTCCCAAATGCCCGTTTCCACACGTATCGAACGAGCCGAGCCCACAGGCAGGTTGGCCTCGGAGCGCGACACACGGGCGGTGGCACCGGTGAAATCGCGCCCACTGTAGAGCCACAAGTCAGCAGCGGCTGCTGCCGTTGTCGCAGCGGCGCTGGCGAGCGACGCAATGACAAGCAGCGCCGTGCGAGCGGGATATTGACGATGTTGAAACTTCATGCGGCCTCCTGAATGGTCATGAGCACAGCGAGCGCTGTGCAGTAAAGTGTTTAAGCCTCAAAACGGTGTTTAGAATGTCCGAGTTGACACACCACGCCCGAATCTGTTTAGCCTCTGCTAACCCGAAGCGTAGCGCAAGCGGCTCGCGTTGCAATACAGGCAATTCTGAATGACTGTTTTTTTGCGTATTTGTGTCATGCGGGCGGTTCGCACGGGACTTTTATACCCATCCGCAGCAACGCGCCGAGGCTTGGCGCTCGTTTGATGCCAACATCAATCCATTTTTCAATTGAAACCGCACTATGAGCAAACCTGATCGCTGGGTCATCGGCAACTGGAAAATGAACGGGTCGATGGCGGGCAACGCAGCGCTGTTGGATGCCATTTCGGCACAAGCGGTGCCCGGAGTCAATGTCGCGGTTTGCGTGCCTTTTCCTTATCTGACCCAAGCGCAACGCGCATTAGAAAAGAGTCGGGTACGGATCGGAGCGCAGGATGTCAGCGAGCACGCAAGCGGAGCTTTCACCGGACAAGTTAGCGCGGCTATGGTGCGCGAAATGGGTGCCACGGCAACCTTAGTGGGCCATTCCGAGCGTCGACAAGTCAACGGCGAATCGAGCGAACAGGTAGCGCGCAAAGGGCTTGCGGCGGTTGCCTGCGGTCTGACTCCCGTGATTTGCGTGGGCGAGACATTGAAGGAGCGGGAGAACGGGATGGCGGAGCTGACGGTTGCCGCGCAGGTGGCCGCTTGCGCGGCGTTGATCAAGGCGGCGTTCGCCTGCGTCATCGTCGCGTACGAGCCGGTCTGGGCGATTGGTACTGGCAAGACTGCAACCCCGGCCGAGGCTCAGGCAATGCACGCGTTCATCCGGTCTCAGCTGATGCTGATTCACCCCGCAGCAAGCAATGTCAGCGTGCTTTATGGCGGAAGCGTCAAAGCTTCAAATGCGAGGGAGCTGTTTGCCCAACCCGATATTGACGGCGGGCTGATTGGAGGTGCATCGCTGGTTGCCGAGGATTTCCTCGCCATCATTTCTGCCGCTGGGTGAGCCATGAAAAACTCGTCGCGCTATGTATAATCATGGGCTATGGAAATTTTTCTACTCGCGATACACGTAATAGCGGCAGCGTCCATTCTGGTTCTAGTGTTGCTCCAGCATGGCAAGGGCGCAGACATGGGTGCATCCTTCGGCACTGGTTCCGCAGGTAGCGTATTTGGTGCGGCCGGATCGGCTAATTTTTTAAGCCGCGCGACAGGCGTAGCTGCAACGATCTTTTTTGCCACCAGCATTGCTTTAACCTATGTCGGTGCTCATCGCTCATCAGGGGGCGGTGGCGTAATGCAAGGCGTAACCGGTGATCCGGGCAAAACGGAGCAATCAGCCCCAAATGCACCCGCCGGTTCCGCGCCCGCACCGGCCAAATCGGACATTCCGAAGTAAATAAATGAAGTAAGTTTTTTAGCCGTCGTGGTGAAATTGGTAGACACGCTATCTTGAGGGGGTAGTGGCGAAAGCTGTGCGAGTTCGAGTCTCGCCGACGGCACCATCAACTAAGAGTCCCGTAAAATAAGCACGGGTAACAAGGAGGGCGGGGAGCATGTTGTGCACCGCCTTTTTTTTGGGGATTTTTGAGTCATGGGCACTTCTATAAATTCGAATTTTCGGGATGAAGTGCAAGGCGCGTGGCGCGCAGCAACCGGAATGTACTTACAGGTACATGAGGATTGCGAGCGCCACGCGACGCGGCCACTCGTCCGGCCCGAAAAACGGATTAATAGACAGCCCCTATGTCACTAGAAACTTATGTCCCGATACTGATCTTCATGATCGTGGCGCTTGCGTTTGGTTGCGTACTGCTCACGGTGGGCTGGTTGATTTCGCCTGATAAACCTGATCCTGCAAAGCTTGCCCCTTACGAATGCGGCTTTGAAGCGTTTGAGGATGCGCGCATGCGTTTTGACGTGCGCTATTACCTGGTCGCTATTCTCTTTATTCTTTTCGATCTGGAAATTGCGTTCCTGTTCCCTTGGGCGGTAGCGCAGAAGGACATCGGTTTCGCCGGCTTTCTGACGATGATGGTTTTTCTAGGCATCCTCACCGTGGGCTTTGTTTACGAGTGGAAAAAGGGTGCGCTGGATTGGGAATAAACGGCGTTGTTTTGCCGATTGGAGTGCTTGATTTATGAGTCTTGAAGGCGTCCTCGAAAAAGGCTTCGTTACGACGAGCCTTGACACGCTGATCAACTGGTCGCGTAACGGCTCAATGTGGCCGATGACATTTGGCCTGGCCTGCTGCGCAGTTGAAATGATGCATGCGGGCGCGGCTCGCTACGACTTGGATCGTTTCGGCATCGTGTTTCGCCCCAGCCCGCGGCAGTCGGACGTGATGATTGTGGCTGGTACGCTGTGCAACAAAATGGCACCCGCGCTGAGGAAGGTTTATGACCAGATGGCCGAGCCGCGTTGGGTGATCTCGATGGGCTCATGCGCCAATGGTGGCGGGTACTACCACTACAGTTATTCCGTCGTGCGAGGTTGTGATCGTATCGTTCCCGTTGACGTGTACGTGCCCGGTTGCCCGCCCACGTCCGAGGCGTTGATCTACGGCATTCTGCAATTGCAGAACAAAATCAGTCGCACCAACACCATCGCAAGGGCTTAACACGGTATGTTGAAAGACATCGTCGCTGAAGTGTTGGGTGACAAAGTGCAGACGCTGATCGCTGCACTAGACGAAGTGACGGTGGAAGTTGCCGCAAAAGACTGGCTGACCGTCTGTACGGCTTTGCGCGATCACCAGAAGTCGCGTTTCGACACCATGGTTGATCTGTGTGGCGTTGATTATTCGGTGTACGCCGAAGAGTATCGCGACACAAAAAAATATGCCGTGGTGATTCACCTGCTGTCCGTAACGTTGAATCAAAGAGTTCGCGTGCGGTGCTTTGCTGAGGATGACAGCTTTCCGGTAGTGCATTCGCTGGTGGACATCTGGCCCGCTGCCAATTGGTACGAACGGGAAGCCTTTGACCTGTACGGCGTAATTTTCGAAGGTCATCCCGATTTGCGTCGCTTGCTAACCGATTACGGCTTTGTAGGTCATCCGTTCCGCAAGGACTTCCCTACTTCAGGCTACGTCGAAATGCGCTACGACCCGGAGCAGCGTCGTGTGCTGTATCAACCCGTCACGATCGAGCCGCGCGAGAATGTGCCGCGTGTGATTCGTGACAATTCGTATGCGAGCTAAGGCAAAGTTGTATGGCTGAAATTCGCAACTACACCATGAACTTTGGGCCGCAGCATCCTGCGGCGCACGGCGTGCTACGCCTCGTGCTTGAGCTTGATGGCGAGACCATTGAGCGCGCCGATCCGCATATTGGCTTGCTGCATCGCGCGACCGAAAAGCTCGTTGAGAGCAAGACGTATCTGCAAGCACTGCCGTACATGGATCGTCTCGACTACGTGTCGATGATGTCCAATGAACATGCGTATTGTCTGGCCATTGAAAAGCTGTTGCAGTTGCCAATCCCCGAGCGCGCGCAGTACATCCGCGTGATGTTCGACGAAGTCACGCGCTTGATGAACCACCTGCTGTGGCTCGGCTGCCATGCGCTTGACGTGGGCGCGATGACGGTATTTCTGTACGCATTCCGTGAGCGTGAAGACCTGTTCGATATGTACGAAGCGGTGTCTGGTGCGCGGATGCATGCGGCGTATTACCGACCGGGCGGCGTGTATCGCGATCTGCCGGATCGTATGCCGCAATATCAGGCATCGAAAATTCATAACGCAACAGCCATCAAGAAAATGAACGAGAACCGTCAAGGTTCGTTCCTCGACTTTCTTGAAGATTTTTGCAAGCGCTTTCCAACTTACGTTGACGAGTACGAAACGTTGCTCACCGACAACCGCATCTGGAAACAGCGCACGGTGGGCATTGGCGTCGTCAGCCCCGAGCGCGCGCTGGCGCTGGGCTTCACCGGCCCTATGCTGCGCGGCTCCGGTATCGCGTGGGACTTGCGCAAAAAGCAGCCGTATGAGGTCTATGACCGCATGGATTTCGACATCCCGGTGGGCGTCAACGGGGATTGTTACGACCGCTATCTAGTTCGCGTGCAGGAAATGCGCGAATCCAACAAGATCATTCAGCAATGCATCAAGTGGCTGCGAGCGAATCCCGGCCCGGTGATTACTGAAAATCACAAAATCGCGCCGCCGAATCGCGAATCCATGAAGACCAACATGGAAGAGCTGATTCACCACTTCAAGCTGTTCACCGAAGGCATGCACGTGCCACCGGGCGAGGCGTACGCAGCGGTAGAGCATCCCAAAGGCGAGTTCGGTGTGTACATTGTTTCTGACGGCGCAAACAAACCGTATCGCTTGAAACTTCGTGCGCCGGGCTTTGCGCATTTGGCCGCACTAGATGAAATGTCGCGCGGCCACATGATTGCCGACGTGGTGGCGATTATCGGCACCCAAGACATTGTGTTTGGCGAGATTGATAGGTAAACCAGCGATGACCCTCTCGCAAGAAGCGTTCAAAAAAATTGACAGCGAACTCACCAAGTTTCCATCGGATCAGCGTCAGTCCGCGGTCATGGCCGCATTGACCATTGCGCAAACCGAGCAGGGCTGGCTGTCGAACGAAACGATGCAGGAAGTGGCGACGCATATTGGCATGCCGCCTATCGCCGTGTACGAAGTCGCGTCTTTCTACACGATGTACAACTTGAAGCCGGTCGGCAAATTCAAGCTCACGATTTGCACCAATTTGCCGTGTCAGCTGATGGGTGCAACGGCATGCGCCGAACATGCGAAAAAGACGTTGGGCATCGGATTTAATGAAACCACAACTGACGGCATGTTCACTCTGAAAGAAGGCGAATGTTTCGGTGCCTGCGGCGATGCGCCAGTATTCACCGTGAACAATCACGATCTTCGCGCCAAGATTACGCCAGAAAAATTCGACGCCCTTGTCGAATCTCTGAAGAACGCATAGGCAGTTTCAAAATGCATTTCGGCCCGCACATTTCTCCGACTATCTTTGCCGATCTCAAGATCGACGACGCCAACGATTGGCGCATCGGCGCGTACCAAACGCGTGGTGGCTACGAAGCACTGACAAAAATCCTCAAGGAAAAAACGCCACAGGATCAGGTGATCGCTGAAGTCAAACGCTCAGCATTGCGTGGACGCGGTGGCGCGGGCTTTCCGACGGGCCTGAAGTGGAGCTTCATGCCGCGTCAGTTCCCCGGTCAAAAGTATCTCGTATGCAATTCAGACGAGGGCGAGCCGGGCACGTTCAAAGACCGCGACATCATGCGCTACAACCCGCACATGCTGATCGAGGGTATGGCGATTGCGGCCTACGCGATGGGCATCACCGTCGGCTACAACTACATTCACGGCGAAATCTTCTCGATTTACGAGCAGTTTGAAGACGCGCTGGAAGAGGCGCGCGCTGCGGGCTTCCTCGGCCCCAACATTCTCGGCTCGGGCTTCGATTTTCAGTTACACGCTTTTCACGGTTACGGCGCCTACATCTGCGGCGAAGAAACCGCGTTGCTGGAATCGATGGAGGGCAAAAAAGGCCAACCGCGTTTCAAGCCACCGTTCCCGGCCAGCTTCGGTCTCTACGGAAAACCGACAACGATCAACAACACCGAAACATTCGCTGCGGTGCCTTGGATCATGCGCAACGGCGGTGAGTCATTTTTGAATTTGGGCCTGCCGAATAACGGCGGAACGAAGCTGTTCTCGGTGTCCGGCGACGTGGCCCGTCCGGGCAACTTTGAAGTGCCACTCGGCACGCCATTCTCGAAACTGCTTGAGCTTGCAGGTGGCATGCGCGACGGCAAAAAAATCAAGGCCGTAATTCCCGGCGGCTCGTCGATGCCGGTGATTCCGGGCGACATCATGATGCAGACCAACATGGATTACGACTCCATTGCCAAAGCCGGATCAATGCTCGGCTCGGGTGCGGTCATCGTGATGGACGAAACGCGCTGCATGGTGAAGTCGCTGCTGCGTTTGTCTTATTTTTATTACGAAGAATCGTGTGGTCAATGCACGCCGTGCCGCGAGGGTACGGGCTGGTTGTGGCGCATGGTTCATCGCATCGAACACGGCGAAGGTCGCAATGACGATCTCGACATGCTGAACTCGGTTGCCGACAACATTCAGGGCCGCACCATTTGTGCGCTGGGTGATGCCGCTGCGATGCCGGTGCGTGCATTCATCAAGCATTATCGCGATGAATTTCAGTTTCACATTGACAACAAGCGCTGCTTGGTGCCCGCGTATGTTTAAGCGATCAACCCAAGTTGTGGGAGCGGTTTTACCGCGATTTCCGTCGTCATTTGCAGCTGCTTTTCGCGGTGGAACCGCTCCCACAGAAGTGGCTGCGGCGCACATTTTGAACAGAGTTCGCTAGATGCTCAACATCGAAATTGACGGTAAGGTAGTGCAGGTTGCACCGGGTAGCACGGTCATGGACGCTGCCAATCAGGTCGGCGCCTACATCCCACACTTCTGCTATCACAAGAAATTGTCCATCGCGGCGAACTGCCGCATGTGTCTGGTGCAGGTCGAAAAAGCGCCGAAGCCAATGCCTGCCTGCGCCACACCCGTGACCGAGGGCATGAAGGTCTTTACGGCCAGCGACTACGCGAAAAAAGCGCAAAAGAGCGTGATGGAATTTCTGCTCATCAATCACCCACTCGATTGCCCGATTTGCGATCAGGGCGGCGAATGCCAGTTGCAAGATTTGGCAGTGGGCTACGGCAATTCCGGTTCGCGCTATCAGGAAGAAAAGCGCGTCGTCTTCGTCAAGAACATTGGTCCGCTAATCAGTGCAGCCGAGATGAGTCGCTGCATTCAATGCACCCGCTGCGTCCGCTTTGGGCAAGAAGTCGCTGGCATCATGGAGCTCGGCATGGGCGGCCGTGGAGAGCATTCCGAAATTCTCTCGTTCGTGGGCAAGTCGGTGGATTCCGAGCTGTCGGGCAACATGATCGACGTGTGCCCCGTTGGTGCGCTCACGTCTAAACCGTTCCGCTACAGTGCCCGCACGTGGGAGCTGCAGCGTCGCAAGTCGGTCAGTCCGCACGACGGTCTCAACGCCAATCTGCAAATTCAAGTCAAGGGCGACCGCGTGATGCGCGTCCTGCCGCGTGAGAACGAAGCGGTCAACGAATGCTGGATTTCGGATCGCGATCGGTTCAGTTACGAAGGGCTTTACACCGAAGATCGCCTAACCTCGCCGATGGTCAAGACCGCCGGCGTGTGGCATCAGGTGAGCTGGCAGGATGCGCTCACCGCTGCCGCCAGCGCAATTGCGTCAACCGTCAAAGCGCAGGGCGGCAACGCGCTCACGGTGTTGATGGGGCCGCACTCAACGTTGGAAGAGTCCTACCTTGCTAAACAAACCGCGACGGCGGTCGGGTCAAACAGCATCGACCATCGGTTACGCGTGACCGACCCGTCGCTGGATGCGGGGGGTGGCATTCCATGGTTGGGACTTAAGGTGTCTGACTTTGCGACGGTTGATCGTTTTTTGATCGTTGGTGCGAGCCTTCGTCAGGAGCAACCATTGATTGCCAGCCGCATCCGCGCTCGTGTGAAAAAAGGCGCAATGCTGTCGGTGATTTCGTCGGTGGATGATGACTTGCTGTGCCCGGTTGCGGCCAAAGTAATTGTGAAACCGTCGGTCATGCTTTCAGAGCTTGCTGGCGTAGTTGTTGCGCTGGCGAAGCGGCTCGAAAAATCACCGCCCGCGCTCAACGTGACGCCATCGGTCGAAGCCGAGCGCATTGCTGCGTCGCTGGTGTCGGGGAAGAAAGTGGCTGTGCTGCTTGGCGACTTAGCGCTGTCCGGCGCTGATGCGTCGCAGCTTGAGGCATTAGCCGCGTGCATCGCTGAAATGTCGGGCGGCACGAGCGGTCGTTTGATACTCTCCGCTTCAACAGTTTCGGCGTACGTCGCGGGTGCCGTTCCGGGTGCTGGCGGCAAGTCGGCGCGACAAGCGTTGACTGGCGGAGCAGGAGCGATGTTGCTCATTGGCTTGGAGCCTGAACTCGATAGTGCATATGGGCTCGATGCCTCAAATGCACTAAAGTCGACTTCCAAGGTAATTGCACTGGTAGCCCATGTCAACCAAGCGATGCGAGATAAAGCTGATGTGCTTTTACCCATCGCTCCGTTCACCGAAACGTCGGGCACGTACGTCTCGCAAGATGGCACGGTGCAATCGTTTACGGGTGTCGTACGTCCACTCGGAGAAACGCGTCCGGGCTGGAAAGTGTTGCGCGTGCTGGGTGATTTATTGCACGCGAACGTTGGCGCGTTTAACAGCAGCGAAGATGTAAAAGCGGCAGCGCTTGCGGGCTTTGATGCCGCAAAACTGGGTGCAGTGCCAGCGGCAATCGCTGCTGCAACTACAACAGCCAACACCGGTCTTGAGCGTGTCGCCGACGTGCCGATTTATCACGCGGATCCACTGGTGCGTCGCGGTCTCGCGCTGTCGCGCTCGGCCTACGGCAAGCAGGCGCATGTTCGCGTGAACGCCGAAACGGCAACGCAACTGAATCTGACTGATGGCGCGATCATCACGGTGACGCAAGGCGCTGGCAGAGCAACATCAACGTTGTCTGTTGACGCTTCAGTTCCGAACGGCGCAATGCGCGTGCCTCTCGCGACGGAAGTCTCAGCGCAACTAGGCACGACGACCGATCCCATAAGCGTGGTGGCTGCATGAGCAACCCATTTGAATTGGTGCTCGGCACCGACTATCCAGCGATGACGTACGCGTTGTGGACGCTGGTCAAGATTTTGGTGATCGTCGTCCCGATCACGTTATGCGTCGCCTTCCTGACGTTGTGGGAGCGCAAGGTTATCGGATGGATGCAGGTTCGCATTGGGCCGAACCGCGTGGGCTTTGGCTGGTTGCAGCCGTTCGCCGACGTGTTCAAACTGTTGCTCAAAGAGATCGTTGTTCCGACCGGTGCGAACAAGACGTTGTTCTTCATCGCGCCGCTGCTGTCCATCGGCCCGGCGCTCGCTGCATGGGCGGTGATTCCGTTCGATCCGACGCTGGTGTTAGCTAACGCGAACGCTGGTCTGCTCTACATCCTAGCACTCACGTCGGTTGGTGTGTACGGCGTGATTCTCGCTGGCTGGGCCTCGAATTCCAAGTACGCGTTCATTGGTTGCATGCGTTCTGCCGCGCAGATCGTGTCGTACGAAATCGCCATGGGCTTCGCACTGGTCGGTGTGTTGATGGCGGCCAACAGTTTGAATTTGAGCGACATCGTCAATGCGCAAGCCGGCGGTTTGTCACAGTGGTACTTCATCCCGCTGTTCCCGTTATTCATTGTGTATTTCATCTCCGGCGTGGCCGAGACCAATCGTCATCCGTTTGACGTGGCCGAAGGCGAATCTGAAATCGTCGCAGGCTTTCACGTTGAGTATTCAGGCGTAACGTTTGCTATCTTCTTCCTCGCCGAATACGCGAACATGATCTTGATCGCGGTGCTGGTTGCCGTGATGTTCTTGGGCGGCTGGTTGTCGCCACTGCCAATCACCAACGAACTTTTCGTATTCGGCATGAAGCCATTTGCCGATGGCTTCTTCTGGCTCGCGACCAAAGTGTTCTTCGTGCTGTTCTTTTTCCTGTGGATTCGCGCATCGTTCCCGCGCTACCGCTACGACCAGATCATGCGCCTCGGCTGGAAAATTTTCATCCCCGTCACACTCGTCTACATCGTGTTTCTCGCGATCGTTATGCAGACGCCGTGGGCGTCGGCATTCCACTAGGAGCGGGTTTAAATGATCGCATCCGTCAAACATTTTTTTTCGACCTTCCTGCTGTGGGAGTTGCTCAAGGGCCTCTCGATTACCGGGCGTTATTTGTTCGCGCGCAAAATCACGGTGCAGTTTCCGGAAGAGAAAACGCCGCAGGGGCCGCGTTTTCGCGGGCTTCATGCGCTGCGCCGTTATGAAAACGGCGAAGAGCGCTGCATCGCCTGCAAGCTGTGTGAAGCCGTGTGCCCTGCCATGGCCATCACCATCGAATCCGAGGTTCGTGACGATGGTTCGCGCCGCACTACGCGCTACGACGTTGATCTCACCAAGTGCATCTTCTGCGGCTTTTGCGAAGAGAGCTGCCCAGTGGATTCCATCGTAGAAACACGCATCCTTGAGTATCACGGTGAAAAGCGCGGTGACCTCTACTACACCAAAGAAATGCTGCTCGCCGTCGGTGATCGTTATGAAAAACAAATTGCGGCCGATAGAGCTGCTGACGCGAGGTTCCGCTAACGCGGCCACTGCCCATGCCTGAATTCGCTACTATTGTTTTCTACGTTTTTTCTGGCGTGATGCTGTTCGCAGCGTCATGCGTTATCAGCGTCAAAAATCCGGTTCATGCTGCGCTGTTTTTAGTGCTCGCGTTCTTCTCTGCGTCGGCCCTTTGGATGCTGCTGAAGGCCGAGTTTCTCGCTATCGCACTGGTACTTGTTTACGTGGGCGCGGTGATGGTGCTGTTCCTGTTCGTCGTGATGATGCTGGACATTAACGTTGAA